>NZ_DATCSC010000018.1:0-42065 GCF_036568685.1 Chitinimonas sp.
AGCTCTGCAGGCTTCATGCCTGCTTCGCCTTCCTTTAGGACACCGATGATCTGCTCTTCCGTGAATCGCTTCTTCATTGCCGTTCCCTTTGATGGAACGGACTCTACATCGTTACCGTACTAAACGCGGGGTGCAGGTCACCGTTAGACCATTGCTCATTGGTCAGATTGTGGGGGCTGGTAGTAGGCCAGGAACATGTCGACCGAGCTTGCCGCGATCTGCTGCCGTTCGGCGGCGTTGGGGGAGGGCTGGCCCATGGCGATCTGCGGCCAGAAGGCGAAGGATTTGACCAGGCCCTGCAGCTGGTGGGCGGCAAAGACCGGGTCGGGTAGGGCGAGCCGGCCATCGGCTACGGCGGCGCGCAACCAGATCAGTACGCCTTCTTCCTTCTCGCCAAAGCGGGCGATCATGGACTGGGCGCGCTCCGGGGCGTGGATGGCTTCGGCGATGGCGACCCGCGCGAGGTCGAGGAAGCTGGCGTCGGCCAAGAGTTCGAGCTTGCGGCCTATCAGCTCCAGCAGCTGTTCGCGTATCGGTCGTTCGGGGCTGTAGACCAGCTCGGCGCCGCTCATGCTGCGCTGCCATAGCTGCAGCAGGATTTCGGCGAACAGGGCGTCCTTGCTGGGGAAGTGGTTGTATACCGTGCGCTTGGAGACCTCGGCGCGGGCGGCGACCTGGTCCATGCTGGTGCTCTGGAAGCCGCCCTGGCGGAATTCGGCGATGGCGGCGTCGATGATGGCCTGGCGTTTCTGGTCGGTAAGGCGGGGCGCGGTGCTCATGGTGGGCTGATCTATCGTGACGGGCAAATTCTACACTGGGTAGTTTACTTTTGCTTTTTATAAAACTACACTGTGTAGTGTAATTTTGAACTTGCCAGCGTGGCGCGCGTCTTTGCTGCTGACATGCTGCTCACCGTTACCTTGCCGGAGCCCTTACATGGCCAAATTGACCACCCCTGCCAGCAAACCCTCGCGCCACAGCCACTCGGTGCAGTTCCAACGCGGCAAGTTCCGTAATGTGGCGCCCATGCAGAAGCAGGGGCTGGGCAAGATGCTGGGTATCATCTGGCAGGTTCTGTTCAACAAGCCGGCCGAGGCGACGCCAAAGTCAGCAGTGCCGGTGGAGCCGCTGAGCCGCGAGCAGCTCTTGGCCGCGCCTGACAACAGCCTGTACCGCCTGGGGCACTCGACCCTGCTGCTCAAGCTGCAGCAGCGCTTCTGGCTGACCGATCCGGTCTTTTCCGAGCGCGCCTCGCCCTTCCAGTGGGCCGGCCCCAAGCGTTTCCACCAGCCGCCGCTGAGCATTGCCGAGCTGCCCGAAATCGAGGGGGTGATCCTCTCCCACGACCACTATGACCACCTCGACAAGGCAGCTGTGCTGGCGCTGGATGGCAAGGTCAAGCACTTCATCACCCCGCTGGGCGTGGGTGATACCTTGGTGCAGTGGGGTATTGCGGCCGACAAGGTACAGCAGCTCGACTGGTGGCAAGTCGCCGAGGTCGGCGGCCTGAAGCTGACCGCGACCCCGTCGCAGCACTTCTCCGGTCGCGGCCTGACGGACGGCAACAGCACACTGTGGGCATCCTGGGTGATCCAGAGTCTGGAGCTGAAGATCTTCTTCAGCGGTGATTCGGGCTATTTCGATGGCTTCAAGGCGATCGGTGACCGCTTGGGCCCGTTTGACCTGACCCTGGTCGAAACCGGCGCCTACAACGAGAACTGGCCGGACGTGCACATGCAGCCCGAGCACAGCCTGCAGGCCCACCTGGACCTGCGCGGCAAGCACCTTCTGCCCATCCACAACGGTACCTTCGATCTGGCCCTGCACAACTGGTTCGAACCCTTCGAACGCATCACCGCCCTGGCGCATGCCCACGGCGTGGCGATCGCCACCCCGCGCATGGGCCAGCGCGTCGACATTGAGGCTCCGCCCGCCGCGGAAGCCTGGTGGCGCCTGGATGAGCAGGCCGTGACCCAGCTGGCCTTGGCGGAGATGGCGGCCTAACTAGGCAGGTGGGCGCTATGGCTGCCGCGACTGATCGCAGATTCCCCTAACGAGCGTCAGCGAGGCTCCACCCCCGCAAGGAGGACGCCGTGGTTGTAAGCCCCTGAAGGGGCAACAACCACGCAGTCGCGGCGGCGAGGGCGGGGGGAGTAGGAGTAGATCAAGCGAAGCGCGCCGGAACATCGGGTGCTGGTTAACGCCCGGCTCCGCCGGGCGGAGAAATGACGTGCCCATACTCAGGGAAGGCCGAGCGACTTCATCCTAGATAAGCGTTACGGTGGGTCGTTTCTGCCAGCTTCTGGAAAGCATCCTGGTCGGCGGCCTGTTCGACCAACTCGGTCAGGCGGGCGTCGGTCTCGCGCAGACGGCTGGCCAGCAGTATGGCGAGGTTGCGGTAGAGCTTGGTCTCCAGCGCTGGTAAGCGGCTTAGGCTGGCGCGCTTGAAGACCAGCACCCTTACCTCTTCCAGGGCTTCGACACTGGCCGAACGCCAGCCGAAATCGACCAGGGATAGCTCGCCAAAGGTCTCGCCAGGTCCGAGCCGCGCCAACTCATGCTCGCTGACGCCGCCAAAGCGGCGCACGCTGACCTGGCCTGACAGCAATACGTAGAGCTCGCTGCCGTCTTCGCCTTCGGTCAGCAGCCGCTTGCCGGCCGGGTGCTGCTCGAACTGGCTGGCGGAGAGGAAGAGCCGTGCTTCGTCCTGACTGAAACCGCCGAACAGCCGTACCGACTGGATCAGCTTCAGCAGCAATGCTTCGTTGCTCTGCATGGCGCTTCCTCCTTGTTCTTGCCGCTATTATGAACCCAAGCTGTTGAAAAGATGGCCTTTCCGACATGGCTTGCCTGGGTTCACAAGCGGGCCTTAGCGGGCCAGGGCATCGAGCAGCTTCTGGTGTACCCCTTCGAAGCCGCCATTGCTCATGACCAGCACATGATCACCGGGCTTGGCCTCAAGCGCGACGGCGGCCACCAGTTGCTGGATATCCTGGTGGCTCTGGGCCTTGGCACCCAAGGGGGCCAGCGCTTCGGCCGGGTCCCAGCCCAGCTTGGCGCCATAGCAGTAGACGCGGTCGGCGTCGACCAGGCTGCCGGGTAGCGCTTCCTTCATGGTGCCCAGTTTCATGGTGTTGGAACGTGGTTCCAGCACCGCCAGGATGCGTGCGCCGCCGACCTTGCGACGCAGGCCGGCAACGGTGGTGGCGATGGCGGTGGGGTGGTGGGCGAAGTCGTCGTAGACGGTGACACCGCCGGCAACGCCGCGTACTTCCATGCGCCGTTTGACGTTGCGGAACTCGGCCAGGGCGGCGATGCCGACCTCCGGGGTGACGCCGACATGGCGGGCGGCGGCCAGGGCGGCCAGGGCGTTGTGCTGGTTGTGCTCGCCCAGGAGCGACCAGCGCAAACGGCCTTGCGGCTGGCCGTCCAGCAGGACCTCGAAGCCGTCTTCGTACGGCGTGCCGGCCTGCCAGCCTTGTTCGCCGCCAAAGTATTCGACCGAGGACCAGGCGCCACGTGCCAGCACCCGCTGCAGGCTTTGCTCGCGGCCGTTGACGATCAGCCGGCCTTGGCTGGGGACGGTACGCACCAGGTGGTGGAACTGGGTCTCGATGGCGCCGAGATCGGGGAAGATGTCGGCGTGGTCGTACTCGAGGTTGTTGAGAATGGCGGTGCGCGGCCGGTAGTGGACGAATTTGGAGCGCTTGTCGAAGAAGGCGGTGTCGTATTCGTCGGCTTCAATGACAAAGAACGGTGAGCGGCCGCCCTTTTCCTGCCGCGGTTCGCCCGGCAGACGAGCGGATAAACCAAAATTCTCCGGCACGCCACCAACCAGGAAACCTGGTGCGAGGCCGGCGTATTCGAGTATCCAGCTCAGCATGGCGGTGGTGGTGGTCTTGCCATGCGTGCCGGCCACGGCCAGTACCCATAGCGGATGCTCCGGCCGGCGCAGTACTTCCTCGGCCAGCCACTGCGGGCCGGAGACATAGGGCAAACCGGCGTCGAGGATGGCCTCCATCAGTGGATTGCCGCGCGTCACCACATTGCCGATAACGTAAATATGGGCATTGAGTTTGATCTGTTCAGGCGAGTAGCCTTCAATGAGTTGTATGCCGGCTGCTTCGAGCTGTGTGCTCATGGGCGGATAGACGTTGGCGTCGCAGCCGGTGACAGTGTGGCCGCAGGCCCGGGCCAGTTGGGCGATGCCGCCCATGAAGGTGCCGCAGATGCCGAGAATGTGGATATGCATACGTTGTTTGCTTCGTTGGGTTTGCGCTTACACGGCCGGAAGCAGACTGCCGCAGTCGCGAAGCTCTGGTACCATAAGTGGTTGAGATAATGAACGAACGCTCGATGACGCCACCGCAATCGCCCTCCTTGACGCCGTCGGACATCGCCCGCATCGCGCTCAAGCGCCTTGCCGAGCTGGGTCTGCCGCCCACGCCAGAGAATTACGCCAAATTCTACAACGCCATTGCCGCAATCAAGTCTCCCACAGACAAGAGCGACGAGGAGTTGAAGAGTGCCTACCAGGTGTTGTTCCGGGTTTCTGACGTGCTCGAAGGCATGAACGAGACCTCGGAGACGCTGCTGGAGGACCTGCTGCGCGGTAGTGAGGTGATGGATCGCTCGCTCGATACCCTGCGCAGCAGCAACGACCCGCGTCAGTTGGAGCAGGTGCTCAATACCCTGATCGAATCGACCGGTACTGTACGCCAGACGGTATCGGCCTCGCATCGCGACCTGCAGGAACTCAAGTCCACCATGGACAAGATCCAGTCGGACCTGGCGATCAACCGCAAGACACTGGAGCAGGACCCGCTGACCGGGGCGCTCAACCGCCAGGGCCTGGAGCACCTCCTGACCCGCGAAGTGAAGCGCGCACGCCGCGCCGCCCATGCGCTGACCGTGGCCATCCTGGACCTGGACGAATTCAAGCAGGTCAACGACCGGCATGGTCACCTGGTAGGCGACAAGGTGCTGATGCACTTTGCCAGCATTGCCAAGGCGGTGCTGCGCGAGAGCGACGTGCTGGTGCGTTATGGCGGCGAGGAATTCCTGGTGCTGCTGCCGGAAACCGACCTCAATGGCGCCCGCTTCCTGATCGACCGCTTGCGCCAGGTCAATGCCAAGACGCCGTTCTTCCACCACAGCCAACATATCGACATCCGCTTCTCGACCGGGGTGGCCGAGATCAAGGCCGAGGAGAACGGTCACTCGATGCTGATCCGCGCCGACGAGGCCATGTACCGGGCCAAGAATAGCGGTCGAGACCAAGTAATTTTTGCAGACTGAGCGCTGCTCGCTGCTGTCGCTACAAAGGGCCTAAGGGCCCTTTGTTGTTGGTGCTCACCCCTGGAAATGGTTCCACGACTGGCGAAAAAGGCGTGGAACCCAATTTTGATAGTTAAACTGCACGTCAAGTATTGTGTTGCTGCACCGCTCTGGGTTAGGGTTCGCGCTGATCATCGAGGCCTGGGGCTGTTGCCTTCGCCGGCACAGCGTGGTTTGATGCGCACCGAGCCCAATCGGGCTTTCCAAGACATCCATTCTGAGAGATTCCTATGCGGACCAAAAAAGAGCTGATCGACGCGCTGGCCGAGCGCACCCAACAACCGAAGACCGTGACCGAAGCTTTCGTCGACGCTCTGGGCGATGCCCTGCGCGACACCCTGTCCAAGGGTGAAGAAGCCGTTCTGCCGGGCGTGGGCAAGTTCTCCGTGAAGGCCAAGGCTGCCAAGACCGGCCGTAACCCCAAGACCGGCGAAGCGATCCAGATCGCTGCTCGCAAGTCGCCCGCCTTCAGCGCCCTGAAGGCCCTGAAGGACGCCGTGAACGCCTAAGCGCCTTCACCGCCCCGAAGAACCCCGCCACGGCGGGGTTTTTTATTGCCTCCAGCCCGCCGCTCCGGTTCACAGCGCGCCACCCTGCGTGCCATCATCGGGGCTCTGCTTTTTGGTCTCCTGCTATGTCGCTGCTCTCGCAAGGCGTTGTCCTGCTCGCTTCCGCCGTCATCGCCGTACCCCTGCTCAAGCGCTTTGGACTCGCCTCGGTATTGGGCTTTCTGGCCGCCGGGGTGGCAATCGGCCCCTGGGGGCTGGGCCTGATCGACCAGCCCGAGGCCATCTTGCACACCAGTGAGTTCGGGGTGGTGCTCCTGCTGTTCATCATTGGTCTTGAGCTGCAGCCGGCCCGGCTGTGGGTGCTCAGGCGGGTGGTATTTGGCCTGGGCGGGGCGCAGGTGCTGCTGAGTGCGCTGCTGCTTGGTGGCATAGGCTGGCTGCTGGGCTTGCCGCCGCTGGCGGCCACGGTGGCGGGCCTGGCGCTGTCGCTGTCCTCTACCGCCTTTGTGCTGCAGATGCTGGCCGAGAAGCGCCAGCTGGCGACCCGCCATGGCCGCGATGGCTTTGCGGTGCTGCTGTTCCAGGATCTGGCGGTGATCCCTTTGCTGGCCATCCTGCCGCTGCTCTCGCCCGATGCGGTCTCCATCCATCGGCCGCCGGCCTGGGTGTCGATCGCGGCGGTACTGGCGGTGGTGCTGGGTGGGCGGTTGTTGCTGCGCAAGGTGCTGCGCCGGGTGGCGCGGGCCAATAGCCATGAACTGTTTGTGATGGCGACCCTGTTGATCGTGATGGGTACGGCCTGGGCCATGGAGGCCGCCGGGCTGTCGATGTCGCTGGGGGCCTTCCTCGCCGGCGTGCTGCTGGCGGATTCGGAATTCCGCCACGAGTTGGAAGCCAATATCGAGCCCTTCAAGGGCGTGCTGCTGGGGCTCTTTTTTGTGGCGGTGGGCATGGCTGCCAACCTGGGCCTCTTGCGTGCCCACCCGCTGCAGGTGCTCTCGCTGGCTCTGGGGCTGATGCTGGTGAAGATGGTGGTGCTCTATCTGATCGCCTCGCTGGCGGGCCAGGACGGGCGGGCGCGGCGGCGTTTTGCCATCTACCTTTCGCAGGGCGGTGAGTTCGCCTTCGTGCTCCTCACCCTGGCGGCCAGCCAGCAGTTGATGGACGAGCCGACGGCCGACCTCTTGGCCATGGTGGTGACCCTGTCCATGGCGCTGACGCCGCTGCTGGTAGGGGTCCATAGCCGCTGGATCGTGCCGCGTCTGGAAGCCGGCCCCAAGCGTGAATTCGACCAGATTGAATCGGACAACCACCGGGTGATCATTGCCGGCTTCGGCCGCTTTGGCCAGATCGTGGCGCGGGTGCTGCGCATGCGCAAGATACCGAGCACGGTGCTGGAAGTGAGCTTCGAGCAGGTGGACTTCGTGCGCCGCTTTGGCAACCGCATCCACTATGGCGATGCCTCGCGGCTGGACCTGCTCAGGGCGGCCGGCGCGGCGCAGGCCGAGGTGTTTGTGCTGGCCATCGACGACGTGGAGGCCTCGATCAAGACCGCCGAGACGGTGCGCGAACACTTTCCGCACCTGTTGATCTATGCCCGCGCGCGCAACCGCTTCCACTATTACCGTTTGCGCGACCTGGGGGTGCAGGTGGTGGTGCGCGAAACCTTTGCCGCCAGCCTGGAGATGGCGCGCGGGGTGCTGACCGGGCTGGGCACACCGGCCGAGGTGGCGCAGCACACCCTGCAGACCTTCCGCCATCACGACGAAGCGTTGCTGGAGCGGCAGCATGCCGTCCACCATGACGAGACCCAGCTGATCCAGACCTCACGCGAGGCGATGGCGGAGCTGGAGAGCCTGTTTGAATCGGACCAGGCGGGGGAGGCCAGGGAGAACGAGCCTGCCCCGGCAGAGCGCCCGGGAAGCTTGGCCTAAGGGATTAGCGGGGGGCTTCCGCGCCATACCACTCGCGCACATGTGGCAGGGTCAGTACCGTCTGCATCCAGGCGTGGGTCCGTACCGGCAGTGCCAGGCCATAGGCCTGGCAGCGGGCGGCCAGTGGTAGATACATGGCGTCGACGATGCCGAAGGTACCCATCAGGAAGGGCCCGTGCGCGGCATGGCGGGCCCGCAGGCTTTCCACCAGTACGGCAAAGCGGGTCAGATCGCGTTCCACTTCGGGCGGGTGGGGACGGCGTGCGCCTTGCCGGTCCGCCATGGGGTAGTGCCGGTGCAGGGCATCAAAGCCGGCATGCATCTCCGCGGCCAGTGCCCTGGCCTCGGCGCGCAGGGCCTTGTCCTGCGGCCAGAAGGGGAGCTCGGGGAAAGACTCGGCCAGGTATTCGCAGATGGCCAGGGATTCCCAGACCTGGGTAGGGCCATCGAGCAGGCAGGGGAATTTGCCGCTGGGCGCGAGCTCGTGCGGCAGCGTCCGCACTTCCTCGAAGGGAATGCCGAAATGCTTGAGCAGGATCCAGGGCCGTAGCGACCAGGACGAGCGGGAACGGTTACCGATGATCAGTTGCATCGTGCTCCGACCTGAGGCCGCCTGCTTGGTTCGGTCAGTAAGACGGCGGAGGTCTTCCGTTCGTCGGCCGCATCGGAAATTCGCCGCTTAGACTCGACGGCGCAGCGACAGGAAGCGGTCGCGCACACGGCCGCCGGCCAGCAGGGTGGGCAGGATGGCTTCCAGGGCAGTGGGCTGCCAGCCCAGGACGGTGGGAAAGCCGGCAGGGTCGATATTGTCGCGCTTGAGGCTGTCGACATTGTCGCGGCTCATGGGGGGGCGTGGCAGGATCTGCAGTGCGCCGGCCTGCAATTTGCCCAGCCAGTTGGGGATGCCGAATACCGGCCGGGGATGACCGGCGGCGGCACCGATGCGGCTGACCAGGGCCTGCAGGGTGTAGATGTCGGGGCCGACCAGGTTGAGGCTCTGTCCCAGCAGGGCATCGTCCTCCAGGGCAGCGACAAAGGCGCGGGCGACGTCTTCCACCCACACCGGCTGCATGCGCGCGTTGGCGCCGGCCAATGGCACGACCGGTGCGAGCTTGAGCAGGTTGGCAAACAGGCTGACAAAGCAGCGGCCCTGACCAAAGATCAGCGAGGGGCGGTAGATCGTCCAATCGAGGCCACTGGCACGCACCAGGGCTTCCGCCTCGCCCTTGCTGCGCTGGTAGCTGGAGGTACCCGCCACATCGGCACCCAGCGCACTCATATGCAGGTAGCGGCGGACGCCGGCAGCCTGGGCGGCGGCGATGATCTTGCCGGTCAGCTCGACATGGGCATGGCGGAAGGCCGCCGGCGTACCGTGCAGGATGCCGACCAGATTGATCACGGCGGCATGGCCGGGCACCAGCTCGGCCAGCACGGCGGGGTCGTGGATGTCGGCGTCGATGACCGTGACGCCGGGCAAGAGGATCAGGTCCTCCTTGACCTTCTCGCGGTCGCGGCTGGGCAGGGTAAGCTCATGGCCCCGCGTCACCAGCTGGGCCGCCAGCGCGGTGCCGACGAAGCCGGTACCACCAAGAACAAGAATGGGGGCGCAGCGGGGGATGGGCATGGCAGCGACGGGGAGTGATCGGTATCCCGTTCTAGTCCTTGTCTGATCGTTGCGCCAGTTCTCCGTCCTGACCGGCTATCACGAGGTCACCGCCAAGCGGCCGTAGGGTTGGCTACCTAAGGGGTGTCATCCGGTGGCGGTTCGTTACTACCCTTGGCGGCAATCACGCCCAAGCGACGTTTGAGCGAGGTCTCGCCTTTGCCGAAAGCCTGGGCGTAGTAGACCGCATTGGTCATGACCTTCTTGACGTAGTCGCGGGTCTCGCTGAAGGGAATGCTCTCGGCGTAGACAGCACCTTCCAGCGGGCGGTTGGCACGCCAAGCGCGGGCACGGCCGGGGCCGGCATTGTAGGCTGCGGTCGCGAGGACAGGCTGGTTACCCAGGCTCTCCAGCACGTGCTTGAGATAGTAGGTGCCAAGCTGGACATTGGTGCCGATCTCGTTGACCGAGACCGGGTTGTAGCTGACCCCCATCTTCTTGGCCACCCACCGGGCGGTGGCCGGCATCAGTTGCATCAGGCCCTGGGCGCCGACGCCGGAACGGGCGACGCTGACGAAACGGCTCTCCTGGCGGATCAGGCCATAGGTCCAGGCTTCATCGAGGGCCATGTCGCGGGCGTAGCTTTGGGTGACATCGCGATAGGGAGCCAGGAAACGCAGGCTGAAGTCATGCAGTTCGCGGGTACGCTCGGCCGAGTAGATGGCGCGGTCGTACCAGTTGGCCTGGCGCGCTACTTCGGCAGCAGCCAGGAGTTGCTGATCGCTGAGTCCGCGCATGGCCCAGTTCCACTCGCGATTGGCCTCGATGCGCCAGTTCAGGTTGTTGAGCGCGAGCGCCCGCTGTACGGCGGGCAGGTTGCGGGCGGCTTGCAGTTCGTCGTTGTTGGGTTTGTAGCGACCGGCGGTGACGTCGGCCACGCTGCCCAGCTCCTCGCGCGACAGGAGGCCGTAGAAGTGGTGCTCGCCAGCCAGCTCGACGAACCGCTTGCTGGCCTCCAGCGCCTGGCCGGCCTGTTGCCAGGCACGGGCCCGCCAGTAGCGCCAGGCCGCCTGCTTGCGGGTGTCCTCGCCCATGGCATCGATGCCGTTGGCCACGGCCTGCCAGTCGCCGGCGCGCAGGGCTGCGCGTACATACCATTCTCGGTCGTCGTCATCGAGTTCGGAGAGCGGTTCGCCCTTGGCGAACCAGCCCAGCGCCCGGTCGTCGAGCTTGCGCGCGGCCTGGTAGCCCAACTGGCGCCAGGCGTGCTTGCGGTCGGCCTCGGGTAGTTTGGTGGCCAGTTTTTCCAGCAGGGCGGGGCCGGCGTCGAGGTCGCTGCGGGCAGCGCGTTCGATGGCGAACAGCGCCAGCTCGCGGCCGCCGCGGCCGGTCAGAGACAGGCCGTTGACGCCCTTCTCGGGCTTGGCCGCGATGGCCTTGAGGCGCTTGGCATCGAAGCCGGCGGGGTTGTTCAGGCGCGGCAGCAATTGCGCGGCGAAGTCGGGATTGTTGGCCTCCAGCGCCAGGCGTACACGGGCCCAGGCGTCGTCGCTATTGAGCTGGCCGCTGCTGAAGAGGGTATCGAATACCGGTGCGCAGGCCTCGGGCAGACCCTTGGCATTGAACCAGAGCGGGCGGGCTTCGCGCTGCAACATGGCACGGTCGCGCTGTGCCACCGCCAGCTGCAGCCGGTAGCAATGCAGTTCGCTGCCGGTCTCCCACTGCGAGAGGCGTGGCCATTCGCGCTCGAACAACGGCCACTGGCCGCGCTTGCCCAGGCTCTTGAGCCAGTCGGCACGCAAGCGGTCGGCCATCACGCTGCCGGCGTAGCGATCGAGAAAGGCCATGACCTCGTTCTCGGGCAACTGGTCGATCTGGGCGCTCAGCAGCCAATAGCGGGGGTACATCTCGAGCGGCGTACCGTCGGTGCGGTTGCTGATCTCGACCAGCTGCTCCAGCCGGCCGGTACGGGCGGCTTCGCGGGCGGCGTTCATGTCGTCCAGCAGGGAAGCCTGGGCCAGGGTGGCGCAAAGGCCGAACAGCAGGGAGGGCAGCAGTCGTTTCATGGGCGATGGGAGGTACGGTGCAACATCAAGCGGACTCTAACACAGGCTGGCGGCAAGGCTTGCCAGATCGGCCTTGCTGGCGTTCCATGACGGTATGACCCGATTGATCCTGCAGGGCGGCGGCATGGCCGAGCCCCTCGATGTCGAGGCGCCGGCCGGTAGCCTCTTGATCGACGCCGTACGAGAGCTGGCGCGCGAGGGCCGGCTGCCGCTCTATTGGCGCTGTGGGCAAGGGACATGCGGGGCCTGCCTCGTGCACTTGCATCGCGCCGGCAACGAGTCTAAACCGGTGGTGATGGTGGGCAAGGAGCGCAATGTGCTGGCGCGCAAGGGGCTCTTGAGCGAGGCTGAGCGGCTGGCGCCCAGCCTGCCAGACCATCCTGATCTGCCGCGGTTGGCCTGCCATGTCGTGGTCGAAGGCGAGCAACTGAAGGTGAGCTGGTAGGGGCGTTGTTGTAGTTTTTTGACACGACTTACAAATATATTGTTATGACGTGCAAATATGTCTACATTGCCTTCGCGCCTACCGCTGATAACGGTATTGCCCGCCGCGTGAGTGTTCATTGCCACGTGGTTCGTGTTCCCTAGGCATCACCCAAGCATTGCTGCTGTACAAGCCACCGGGCCTCTAGAGCTCGGCGCACCGTTTTCCTTACGGTAGGACGGGCGTTCGCGCCTTTCCTGCTTTTGGAGGGTAAGGCATGTCCTGGTTTGCTCGTGCTCGTCTTCTTTGCCGTCGGCATTCGCCGCGCGGTGGACTGCCGCCCCGTCGTTTCTTCCCGCCCCCCATTCCGTTCAGCCCCGCTTCGGGCTGACCGTCCCGTACCCCCCAGGCTCCCTTGTCGGCCTCCGTACCTGCGGAGGGCGGCGGGTGGTTTGTTTCCAGCGTTGGTGGAGCCCCGGCGCGATGCAAGCAGTTCAATACGGAGCAATAGAGAGATGAGAAGCAACAAAGAATGGGTGTTCCTGCTTAAGCAGGGCGGTGTCGCTGCAGCGCTGGCCATGGCGGCCGGCTATGGCATGGCGGCACAGGTTGGGTCCACGGTGCACCCCATCGTGGATACCGACCGCATTATCGTGAAGTACCGTGACAGCGGCGTTACGCCGATGCAGGCCATGAGCGTCAGCGGCGCTACCGCGCAGGCTACCGTGCAGGCTCAGCGTCAGAGCACGCTGCAGGGCGCGCTCAATGCTTACGGCGGTACCGTCAAGTTCCTGCGTGCCGGCGGCCTGGGTACGCAGATCTGGAAGCTGGACCGCCGCTACGCCGTCAAGGATGTGGCCGCCATGGCTGCCAAGATCGCCAAGGACGACCCGAACGTCGAGTACGCCGAGCCGGACCGCATCATGCATGCCATGGCTGCAACCCCGAACGACCCGCGCTGGACCGACCAATGGGATCTGCAGAACTCGACCGCCGGTATCAATGCGCCGGCAGCCTGGGATCTGTCGACCGGTGCAGGCGTGGTGGTGGCGGTGATCGACACCGGCTACCGTCCGCATGCCGATTTGGCCGCCAATATCGTGGGCGGCTACGACATGATCAATGACACTGCTATCTCCAACGATGGCGACGGTCGCGACAGCGACGCCAAGGATCCGGGCGACGCCACCGCTGCCAATGAGTGCGGTTCGGGCGAGCCGGCCTCCACCTCCAGCTGGCACGGTACCCACGTGGCCGGCACCATCGCCGCGGTGACCAACAACGGCGTCGGCGTAGCGGGCATTGCCTACAACGCCAAGGTGCTGCCGGTGCGGGTATTGGGCAAGTGCGGTGGCTACACCTCTGATATTGCCGATGCCATGATCTGGGCCTCGGGCGGTACCGTCAGCGGCGTGCCGGCCAACCCCAACAAGGCACGCGTGATCAATATGTCGTTGGGTGGCAGTGGCGCTTGTGACACGACCTCGCAGAACGCGATCAATACTGCCCGCGCCAACGGCACGGTGGTGATCGTGGCCGCTGGTAACGAGAGCCAGAACGTCAGCAACTCCAGCCCGGCCAATTGCTCGGGTGTGGTGGCGGTGGCGGCCTACGGCAAGACCGGCGCCCGTGCCTACTACTCGAACTACGGTACGGGTGTGGACATTGCCGGCCCTGGCGGCGACCAGAGTTCGGGTAGCGCCAACGGCATTCTGTCGACCCTGAATGCCGGCGCCTCGGCTCCGGGCGCCGACAGCTATGCCTACTACCAGGGTACTTCGATGGCCACCCCGCACGTGGCTGGCGTGGCAGCGCTGATGATCTCGGCCAAGCCTTCGCTGACCCCGGACCAGGTGGAAAGCCTGTTGAAGTCGTCGGCTCGTCCCTTCGTGGCTTCGTGTAGCGGTTGCGGCGCCGGCATGCTGGACGCCTATGCCGCGGTGCAGGCTGCGATCGGTGGCACCACGCCGCCGACCACCGGCAGCGAAACCGAGCCGAACAACACGCTGGCTACCGCCAACGCTGTGACCGCGCCCGCTACGCTGAATGCCACCATGGCCAGCAGCTCCGATGCTGACTGGTTCAAGGTGGACCTGCCGGCCGGCAAGACCCTGACCGCCACCATGACCCCGGGCAGCAGCAGCGCCGACTACGACCTGTATATCTACAACGCCAGCAGCACCCAGCTCGCCAAGAGCGAACTGAGTGCAGGCAAGGTCGATAGCGCCTCGGTCAGCAACACTGGTAGCACCACCTCCGCCCGCTACGTGAAGGTGATCTACTACTCGGGTGGCACTGGCGCCACCAACGGCAAGTACACGCTCAAGCTGAGCTGGTAAGTGCCGGTCGCCGCAAGGCGACAGGTAGTAGCAAGTAATAGGAAAGGGCCGACTCCTTATGGAGCCGGCCCTTTTTTGTTGGTCTTTGTGTTGGTTCAGGCGGCGGTGGCCTTCTTGCCTTTGAATTTTTCCTGCAGGCCGTCAAAGAACAGATACAGCACCGGGGTGATGTAGAGCGTGATCAGCTGCGAGAACAAGAGGCCGCCGACCACGGCCAGACCCAGCGGCTGGCGCAGCTCGGCGCCGGCGCCGAGGCCGAGGGCGATGGGTACGGCGCCCATCATGGCGGCCAGGGTGGTCATCATGATGGGGCGGAAGCGCAGCAGACAGGCTTCGCGTATGGCCTTGACCGGGTCGGTCTCGCCCTTGTGGCGGGCTTCGATGGCGAAGTCGATCATCATGATGGCGTTCTTCTTGACGATACCGATCAGGAGCAGGATGCCGATCACGGCGATCAGGGTCAGGTCGACGTTGAAGAGGCGCAGGGTGAGCAGGGCGCCGACCGCGGCCGAGGGGATGCCGGCCAGGATGGTGATGGGATGGATATAGCTCTCGTACAGTACGCCCAGCAGTACGTAGATCACCGCCACGGCGAGGATCAAGAGGGCCGTCTGGCTGCCCTGGCTCTGCTGGAACACGGCCGCGTCGCCGCCCAGGCTGGTGATGACCGAGGGCGGCATATTGAGCTCGGCCTTCTTGGCCTCGATGTGCTTGATGGCATCGCCCAGGACCGCGCCCGGGGCGAGGTTGAAGGAGATGGTCACCGCCTGCAGCTGGCCCTGGTGGTTGATGGAGGTGGGGCCGGCGGTACGCTCGATACGGGCGAAGGACTTGAGCGGTACCAGCTCGCCGCCCTTGCCGCGCAGCTTGAGACGGTCGAAGGCGGTTTCGTCGGTACGGAAGGGTTCATCAAGCCGCATGATGACCGCGTAGTCCGATATCGGCGTATAGATGGTGCCCACCTGGCGATCGCCAAAGGCGGCGTAGAGTGTATCGCGCAGGTTCTGCATATCGATGCCCAGCGCGGCGGCGCGGTCACGGTCCACCCGCAGGGTGGCCTGCAGGCCATTGAGCTGGGAGTCGGTGGCGACGTCGCGCAGCTGCGGGTCATCACGTAGGGCAGTGGTCAGCTTGTCGGCCCAGGTATTGAGCTCGTCGGCCTGAACGCTTTGCAGCGTGTACTGATAACGGCTCTTGGCGGGCCGGCCGCCCAGGCGCAGGTTCTGTACCGGGTTGAAATAGACCTTGAGGCCAGGGATGCCGGCGACCGACTTGCGCAGGCTATCCACCACTTCGGCCATCTTGGGTCGCTCGCCCTTGGGTTTGAGGGTGATGAACATGCGGCCGTTGTTGCCACCGGGCACGCTGGAAACCAGGAAGGCGACGTAGGGGTTGGCTCGCACCTGCGCCTCGGCGCGGCGCTGCAGCTCCTGCATGGCCGGGTAGGCGATATCGAGGGCGGCCTCGGTGCCGACCTGGATCTGGCCGATGTCTTCCTCCGGGAAGAAGCCCTTGGGACTGATGGCAATGAACCAACCAGTCAGTACCACGGTGGAGAGGGCGACCAGCAGCATCAGGCCGCGGTGGCGCAGGGCCACGTCCAGGGTGTCGCGGTAGGCACCCAGGGTGACATTGAAGCCGTGCTCGAACATCCGGCTGATGGGGTGGTCCGGGTCGTCGTGCTTTTCCGGCTTCAGGAAATAGGCGCACAGCATGGGGATCAGCGTCAGCGAGGAGATGCCCGAGACGATGATGGCCAGCGACACCACCACGGCGAATTCGTGGAACAACAGGCCGATCACGCCGGGCATGAAGAAGATGGGAATGAACACCGCCACCAGCGACAGCGAGATCGAGATGATGGTGAAGCCGACTTCGCGCGCGCCCTTGATGGCGGCCTCGAAG
Organism: Chitinimonas sp.; assembly: GCF_036568685.1. Lineage (GTDB taxonomy): Bacteria > Pseudomonadota > Gammaproteobacteria > Burkholderiales > Chitinimonadaceae > Chitinimonas. Next base: position 16,118 of record NZ_DATCSC010000018.1, read on the forward strand.
GGTTTCATGCCTTCCTCGAGGTAGCGCACGATGTTTTCGAGCACCACGATGGCGTCGTCCACCACCAGGCCCACGGCCAGGGTGATGCCGAGGAGCGAGATATTGTTGAGCGAGTGGCCCAGCCAGGCCATCAGCGCGAAGGTGGAGATCAGCGAGATCGGCAGTGTGACGGTGGGAATCAGGGTGGCGCTGGCACGACGCAGGAACAGGAAGATCACCATCACCACGAGGCCGACGGTCAAGAGCAGGGTGAAGTTGACGTCGTGGATGGAGTCGCGGATCGAGACCGATCTATCGTTCACCTGGATGATCTTGATCGAGTCGGGCATCTGCGCCTTGAGCTTGGGCAGGATGGCCTTGATGGCGTCGACCACGGCCACGGTGTTGGCGTCGGGCTGGCGCTGGATGGCCAGCACAATGCCGCGCTCACCCTGGATCCAGGCGCCGGAATAGACGGTCTCGACGCTATCCTCGACCCGGGCGATGTCGCGCAGGCGAACCGGTGCCCCCTTGTAGGAGGCGATGACCTGCTCGCGGAACTCGGCGGCGGTCTTCATCTGCTTGTTGGCCTCGATGATCAGCGTCTGGCGCTGGCCATCGAGGGTGCCCACCGGGGAGTTGGCGTTGGCGTTGCGGATGGCGGTGCTGACGTCGCCGAGCGAAAGGTTGACGGCTGCCAGCTTGTCGGGGTCGACATTGATGCGGACCGCGAACTTCTTGGGGCCGAACACGTTGACCTGGGCCACGCCCTCGATGGTGGAGAGGTTGGGCGAGATCAGGTTGTCGGCGAAGTCGTTCAGGTCGGACAGCGGCAAGGATGGCGAGGTCAGGCCGATCAGGAGGATGGGCTGGTCGGCCGGGTTGACCTTGCGGTAGGCCGGCGGGCTGGTCATGTCGTCCGGCAGGGCCCGCTGTGCGCGCAGTAGCGCGGCCTGCACATCCACCGAGGCTTTGTCGATATCGCGGTTGTCGGCGAACTCCAGGGTGATGGAGGTGGAGCCCTGGGTGGAGGTGGAGGTGATGGTGTTGAGGCCGGCGATGGTGGAGAACTGCTTTTCCAGCACGGTGGCCACCGACGCGGCCATGGTCTCGGGCGAGGCGCCGGGCAGGTTGGCGGAGACGTTGATGGTGGGCGTATCGAAGGAAGGCAGGGCTGCGATCGGCAGCTTCTGGTAGGCGAACAGGCCGAGCAGGACCACCGAGATCGACAGCAGGGTGGTCATGACCGGTCGGCGGATGCAGAGTTCGGAGATATGCATGGCTTCAATTCAGGCTGGGGCGGCCGCAAGGGGCGACCGCCGGGTCTGCGTACGGGCCGCACTGGGGGCGACCTCCGGCCTCAGTGGCTGGCTTGGGCGTCGGCTACCTGGGCCTGCGGGCCGCCTTTGCCGCCGGATTTGCCGTCATTCTTGCCGCCGGGCTTGGCTTCGGTGACCTTGCCGCCGGGGCGCAGGTTCTGGCCGCCTTCGGCCACCACCTTGGCACCGGCTTCGAGGCCGGCGACCACGGCGTATTGCTTGCCTTCGAGGGTAAAGATCCGCGACAGGCGGATATCGCGTGGCTGCACGGTCTGGTCGGGGCCGACCTGGTAGACGAACTGCTTCTCCGGGCCGGTTTGCAAGGCACCGACCGGCAGGATCACGGCGTTCTTGTCGGTGCCGAGATCGACTGCGATACGCACGTAGGCACCGGGCCAGAGCTGGCGCTTGGGATTGGCGAACTCGGCCTTGAGGCGGATGGTGCCGCTGGCGGCGTCGACCGTGTTGTCGATAAAGGTCAGCTTGCCATCCAGGGTGCCATTCTGGTCGAGCAGGGCCTGGGCCGGGATCTTGCCGCTCTGCTGGGCGGCCAAGAGGCGCGGCAGCTCGGCCTGTGGCAGGGTGAAGCTGACGGCGATGGGATCGAGCTGGGTGAGGGTGACCAGGGGGGCGGTACTACCCGGTTGCACCAGCGAGCCTGGGTGGACGTCGATGGCGCCGGCGCGTCCGGCAAAGGGGGCGGTGAGGCTTTGGTAGCTCAGGCCGACCTTGGCCGAATTGAGTGCGGCGCGCTTGGCGACCACGGCGGCGCGTTGGCTGTCGGCGGTGGATTGGGCGGTATCGACCGCACTTTGCGAGACGAAGTTCTGCCGCACCATCTCCTTGGCGCGTACCAGGTTGCGCTCGGCATCGGCCAACTGGGCCTCGGCCTGGGCCAGGTCGGCGGCCGACTGGTCGACCTTGGTGACGTCGTTGCGGCCATCCAGGGTAAACAGCAGCTGGCCCTTTTGTACGTCCTGGCCTTCCTTGAGGTGGACTTCGCGGATGGTGCTGGCGACCTGCGGGCGCAACTCGACCGAGTTCAGGGCGGTGACGGTGCCTTGGGCTTCATAGCGGACCGGTACGTCCTGCAGCTTGCTGTCGACCAGGGCAACGACCGTGGGGCGGCCGCCTGGGCCGCTCTTGTCGGCTTGTGCTCCAGCGGGTTTGAAGGCAGCCCAGGCGACGACGGCGACGACACCGCCACCGATCAGCCAGAAGACGAGACGGCGAGACATGGAATTCCTCGGTACGAATATCGGATGGCACGGTGGGAGGCAGTGCAAACGGCGTCTGCAAGCCGGTCCCATAATCAATCGAGTTTAGCATTCGGTTCATCACGGGAAGATGATAGAGATGTTTATAAAAGTAAACGTGCTGGTCGGTATGGCAAGAGCCCGTTTACCTTGCATGCGGATGCCGAGTGCAGCGCAGGCGCTTGGGAAACCCGAGCGCTTTACTTGGTTCGAACTCGGCGTCCCAGCTCTTTCTATGTTTTAGTCCACTTCCTCCCGAGCTTTACACGCACATTTTCTAGGCGCCAAAGCGCCAAGCGCGGTGGCAACCTCGCCGCCGCTCGTCAGTGCTTTATGCAAACTCTTGCACTTGCTTGGCCGAACCTGAGGGTATGGGCGGTGTGTAATGAGGGGAGAGCTGGGCTGTAGCGGTATTGATGCCTGCTGCTAGGGGTAGGGGCCGGGCGGCCATGCGCTACTCATTCAATAGTTGTTTATGGAATAACAATCTAATTTCAAATTCATTTGTGGAATTTTGAACGCTGGCTAGAGTGGCGCCATACCAATCCAAACCGATGGAGCCCTGTATGAAACGCCTGCCTCTGGCCAGCCTGCTCGCCGCCGCCCTGCTGCCCCTGTCTGCCATTGCGGCGGACATCAACCTGCTCAATGTCTCCTACGACCCCACCCGCGAGCTCTACCAGGACTACAACAAGGCGTTTGCCCAGTACTGGAAGCAGAAGACTGGCGACAACGTCACGGTCAAGCAATCGCATGGTGGTTCGGGCAAGCAGGCGCGTTCGGTGATCGACGGCCTGGAAGCCGACGTGGTGACCTTGGCGCTGGCGGGCGATGTGGATGAGATCAGCGAGCGGGCCAAGCTCTTGCCCACCGACTGGCAAAAGCGCCTGAAGCACAACAGCGCGCCTTACCAGTCGACCATCGTGTTCCTGGTCCGCAAGGGCAACCCCAAGCAGATCAAGGACTGGCCGGACCTGCTCAAGCCGGGTGTGGAGGTGGTGACGCCCAATCCCAAGACCTCGGGCGGCGCCCGCTGGAACTACCTGGCAGCCTGGGGCTGGGCGCTGAAGCAGCCTGGCGGTAGCGAAGCCAAGGCCCGCGACTATGTGACCAAGCTCTACAAGCAGGTGAAGGTGCTCGATACCGGTGCCCGTGGCTCGACCGTGACCTTTGTCGAGCGTGGCATTGGCGACGTGCTGATTGCCTGGGAGAACGAAGCCTATCTGTCGGTGAAGGAGTTGGGTCCGGACAAGTTCGACATCGTGACCCCTTCGGCCTCCATCCTGGCTGAGCCCACCGTCTCGCTGGTGGACAAGAACGCTGCCAAGCATGGCACCACCAAGGTGGCGCAGGCCTACCTCGAATACCTGTACAGCCCGGCAGCGCAAGAGATTGCCGCGCAGAACTACTACCGTCCCATCGACCCGACCGTGGCGGCCAAGTACGCCAAGCAGTTTGGCAAGGTCAACCTGTTCACCATCGACGAGGTGTTCGGCGGATGGGGCAAGGTGCAGAAGGCCCACTTCGGTGATGGCGGCGTGTTCGACCAGATATATGTGAGCAAGTGAGTGGGCTGGCTGATCAACGCTTGCGAGCACCATATGGTGGATAAGGCGCACGGGAGTCCCCGCAAGGAGGGGGCCGAAGTAGTAAGCCACCTTGCAGGTGGCAACGACTTCGCTCACCAGTGCGCTTAACGGCAAAAGATACTGAGGCAGTACTCACTTTCCTTGATTGAGTCCCTGCCCCTCCGCCCCGCCCGCCGGCGGGGAACCTCGCTGCGCTCGTCGGCGCATTGAAATGGCGGCGGGTGTGGAAGTACAAATTTCAATTTCTCTCTGCGGCGGCGAGAGTCAGCGCGAGGAGGAATGCCATGACGTTGCGACTGGGCGATATTGCCCCCGACTTCAGCCAGGAATCGACCGAGGGAACCATCCATTTCCATGACTGGGCTGCCGGCCAGTGGGTGGTGCTGTTCTCCCATCCGGCCGATTTCACGCCGGTCTGCACTACCGAGCTGGGCTATACCGCCAAGCTCAAGGACGAGCTGGCCCGCCGCAATGCCAAGGCGCTGGCGGTGTCGGTCGACACCCTGGATTCACACGGCCGCTGGGTGGCGGATATCGAGGAGACCCAGTCGGTCACCCTCAACTTCCCCATCCTGGCCGACCCGGACCGCAAGGTGGCGACGCTGTACGACATGATCCACCCCAATTCGCTGCTCAACCTGACGGTGCGCACGGTGTTCGTGATCGACCCTGACCACAAGATCCGCCTGACCCTGACCTACCCCGCCAGTACCGGCCGCAATTTCAACGAGATCCTGCGCGTGCTGGACTCGCTGCAGCTGACCGACCACCATAAGGTGGCAACGCCGGCCAACTGGCAGGATGGCGATGATGTGGTGATCGTGCCCAGCCTGACCGATACTGAGGAAATCCAGCGCCGCTTTCCTAAAGGCTATCGCGCCCTGCGCCCCTATCTGCGGCTGACGCCACAACCGAACAAGTAAGACCGGACCCCTGTCTCTTCAGCCCGGTATGCCCGGGCTTTTTTCGTTATTGCCGGATGGGTCCGCTACGGAGGAAATCGATGAACGAGCACGATCTGCAATTGCTCAGCGAGCGCGTGGCCAGCCTGCCGGCGCAGTGGGTGGCCGGCTTTCCGCTGGGGCTCGACGACGCGGGCGTGCTGGGGCGCTTTTTCAAGTGCGAACTGCGTAGCCACTACCGGCCGGTGGAGGTGGGTGGCGCCAGGCTGGCCCGTGCCGAGCTGGACGTGCTGGGGCCGGACGGTGAGCCTTTCCCGGCCGACAAGCTGTTCAGCCTGGCCAGCGGGGCCGATGGCCTGCTCAAGCTGGACCGGCTATGCCGCTTGATCCACGCCCTCAACCACTTCGTGGTGCAGGGCCAGCGCACACCGCTGGTGCTGCCCATCCACGTGCGCCTGTTCGACTACGTGAAGACCGCCCACGGCAGCACCTTCGCCCGCATGCTGCACCACTTCGACCTGCAACCCGCCAACGTCGTCCTGGAACTCCCCGCCGGCCTCCCTCAATCCACCCTCGACGGCTACCTGGGCGAGGGCTTTGCAGTGCGTATTGCCACCGAGTAAGCACGCTCTGACAGGTTTGGCGCATCTGGCGACGTCTATAAAAACTCACTGACTCGCGTCAGCGAGGCCCCCTCGCGGCGGCGAGGGCGGGGGGAGTGGGCTAAAAAAAGCGAAGGGGCCGTCGAGCCGCTGTTGTCGGTTAACACCCGGCTTCGCCGGGTGGGGCGTTGTACTCACAGATCTCGGTGCACCCTATAGCTGCCCCAGTTCTCAGTTCTGAATTAACCATTCTTAATGGCTATATAAGGCGACTGCTATCCTGTCGCGCTCAAGACTTCCATCCGGAGTTGCCCTCACATGACCAAGCTTACCCGCCTGATCGCCACCACGCTGGCCGCTGGCCTTTCCGCTGCCGCCTTGGCTGGCCCAGAGCTGCTGAACGTCTCCTACGACGTGATGCGCGACTTCTACAAGGACCTGAACCCGGCCTTTGTGAAGGCCTACAAGGCCAAGACCGGCCAGGATGTGACCATCCAGCAGTCGCACGGTGGTTCGGGCAAGCAGGCGCGGGCGGTGATCGACGGACTGGAAGCTGACGTGATCACCATGAATATGCCGCCGGATATCGACGCGCTGTACGACAAGGCCAAGCTGGTGCCGGAGAACTGGGCCAGCCGTCTGCCCAACAACAGCCTGCCGTTTACCTCCTTGCAGGTGCTGATCGTGCGCAAGGGCAACCCCAAGGGCATCAAGGACTGGTCCGACCTGGCCAAGCCGGGTGTGCAGGTGGTGATGGCCAACCCCAAGATCACCGGCAATGGTCGTTACAGTTATCTGGCGGCCTGGGGTTATGCGCTCAAGCAGCCTGGCGGCAATCCGCAGAAGGCGGCCGAGTTTGTCGGCGCCATCCTCAAGAATGTGCCGGTGCTCGATTCCGGCGGTCGTGCCGCGACCACGACCTTTATGCAGCGGCAGATTGGTGATGTGCTGCTGACCTTCGAGAACGAGGCCGAGATGATTGCCCGTGAATTCGGCCGCGGCCAGTTCGAGGTGGTCTACCCCAGCCTGTCCATCCGCGCCGAGCTACCGGTCAGTGTGGTCGACAAGGTGGTGGACAAGAAGGGTACCCGCAAGCTGGCGGAGGAATACCTGAAGTTCCTGTGGACGCCGGAAGGCCAGGAGATTGCCGCGCAGAACTATCTGCGCCCGCAGGACCCGGCCGTGGCCAAGAAGTACGCTGCCCAATATCCGGCGGTGAAGCTCTTCACCGTGGACGAGGTGTTCGGTGGCTGGCGCAATGCGCAGAAGGTCCACTTCGACGACGGCGGCACCTTCGACCAGATCTTCAACAAGAAGCACTGATTCTGACCTGCGGGCGGCCCTGGCTGCCCGCGGTTCTTCAACTTTTCGTCTGCTGCCACGATGCGCTTCAAACAACCCAGTGTGCTGCCGGGCTTCGGCCTGGCCTTTGGCTACACGCTCATCTATCTGTGCCTGATCGTACTGATCCCGTTGTCGGCACTGGTCATCAAGACCAGCGGGCTGACGCTGGCCGATTTCTGGCAGGTCGTAACAACCGAGCGGGTGCTGGCGGCCTACAAGCTGACCTTTGGCGCCAGCCTGATCGCGGCCTTGATCAATCTGTTCGCGGGCCTTCTGGTAGCCTGGGTACTGGTGCGCTACACCTTTCCGGGCAAGCGGCTGGTGGATGCGCTGGTGGACCTGCCCTTTGCCCTGCCGACCGCGGTGGCCGGGATTGCCCTGACCAACCTCTATGCGCCCAATGGCTGGATAGGCAGCTTCCTGGTGCCGCTGGGCATACAGGTGGCTTTCAAGCCGCTGGGCGTGGTGGTGGCGCTGACCTTTATCGGTCTGCCCTTTGTGGTACGGACGGTGCAGCCGGTGCTGCAGGATCTGGAATCCGAGCTGGAAGAAGCAGCTGCCTGCCTGGGTGCCAATCGCTGGCAGACCTTCCGCAAGATCATCTTCCCGGCCGCGCTGCCGGCGCTGTTGACCGGTTTTACCTTGGCCTTTGCCCGGGCGATCGGCGAATACGGCTCGGTGATCTTTATCGCCGGCAATATCCCGCTTGAATCGGAGATCGCCCCGCTGCTGATCATCGGCAAGCTGGAACAGTACGACTACCGAGGGGCGACCGCCATTGCGACGGTGATGCTGCTGATCTCCTTCGCCCTGATCCTGGTCATCAACCTGATCCAGTGGTGGCATGCGCGCCGTCACGGCATGCGCAAGTGAGGCCGTCATGCATCAAGTAAATAACGGAACCCGTTCGATTGCGACCACCGAGCCCCGCTGGGTGCGCTGGACCCTCTTGGCCGCAGCCTTTCTGTTCCTGGCCTTCTTCCTCCTGGTGCCGCTGGCTTCGGTCTTTACCGAGGCGCTGAAGAAGGGCTGGGACCTTTACTGGCAGTCGCTGCAGGACCCGGACGCACTGGCGGCGGTAAAGCTGACCCTGTTGACCGCGGTGATCGCGGTGCCGCTCAACCTGGTGTTCGGGGTGGCGGCGGCCTGGTCCATTGCCAAGTTCGACTTCCGCGGCAAGAGCCTGCTCATCACCCTGATCGACTTGCCCTTCTCGGTCTCGCCGGTGGTGGCGGGCCTGATCTATGTGCTGATCTTCGGCGCCCAGGGCTGGATAGGCCCCTGGCTGCAGGACCACGATATCAAGGTCATCTTTGCCGTGCCGGGCATCGTGCTGGCCACGGTGTTCGTGACCTTCCCCTTTGTGGCCCGTGAGCTGATTCCGCTGATGGAGGCGCAGGGTACCGAGGAGGAGCAGGCCGCCATGGTGCTGGGCGCCAGTGGTTGGCAGATGTTCTGGAAGATCACCCTGCCCAATATCAAGTGGGGCCTCTTGTACGGGGTGATCCTCTGCAATGCGCGGGCGATGGGCGAGTTTGGTGCCGTGAGCGTGGTGTCCGGCCATATCCGCGGCCTGACCAACACCATCCCGCTGCATGTGGAGATTCTGTACAACGAATACAACTTCGTGGCCGCCTTTGCCTGTGCTTCGGTGCTGGCGTTGTTGGCCTTGGTGACCCTGGTGGCCAAGACCTGGGTGGAATGGCAGGCCGAACGGCAGATGGCGGCGGACCGCGCCGCCGTGTTCGACCAGTGAGCCGCAAGAACGAGTGCGGCTGCTAGGCCGGCCAGAGAGATAGATCATGAGCATTGAAATCAACGCCATTGCCAAGCAGTTCGGTGCCTTTACCGCCCTGCACGATGTCAACCTCAAGGTGGAAACTGGCGAGTTGCTGGCGCTGCTGGGGCCTTCGGGCTGCGGCAAGACCACCTTGCTGCGCATCATTGCGGGCCTTGAGACGCCGGACAGCGGCCAGATCCTGTTCCATGGCGAGGACACCACCGACACCCATGTGCGTGAACGCCAGGTCGGCTTTGTGTTCCAGCACTATGCGCTGTTCCGCCATATGACCGTGTTCGAGAACGTGGCCTTTGGCCTCAGGGTGCGGCCCAGGCACACCCGCCCGAGCGACAAGGAGATCAAGCGCCGGGTGCACGAACTCTTGAATCTGGTACAGCTCGATTGGCTGGCGGACCGCTACCCGGCCCAGCTCTCCGGCGGCCAGCGGCAGCGGATTGCGCTGGCGCGGGCCTTGGCGGTGGAGCCCAAGGTACTGCTGCTGGACGAGCCCTTTGGCGCGCTCGATACCAAGGTGCGCAAGGAGTTGCGCCGCTGGCTCAAGCGCCTGCACGAGGAAGTGCATGTGACCTCGGTATTCGTGACCCATGACCAAGAAGAAGCGCTGGAAGTGGCTGACCGGGTGGTGGTGATGAACAAGGGCCGGATCGAGCAGGTGGGGACGCCGGAACAGGTCTACGACACGCCTGCCACCCCCTTTGTGTACCAGTTCCTGGGTGACGTGAACCTGTTCCACAGCCGCGTGCATGGCGGCTTTGCCGACGTGGGCCACGCGGCCCCCGGGGGCGACGGGGCGATCGCCTATGTGCGACCGCACGATATCGAGCTCCTGCGCGAGCCGGCCGTGCAGACCCTGCCGGCCAAGGTGGACCATGTCCGTGCCATAGGCTCGGTAGTTCGACTGGAGCTGAGCCTGGAAAACGGCGACCCGGTAGAGGCCGAGCTGAGCCGCGAGGCCTATGCCGGCCAGCGCTATGCGGCGGGTGAGCGGGTGTATATCCGGCCGCGTTCGGTGCGGGTGTTCAGTGAGGATTTTTCTATCTGACCGACCTGTGTCAGGACAACAAAAAACCCGCCGATGGCGGGTTTTTTGTCGGGCCGTAGCCGGCTTACTTCTGCTTGATCGCTTCGACCTGCACAGCGATCTTCACGTCGTCGCCGATGAAGGGCACATAGGCCTTCATGCCCCATTCGCTGCGCTTGATCACGGTGGCCACGTCGGCGCCGCAGACGAAGTCCTTGCCCATGCGCATGTCGCACTTGAGCGGGGTGATGTTGAGGGTGACCGGCTTGGTCACGCCCAGCAGGGTCAGGGTGCCTTCGGCCTTGACCGGCTTTTCGCCGTCGAAGCTGAACTTGTCGGCCTTGACCACGGCGGTCGGGAATTCGGCCACGTTGAAGAAGTCCTTGCTCTTCACGTGCTCATCGCGCTTGTCGAAGCCGGTTTCCAGCGAGGTGGTCTTGATGGTGGCTTCCAGTTTGCCGGTCTTGGCGGCACGGTCCAGCTCCAGGGTGCCCTCGGTGTCCTTGAACATGCCGCGGGTAATCGAGAAGCCCAGGTGGCTGATCTCGAAGCTGGGGTAGGTGTGGGTGCTGTCCAGCACGAACTTCTCGGTGGCAGCGAAGGAAGCGGCCGACAGGCCGGCGGCGATCAGGGTGGCGATCAGCTTGGTTTGCATGGGTGTTTACTCCGTCTGGGTTTGCAGCAGGGTTGGGTTTGCAGGCCGGACGCCCAAGGGCGCCGGCCGGTTTGCGGACTTACTTGGGTACGAACAGCTTGAACTTGACCTGGACGACGTCAGCCACGGCGCCAACATCAGCCCACTCGCCCTCGCCGACCTTCCAGGCGAGGCGGGACAGCGGGAAGGCGCCTTCGAACCATTGGCCGTTGCCCTCGGGGCGGACGGTGAAGGGCACGGTCAGGCTGGCGCTCTTGCCCTTGAGGCCGAACTGACCGATAGCCTGGAACTTGCCACCGCCCAGGGGCTTGAACTGGCTGGCGGTGAAGGTGGCCTTGGGGAAGGCGGCGGTGTTGAACCATTCCTTCATCTGCACTGCCTGGTTGGCATCGCCGCTGCCGGCGTCGGTGGCAGCAAGCTCGACCGCGATGCTGACCTTGCCGGCATCGGGCTTGGCGGTATCAAAGGCGACGTCGGCGCTGAATTTCTTGAACTGGCCCTCAACCGGCACATTCATCTGGGTGAAGACGAATTTGACCGAGCTCTTGGCGGTATCGGCCGGAGCAGCCTGGGCAAGGCCGGCGGCGGCGAGCAGGGCGAGGGGGGCGAGCAGTTTCTTCATGGGCAGAGGGCTCCAGTTAACTTTGGCAAGACGGGATCGGCAGACTAGGACGCCGGATCAGAGCATTCGTTTCAGGGTGTCGTCGCGCTGGATGAAATGGTGCTTGAACGCTGCAGCGGCATGCAGTACCGACAGGACGATGATGGCCCAGCCGCCGGCACCATGGACCTCCTTGAGGGTGGCGGCCAGCTCTTCGTTCTTTTCCATCAGATTGGGTAGCGGTACCAGGCCCAGCCAGACCACGGGGTAACCCTTGGCCGAGGAGTACAGCCAGCCACCGAGCGGCACACCGAACATCAGGAGGTAGAGCAGGCCTTGCGTGATGGCGGCAACCGTCTTTTCCCAGCCCGCCATCTGCGCATTGGTCGGCGGCGGCTTATGGCCCAGGCGCCAGAGCAGGCGCAGGGCGACCAGGCCCAGTACGGTGATACCTATCCACTTGTGGTAGTTGATCAGCTTGAGCTTGGTCAGGCTCAGCGGCATATCGTCGACGACCAGCGCCAAGCCAAAGGCGGCAAAGATGCCCAGCGCCACCAGCCAATGCAGCAGGCGGGCGGGAAGCGTGTACTTGGTTACCATGTTGGAGGGTGCCTTTCTTTGCGGTTGATCAATGGCACTGCTAGTTGGCATGCATTATTGAGCCGAGTTCCGCATGACGATAGCGGAGGTTTTTCAAGATTTCATTCAGAAAAAGCGAACGAGTGGTTGGTGCAATTTCCTGCGCCGGCCCGCTGCGGTGTATGCCCGTGTGCGTGAAAATGGTTCACGCAGGCGGGTTTACGTCGTCATGACGTAAAATAGCTGGCTTGTTTCCGGATTTCAGGCATTGAGCGACATGATCATCGGTATAGACCTGGGTACCACCAACAGCCTCGTTGCCGTCTGGCGCGACGGGCAGGCGGAAATCATCCCCAACGCGCTGGGCCATCACCTGACGCCTTCGGTTGTCGGTCTCGACGATCAGGGGGCGGTATTGGTCGGTCTGGCGGCGCGTGAGCGGCTGATTACCCATCCGCAGCTGACGGCCTCGGTGTTCAAGCGCTATATGGGTTCGGACCGGCAGACCCGGTTGGGCGCGCAGAGCTTCCGGCCGGAAGAGTTGTCGGCCCTGGTGCTGAAGTCGCTGAAGGAAGACGCCGAGCGCTATCTGGGCGAGCCGGTGAGTGAGGCCGTGATCACGGTACCGGCCTATTTCAGCGATGCCCAGCGCAAGGCCACCCGCATTGCCGGGCAACTGGCCGGGCTGCAGGTGGAGCGGCTGGTCAACGAGCCGACCGCGGCAGCACTGGCTTATGGCCTGCACCAGAACGAGCCGGAGAGTCGTTTTCTGGTATTTGACCTGGGCGGCGGGACCTTTGATATCTCCATCCTTGAGCTCTTCGAGGGGGTGATGGAGGTGCGAGCCTCGGCCGGTGACAACTTCCTCGGGGGCGAGGATTTCAGCGAAGTGCTGATCGATGGCTTTATCGAGCAGGTGGGCAAGCCCCACGGCATTACCGACAAGATGGCCGATCCGGTGCGCTACCAGGCGCTGCGCAAGCAGGCCGAGCAGGTCAAGCGGGCATTGAGCGGCAACGAGCAGGTGGCATTCGAGCTGAACCATGAGGGTGAAACCCTGCGTTGGGTGCTGGACGAGGCGACCTTCCAGAAACTGTGCGAGCCCCTGCTCAAGCGCCTGCGCGAACCGATAGAGAAGGCGCTGCGCGATGCACGGCTGAAGGCGATAGACCTTGACCAGATTGTGCTGGCTGGTGGTGCGACCCGTATGCCCATGGTACGCAAGCTGGTGGCCAAGCTGTTTGGCCGCATGCCGGCCATGAACCTCAACCCGGATGAGGTGGTGGCGCGTGGCGCGGCGGTGATGGCGGGCCTGAAGGTGCGGGACGTGACGCTCAACGAAGTGGTGATGACCGATGTCAGCCCCTATTCGCTGGGCATCGAGGTCAGCGAGCAGATTGCGCCGGGGCGCTTCCAGCCGGGCTTTTACCTGCCCATCATTGAGCGCAATTCGGTGGTGCCGATCTCGCGCGAGCAGACGGTCAATACCATTGCCGACAACCAGAGCGCGCTGCATGTCAGCATCTTCCAGGGCGAGAGCCGAATGGTGCAGGACAATATCTTCCTCGGCGAACTGACCATACCGGTGCCGCCGCGGCCGGCCGGCCAGATCAGCGTGGCAGTACGCTTTACCTATGACGTGAACGGCCTCCTGGAGGCCGAGATGACGGTGGGCGAGACCGGTGAGAAGCACCGGCTGGTGATTGAAGACAACCCGGGCGTGTTGACCCCGGCGCAGATCGAGGAGCGGCTGGCTGCGTTGGCCCAGCTCAAGATCCACCCGCGCGAATTGCTGCCCAATGCCCAGCTGCTGGCGCGTGCCGACCGGCTGTTCCAGCAGACTCTGGGTGAGCAGCGGCAGTGGGTCTCGCAGGCCAGTGCGCACTTCCAGGCCCTGCTGGAGCAACAGGATGAGGCGGCGATTGTGGCCGGCCGGCAGGAGCTGAAGCAGCTGCTGGACGAACTGGAAGGCGAGGGTTGGCTGTGAGTGAGAACGATTGCTGGGCTGTGCTGGGCATGGCGCCAACCGCAGACGAGCGCGAGGTGAAGCGCGCCTATGCCCGCCTGCTCAAGACCACCCGGCCCGAGGATGATCCGGTGGCCTTCCAGCGTTTGCGCGAAGCCTTTGAGGCGGCGCTGTGGAAATTGGACGAACTGAACCAGCAACCGCCCGCACCGGTCGTGGTGCCGGGGGAGCGGGACCCGGCCGAGATCGAGGCCGAGGCGCGCCTGCGGCCCCATATCGAGAAGTTGGCCGAGCTCAATGAGCAGGGGACGCGCGACGAGGCCATGGCGGCGCTGGAGCTGGTGCTGGCCGAGTTTGGTCTGCGCGACGAAGCGGCCCGCGACCCGGTGCTATGGCGGTTGTTCGAGGACGGCATGCTGTGGGTGTGCTGTGATATTGCCGCCAACCACGATGACTTTCTGCGCGCGGCGGTACAGCTCTTTGGCTGGACCAAGCCGGGCAACTGGCTGCTGGAGCGGGACCCCAAGACGGTGGAGTGGCTGCAGCTGCGCTTGCAGGAGGCCGAGGCGCTGGAGGCGGTGGATCGCCTGCTGGACCTGGCCGAACTTGGCAACGAACGGCAGGCAGCCGAGCAGTTGAGCCAGTTGGCCGATGGCGAGCTCTTGGTCAGCGTGGATGTGCGGCATCTGTTCGAGGCCGAACTGATGGTGGGCTTGTCGGAGTTCGATCCGGTGCCAACCGGGCTCGCTGCCCATGCGATTCGCCTGTTCGGCTGGCAGCGTGACCATCGCCATCTGGAGGAGTACCACCCTGACGCTTGGCGCGAGTTCAGCCGCAAGGTGGCGGTGCTGCGTTTTCTGGCTTCTGCGGCCGAATGATGATGTCGGCAAAAGCGGACTATCCTGCGCCTAAAACGGCCTGTGGACTAGCGTCGGGCGGTATTGCCAACTACTCTTCCAACAACCCGCAGCTTGTCCGGGCCAGGGAGAAAGAATGAAACGTGCTTTTTGGAAGGCCGATTGGTTCGTCGGCATCGTGGTTGTCGTGCTGTTCGCCTTTGCCGGGCTGAGCACCAACCTGCTGGCAGGACTGGAACGCAAGGCCTACGACAGTGGCGTCAGCCTGACCAATCGCACACCCAGTGACCGCATCGCCATCATCGCCATCGACCAGCAGAGCCTCGACAATATCGGTCGCTGGCCCTGGTCGCGTGATATCCATGCCCAGTTCATCGATAAGCTGGCAGCCGCCAATCCCAAGCTGATCGTCAGCACGGTATTTTTCACAGAGCCCCAGCAGGACAAGGGCGCGGCCTATATCAAGCAGCTGCTTGACCTGTACCGCAGGCAGCAGGGCGGTGCCGAGGCCGGTCCGGGCGACCGCTTCGGCTCGCTGCTGGAAGAGGCGGCGGTCAAGCTGGACGTGGATGCACAGTTGGCCGACAGCGTAGGCAAGGCCGGCAATGTGCTGCTGCCCATGCTGCTGGAGAAGGGCGAGCTGCAGGGCAACCCGGACAAGGAAACGCCACCCTTCGTGAAGAAGAACGAGGTGGAGACCGGTGGCGATGCCAACAGCGGCTTGCCGGTGGCCAGCCGGCAGATGATCGCGCCTATTGCGCGGATCGGTGAGAAGGCGGCCGGCATTGGTCACCTGACTGCGGTGCCGGATGTGGATGGTGTGGTACGCGAGGAATTCCTGGTCATGCGCTATGTCGACCAGTTCTATCCCTCGCTGGCCCTGTTGGCGGCGGCGCGCAGCCTGAATGTGGCGCCGGCGCAGGTGGTGACCCAGCTTGGTCAGTCGGTGCAGTTTGGCAAGGTGAAGCTGCAGACTACCGCTTACGCTTCCTTCTACCCCTACTACTACAAGCCGCGCGACGGTAAATCGGTCATTCCCATCGACGCCTTCTACGACGTGGCCAGCGGCAAGATCCCGGTCGACAAGTATCAGGACAAGATCGTGCTGATTGGCGCGACCGCGGCAGGTGTGGGCTCGAGCTTCGTGACCCCGGTCTCTGCGGCCATGGCGCCCGTGGAGGTGCTGGCGCATACGCTCTCCAGCATTCTGCAGCAGGACTACTTCACCCAACCGGGCTGGGCACCCTGGTTCAAGATGCTGTTGTGCCTTTTGGTGGCCGCGTATCTGATCGGCCTTTTGCCCCGATTGCGTGCCGGCCAGGCAGCGATGTTGACCGCTGGCTTGTTCGTGCTGCTGATCGGTACCCAGTTCGTGCTGATGAGCAGCAAGCTCATCTGGCTGGAGATGATGACGCCGGCTGCCTTGCTGCTGGTGGGGCACCTGGTGCTGACCACCAAGCGCTTCCTCTTGACCGAGCGCGGCAAGGAGGAGTCGGAGCTGGGTGCGGCCGAATCCAACCGCATGCTGGGCCTGGCCTTCCAGGGCCAGGGGCAGCTCGACATGGCCTTCGACAAGTTCCGCAAGGTGCCGATGGACGCCAGCATGATGGACGCCCTCTACAACCTCGCGCTGGACTTCGAGCGCAAGCGGCAGTTCAACAAGGCCGAGGCGGTCTACCGCCATATGGCCGACTACGACCCCAAGTACCGCGATCTCTCCAGCAAGCTCAGCCGCGCCAAGCAGATGTCGGAAACGGTGATCCTGGGGGGCGGTGCCAGCCGTGGCAATGCCAGCACCCTGGTGCTGGACAACGAGGCGGTAGAGAAGCCCATGCTGGGCCGCTACCAGGTGGAGAAGGAGCTGGGCAAGGGGGCGATGGGGGTGGTCTACCTCGGGCGCGATCCCAAGATCGGCCGGGTGGTGGCGATCAAGACCATGGCGCTCAGCGAGGAGTTTGAGCCGGACGAGCTGGCCGAGGCGCGCAGCCGCTTCTTCCGCGAGGCAGAGACCGCCGGCCGGCTCAACCACCCGAATATCGTGACCATCTATGACGCGGGCGAGGAGCACGACCTGGCCTATATCGCCATGGAGTTCCTCAAGGGCAAGGATCTGAGCCCCTACACCAAGGCGGGCCACCTGCTGCCGGCGGCCGAGGTGGTGCATATCGTGATCAAGACCGCCGAGGCGCTGGACTATGCTCACAAGCAGCATGTGGCGCACCGGGATATCAAGCCGGCCAACATCATGTACGAGCTCGATACCAAGGTGGTCAAGGTGACCGACTTCGGCATCGCGCGGATCACCGATTCCAGCAAGACCAAGACCGGCATGGTGCTGGGCACGCCCAGCTATATGTCGCCCGAGCAGCTCAGCGGCAAGAAGGTGGATGGCCGCTCCGACCTGTTCAGCCTGGGGGTCATGCTGTACCAGATGTGCGTGGGCACCTTGCCGTTCAAGGGTGAATCGATGGCCGAGCTGATGTTCCGGATTGCCAACGAACCCTATACCAACCCCAAGGAACTGAACCCCAATCTGCCGGACCGCCTGGTGGCGGTGATCGACAAGGCGCTGCGCAAGAACGCCGATGAGCGCTTCCAGACCGGGCAGGAGTTTGCTGACGCGCTGAGGCGTTTGTTGGCCAAGCCGAGTACCGAGGGGGCAAAGTCGTGAAGTCCTTGGCCCACTCGATAGAAATGCATGGCATGACCGACGCTGGCATGGTGCGCGGACATAATGAGGATGCGATCTCCTTCGACGCAGCCCGCGGCATGGCGATCCTGGCCGACGGCATGGGGGGTTACAACGCTGGCGAGGTGGCCAGCGGGATTGCGACCACCTTGCTGGCGCAGGGTATCGCTGCCGCCTTGGAGGTGGTGCCGCCCCATGTGCCCGAGGCCATGAGCGGCAAGCCGGCGGCCCACCGCATCCTGCGCTTGGAGATCGAAAAGGCCAATCTGGCGATCTTCCAGACTGCGCAAAGCCAGCCGCAATGCGCTGGCATGGGTACCACCCTGGTGGCGGCGCTGTTCTACGACAACCGGGTCACGGTGGCCCATGTGGGGGATTCGCGGCTGTATCGGATGCGAGACGGTGAGTTCAAATCACTCACGCGGGACCATTCCTTGCTTCAGGAGCAGCTCGACAACGGTCTGATCACGGAAGAAGAGGCCCGTCGTTCGCAGAACAAGAACCTCGTGACGCGCGCTGTGGGCATAGATCCGCAGCTTGATCCGGAGCTCAATGACTTCGATGTCAAATCCGGCGACATCTATCTGCTCTGCTCCGACGGCCTCAACGACATGATCGACGATCCGGACATCGCACTGGTGCTCAGTACCCTGCCGAACAACCTTCCGCTGGCGGCAGAGCAACTGGTGCAGATGGCCAATGACAATGGTGGGCGGGACAATGTTTCCGTCATACTGATACGCATCAATCGCAGCTTTGCTGCAGAGCGCAGCCTCCGGTCCCGCTTGTTTGGCTGGTTGGCGCGCTGATTTGGGAAGGACACTGGGATGGCCAAACTGATACTTAGCCTCGACGGCACGGTGCTGCGCGAGTACACCTTGGAAAAGAACGCTGTCAGCATCGGCCGCAAGCCGAACAACGATCTGCAGATCGATAATCTGGCGGTGTCGGGCAACCATGCCCGGGTCGATGTGATCGGCTCGGACGTGTTCCTGGAAGACCTTGACAGCACCAATGGCACGCTGGTCAACGGTCAGACCGTCAAGCGACAGATGCTGCAAAACGGCGACATGATCGAGATGGGCAAGTACAAGCTCAAGTATGTGAGCGAGGGTACCAAGCCAGGCCTGCCGGATGATTTCGACAAGACCATGGTGATCAAGCCGGGTGCGCTCAAGCCCACGGCGCCGGCGGGGACTTCGCCGCTGACTGCGCATACCGAGCAGATGCCGATCCCGGTTGCGCGACCGGCCCCGGCGCCCGCTCCCCAGGCAGCCGCTGCCGAAGCCGCCGCGCCGGCGGCGGGCGAAGTACGCCCCGGCGCGATCAAGGTGCTTAGCGGCGGCAATGCCGGCAAGACCTTGGACCTGGTCAAGAATCTGACCTCCCTGGGCAAGCCGGGCGTGCAGGTGGCCATTATCACCAAACGGCCGACCGGCTATTTCATTACCCATGTGGAAGGGCCGAGCCACCCGCTGGTCAATGGCCGCGAGATCGGCGTGCATGCCGAGCTGCTGGCGGACAAGGCGGTGATCGAACTGGCTGGGGTGAAGATGGAATTCTTCTACAAGTGATCGAAGGCGCCGCCAGGCTGGTATGAAGACCCTGCGCAAATACTGGCTGCAGCTGCTTTTGAGCTTGGCGGTCCTGGTGTTCTTCCTGAGCTACGCCGCCTATGCCTGGCGGCCGCGGCTGGTGGAGCAGATCGACCTCTGGCTGTACGACGCCCGGGTGGCGCTGACCATGCAAGGTGGTGTCGATCCACGTACGGTGATCGTCGACGTGGACGAAAAGAGCCTGGCCGAGGTGGGCCAGTGGCCCTGGCCACGCAAGACGGTGGCGCAACTGGTGACGCGGCTGACGCAGGACTATAAGGCCGCAGCAGTGGGCTTTGATATCGTTTTTGCCGAGAGGGACGTGAGCTCCGGCCTGCCTGTGCTCAAGCAACTGGCAGCGACCGAGTTCAAGGACGATCCGGCCTTCCTGGCCCGGCTCGATACCCTGCAGCAAAGCCTGGACTACGACGGCGTGCTGGCCAAGAGCCTTGCCGGCCGGCCGGTGGTGCTGGGCTATTACTTCAGCTTTGAGCCCAATGCACCGCGTGCTGGCGTCTTGCCCAAAGCGGTATTGCCGGCCGGCATGTTCAAGGGCCGCAATGTGCGACCGGTGCAGGCCACCGGCTTTGGCGCCAATCTGCCGGTACTGATGGCCCAGGCGACTTCGGCCGGACACTTCAATCCGCGCCCTGACCCGGACGGCGTGACCCGGCGGGTGGCGCTGCTGGTGGAACATGATGGCAAGTACTACGAGTCCTTGTCGCTGGCCATGGTGCGGGCCTATCTGAACTTCCCCAAGATCGAACCACAGTATGTGGAATCGCCGCTCCGAGCTTATGCGCCTTTGGAGTGGCTCAAGGTCGGGCCCTTGATGCTGCCGGTGGACGAGGAGGTCAGCGCTCTGGTGCCTTTCCGTGGCCGGCAGCGCAGTTTCAAATACCTCTCGGCCAGCGATGTGCTCAATGGCCGGGTGCGGGCTGAGGATCTGGCCGGCCGCATGGTACTGGTAGGTACGACGGCGCCAGGTCTGAATGACCTGCGGGTGGCACCGGTGGATGCGGTCTATCCTGGGGTGGAGATTCACGCCAACCTGATCGCTGGCATGCTGGGCGACACGCTGCCGGGCAAGCCGGACTATCTGATCGGGGCGGAATTTCTGCTGCTGATTTGCCTGGGCGGTGTCATGACAGTGGCGCTGATCAGGCTCAATCCGCTACCGGCGACCCTGTTGGCAGCCAGCCTCGTGCTGCTGGTGACGTTGGCCGACTTTGCCCTGTGGAAATATTCACGGCTGGCGTTGCCGCTGGCGGCTTCGCTGCTGACTATCATGCTGCTATATGCGATCTCGATGGCCTACGGCTATTTCTTCGAATCGCGCAACAAGAAGCAGATGGCCAGCCTGTTCGGCCAGTACGTGCCGCCCGAGCTTGTGGAGCGCATGAGCGAGGAGCCGGAAAAATATTCCATGGAGGGGCAGAGCCGGGAGCTGACCGTGTTGTTCTCTGACGTGCGCAGTTTCACCACCATCTCCGAGAGCATGGAGCCCAAGGAGCTGACGCGCTTCATGAATGAGTTCCTGACCACGTTGTCCAATGTGATCCGTACCCGCTACCTCGGCACCATCGATAAATATATGGGCGACTGCGTGATGGCCTTCTGGGGCGCGCCCATCCACGACCCCGACCATGCCAAGAATGCCGTGCTCGCCGGCCTTGATATGCAGCGGGCGATGCGTGAGATCGCCCCGGCGATGAAGGAGAAGGGCTGGCCTGAGGTCTTTATCGGCGTGGGAGTGAATACTGGGCGGATGACCGTGGGC
Source organism: Chitinimonas sp. (assembly GCF_036568685.1). Classification (GTDB taxonomy): domain Bacteria; phylum Pseudomonadota; class Gammaproteobacteria; order Burkholderiales; family Chitinimonadaceae; genus Chitinimonas. The sequence continues at coordinate 36,653 of NZ_DATCSC010000018.1, forward strand.
GATATGGGGTCGCAGATCCGTAAGGCCTATACGGTGATGGGCGATTCGGTCAACCTGGCGGCCCGGCTGGAGAGCCTGACCAAGCACTACGGTGTGGGTATGATCGTGGGCGAGCATACTCGCCAGGCGGTCAAGGACGGGGTGCTGTTCCGCGAGCTGGACCGGGTAAAGGTCAAGGGGCGCGACGACCCCGTCACCATCTATGAACCCATAGGCGAAACCGGCGCGGTAGAGAAGCCGCTACGCAATTCGGTCGAGCTATTCCATATGGCGCTTAAGCACTACCGGGCGCAGGATTGGGATCTGGCTGAGCTGCAGCTGATCAACCTCAGCAAGCAGGCCGGACCGAGCCGGCTGTACCAGGTCTATCTGGAGCGCATCGCCCAGTTCCGCAAGGTACCGCCACCGCCCGGTTGGGATGGTGTCCACGAGTTCGACAGCAAGTAGGGCGCGAGGCGGAACCATGGCGATGCGTCTGAAAGTACTGGGCTGCAGCGGCGGGATAGGCGCGGGGATGCGCACGACCTCCTTCCTGGTCGGCCGTCATACCCTGATCGACGCGGGTACCGGGGTGGGGGACCTGTCGGTGGCTGAACTGGCCCAGATCGACCAGGTCTTTCTGACCCATGCCCATCTGGACCATGTGGCGATGCTGCCCTTGATGGTGGACACGGTCGGTGCCATGCGCAGTAAGCCGCTGACGGTCTACGCGACCAGCGCCACACTGGCGATGTTGACCGCACATGTCTTCAACTGGCACATCTGGCCCGACTTCCGCGAGATTCCCGACCCGGCCTCGCCCTGGATGCGCTTTGTGCCGTTTGAGTTGGGCGATACGCTGCAGGTGGAGACCAACCTGACGGTGACCGCGCTACCGGCCCTGCACACGGTGCCGGCGGTGGCTTATCAGCTTGATTCGGGCCAGCACAGCCTGGTGTTTTCGGGCGATACCACCATCAACGACGACTTCTGGCCGGCGCTCAATGCAATAGCCAACCTCAAGACGCTGATCATCGAAACGGCTTTCTGCAACCGCGAGCGCGCGCTGGCAGAAGCTTCGCGCCACCTCTGCCCGGCCATGCTGGCGAGCGAGCTCTCGCGTATGACCCGGCCGGCCGAGATCTATATCACCCACCTCAAGCCTGGCGAGGTCGAATTGACCATGCAGGAGATAGGCGAGGATGCCGCCGCCTTCCACCCCCGCATGCTCAAGAACGGCCAGATCCTGGAATTTTGAGAGCGAGAGCCTGTTATGAACTTGGGTCAGTGACGGGTAGTGTAGGGCGGTACAGGCGACAGGGATGGCTGATCCAGTAGCTCTCCCCTGTTTTAATCCACCCCCGCCCCGCCGCTGCGGGGAGCCTCGCTGACGCTCGTAAGTGCTTTGAATTGGCTGAATTACTTCAATTACCCAAGACCGTAAACGAGTTAAGCGGACCATCATGAACAAAGCTGCGGCCGGTGCGCCGGAACTGACCCTGGAATTGCAACTGATCCGCGATCTGCAGGCGGTGACCAATCGCATCCATGCCACCAGCAACCTCGATGAGATCATGCTGGAGGTGAGCCAGCCGATCTGCGAGTTGTTCAATGCCGACCGGCTGACGGTCTATGTCCTCAACGAGGATCGCAACGCCATTGTCTCCAAGGTCAAGACAGGGTTGCACTCCTTCAAGGACATCAAGCTGCCGCTGTCGGAGCAGAGCGTGGCGGGCTTCGTGGCCATGAGTAAACGGCTGCTCAATATCAAGGATGTGTACGATCTGAACGAGCTGCAGGCCATCCACCCGCATTTGGCGTTTTTGCAGGAGGTGGATAAACGCACCGGTTACCGCACCAAGCAGATGATGGTGGCCCCCATCGTCGACGAGAAATCCGGCGAGCTGGTGGGGGTGATGCAGCTGATCAATAACCGTGCTGGCCGGCCTTTCCCGCCACTGAGCGAGAAGGGGGCGGTGGACCTGTGCAAGACCTTGGCGATCGCGCTGCGCCAGCGTTCGCCCGGGGGGCCGTTGCTGGCTCGGACCAAGTACGACCACCTGGTACTCGATGGGGTGCTGACCGCGGCCGAGCTGGAGCTCGCGATCAAGGGGGCGCGCGAGCGCGGCTGCGAGATCGAGGAGGTGCTGCTCAAGGAGTACAAGGTGGCGGCCAGCCAAGTCGGTGCATCGCTGGCGCGCTTCTTTGGCGTGGAATACGAGCCCTACAAGCCGGAACGGCTCAAGCCCACCGATCTGCTCAAGACCATCAAGCGCGACTTTGCCGAGATGGCGCAATGGTTGCCGCTGGAAGAAGTGCCGGAGGGGCTCCTGGTGGTGACGCCGGACCCGGAGCGGGCGCGCAGCAATGGCATGGTCGGGCAGGTGCTGCCCGGCCGCAAGGTGCTGTACCGGGTCTGCAGCCAGCTGGAATTTGCGCAGATGCTGGATCTCTACTTCGGTGCCCAGGGTAGTTATGACGCCGGCTCCATTGGCGACATCCTCTCTGGCATGGCTGACGATAGCGAGGAAAGCGAGGCGATCAGCCACGAAGCCTTGTCGGCGGCACAGGACAACGAGCTGGTGAAGCTCGTCAACAAGATCATCGTCGATGCCTACAACCAAGGGGCCTCGGATATCCATATCGAGCCCTTCCCGGGCAAGGCCAAGACGGAAGTGCGCTTTCGCCGTGATGGCTCCTTGCAGCCCTATATCGAGGTACCGGCGGCCTACCGCGATCCTATCGTGACCCGGCTCAAGATCATGTGCGATCTGGATATCTCGGAGCGTCGCAAGCCACAGGACGGCAAGATCAAGTTCAAAAAGTACGGCCCGCTCGATATCGAACTGCGGGTGGCGACGGTGCCGACCGCGGGCGGGATGGAAGACGTGGTAATGCGGATACTTGCCTCCGGCGAGCCGCTGCCGCTCGACAAGATGGGCTTTTCCAAGCGCAACGAGGCGACGCTGAAGTCGGTGATCAGCAAGCCCTATGGGCTGTTCTTCGTCTGCGGGCCGACCGGTTCGGGCAAGACCACCACGCTGCATTCGGTGCTGAAGTACCTCAATACGCCGGAGACCAAGATATGGACCGCCGAAGACCCGGTCGAGATTACTCAGAAGGGCTTGCGGCAGGTACAGATGAACCCCAAGGCGGGGCTGACCTTTGCCACGGCGATGAAGTCGTTCCTGCGTGCCGACCCGGACGTGATCATGGTCGGCGAGATGCGCGACAAGGAAACCACCAGCATTGGCATCGAGGCCTCGCTGACTGGCCACTTGGTGCTGGCGACCCTGCATACCAACTCGGCGCCCGAGTCCATCATCCGGCTCTTGGACATGGGCATGGACCCGTTCAATTTCTCGGATGCGCTCCTGGGCATCTTGGCGCAGCGGCTGGCCAAGCGGCTGTGCAGCAAGTGCAAGGAGGCCTACCAGCCTGCGGCGGATGAATTGAAGTTGATCCTGGCCGAGTATGCCGAGGAGCTTAAGCACACGGCCAGCTGGGCCAAGGACCCGGCGGCGGCGCAGAAGCTGCTGCTGGAGGAATGGAAAAAAGAATTTGCCGACAAGGACGGTCGGTTCACGCTCTACCGCCCGGTGGGCTGCGAGGCCTGCAACCAGACCGGCTACAAGGGCCGGGTGGGCCTGCATGAGCTCTTGGTTGGGACCGACCTGGTCAAGAAACGCATTCAGGAACACGCCCGGGTGGCGGAATTGCTGGCGGTTGCGCTGGATGAGGGGATGCGCACGCTCAAGCAGGATGGTATAGAGAAGGTGATGCAAGGCATTACCGACCTGCACCAGGTGCGGGCGGTGTGCATCAAGTGATATTGCACCGATGATATAGATAAGGCCACGCCAGGACGTGGCCCACCAGGGATGGGAGTGCCATGGCGAACGCCACGGAGCTGATGCAGCGGCTCGACAAGCTCAATGCGGTGGGGGTGGCGCTGTCGGCTGAGCGTGATATCGGCCGGCTGGTGGAGCTGATCCTCTGCGCGGCCAAGGACCTGGTTGATGCCGACGCCGGCACCCTTTACCTTGTGAACGGTGACCAGCTCGAGTTCGAGATCGTCCGTACCGATACCCTGGGCATCGCCCTGGGCGGCAGTACCGGCAAGCGCCCGCCCATGCCACCTATTCCGCTCCACCTGCCGGATGGTACGCCCAATACCAGTACCGTGGTCGGCTGTGCGGCTTTGCTGGGACAGACCATCAATATCCCGGATGCCTACGAAGCGGTTGGTTTTGACTTCTCGGGCACGCGGCGCTTCGATGCGGCCAATGGTTACCGTTCCAAGTCTTTTCTGACGGTACCGATGCGCAACCACGAGAACGCGATCATCGGCGTGCTGCAGCTGATCAATGCGCTTGATGCCGAGCGACAGATCGAGGGTTTCAACGCGGAGGACCAGCAGTTGGTGGAATCGCTGGCTTCGCAGGCGGCCATTGCGCTTACCAACCGGCAGCTGATCAACCAGCTGGAAAGCTTGTTCGAAGCCCTGATCAATCTGATCAACACCGCCATCGACGACAAGAGCCCCTATACCGGTGGCCACTGCGAACGGGTGCCGGTGTTGACCATGTTGCTGGCCGAGGCGACCAGCCGTGTGGACTGGGGACCGTACCAGGACTTCCAAATGAGCGAGAAGGACAGGTACGAGCTCAAGATCGCCGGCCTGCTGCATGACTGCGGCAAGATCACCACCCCGGTCCATGTGGTGGACAAGGCGACCAAGCTCGAAACCATCTTTGACCGCATGACGCTGCTCGACACCCGCTTTGAGGTATTGCGGCGCGATGCCGAGATTGCCCGGCTGAAGGGGGAGCTGGACGAACCGGGCCATGCTGCGCTGTTGGCGCGTTATGCCGACGACCAGGCTTTTCTGCGCCGAGCCAATATAGGTGGCGAATTCATGCGCCCAGAGGACCAGGAGCGGGTACGCCAGATTGCGGCCTACGGCTGGACTGACGCAAATTGTCAGCCTATGCCGTTTCTGAGTGCCGACGAAGTGGAGAACCTCAGCATTGCCCGTGGCACGCTGACGGCCGCCGAGCGGCAGGTGATCAACCACCATATCGAAGTGACCATACGGCTGCTGGAGGCCTTGCCCTGGCCCAAGCACCTGCTCAATGTGCCGGAGTACGCCGGGGGGCACCATGAACGGATGGACGGCAAGGGCTACCCGCGTGGCCTGACGCGCGAACAGATGAGCGTGCAGGCGAGGATGATGGGCATCGCCGACATCTTTGAGGCCCTGACCGCGCGCGACCGTCCCTATAAACCGGGCAAGACGCTGTCCGAATCGCTCGGCATCCTCGCCCGCATGACCCGCGACCAGCATGTGGACGCCGACCTGTTCGAGGTCTTTGTGCGCGAGAAGGTCTATCTGCAGTATGCGGAGATGTTTCTGGAGCCTGGGCAGATCGAC
>NZ_DATCSC010000019.1:0-56300 GCF_036568685.1 Chitinimonas sp.
CCTCCGGCGGCAACATATAGGCAGGGCGCGGCTTGTCTTCAGGCGGCAACATGTAGGCCGGCCTGGCAGTCGGCGTCGGTGCCGGGGAAGGACTGGCAACCGCCTGAGAGGGCGGCGTGGGCCATAGCTGTGGCAGGTTACCCGCTCGGGTACGCTGGGTATCCTGGCCCCGCCACACTTCGTCATCGGGCTGCAATTTGCCGGCAGCTGCAGCGGCGCGCAGCTGGGCCAAGGTGAACGGGCCACGGACGATACGCCCGCGCGCCAGGTAGTAGTCCGCCATCGGGTTGTCGACGCTCATGCCGGCGCCTTGGCTTGCGAATTCATCGGTGCTCCCATCTATTCTCCGGGCACTCGCCGGCACCCTGCTACCGTCGCGGCGGCAGCTTGAGGAGCCTTATACCGCACTCCGGCACGTCATGACAGATGACTGAAGCGCACCAGGCCGGCAAGCGGCACGGTGCTTTGGACTGGAGCTGGCTAAAAGTGGCGCGAAAAAACGACAGCGGGTGGGCTCAAACCGAGGTCGGCTCGCTCACCGGTCGGCCATTGACGTGGAACTGGCGGCAGGTGCGCGGATCAGGGAAGGGCTCGTCGCCACTGGACATACAAAACCGGGTGCTGACCGGCATGTTCTCCAACGTATGGCTCTGACCCTGCTTAAGGCGCAACAGGCTGGAAACACGTCGCCCCTCGCTGAACAACACGTAGTTGCACTGGCCGACGTCGTCGCCACTGCACACATAGCTGAGTTTGACCCGGGCCGCCTCATCGTCGGCCAGGCTGGCGCAGCCGCTCAAAGGTGGCAGCAGCAGGGAGGCTGATAACAGCAGGGCAGCACGCATAGAAAGAATGGGCGAAAAAAATCTTTCGAAGTATAGCCGCCGTCACCGCACTTGCCGCGTGCACTCGTCGGCTGACAAATGTTCTATCTTGCAAAGAGGCATTACAGAAGAACCGCCCCCGGCGCGGGGAGAGAGGATAGGGTCCATGCCTCGCCATGCCCATGCACCGCCCCCAGCACCAGCCCGAGCCAAGGGCTGGGTGTTGCTTTCCATCCCTATGGCCCTGTTCCACTGACCATGCCGCCCACCTTGCTTACCCGCATCCTGCAGGCAGGGCGGACGCTGGGTCCGCGTTGGCTGCTACTGGCTTTGCTGGCTGCGGGTCTGGCCGTCTACGGGCAGTGGGAATGGCGACGCCTGGAGCTGCAGACACAGCTGCGCACCCGGGTGCGGGATATTGCGCAGGACATCCGCTCCAATACCAATGAAGGCCCGGTACTGGGCGCCGCCGAGCTGATGGGTCTGACCGGCCGCAGCGTGCGCGACACGCTATACGGCAGCCTGGCCAATTCCGACCAGCCCATCTTTGAGGATAACAATCACGTCGTGCAGCAGTTCAAGGCCGATGGCGCTTTTCTGCTCTCGGCCAATGGCACGGTACTGGCCCATGTAGACGCTGGCGGCAACTCGCCGCTGGTGGGCCAGCAATTCAGGCAGCGGCCCTATTGGCAGAAAGCCATGGCCGGGCAGGCCAATGTCTATCCCGGTGTCGGGTTGGTCAGCCGTGAGCGCGGGCTGTATTTCGCCGCTCCGGTCTACAACCGCGAGGTCAGCTCCCGCATGGTGCTTGGCGTATACGTCATCAAGATGGGGGCGGACTTCATCGACGGCCTGCTCCGTCGGCACAGCCCGCAGGCCCTGTTGATCTCGCCGGATGGCCTGGTCTTTGGTGCCAGCCAAGCTGCACTCCTGTACCGGCGGGTACAGGACATCCCGCCCGAGCGGCTGGCGGCACTGGAACGCGAGCAGCAGTTCGGTGATCTGTTCGGTGCCGGCCATCAGCCTGAGAGTGCCGGATTCACGCTCGATGGGACTGACCAACTGGTCCGCGTGGCAGGTCGCCTGCATGCGGCCGCCGGTGAGCCACTGGACTGGGGGGACCAGCATGGGCGCTGGCAGGTGGTGATCCTGCAGGATGCCGGCGCACTGGTGCCCTTGTGGCAGCAGGCGCTACTGGCCGGCATGATGGGGGCGCTGGTGTTGATGCTGGGTTGGTCCATCACCCTGCGGCGACAAACACGGGTACAGAAGGAGATGCAGGGCCGTCAGTTGCTGGAGGCAGCCGAGGCGGTACGCGAGAGCGAGGCGGCCTTTCGCGCGCTGACCGAGAACTCGCCCGACGCGATTCTACGCTTCGATGCTGACTGCCGGATCCTGTATGCCAGCCCGGCCCTGCAGGCACTGACCAATCTCACCCCCGCCGAGGTAACGGGGCAGACCTTCGGCCAGTTGGGCTACGAGCTGGCGGAGGTTGAACCGCGCGAAGACGCGATACGTGAGGTACTGGTCAGCGGGCGTGGCCTGCGCCGCATCCTGGAAGACCAGAAAACTGCCAGCTGGCAGGAATGGCTGCTGTCGCCGGAATTCGACGAGGCCGGCGAGGTGCGTACTGTGCTGGTGGCGGCACGTGATATCACCGAACAGCTCCGCCAGCAGGCAGCGCTGGCGGATGCCATGGCCGACGCCGAACAGGCCCGCCAGCAGATCGTCGACCTCTCCAACACCCTGCCCTTGGTGGTGTTCCAGTTCGAGATGACGCCCGAAGGTGGCCGCTATGCCTTTGTCAGCGACAAGTCGGAAGCGATACTGGGCGTGCCGGCGAGGCAGATCATGAGCGACCCGCTATCGCGCTGGCAGCACGTACCGGCAGATGAAACCACGCGCTGCCGTGCGCTCCTGGCCGAGGTGGTGGCACAGCGCCGTGAGATCAGCTTCGAGCACCGCCTGGAGCGCGGGGGGGAGACGCGTTGGATACGCGCCTATGCGGTGCCAGCCCAACAACGCAACGGGGCCTGGTTCTGGAATGGCTTCTGGATGGACGTCACCGACAGCCATGCGCAACGCGATGCGCTGCTGTACGCACGCGACAAGGCCGAGGATGCGACCCGCGCCAAGTCCATGTTCCTGGCCAATATGAGCCATGAGATCCGCACGCCCATGAATGCGGTGATCGGCATGTCCCACCTAGCACTACAGACCGAGCTCAGCCCAAAACAGCGGGACTATGTGCAGAAGATCCACACTGCCGGCAATGCCCTCCTGGGCTTGATCAACGACATCCTCGACTTCTCCAAGATCGAGGCCGGCCGCTTGGACATGGAGAGCGTCGACTTCGATCTCGACGCAGTACTCGGCAATGTGGCGACCGTTACCGCCGGCAAGGCCCAGGAAAAAAGCCTGGAATACCTCTTCGATGTCCCCGCCGAATTGCCACGCAATCTGCGCGGTGACCCGCTACGGCTGGGCCAGGTGCTGATCAACCTCGTGAACAACGCCATCAAGTTCACTGCCAATGGCGAAGTACATCTTTCAGGTCGCCTCTTGGCCGAGCAAGACGGGCAGGTACATTTGCAGTTCAGCGTACGCGATACCGGTATAGGCATGACCCAGGAGCAGACCGACAAGCTGTTCGAGGCCTTTACCCAGGCCGACGGCTCGACCACCCGCAAGTACGGCGGCACCGGACTGGGGCTCAGCATCTCGCGCCGGCTGGTGGAGATGATGGGCGGACAGATCTCGGTTGAAAGCCAGCCTGACATAGGCAGTACTTTCCGCTTTGACTGCTGGCTGGCACGGGCCGATGAGCCGGTACGTCCGGCTCGGATACTGCCGGATGCACTCAATGGACTACGCATATTGGTGGTCGATGACAATGCGGTCGCCCGGGAGGTGCTGCTGAGCGCGCTGCAGAGCCTGCCGGTGACGGCGCAGGCAGTCGATAGCGGCACCGCAGCCTTGGCGACGCTGGAAGCAGCCGACCCGCCCTACCAGTTATTGTTGACCGACTGGCAGATGCCCGGCATGGACGGCATTGCCCTGGCCCGCAAGGCGCTGGCCGGCCTGCGCGAACCACCACGGGTGGCGCTGGTGACCGCCTTTGGCCGTGAGGAGGTGCGGCAGCAGGCCGAGGCCGCCGGGCTCGACTGCTTTCTGATCAAGCCGGTTAACCAATCACAACTGGTCGACACCCTGACCGAGTTGTTCGCTCCCGAGCAGGTCCCGCACAGCCACCACGCCCACGGCAAGGTACCTCAGTTCAGCCACGGCCGGGTGCTGCTGGCCGAGGACAACGAGGTAAACCAGCAGATCGCCACCGAACTGCTGGAAGCCACCGGCCTCGTCGTGGAGGTGGTGGACAACGGCCGCTCGGCAGTGGAAAGGTTGCAGGCGGCAGGTCCGCATCACTTTGACCTGGTGTTCATGGATCTGCAGATGCCGGAGATGGATGGCCACGAAGCAACCCGGCTGATCCGTGCCGACGACACCTTTGCCGAGCTACCGGTGATCGCCATGACCGCGCATGCCCTGCCTGAGGAACGCGAGCGCTGCCTCTCGGAGGGCATGAATGACCATATCAGCAAACCCATCTCGCCCACGCTGTTCTATGAACTCCTGGTGCGCTGGCTGGCCGAACGGCTGAGCGGTAGCCGCACCGTCACCCGCGAAGAACCCGAGGAAGGCGAGTTGCCGGCCGAATTGCCGGGCTTCGACCTCGATGCCGCGCTGACCCGGGTGAATGGCAAGCGGGCCTTGCTGATCAAACTCCTGCGGCAGTTCGAGAGCCACCAGGGCCAGGCACCGGCGGCCATCTTGCAGGCATTGGAAAAGCGCGACCGCACCAGCGCAGAGCGGGCAGCCCATACGCTCAAGAGCGTGGCTGGCAACCTTGGCGCGATGGGCCTGCAACAGCAGGCAGCCGAGTTGGAGGCCGCCATCCGTGCCGGGCGTAACCGCCGCCAACTGGCCACACCGCTGGCGGCCTTGCAGGCCACGCTGGACCAGCTCTGCGCGGCGCTTGCGCAAGGCCTGCCGCCAGAGCAGGATCAACCGGCGGTGAGCAGCAGCCGCAGCACCGAGGATTGGCAAGCGGAACTGGCAACCCTGGCCGAGCTGATGCAGGCTTGCGATCGCGAGGCCATGGTGTTGTTCGAGCGGCTGGCGCCGGAATTCACCGGCACGTTTGGCCTGGCTGCCACGCTGGCGATCCGGCGCGGCTTTGACGAATTCGACTTCGATGCCGCCCATGCGGCACTGTTGGACGCCACCCTGGCGCAGTCCATGGTGATCTGAACGAGGGCTGTAGCCACACGGCCCCAGAGGAGGAAAGACGATGACCGAGGCGCTGGATTTCACCGTCAAACCCACGTTGCTGGTGGTAGACGACACACCTGAGAACCTGGCGCTGCTGGCCGATCTCCTGGGCCCGCACTACCGTGTGAAGCTGGCCAACAACGGCCGCAAGGCCTTGCAGCTGGCACGCGCGCAGCCTCAGCCGGACTTGATCCTGCTCGATGTGATGATGCCGGAGATGGACGGCTATGCCGTGATCCGTGAATTGAAGACGGACCCATCCACGGTTGAAATCCCGGTCATCTTCCTGACCGCGCGGGTCGAGGTGGAGGACGAGCGGCACGGCTTCGAACTGGGTGCCGCCGACTACATCAGCAAACCGGTCTCACCACCCATCGTACTGGCGCGGGTGGCCACCCAGCTCACGGTCAAGCAGCACCGCCAGTTCCTCAAGGACCAGAACGCCTACCTGGAGCGCATGGTACAGGAGCGTACCCGCGAGCTGGAGTTGGTACGCGATGCCACCATCCACGCCATGGCAAGCCTCGCCGAGACCCGTGACAACGAGACCGGCAACCATATCCGTCGCACCCAGCACTATGTCTCGGCCCTGGCCCGCGCGCTGCAAACACACCCACGCTTCAGCGCCGAACTGACCGACCGTAATATCGAACTGCTGCACAAGTCAGCGCCCTTGCACGATATCGGCAAGGTCGGCGTACCCGACCATATCCTGCTCAAGCCCGGCAAGCTGGACCCGGACGAATGGGAGATCATGAAGCGCCACGCGGCACTCGGGCGTGATGCCATCTTGCAGGTGGAGGCCACCCTGGGTGGCAGTAATGGCTTTCTGGTCTACGCCCGTGAGATTGCCTATTCGCACCAGGAAAAGTGGGATGGTTCAGGCTACCCCGAGGGTCTCCGTGGCGACCAGATACCGCTATCGGCCCGGTTGATGGCCTTGGCCGACGTGTACGATGCGTTGATCAGCGAACGCATCTACAAGCGCGCCTATAGCCACGAGGAAGCGGTCGAAGCCATCCGGGAAGGTCGCGGCCGGCACTTCGACCCCGATGTGTGCGATGCCTTCCTGGCCATCCATACACAGTTCCGCGACATCGCTGCACGCTTTCACGACAGCGCGGCGCACTAAGCGCCTGTTATGAACTTAAGTCACTGCTTGGTGGTGGAGGATAGCGGAGGCACCAGGGCAACCCTGGCGCTATGCGGCAGCGAAGCCTGACAAAGCAGGCTCTCCCCAGTTTAATTTCACCCCCTCAGCCCCACCGCCGCGGCTGCGTGGTTGTCGCCCCTTAGGGGCATACAACCATGGCGTCCTCTTTGCGGGGGTGAACCTCGCAGACGCGCGTCATCATTTTGAGTTGAATGAATTTTTAGTCACTTGGGTTCAGAACAAGCTCTAAGCAGCCGGCTATGGCAAGATGGGCCGGCACCGATCAGAGAGGATGCCTACATGCTGTCACGTCGTCTTTCCACCATTCTGCTGTCCAGCCTATTGAGCTTGCCTGCCATGGCCACGCCCTTCGACAACGCCGACTTCACTATTGAACTGCCCGAGGGCTTCACCGGCCCGCAGATCAAGAACGACCCCAATGGCTATGGCCTGGTGTTCAGCAAAGGCCACGCGGGGGACAACACCCGTACCGTGCTGGAGATCGCCGTTGCCGCCTTGAAGGATAAACCGGCCACCTTGAGCGAAACCGATCTGCAGAAGCTGGCCAACCACATGCTGGCAGGCCGCATGGCACTGGTGGCCACTCGTCGGCAGTCCTTTATCGCCGCGCCGCCTGCCACCCTCAGGCTCAGCAAGCTACCCGCCGCGCGCGGCAGTTGGAGTGGCAAGGTGCAGGGGGTGGATGCCACCGGCAGCATCTATGCGGTCGTTGCTGGCAAGCGGGTCTTCATGCTGCAGGCGCAGGACCAGAAGCGCCCTCAACAGCAAGACCTTGAAGCGGCCATGCGCGCGATCGAGGCGATCCAGATCAAGGAACGCGAGTAAGTCTTGATGCGCCATTATCTTCCCCTCCTCTTGGGCTTCTTGCTGCTGCCCGCAGCGCAGGCCTTCGATGTGGCCGACGTCGGTACCTACGCGGTGCTGCACAAGGACAAGACTGAATCAAAGATACGCTTTCATGTCTCCCAGCCTGCAGAGGGGCAATGGAAGCTGGAGCAGAAAAAGGACGACGGCAGCTGGGAAGACATCAGCTGCGAGAAGGACTGCGCCCTGCAAGAGGCGGTCGAGGCCGATCTGCCGAAATTCTTCCCAGCCCGTACCCTGGCGCAGATCGTCCCCAGTTGCCTTTATAACGACGCCTTCGCCTTCTGCAGCTACCGGCTGCGAGACAAGCCTGACGAGGAAAAGCGCTACCTGATGGTGGCCCTGGTCACCGGCACACCAACGCCTATCTATATCAAGCGCGTCGGCCCAACTCGGGAGTAAGGCCAGTCCCCCCGCCCATGTCACCACGCCAACGCAAACTGCTGCAGGCCCTGCTCTACGAGGCGATCGCCGTGCTCTGTGTCGGCCCCGGCCTGGCACTCGGATTTGATCGCCCCAGCACCACGACCATCCCGCTGGCCATCCTCATGTCCACGACCGCGCTGATCTGGAGCTATCTCTTCAATACCCTGTTCGAACGTTGGGAAAGCCGGCAAGCACGGAAGGGCCGCGGGCCGCTGCGGCGTCTGGCCCACGCCATCGGTTTCGAAGGCGGACTGGTCCTGTTGCTGGTACCGGTCATGGCCTGGTGGTTGGACACCACGTTGCTGGCCGCCTTGCTGGGCGATCTGGCGGTTCTGGCCTTCTTCTTTGTCTATGCCCTGGTCTTCCACTGGATGTTCGACCGCTTGTTCGGCCTGCCGGCCTCGGCCCGCCCTGGTTAGTTGCGGGGCGAGGGCCCCTGGCGGACGTCGCCGGGGTAACTACTACCATGGTCAGTATGAAACGCCCCCTACCCCATGCCCGCAGCTATGCTATCGGGCTGCTGCTTGGCCTGCTGGCGCCCCTTGCCTATGCAGCCCCCGAACTCAGGAACTGGTACCACGACCCCTATTTCGCGGTCCGCCAGGCCGTGCCAGGCTGCCCACGACCGCTCGGCCCCTATACGACCGAGGCCGAGATGAAACAGCAGGCGCACTGGCGCGCCGAGCGCGGCACCAGCTGTTGGCTGGCCGGCCGCTGCCAGAAGGCCAACGCCTATCTCTACGACGCCGATATCGCCACCGACCTGCAACGCCGCTTTGCCACCAGCCATGCCTATGCCCGCGCCACGCTCTGGATCACGGTACAGCGGCGCTTTGTCTATGTGGAGGGTTGTGCACGTGACCCACGTACGCTGCGCAGCTTGGAAAGCTTTGTACGACGGACGACAGACGTAGAACTGGTGAGCATCAACGTCATGCAGGGTAGCCGGGGCAAGCCGCCCTACGCTGTCTGGCCCACTCCCTGATCGCAGTACACGCTGTCACAAATCGCCAAGCCTGCCCGTCTAGTGGGTATATCCTCATAGACCGGAGTGGACCACATCATGAACCCAGCCCAGACGGATAACGATCTCTTCGCCCGGCACCGCCCTCGCCTCTTTGCCATTGCCTACCGCATGCTGGGCACCCGGGCGGATGCCGAAGACGTGCTGCAGGACGCCTGGCTGCGCTGGCACCAGACCGACCAGGCGACGTTGCAGTCGGCCGAAGCCTGGCTGGTGACCATCGTGACCCGCCTGGCCATAGACCGCCTACGGGCCGCCAAGAGCGAACGCGAGTCGTATGTCGGCTGGTGGCTGCCCGAACCGCTGGTGGAGCTAGATGAACGCACGCCGGAGACGGCCGTAGAGCTGGCCAGCGACCTCTCCGTCGCGCTGATGTGGGTGCTGGAGCGGCTCTCGCCCGAGGAGCGTGCCGCCTACTTGCTGCGGCAGGTGTTCGACCACGACTACGACGAGGTGGCCACCCTTTTGGGCAAGAGCGAGGCAGCCTGCCGGCAGATGGTGCACCGCGCCACCGAGCGGGTGCAGCAGGCACAGCCGCGCTTCACCGTACCGCTGGATGCGCATCGTCGCATCCTGGAGAAGTTCATGCTGGCAGCCCAGAGCGGCCAGCGCGACGCGGTGAAGGCGTTGCTGGACGAGAACGTGGCCCTCGTGGGCGACGGTGGCGGCAAGGCAGGTGCCTTCGCCGATGTGAAGCATGGCGCCGACCGCATTGCCAACCTGTTCTGGGCGGCTTTCCTCAAGTACGCCGACGACGTGGTCTACCAGCTGGTGCAGATCAATGGTGAGCCAGGCCTGCTGCGCTATGTCTGCGGCAAGCTGGATACGGCGCTGGCCTTTGTGGTCGACGGCGAGCACATCACCGAGATCTATGCCGTGCGCAATCCCGACAAACTGGCCGGTATCCCTCATAGGATCTGAGGCCCAAGCCTGCCGCTCGTCGGCAATCCGCATTGCTGTTTCAAGCACAGCGGGCATTTGGCCATGAACGTCGCGCCCCTCATCCATATGGTGGATGACGATACCGCCAAGCCCGTCCTAGAGTCCCTGAGAGCCTTTCAAGCGCTTTTCACGTCATCGTGAAACGAGCATGGACGGGCTCCAAGCATTTTCAGGGAGACCCGTATGAACTGGCTCAAACGCTTGTTCGGCGCCGCGACCAACCGCCCAGCCGCCGTTGTACCGCCCGTGGTCACATTGCAGGCATTGGATCCGGACATCCCCATCGAAACGGTCTTGGCCGCAACCCGGCAGGCTCGTCACAGCAGCTACCGCCAGTTGGGCAAGTTGTTACCCCTGGTCCCCGAGGCGGATGCCAACTCAGCGCGCTGGCCTGCCCTGCGACAGGGTTGGAGCGTGATCACCCGACCCGCCAGCACCCTGCTTGCCAGTGATGGGCTCTCCGACCCCTTTGGCCTGGACGACAGTCCACCACAAGCGCTGGGCTTTGGGCTGGAAGTCTACGCCGAGGCACTGGGCCATTTCGATGATCTGGCCCACTCCTGGCTGTTCGAACTGGTGCGCCAGGTCAGCCAGCATGTGGCCGACCACGGCAACTTCCTCTCGCTGCTGCAGCGCCACCAGTTCCTGACCATGCTGTTGCATGTAGATGGCATACCGGCCGAGTGGCGCGGCCCGGATGGTGCGGTCGGCATATTGATCGGCCTACCGGCCAGTGGCATACCTAGCGGTTTTGAGACACCCTATGGCCCGGTACGGTTGGCAGCCATCACCTTGCTTTGCCCGGAGGAGCTGGCTTTTCTGGAAGAAGGCGACATCACCCAGGGCCGGCACAAATTGGCGGGGATCTTATTGCGCACGCCACCCGGCCATATGATCGATCTGCGCCGCAGCGCGGTCGTCAGTTACTCTTAGCGCCAAGGCATCTGTGATGTCCACCCCGCTGCGCTT
The DNA here is from genome assembly GCF_036568685.1 of Chitinimonas sp. Classification (GTDB taxonomy): domain Bacteria; phylum Pseudomonadota; class Gammaproteobacteria; order Burkholderiales; family Chitinimonadaceae; genus Chitinimonas. The sequence continues at coordinate 10,556 of NZ_DATCSC010000019.1, forward strand.
TGCCCACCTGTACACGGATGCCGATGGCGTGACTCAATTCGGCCAAGCCGACCTGCCACTCACGCCAAGGGTCTTTGCCCCGCCGGCCTCGCCCTTCAGCGTCTCTGCGCTGGAGCCGGCAGAGCGCTGCGGCTTTCTGCACCTGCCGGCGGGCTGGGTGGGCGAGCGCCATCCCTCACCTATGCGGATGTGGATCTTTGTACTGACTGGCGAGATGGAGTTTGAAGCGGGCGATGGCGAGAAGCACCGCATCGCCCCCGGCAGCGCCCTGCTGCTCGAAGATACCCACGGTAGCGGTCACCTGAGCCGGGTATTGGGCAATAGCCCGACCACCCTGGCAGCGGTACAGCTGCCGGAAGGCTGAGCCTCGACGGAAAATGAAAATGGCGCAACCCACATCAGGCTGCGCCATTTGGCTTTTCCTGCCTACGATCAGGCTTGGGCCGCTGCCGGCACCAGTTCGCCCTCGGCCGGGACGTCCTTGTCCTTGATCAGCTTGCGCAGGAAGGGGATCAGCAGCACCAGCACCACGCCCACGGCTACGCTGCCCCAGCCCAGCTCGCCAAAGAGCTTGGCGTAGGCCGGATTGGTCACCACGGCAGTGGTACCGGTCGGCTCGGGGATCATGCCCGAGAAGTCACCGGCGAACAGCGAGGCGACGCCGGTCACCAGCATCCAACTGCCCATCATGATGCCCTGGTACTGGCGCGGGGCCAGCTTACCGATCATGGCGTAGCCTACCGGCGAGATCAGCAGCTCACCCACGCTCTGCAGCACATAGCTCAGGAACAGCCACTCGAAGCCGACCATGCCCTTGCTGTCTGCCAGCGAGATGCCCAGCGGCAGGGCCAGAAAGCCCAGGCCCATCAGGATCAGCGAGACGGCAAACTGCTTGGGCACGTCGATGTTCCAGCCGCGCTCGCGCAGGCGGCTGAACAGGTAGGCCATGATGGGGCCACCAATCACGATCACGGCGGCATTGATGTTCTGGATCCACTGCGGCGCGACTTCCCAACCCCAGACCATACGGTCCACATTGTTAACGGCGAAGAGCTGCAGGCCGTTGGGGGCCATCTGGTACAGCGACCAGAAGACCAGCGAGCCGAAGGTCAGGATCAGGTAGGCCCACATATTGTTGCGCTCGCGCGGGTCGCGGTGCTTGAGGGTCAGGTAGATCAGGCCGATCGCCACCACGGCGGCGACGGCCTTGAGCGCGGTCTCGGTCGAGCCGGTGTTCTTCAGGCTGATCCAGATAATGGGCACAAGGCCGATCAGGATGCCCATGCCGACAGCAAAGCGCTTGCGGAACTGCGCCGGGGTCACTTCCAGCAGCGGCGTGTTGAGGTCGGCCAGGCTCTTCCAGAAGACGGCGGAGAGGATGATGGCAGCGATATTGCCCAGCGTGGCGAAGATAAAGAGGCTGGGGTAGCTCTGGGTCAGCTGGTAGTGGCCGGCGACGGTAAAGCCGACGAAGAAGCCGATATTCATGCCGGCGTAGTTCCACAGGAAGGCCCCCTCGCGGCGGGTATCTTCCGGCGCGTAGCGCTGGGTGAGCATCATGTTCAGGCAGGTCACGTTCAAGCCGCTACCGGTGAGGAACAGTGCCAGGCCCCAGTACATCATCTCGGCCGTACTGAGTGAGATAAGCGCACAGCCGATGACCTGAAGCACCATACCGCCGACGAAGAGGTTGCGGTTGCTGAGGAAGCGACCACCCAGATAGCCACCGAACAGGTGCAAGCCGTAGTTGAAGGCGCCGAACACCCCCATGATGGCCGAGGCATCCTTGGCGCTGAAGCCCAGGTGCTGGGTCACGTACAGGACCAGGGTGGAATACAGCACGGCAAAGCCGAGCGTGGCGAAGGTCTGGATGAAAAACAGCGCACCCGCCCCTTCGGGGAAGATGGACGATTTGGTCTGTGACAAGACGCTCTCCGAATGGTGAACTCGGCCCTCAGGCTGTAGCAAGGCGGGCCGCCGGCATCAGGCAGCGGTTCGTGGCCGCCACCTGTCCCTGAAGCGGCCGCATCATAGCGCGCCGCAGGCAGCGAGGCATGGCGCGCTGCAGCAGTGGTGGCGTATCTGCAACCGTACAGGGTTGGAAAGCGGCGTATTCTATGCGCCCCCGGCCAGCCTGGCAGCAGTGCCAGGCGGCCAGCCGACAAGAGGCAAGCCCGCTGCCTCAGCCAGCCTTGATCACGACGGTACCCGACAACCCTCGTGTACGCAGCGCCTACCAGGTAAACAGCAGACGGCCCCATTGCGGCAGGGTGCGCAACGGCAGCTAACGCATGGGATGACAGGCACTGCGATCCGGCCGTACCGCCTTCAGACCCAGGCACCGCTTGCCCAGGCTCTGGGCGCACGCCCAAATGCTGATCAGGTTGGGCAACAACACGGGGATATGAAAACCAGGAAAAACGGCATCGACAATCTGGCCCCCTGCACATGCAGCTCGGGGTTTGGTCGGCCCCGCTTAAGAATGGACAGCAGGCCAAGCTGGTTTATATCGCGCAGGCCATCTGCCTGACCCAGCCTATGCGCCCTTCTACACGCACACCCATGTCTACCCATCCGGCTTTCTCATAGGCCCGGATACCGGCTAGGTTGTCTTCGTCGACCGACAGCACGATCTGCCGGCTCTCTGGCCAGTGCTGCGCCAACCAGGTAGGTAGCAACCGCAAGGCTGCGGTCGCCATGCCCTTACCCTGCCAGTGCGCATCTATGCGCAGACCGCTGATCACCGCCGCGCCAACCGGTGCCCAGGCGGGTGCCGCCTTGCCGCGCTTGCAGGCCAGGAAGCCCACCACCGTCGCCCCATGCTGGAGTGCAATGCCCAGCACCTCGCGGCCGTCATCCGCCTCGCAGGCCTCGATGGCACGCGCCACCGTACCGGCATACTCGATCTGCTCAGGGCTGATCTGCAGCAGGGCCACGGCAGCGCGCTGCTGGCTATCCAACGCCTGCCAGGCCGCAAGGCCGAGCGCCTCTGTCTGCATGGCAGCAGACATATCAGTCAAAACCACGCAGGGGCCGACGGATCACACTGGTGACCACGCCCCAGATCTTCCAGTCCTGCGCGCCGGGCTCCAGCTGCGGGCCGTCTTCCTCCAGCGGCAGCAGCTGCACCTGCTCATCAATCAACCGCAGCCGCCTTACCATCATCTCGCCATCCAGGCTCACCAACACATTGCAGGCATCCAGCGGCTGCAGGGCACGGTCGATCAACAGCATATCGTTGGCACTGACCTGCAGCTCCGGCAGACAGCCGGACTTCACAAACAGTACAAAGGCCGCCTCGGGATTATCGATCAGCATGTCCTGCAGGATAGAGAGATCCACCTCGTCCCCATGGGCTGCCTTCGGCGCCGGCTCGGCCGGCAGGTCGAACAAGCCGAGCTGGACTGGCACGGTAGGCAAAGCCACGCGGCACACCCGCCCCAAGGTCTGCGGGAGGGGCATATGGGCAGCGGCTTGCCAGGCGCTATGGACACGGGTGCGGGCGGGTACGGTGTAGGTTTCCATACGCTGCAGTCTAGCGCAAAGAGAACGAACGTTCACCAGATTTCCCTGCTTGTTGCACACCGCCCACAGGCCGCCGCAGCCGCCCCTTCACTGCGCCACGTTCTTGCTGACAGCGAGTTTGCGCCCCTGCTCGAAGTGCAACTTGATGGTTGGCAGGCTGGCAGCGGCCCAGTCGCGCAGAGCCAGGGTCTGGCCGCGTTCGGCCTGGTGGGTAAACAGGTCCAGCGCCGTCATATGCGCCTTGACCGCCATCGTATCGATATAGTGGTGATCGAAAGTGGCAGCAGTCGCTTCTTGCAAGGCCTTCATGGTTTGTTCATCGGCCTTGGCCTCAGGCAGGGTCATGCCTACTTCCTGGCTGGCCTGGGCAAGCCCGGCTTGCAGGCGGCCGTGTTCCACCAGCATGTGCCGGGCGAAACGACGGACGTCCTTGTCCTTGGAGCGCTGCAGCGCAAGCTTGGCTGCGTCGATCTCGGTACGACCGGCGACCACCACCGCGCTGGCAAAGTCACGATCCACAGCAGCAACGCTGGATTCCACGTTCGGCGTGCCATCTATGGCCCACACACCACCGGATAGCGATAGCAGCAGGCCGGCGAGAATAAGGTGGCTGGGAAGCATCATGGCGGTCTCCTTGAATAGGTCGAACCTATTCCCTACTGCGCATACGCCATGCCCGTGCCCCTGGCCGCCTCCCCGCCGGCACAGTCCACGAGGCCGTGCAGGCCTTACACAGCCCCAGCGCGAATTTGCACCGTGGATATTTGCCACCACGCGGGGCAAGGCCTTGGCGCGAGGCATGAAAACTGCCCATAGCCTACCCAAGCGCTACTCGGCGTAATGCCCCCGTCTGCCCCTCAAGGAGCAAGGCCATGAACAATGAAGAAATCATCACCGCCCTGAATCATCTGATCGAGATCTGCAAGGATGGCGAGTATGGGTTCAACGAATGTGCACGCCATACCAGTACCAGCGGGCTCAGCCAGGTATTGCAGCTGCGGGCCGTTGCCAGCCAGCGCGCCGCCGATGAGCTGCAGGCCCTGGTCCAAGAGCACGGTGGCACGCCGGAGCGGCATGGCTCCCTGATCGGCGCGGTACATCGTGGCTGGGTCACCGTGCGTAGCGGCCTGAGCAGCAACGACGACCTGGCCATGCTGGAAGAGTGTGAACGCGGCGAGGATCGCGCCGAGCGCGAATATGGCAAGGCCCTGGGGCTGGAACTACCCGAGCCGGTACGCGAAGTAGTGATACGCCAGTATGAAAGCCTGATCAGCCATCACGACCAGATTCGCTCTCTGCGCGATATGCGCAAGGCGGCCTAGTATCCGCCCCCGCCGGGCCGGGCTCACTCACCCGGCCGTTCCCGTTCGGCCTGTGCGGCCAACGCCTGCAGCGCATCGTCCGCCAGCCGGTAGTAGCGCTTCTCGGTCACATGCCGCGCACCCAGCTCCTCATAGAAGGCCAGCGCGCCGGTGTTGCTGGCCTCGGCCGTCCAATCGAAACGCCCACAACGCTGCGCTACTGCATAGCGCGCCAGCCAGAGCATGAGCGCACGACCCACGCCTCGGCTGCGGTAGTCGCTGACCACGTACAGCTCCTTCATCTGCAGTTGGCCGTGCTCCTTGGGTGCCGGGTAGAGCAAGGCGACCGAGGCCATGCCTACCACCCGCCCCTCCACGCTGGCCAGCAAAAGCTTTACCCCGGAATCCGGCCCCAGCACCCGCTCCAGCAGATTGGCCTGTATGGCCGCCCGTTCAGAGGCATAGACACCGTTGTAGTGCCGGCTCATGTCCTGCATCAAATCAATCAGGCTCTCAAGCTGACCCACCTGGAAGAAGGCTATGTGCATGTTTCTAAAGCCACTTGTGGTTAACCCCACTTACCTTCCTATGCCCTCAGCATGGAAAATAAGCACATTAGCAAACGCCAACTATTGAGCACCGCCCGGCAACATGGGGCGGTATTTGGTCTTGGCTGTTACCCAAGCGACATTGCCGGGCAATAAGGCAATGCAGGAATTCAAAGCAAAGCGGGAATATACAAAATGAAAGCAGTAATGTTGAGCAGTCTGCTCGTAGCCTCCCTGTTCGCCCACGCTGGCGAAACCGGCGTGACCGACAGCGAGATCGTGATTGGCCAATCGGCCGCCACCACCGGCGCCGCCGCCGAGCTGGGCAAGGGCGTGGCCCGTGGTGCCAAGGCCTACTTCGACCAGATCAACAAGAAGGGTGGCGTCAACGGTCGCAAGATCCGCCTGATCACCCTGGACGACGGCTACGAGCCGGATCGCGCTGCTGCCAACACCAAGAAGCTGATCGAGAACGAGCAGGTCTTCGCCCTGTTCGGCTATGTGGGCACCCCCACCTCGAACGCTTCGCTGCCCACCATCAACCAGGCCCGCGTGCCCTTCGTCGCCCCCTACACCGGCGCCGACAGCCTGCGCGCCCCGTTCAACCGCTACGTGTTCAACGTGCGCGCCAGCTACCGCGATGAGGCCGAAGAAATCGCCAGCTCCATGGCCAAGCTCGGCATGAGCAGCATCAACGTGTTCTACCAGAACGACGCCTTTGGTCAATCCGGTCTCAAGGCCATGCAGGACGCCGCCGCCAAGTACAAGATCGCCATCAACGCCACTGCCACCGTGCAGCGTAACAGCGTAGACGTGGCCAAGGCCGTGGAAGAGCTGGTCGCCAAGAAGCCGGCCAATGCCGTGTTCATGGTTGCCGCCTACAAATCCAGCGCCGCCTTTATCGCCTCGGCCCGCTCGCGCAACTTCATGGGCCCCTACTACAACGTCAGCTTCGTGGGTACCGAAGCCCTGGTGGGTGAACTGAAGCAAGACGGCAGCGGTGTGATGGTCTCGCAAGTCATGCCCTCGCCCTACAGCGCCATCAAGCCGGTCGCCATGGACTACCAGAAGGTGCTGAAGGCTTCCGAAACCCCGGCCGTTGACTACCCCAGCATGGAAGGCTACCTGGGCGCCCGCGTGCTGGTCGAAGGCCTCAAGCGCGCCGGCCGCGACCTGACCCGCGACAAGCTGATCAACGCCCTGGAAACCATGGGCGACTACGATATGGGCGGCTTCCGCGTGCACTACTCGCCGACCAACCACAACGGTTCGCAGTACATCGACATGACCGTGCTGGACAGCAGCGGCAAGATCCGCAGCTAAGACGACCAGTCTGCCCCAAAACGACAACGCCCGGCCTGTGCCGGGCGTTGTCGCTTCCGCATTCTTTCAGCTCACCGGGTCGGTGGCTTGCTCGGCACCAGGCCACGGCAGACCTTGCCAGGCTATTGCACCAAGCCCACCTACCAGTAACCCAGGTGGTCATACACGGTCAGCGTGCAAGCAACTCTGCCCCGCCAGCGGTCGATTTTCTGACACCGCGGTCTAAACCGAGCTTTAAGATTGAAGGAAGCCACTCAACCCAGCACCAGCACCATCTTCTGCACAGTGACTTCCGGGTGGCTATCCAGCACTTCGGTGTGGTCCAGGAACTTGAAGCCCAAGCGCCTGTAAAGCTTGCTGGCAGGCAGGTTCTCCGGCGCTACCGACAGTACCACCTCGTGGTGGCGGATCGCCCGGGCCTTGTCGACCACGGCCAGCACCAGTTGCTCGGCCACACCCTTACCTCGGGCAGTGGGCGCCACCCAGAGCGAGATCAGCTGGTATTCGCCCTGTGTCTCTACCCCGCCGACAATACCGACCGCCACCTCGCCATCCCAGGCCAGCCAAAAGTTAGGCTGGCTAAGCGGCGAAGCCCGCTCGCGCCAGAGCGCATCGCTGAACTGCGCAGTCTCGTCGTAGCTCATGCCAAAGGCCAGCGGGGCATCAAGCAGGGAGGCAAGTCGTATGGTCTTGAGCGCCTGCCAGTCTTGTTCGGTGGTGGGGCGTATCTGCATGGTCTTGCTTTTCAGGGCTGTGTATCTGGTCTGCGCCTGGCGCAGACCTACAACTTATCTGCCCGAGGGCGGATGGGCAAGCGGCAGCCGTTCCAGCTGGCTATCGTGCCAACGGGCAAAAAGCAGGATCGCTACGCTCGCACCCAACATGGCCATGCCCATATCGGATTGCGTATCCCACGGGTCGCCCTGGGTGCCGAGGAACTCGTCCGCCCCCTGCCCCAGTGCGATGGCCGCGCCCCATTCGATCAGCTCGTACCAGGCGCTGATCGCCATGGCCACGCACAGCGACAGAAAGCCCGCCATGCGTCGCCCGGTCACATACCCGCCGTGCAGCAATATCTCGCGCGCAAGCAGCGCCGGCACCAAGCCCTGGGCGAAATGGCCGATCTTGTCATAGGGGTTACGTCCCAGGCTGAAGTAGTCCTGCAACCAGAAGCCCAGCGGTACCTTGGCGTAGGTGTAGAAGCCACCCAGGATCAGAATCAGCGCGTGGATAAAGATCAAGCCATAGAGCAGCGGCGTGAGTGGCGCACGCCGCTGGGTGGCGGCCAAAAGCGGCAACGCCACCAGCACCGGTACCACTTCCATCAGCCAGGTGGCACGATCAGCGGTATAGAGACCGGTATAGCCCAGCGCTGCTAGCAGCACGCCGGCTCCAGCAAGCAGCCATGCCTTGTTAGCCATTGCCCACCTCCTTGGTCGCCAAGGTCGTTTTGAACCGACTGCCCGGCCCGCCCTGCCGCAAGCGCTTGTTCAGCGGCATGGAGAAATACTGCGCCAGACCATGGCCCACCCAGCCGCAGAGCACTACAGCGAGTAGATAGAAAGGCGCGATCCAGACCGAAGCCAAGCCATTCCCCGGCAGTAAAGCCACCAGCGGCAGCAACACAAACATATGGCTGAGGTAGACCTCATAACTATGCCGGCCAAACCATTGCAGCACCCGCCCCGGTAGCCAGTCGGCGTAGCGCCCCCAAGCCGGCTGGCTATGGCAGGCTACCAACACCAGCGCGGTGCCCAGCCCGAGTACGCTCATATCCAGCCCCAAGGCCGGCAGACCAAGTTTGAAGGTCCAGCCGCGGAAGTACAGCACCATCGCCATCAGCGCGAGGCCCGTAGTCAACAGCCAACCCGCACGGCGCCCCTGATAGCCGGAACGATGCACCAGCAACGCAGCGATGCACCCCATGGCGATCTCACCCATCCCCGAGAGATAGGCATGATCACGCCAGATCTCGTTATTGCCGAGCACCGTACGCGAGAAAGGCCCCAGCACCACAAACAGCAGCATGGCCGCGATGATGCGCCCAGGCTTGCGGAGCAACAGGCACAAGAGTGGAAAGCCCAGATAGAAGGCCTCTTCCACTGAGAGCGACCACAGCACATCCCAGCCCCCGGGCAAGTAACTGCCCAGCATGGCCTCAGCCCAGTTGAGCCAGAAAGTCAGCGCCGAGATCACCGCCAGCATGAGGTGTCCCTCACTGCCCGGCTCGGGCGCGAAACCCGCCACTCCCGCCCATTGCAGCGCGGCATGCAAGGCCACAAACAGCAGGAGGCAAGGTGCCAGCCGTGCCACCCGAAAGCGGTAGAAGTCGCCTGGCACTATCCGATCCAGGCTACCCCAACGCTGTAGCGAAACGGTGGTGATCAGAAAGCCGGAGATGACGAAGAATACGATCACGCCCTGCTGGCCACTCCAGAACAGGAAGTTGTAGGCACGCTTGGAGAGCCAGCCGGCAAGATCCGAGCCCTGGAATGGGACGCGTATCTGGATATGCAGCAGCACGACGGCGATCACCGCCCAGCCGCGCAGCAAGTCGATCAGGCCATTGCGGATCGGCGAAACGGGAGAGACGGACGGTGTCGGCAAACGGAATCCTATGAGCAAGTGGACAGCATGACCGAACCCTGGTGCGAAGCCGCACCAAGGTCCAGTCAACGTACCGGCGGCACGTTGCGGGCATTCTGCCTGCCGCGGCCAGCGCTCAGCAATGGTCGCCGACGTAGATGATCAAGCCATCCTGCAACCGGAAGTCGGATCGGCCACGCAGCTTGATCTCCTGCCCGGCGCGTATACCGTTGGGCAGGTCGACGGCAAAGACACCCTCAAAGTCGATCTCTGCCTGGATCAAGCCATCGACCTCGGCATGTTCCAGCAGGGTTTGGCGGCGGCGCAAGAAGAGACCCAGCGAATGCTCGGCCAGCTCGCGGAAGGAAGCAATGCCATCGGTACGGGTGTTGAGCTCACCATTGGCGTAGTTCTCGAAGACGACTTCGGGGTGCAAGAACTGCAGCATGGCATCGACGTCGAGCCGGTTATAGGCGTCGAGATAGCGGGAGATAGGCGCGTGCATGACGTTTCCTCCTGGTGTGGCAGTCTGGCCGGTCCGGGTTCACGGGTAGCGAGCCATACTTCCACCACCGTGTCCCTGTTATGGAGCCAGCATAGCCCTGGTCGGCAGGCTTTGTCTGCGCAGCCCGTCGGCGGCATGGCAGACTGGCAGTATTGCCACCCCAGCGATCCACCATGGAAGAAATTCTGCTCGTCATCATCCAGTTCCTGATCGAAGTCGTCGGTCAGGCCCTGCTAGAACTCCCCTTCGAGTTTGGCGACTGGCGTCGGAGCGAGCTGGAACGTGGTTCCTGGCAGCGGTACACGGCAGCGCTGCTGCTGGGCGGTCTTATTGGCGGCATCAGCCTTTGGTTCTTTCCCCACACCATGCTGCACCAGCCCTGGCTGCGCTTAGCCAACCTGGTCGCAGCCCCATTGCTATCGGCAGCCCTGGCCCACACCATCGCCAGCAGCCGCATGCCGCAGCGCAGCCATATCGTGCCGGCCGTGCATGGCTGGACCGCTTTCTGCTTCACCCTGGGCGTAGCCACTGTCCGTTTTGCCTACACCAGCCACTAAGACCCCTTGTAGATGGCGTAGCGCCGTTCCAGAATGAAAGTGCTGAAATCGATTGCCATTAGCGCGAAAGGCACGCTATGTCGTCCACGCCGCAATACTGGTTCCCCGCCAAGCGTTTCGGCTGGGGCTGGGGCGCACCCAACACCTGGCAGGGCACGCTCACCCTGGTCATCTTCTTGGCGTTGCTCATCGTCGGCGCCTGGCTATTCCCACCGGTAAGCGCCAAGACTGCCTATCTGATCTACCTTACGGCCGTGTGTGCCGCGCTATTGGTCGTGCTCAAGCTCAAGGGCGAGCCTATGCCCCTTCGGCGGCCCAATCGTTAGTCAGCGCCACCAAAGATTGAGCGCACGCGTCTGGCGGATGGCGGCGGCCAAGGCAGCCACCGAGCCGGTGCCCTGCTCCACCGTAGCCGGGCATACCATACGCACCTCTTGCGCGAATCCCGCCAGATTGCGTGGCAAAGTCCGCAGCTGCAATTGCACCGTATCGGTCTCGGCCTGCCAGATATCGATGCCGTAGGCGGCATCCCAGACCCGCAGCTGGGCGATCAACTGCTCGGTCGTGCGCAAGGGTCGGGCGGCAACCGTGGCGGCAATGCGCAGAATGTCGAACTGCTCATCCGCCGCCGCCACGACCAGCTCCACGCCCTCCGGCGCAGGCCGGGCCAGGCTATGGCTGGTACCCACAAAGGCCAGCAAGCCATCCGGCAGCCTTACCCGCATGGCACGCAGCGCGGCCATCAGGCGCTCCGGCGGCAGCAAAACCGAGCACGCCCCCTCGTACCGCCCCCGTCCATAATCACGGGTAGCATATGGCCGCACCACGCCACCACTGACCGCCGCCAGCAACTGGGCTCCAGCCCGCAGACGTTGCTCGTCTCGTACCACGGCAAGGCGGGTACGGCGCAAGGCATCACGGGTCTGCTGCAGCAGCTTGAACAAGGTCATCCGTAGCGAAGTTGGAAAGCGCGGGCGCAGCAGCTTGCCGCATTTGCCGGTCTCATGCATCCCCTAAGTGAAGTAAGGGATACCCACAGGTCACCGGCTGGCCGGCAAAGCCTCGATCTTGCCCAGCAGCCATTGCAAACCGGAAAGGTGCTGCTGGTCATGGCTGCACAGGAAGTGCACCAGGCTGCGCAGGGTCAATGGCCCATAACCTTCAAACTCGGCCAGCCGCTCGCAATCGGCCACAGTCAGCTCATGCAACAAAGCCAAGGTCCGCTCGCGTGCCAGGCGGAAATCGGCAAAGACCTGAGCAGGGTCCTCGCTGGCGTAGTCCCGCTCGCGCGTGACCACTAGGCTGTCGATGGAAGGCAACCAAGGCTGGGCCTCGGCCAGGGTGCGGGCAAAGCGGACTTGGTAGCCCTCGATTTCAATATCCCGCACATGGCAGATCTGCTCGATAGCGGTAAAGGGTTCGCTAGGCACACCCTCCCAGCTACCCGGCGCCCAGTTCCGGTAGTCGTTGGGAATAGCGGAGAAATGGGCCTCCAATTGAGCAGGGAAGGCCGCCAGCGCCTGCAAGGTCACCGGGTTGAGTACCACCAGTCCTTCTTCTTTCCTCATGCTTCACCTTTTTGCTTATAGCGTTCAAAACGCACTTCACCCTGCTCGGTATGACCACAGGCCTGCCAGCCAGCGGCCTGGTAGAAACCCTGCGCACGGGTACCCTCACCAGTAGAGAGCCACAGGCGCTCCAGGCCTTGTTCCCACAGCCAGTCGACCATGGCGTCGTGCAGGCGGCGGCCATGACCCACCCCTGCGTGATCGGGGTGCACAAACAGCGCAAAGATATTGCCGGTCTGCGCGTTGCCTATGGCAAAGCCGACAACATGCCCGGCCTGCTCCACCACCCAGCCCCGGCCCGTCGTGGTAATCGACTCCAGCACCTCCTCATCGCTGATCCGGCCACGCTGCAAGGTGTTCTCGGTCACCGCATAGCGCACATCGAAGATACCCGGGATATCGGCCGCTACGGCGGTACGCAATACACTCATGGTGCTCCCTTGTTTGGCTCCACCGGTACCGCCCAGCGCAGCCCCCGGCTGATAAAGCTCGGCAACATGGTGGTGTGCCCCTCGCCCTTGATGATCAACGATTCCACTTTCAGGCCGGCGTCCTTGCGCGTCAAAGCCAAGAGAAGGGACTTGGTGCTCTTCTGCATATCGGCATCCTCGCTGCCCCCCACCGCCAGGAAAACGCCAGTGCGGCCATTGCCCCGGAAACGCGCCGCCTGTTCCAGCAGGGCCGGCTCGGCCCAGAGCCCCGGACTACCGATCACATAGTTTCGAAAGCTCCCCGGCGCATTGAGCAGCACGTGGGCGGCGAACAATCCGCCATAGTCATGCCCGAACAGCGTGCTGTTAGCCGGATCAACCGGGTAGCGCGCCTCGATCGCCGGCAGCAGCTCCTCACGCAGAAAGCGCTCGAATAGCGCCCCGCCACCGGTCGGCATACCACCGGCCTCCGGGTGGGTGGTCACCGCATGCACCAGATCCATGCTGCGCCTGACCAACCAATCCTTGGCCAGTTGGGATGGGTAGCCCACGCCGACGATATAGGCCGGCCCGGCATCGCTGGTAAATGAGGTCATCAGGGCGGTATCCGCGGCAATGCCGAACATCAGATTGCCATCCAGCAGATAGACCACCGGTACTTTGCGCGCGTCTGGCGCTGCGGCTCGCGCCACCTGGATCAGCATATCGCGGCCCAGCGCCCGGGAGGGCAGGATGAACTGCTCGGTCCCCCAGATCTCGGCGCGCGCCGGAGCGGGCGGCGGCATTCTAGGCTCAGCCAGGACAAGGGTGCAGCAAAGCGAGGCAAGGCCACAGGCCGCCAACAAGCTGCGGTGTAGGGCAGAAGGGAACAAGTTGGCCATGATCATTCTGCAGACAGTTTCCTGCAGCAAAGTATGGGCAAGCTCCCCCTGCCAGGGCAAGCCGGCAGGACAGGCGTAGGCGCCCGCTCAAATATCCTGAACAGGCGCCAAGATCAAACAAGCCGGCTACGATCAGGCCGGCTGCACAACGTTGACCATCCAGTTCACGCCAAAGCGGTCGGTCAACATGCCAAAACAGGGCGACCAAAAGGTCTTGTCCAGCGGCATGGTCACCTTGCCACCCTCAGACAGAGCCGCAAAGCGGCGCTCCGCCTCGGCAACCGTGGCGGGGGAGATCGACAGCGAGAAGCCCTCGAATTTGGGCTCGCCGCTACACATGCCGTCCGACAGCATCAGCACGCCGCCGCCGATCTGCAGGCTGGCATGCATGATCTTGTTTTCGCTGCCTGCCGGTATATGGGGCGGAATGCCGTCCGGGCTTTCCTTCATACGCATCATCATCAGCACCTCGGCGCCCAGTGCCTTGCGGTAGAACTCGATGGCCTCCTCACAACGGCCACTGTAGAACAGGTACGGCTGGATCATGACAACTCCTCCTTGGGGATAGGAATGAAACTGCCTGGCCAACATAGTGCATGGCGGCCAGACAGCGACTTCAGGAGGCGGCCTGTACCGCCTCGACCTGAATACGCAGATTCACATCCATCTTGAAACCATAGGGCTTGCCGGCTTCAATGCCGAACTCGTCACGCTGAAAGGTCGCCGTCGCATCCGCACCGCATAGCTCACGCTTGAGCATGGGGTGCGGCACACATTTGAAGCTGGCAATGGTCAGGTTCACCGGCCGGGTCATGCCGTGAAGCGTCAGCTCCCCTTCCACCCGTGTTGGTGCGCCCGCAACAAAGCCCGCCAACTTGCCCTGGTAGCGCGCGGTCGGAAAGCGCGCCACATCCAGCAGTTCCGCCTCCTTTGCCACCTTGTTCATCTGCTCATGGCCAAAGTCCACGCTGGCCGGGTCAATCTGGATATCCACCGTACCACTGCCGGCCGCCTTGTCCAGCACCACCTTGCCCTTGCTGCTATTGAACTTGCCGCGCCAGACCGAGACACCCATATGGTCCGCCTCAAAGCTGGGATAGGTATGGGCTGGGTCGATCTCATAGACGACCGGCGCCGCATGGGCGGTTGCGAGTGCCAAGGTCAGCGCCAGTGGGGTAAGGCTGGTCTTCATCGTCTCTCTCCGTTGTCGTGTGTAGCAATCTTTGGTCCCGCGAATTTGGTCATCAATCCCGCAAACCATACTGGTGGTCGTCGAGCTGGTCCACGGTAACGGGTGGAGTCTAACCAAGACACGCAACTGACTCGCATTACCTGCCTTTCGGCTTACCAAGGCAGGTAGCAATAGTCTTGGAAGTTCGCGTGCCATATCGCTTATAAAGGAGCATTGTGACCTGGCTTCACGCCAGGTCCCTGTTCTTCCTTGGAGCGTTACCGCATGCCTCCTCAATTGAGTTCTACCCTCTGCCGGCAGATCGAAACCCTGGCCTATCTCGCGCCAGGGGAGCTGGCGGTCGATACCCCGCTGTTCAGCAGCGGCATCATCGATTCGCTCAATCTGCTGCAATTGGTCACCTTCGTGGAGCAGCAGTGCGGCTTCAAAGTCGCGGCCGAGGAGCTCACGCTGGAGCACTGGGACTCGATCGAGCGCATCCTGGCCTATATCGGCCGTCGCAGCGGCTGAGGCCATGGCCGCGGCTATCGCCCCAAGCAGTAGCGAGGAAGTCATCCCGCTCAACCGTTCGGCCTGGCAGCAAATCATCTGCTGGACCGTTCTGCTGGGCATAGCGCTGGTTTGGCCACTGAGCCAGGGCTGGCTCTGGTTCGAGCCCGAGCGGCTGGCACCCATGCAGTACTATCTGCTCGACCCGACCGACGCGGCGCCAATCACGTTGGCCAGGGCACGCAGCCAGGAACGTGAGCAGGCCGACATCCTGATACTGGGCAGTTCCGCCGCGCAGGAATCGCTCCTACCGCCCGAGCAATTGGGTGCCATGGCAGGCGGCGCGAGCATCGTCGACCTGAGCAGCAGCGGCCAGAACCCTCTGGAAAGTCTGTTCCTGCTGACACAAGCACCCTTGCACCGCGGCCAACAGGTATTGTTCTTTGTCGGCCCCTCCCTGCTCAGCCAGGCGGATTACACCGCCCGTCTGAGCAACGGAGACTTCCTGGTCGACCCGCTGCCTTTTGCCGATAGCCTGCCCGCGTCGGTCAGCAAGCCGAGTGCCTGGACCGAGCCCAAGCAACGCGCGGCGTTGCGCTACAAGGGCACCCGCAAACTTGTCCTGCGCCTGCTGCGCCGTGCCTGGCCGGTCGCTATGCGGCGGTATCTGTATGGCGCGCCAGGCATACAGCCCCAGCGCTACTACTACGAGGACGTAAGCGCCGCCGGCCGCACAGCTCGGCAAGCCACCCAAACCCAACGCCTGTCCCATGCGCTGCAACAATATGCGGTCGGTCATATGCATGAATTTCCGGTGTTGCTACAACAGATTGCCGCCCGTTGCCGCGACGCTGGCGCTCGCCTGACGGTGCTGGAATCGCCCCATGCAGTGGGCGACACCACCACCCTCTATGCCCCCTGGTGGCGCAGCTACCTGGAAATGCAACGCCAGTCCGCCCTGACCCAGGGCTACCGCTACGTCGATCTCAACCCTCGGGTCAAGCTGAGCGATACCGAATTCACCGACAGGCTGCACACCGACGCAGCAGGCCGACAGCGCTGGTCCAATGAGGTCGCAACCTGGCTGCGCAAGCTACGGGCCGAAAGGGGTGCGGATTGATCTACCAGGCTGCCGGCTATGCGCCCTTCCTGCTGCTGGCATGGTTGGTGTACTGGTGGTGCTGCGGTAGCGGGCAGACACGCAGCCTATGGTTGGGCAGCACCAGCCTGGCCTGGCTGCTGTGGTTGGCAGCCACCAGTGCCAGCCCCCAGCTAGGGCTGGCCTATGTGTCGGGTATGCTGGCACTGGCTGCCATCGTCTTTGTCTGGGCCGGGCGTTTACGTCGCAGCCCCAGCCGCCTTGGCATGTGGGCAGGCATCCTTGTCGCCCTGCTCCCGCTAACCGGCTTCAAATATCTCCTGCCGACCTTGCCGAGTGCATCCGCCGCCAGCTGGGCTATTCCGCTAGGCATCAGCTACTACAGCTTCAAGCACGTCCACTTTCTGATCGAATCACAACGAGGCAAATTCGCCGATGCCGCTTGGCGCGACTACCTCGCCTATATCTGCTTCTTTCCCATGTATGCCGCCGGCCCGATCGAGCGCTACGGCAATCTGGCCAGCCAGTTCGAAGACGTGAGCTGGTCCTGGGCAGAGCTCTCCTACGGCCTGGAGCGCATCCTGCTCGGTTGCTTCAAGAAGCTGCTACTGGCCGACGTGCTTTTGCATGGCGTCGCCCTGTCCCCCAATGCTTTGAACCAACAACAGGCGCTCGCGCTGCCCTGGTATCTGCTGCTATTCGGCTGCGGCATGCGCTTTTTGCAAACCTATCTCGACTTCTCCGGTTATACCGACATGGCCATCGGAACGGCCCGGCTGTTCGGCATCCGCCTGATGGAGAATTTCCGGGCGCCCTTGCTCAAGCCCAATCTGGCCGAGTTCTGGCGCACCTGGCATATCAGCCTCTCCAGCTTCGCACGCGACTATGTCTACCTTCCCACGCTCGGGCGCTGGCGGCACCCGACCTGGGCCTTATTGTTGACCATGCTATCCATCGGTCTCTGGCATAGCGGCAATGCAGGCTGGCTGCTTTGGGGTCTGCACCATGGCCTAGGCTTGGTGGTACTCAGCCGCTGGCAGCAATGGGCACAGGCCCGCCCCCGCTTGCGGCAACTGCGCGCCACCACCGGCTGGCGCATCGCCGGCACCTTGGCAACCTGGGTCTATGTCAGCCTGGGCTACGCGCTGACGGTCTATCCTGAAAGCTGGCTCCATGCCCCAGGCTTGTACCTGCGCATCGTGAGCCTGGGCATCCCGGCATGAATAACACACCACCTCGTCTACCACGCTGGTTGCGCATCCTGCTGATGCTGCTGGGCATCGTGATGCTGGTGATCAGCCAAGGGGAGGTCAGCCGCTTTGTCTACCAGGGTTACTGAGCCAAACCAAGTCGTAGACCTGCCAGCGGCCGTTGGCGAAGCTTTGGCAGGCAGGGGGCTGCAGCTTGTCTCTCAAGAGAATGCCGATCAGCGCCATACCGCACTCCCCTTCCCGGGCCCCGCGCGGGGCATCGTCTTATGGCCACTGAGCAACCAGGTCACCAGCGTCCTTGCCCTGCTCCAGGCCCTGGCGCAGGGTCTGCTGCCCCTGCTGCTCCCTGGTTCTCCCTCCCCTGCTCGCCTCTCCGCCCTTCACGAACGCTACCCGCGCTTCGGCCTCTATCGCGGTGCCGGCATAGACTGGCCTGCCGAGCCGGCCGAGGCGGCTGGGCAGCTCTATCTCGGCCTGCTGACCAGCGGTTCGACCGGTGAGCCGAAAGCCATTGTCACCAGCGCGGCGCGGCTGGCTGCCGGCATCCGCGCCATCCATGCTGCCCAGCAGCTCGAGCCCGTTGCCAGCACGGCCGCGCTCTTGCCGCTGGCCTACTCCTTCGCCTGCGTCAATCAATTGCTCTGGGCGGTGCTATACCGACGCCAGCTGGTGTTGCCCGGCTCCTTTGCCGACCTGGCCCCTTGTCTCGCCACCTTGCGCGAACAGCAGATCGGCATGCTCTGCCTCGTCAACCACCAAGTGCGAGCCCTGGCTACAAGGCTTGCCCAGCTGGCACCGTTGCCATCGGTCTCCGTAGTGAACTTCGCCGGCGCCCCCTTCCCAGCCGCTCAGTTCGACCAACTCCGCCAGCTCTTCCCCCGAGCGCGCTTTTATAACAACTACGGCTGCGCCGAGGCCATGCCCCGGCTTTGCTGCCGGCAGGTGCTGGGGGCAAACGAAGCAAGCGGCTGGGTGGGGCACCCCATCGGCGACATCGCCTTGCGCGTGGACGAGCCGGGTGGCGGTCCCATCCTGTTCCGCGGCAGCTCCACGGCGCTTGGCGTATTGGATACCGACGGGCAGCTACGGCCCTTCCCCGAATGGATAGCCAGCGGCGATCAGGGACGGATCGGCCCCGACGGCCTGGAAGTATTGGGGCGGCACGATCAAGTGGTGAAGATAGGTGGTGAGCGCCTAAGCCTCCTGGAGGTGGAGCAGGCATTGCTGGCCGCCGGAGCACTCAACGCCCTGGTCTGGTTGGAAGCCACCGAGCCCACGGAACAGGTCCGAGTCGTCGTCCGCTTTGGCCAGCAACCGGACCTGGCAGGGTTGCTGAGCCTGCTACGAACACGGCTGCCCCGCCCCCTGCTACCGCAGACCATCTACCTCACTCAGCAGTGGCGCTACACCGACAACCAGAAGACCGACGCCGTCGCCCTACGCTTGCTTGCCCAGACCGGCGAGCTTGAGCAACTTTGGCCAGTTCCTCCCTGAGCCAGATTTCCTTTTGGGGCAGACACTGGTAAAAAGCGGGGCTGCCGTTTCCCCGCTCCATCATGCGTACCTACCTGCTGTTGCTTTCCCTGCTGCTCACTGCCTGTTCCGACCAAGATGCCCGCGACCTGAAGCGCCTCGCGCACAGCAAAGGCGTGAAGGAATTGGCCAAGCTGGGGGAGAAACTTATCGCGCCCGACAGCGAGAAGAAGCCCTCGCATCGCAAAGTTGAAGCACCGACAGAGACCAACGACAGCACGGCTGGCCAGCGTCCGCTGGTGCAGGGCAAGCAGGCGGTCGGCCACCGTAACTTCAACGATGCCAAGCGCGTGCTACCCGGCATCTACACCGGCAAACTGCAGGAGGAGTTCTATTGCGGCTGCGACTACAGCGGTAAGGATGTGGATCTGGCATCCTGCGGCTATACCCCCCGCAAGAACGCCCAGCGTGCCAGCCGCATCGAATGGGAACACGTCGTGCCTGCCTGGGTGATCGGCCACCAACGACAATGCTGGCAGCAGGGTGGGCGTGAGCAATGCGCCGACAAGGACCCGGTCTACCAGGTCGCCGAGGGCGACCTCAACAATCTGGTGCCGTCCGTCGGCGAGGTCAATGGCGATCGCAGCAACTTCCCCTACAGTGCCTGGGAGAGCACCCCAGAGCCAATCTATGGCAGCTGCCAGACCGTGGTCGATTTCAAACTCAAGCGCGCCCAGCCTCGGCCGGAAGTACGCGGCCGCATTGCCCGCATCTACTTCTACATGCACGAACGTTATGCGCTGGCCATCAGCAAGCAGGACCGCCAATTGATGTGCGCCTGGAGCAAGCAATACCCGATCGACGGCTGGGAACAGGAACGCAATCGCCGCATCCGCTCCCTGCAAGGGGAAGGCAACCCCTACGTCGAGAGCCCCACCAAGCTAGCGGCGCAGTGCCGCTAACGCTATACCGGTGATATCCACCCTGCCGTCAACAACAACCATGCGCGAATTCTGCCGCCCTTGGAAGCTTGCCACCTTCAGCCTTGGCTTGCTTTGGCTGCTGTGGGGCGCCGGCCATTACCAATTGAGCGATTGGGACGTCGGCGTCAGCCTGCTGATGGCCGGCTTCACCTTCCTGACCGCACCCTGGGCGGTACGTGTGTTGCTCACGCGTGATTGGCGGCATTGGCCAGCCGCCCTGCTTTACACCTGGTGGGCCGTCGATGGCATCTATTGGGTCTACCATACCCTGGAAGGCCACCCCACGTTAAGGGAGGCACAATGGCCCACTTCACTCTGCCTCTATCTGCTCTGCGGTTGCCTGTGGCTATGGCGCGGCAGCCTTACAGAGCTCGCCCATGCCGTACAGCAAGCCTTGCGGCGACAACACTAGCGTGGAGGCACTTCGTCGGGCAAATCCCTGATGGTGCCTGTCGTCGTGCGCGCCCAGCCGTCGCCTATCCCGGCAAAGCCTTGCCGGATCTCTTCCCAGGAAGGATCCGAGCGGCTCTTTTCCAAGCCCAGCAGCTTGGACAAGGTATAGAACGGAATCAGCACACCTTGACCGATGGTGCCAGTTACCGGCTGCTCCTCCACCAGTTCCCGTGCAAAGGCCCGATGCTCGTAGGGCGCCAACCTGTTCTGCGCCGCCTTGTCGCCATCAAAGCGTTTACGTAGTGTCAGCAGGTCACCCCAGGGCAGGCTCGCCAGAACCTCATCCGGCGGTATCCCATAGCGATTGTCCTCACGCTTGCGCGTATCCAGCATGTCATTCACCAAACCGGCCATCTTTCTCCCCTCACTACCAGGCAAGGAGGTCTTCCTCCTGGCATCAACCGGATGCGACCGGCATAAAAAAGCCGGCGGCACCATCGCCACCGGCTCTCGCTTTAACGGGCGTCGTATCAGACCAACAGCCACGTAAAGCCATTCGTATTCAAGCCAGCTTCAGACAAATACCGCATCGACCAAGCCGATACTCAAGCACCTTGCACCAGG
Organism: Chitinimonas sp.; assembly: GCF_036568685.1. Taxonomy (GTDB): domain Bacteria; phylum Pseudomonadota; class Gammaproteobacteria; order Burkholderiales; family Chitinimonadaceae; genus Chitinimonas. Next base: position 31,245 of record NZ_DATCSC010000019.1, read on the forward strand.
CAAAGAAAAACCGCCCCAAAGGGCGGTTTCCTATTGCAAGTACGCGGCACCATGCATCAAACAGCTCAGGCTTGCTCTTCCTGCAGCGTGGCCAGATCGTCCCGAACGTAATCGACCGTCGCCAGAAAGTACTCGTCGAAGTTCTCGTAACGCTCAATCTCCGCACCAGCAAACCACAGCACCTGACCGGCAATCGGCGTGCCGGGTTTACCCAGCAGGAAGATATCCATATCCACAACCGTTGCCGCGATGGGGTAGACATCATCACGAGAAATGCCGGCAGCAGAAAAGGCGAAGTCATCCAACTCGTCGAAAGTCTGCAACGCCTGCTCCATCTTCTCATTGCCGATCAGCTCCGCAGTCCCGAACAGATCCACCGTCTGCGTAAAGCCCTCCCACCCGTCGGCATGCCGCAGGAAATCTGCGTACTGCGGGTCCAGCTGAAAACCCAATTGGGCTTCCGCCTTTGCCAATTGCGCCGGGGTGGCCGCAACCTTGGGCAGATGGTGAGGATACATTTCTTCGACGTCCGCTTCCGCCAGTGCCTGCTTTACCAGCACCATCTTGACGATCTCTTGGGGCCAATTCATTACGTTCCTCCATCAAATACAAACATTGTTGGCTTGTAGCCTATCGCGTATCGCCTCACTTGGGCGCCTATACTGCTATTGACCCGAGAATCCAGGTCCATCCAGGAATACGGTTGAGCTATGCCCATCCAAGTGGTATCAGGTACATGCCCAACTACGCCAGTATACGGTCTACCGGCAAGCTTGGCTGCCATGCGCTCCTTGAAAGCCTTCCAGGACGCAGCGCGGCGCAATTTACCCAGCGTAGAAACACGACCTGTCGGCGACAGCGCGCCTGCCAACAAGGCATCGTTGCACGCTGCAACAAATGCCATGACCTGCCTAATCTGCTCCGGCGTTGCATTCTTGAGTGCCCGGATCTTGACGACACCGCTGTTCTCCAACTGAGGGCCCATCAAGATAGGGTGATCAGGACGCAAGCCCACTTCCGCTTCGGTCCAAGCAAATGCTTCCTCCACCTGCGGCGCATCGGTCCTGGCAATGATGACGCCACCGTTAGTTGGCATCTGCCGCAGCGCCCCCAGCTTCCAACGCTTCAGGAAATCGTGTATCGCCTCCTCGCTGCCGATGATCTTCAGCGTACCGTCCCCTCGCTTCTCGCAAGTAATGGGCAAAGAAAAACCGCCCTGGCGGGCGGTTTCTCGGGGACTGATGTCGGTGGGGTCTGGTGGCGGGTCTGCCGCGATAGGACTCGGGGGCTGGTGTCGTATCGGATCAGACACAACAACGGTGCCCACCTCACTCTGTGGGGCAGAACTAACGTCATAGGGTGAAAACACCCCAAAGGTTTCCACGCTGTGATGGTGATAACGCAAGGCATCAAAGCCCAGTGCTCTCAGATAGCTGCGTAGCACCTCGGTAGTGGCATTTCCTCCCATCCAACTGCCGTTGACCCACAAGGGCGCGTCGAGCCGGCCAGCCTGCTCCCACTGCGCCTTTATCTGCTTACGTAGGGTGGCTACAGCCTGAGCATCGAAGTCGTACCCAAACGCCGTCGCCTGCCGGATTGCCTTGTCCAGCACGTCGGCCATGCTAACGCCTGGCAGACTGCCAAGCTCAAAGGGCCTGGCAACACGCAGATAAACCACAGAGGTCGCGGTAGCGAAAGTAGCTGTTGATCGTCCTCCATTTCCGTGACCCGAATCTTCCGACACCCAGATAGGTCCCAGCTTACCAATGGATTCAGGACCATCGCCGAAGGCATGAAAGTAGGGTTTGGGCTCGCCACCTACCCGGCCGTTCTCCGTGGCCACGGAGCCAGCAAACCATTGCTGGAAGGCCGGCGTATCAAGCACCGTCCGCTCCCGCTCCTCGGTTCTCTCCCAGCGATAAAACTTGGCCTGTTTGCCCCTCCGGTCGGCGCGGGTCTCGGCATAGCGCGATTCGGCCATGGCATGCTGCGCAAGAGCCGACGCACCGCCGCTTCCCACTACGTCGTGCAGCACGCCATCATTGCGCTGCTCAGCGTAGTCCGGGTGCATAGGGTCACCAGGAACGACAGCGAACAGGTAGCCGCCAGCACCGTTATCACGCGTCAACCTGCGTATTTCCGCCATGACGAGCAGTTGCGACCGTCTTCCCCGCTCACCTCGCAATATGCCAATAGCAACCTCAGTCGCCATACGCACCCGACCGCTATAGTCGGTGCCAATCAGTACGAGGTAACCATTCCTGATCTGCAGCTGTTTGGCGATATCCGCCAAGATGCGTGGCTGGTTCGCCTGCCTACCCAGCATCGGGTGCGGCAGGTGTGGCTGCCCGTAAAAATCGACCGCGGCCAGCTCAGGCGCATCAATGACGGCCTGCTCCCAACCGCCATCCCGCCCCGGCAGTATCTGTGCGTACTCATTGTGGTCGATGATGACGTGCCCATGTAAGCCGGAAACGGCACGCGCCAGCTTCCGGGTATGGGCGACATCCTCGGTTGACGGCGCGGCCCGGCCGTTTGGATGGTTATGCAGCAACCAATAGCCACTCGCACCGAACTCAGCCTTGTGCTTGGCAATCTGTTGCACATAGTTTGCGGCGGGGAAAACGACCCCAGGCAATCTGGAAGTGAGGACCATAGACCCCACTATCCGGCCACGGCTATCCGTAAAAAACACGCGCAAGGTCTCAAAACGTGGATCACGCATGACCTGCGCCAGGGCAGCCAAGTCGCCTGGGGTGCGGATCTGCTGTCCGTTTAGCTCATTCCCCCCCGCTTCTACAAAACCGCGTTCAAGCCCCTCGGCCAAAGTACGCGTTACTGGCGACCGCCTAGAGACACCTCTCTCCCCAGCATTGCCCTTCAGTGATTGCAAGTCAGCGAGGGCTGCGCGACCAGTTTCACGCTGGCGGACTGTGGTGCCTGGCCGAGTTTTGACTTGCCGGTAGAGATAGCTTACTTCTTCCCGCTTGCTCGACTCCCTGGGCGGATCTGGCTCAGGACTCGCTGACTTCCGCTCCCCCTCCGGCGCTTCGTGTAGTGCTTGCCGACTGAAGTAAACAGCTGTATTACGGCCGTGCGATTCACCACTGACGTCATCAAATCCGCCGGTAGCGCCAGTCGAGCGGCTCCAATGCAGCCCGACGTGATCATCAGCGCGCCAAGCTCGAACGCGAGCATGGACATCGGCGAGCAAGGGGAGCAGCTGAGCAACGGGCAGTGGCTCACCCGGGCGATCCGGATCGGTCAGCGTTGACCAGCCAGGTTCTACAGACCCATCGCCCCCCCGCGCATAGGCCGCCCACCCCAGCTTGTTGAACGCAACGAAAGTACGACCGGATGGAGAGGGGCCATTGACGATCAACTCACCAGTCTTATTGACCGTAAACGTAAGCGCGGCCTCATCAGTGAGGCCGCGTTCATACTGTTTATCGCCATACACCTTCACCAGCAATAGCCCGCCGGGATTGAAGGCATCTCCCTCGACTATTTCGCCTCGGATTGCGTATTTTCGGAAGGCACCAAGAGCGCCAACATGGCTTCGTGGTTTTGTTGCGTCTCCGCCAAGCTCTGCGGCGGCTGCGTCGGACGCTTTGCGTATTCTTTTAAGTAGCCGGGTTGAACGGGGGTAACGGTTTCCCTCAGGTGCATCGGATAAGAAGCGAGCCTCATCTTGATCTATCTCCTCTTCGCGCTTGCGGTACAGCGCCGTGTTAATTTCAGCATCAACCTCTGACGGGGTCAATGCCCCCTTCTCAGACCCCGTCAGCCGACTATATGCCGTTCGGTTGGCAGGGCGAGATGGCGCAGCGGCATCTCGCATCGGTTTAGGCCGCTGCCCCATCTCAAGACGGCGCTCACCTTCACGCAACAAGCTGAACACTTCCTCCGCCGTCAGGGCGTTGACCCAACTATGCCTGAAGCCGAGTTTACGCAACCCAGCCTTGACTGCACGGGACATGTCGGCAACCAGCCGAGCCAATGTAGGCGATTTTTTGTACGCCCCAGTTTCAACGGCCTGTGCCAGGATCTCCTTGGTACGCGTACGTGGCGCTTCCTGCCTCAGCTTGGGCTGCGTGCTATCAACGCGAAGTGCGAGCTCCTTGACGAGCTTGCTACCCGCAGCCTCCATCTTCTCAATGCTATTGAGCGCGCGGGTGAACTCCTTCCCGTCGACCAAACGCTCCTGAGCATAGTGGCCAATCAGCTCATGCGACAACACCTCGTTGGCGCGCTTGAGGCTGGGCAAATGGTCCGCAACCAGCCACACCCTTGCGTCCTCCAACCTGCCCGTATTACCGGACCAGTAGATGCCTTCGTTACCGCCAGGTTTGATCTGGGCTTGCAGAGCGTCGGGCAGATCATGCTCTGACTGAACCACTTTGACGATGTCGCCAACCTTGCTCAATCGGCTGCCAAGGCCATCTGTAACCTCGTTGACCGACATGCCCCTCTCTCGGTTTGGCTCTCGAAATGCCTTTTCCGAAGCTGCGTCATGCGTCGTACCCCGCTCTGACTGGCTGGCCACGCCAAGGGCCATAAGAACACGCGGAATCCCTGTGTCGGCGGTATTGAGTACCTCATCCGGCACTACCACGCGCTGCGTCGGCACCAAATTCGCATACTGCCCGGTTTTACTCAATCCGCTCGCATCGCCGGTCAATGCGTCCTGCGGCGGGTACTGAAGCCGGACATTCCTCGGGACAACTTCCACCACCTCTGCATTACCCTTGCTGCCGACCGTGGCACGATGTGGCCATGCCGGTGCAACAGGGTCATCCTCGTCAGCCGTCAGCAGTTGCCCCTCAAGCGCAGGTGCCAAACTATCGCGCGACGGCACCGGACCTGCAGAGGCCGCAGTCGTCGCTTGGATCTCATCGCTCCCATTTTGGACGAGGGATTCCAGCAAGTGGCCGACCAGACCCGCATGAGCATCACCATCCGCCGCAGCCCCGATCCGGCTCGGAATCTGCACATCATCCGTCTTGAGCTGCCCCTCCTGCTGGCCAGCGGTCTGTGCGGCATCTTCCACATGGTTGGGACCATGCCCCAGGCTCGACGCGTCGCCAGGCATCAGCCATTTGCCGAGTTTGGCAGTATTGTGGATCAGCGCAGGACCGGACATAACGCCTGTCATGGCCATTGTCGACAGAGCCGTATCCCTCAATTCCTTGGGCAGGCTCTCCAGGTATTGAGCCCAGTCCCCGGCTCGGCGTTGCACATCATTCCCCCGGGCATCAGCCGCTGTTCCCAATCCATACCGTTGGTCAGTCGCATTCTGCAAGGTGGTAGCCAGTAACTCATTGGGGACCTCTGCACCGGCGGCCTTGAGCGCGGATGCGAGACGGGCCAGGCTACCGCCACCCCTGGTGTAGGCAGCAAACAAGTGCTCCATTGGGAGCTTTTCCGTGATGTATTCCGTACCACCATGCTCCGCCGCGGCCAACACGGCGGACGGAACGTCATAGCCCGCCTCACGTGTTTCGGAATACTTCGGGCCGGCTGCGCTCATTGCGCCATAGGCCATGGCAATACCAGGATTGCGTGCCAGTGCAGCCATCACAATTCCGGGTGCCTGAACAACAGCCGACTGGCCTCCGCTGTACAGGGCCTCCTTGACGTCCTCATCCAGCAAGCCGTTACGGAATACCGGCTGGGTCGAGGCAACAGCCGCATCCTGCTCGTCGGTCCAGCCTTTGCCCTTATCCTCGCCGGTCTTTGCGATATTGGTGGCGCTGGCGCCAAGTCCGCCGTAGGTATTGCCATTGCCAGCAGAGGCGCCGTTAAAGGCAATCGTGGTATTGCCGGCCAAGCCGGTCAGGCCGGCACGCCTCAGGAACTCGTCGCGGGTACCATATGACTCCTTGGAGAATTCCGGCTCGTAGCCCTCTCCTCCGTAGTAGCCGATCTGTCGCCTGTCGTCGATCATGTAGCTGGCGCGCTTCTCCAGCTCGGCGTCCGAGAGATTGCCCAGCGCTTTGAGCGCTTCCTCCTTGGTGCCATAGACAGGGGTAGCCCAGGCCGAGCCATCCGCTGCGGTCGACTGTACGGCGGCTGTCGTCGAACCGGCGACGTACCACTGCCCTGCAACCAGCGAAGGCAACACCTCGATGCGCGGGTTAGTCACTACCTGAGGGAGTACGCGCGATACCGGCACCGTACCGTCCGCCGTCGTGAACGCCTTCGTATCGCCGCTTACGACGCCGAGCGCTATGCTGCCATTCCACTGAATGCGTGCCGTGTCGGCAGTAGCACTGGTTAAGCTTGGCCCCCCTAACGAGGTCCAACTGCCTGCCGCACCGGTTGTAGACCATCCTAGGTTGTAATTGCCGGTTACATTCCCGACTGCGATAAACCGGACACCGTTCCAGCAGACGTCGGTGACTGGCGTGCCGCTGATACCGTGCGCCACCAAATTCCAACTAGCACCGTAGTCGCTGGTTCGTAGCACATTGATGCTATCTCCATAACATGCGATCGCCGTACCCGCTCCGTTGTGAGCAAAGCCAGTAACACCGACACTGGCCGGCAGCGTAATCTGTGCAATCCCGTGGACCATCAGGTGATCCTTGCCAGCTGCACGCGGGTAAAGCGAAGAGAGCGCTACCGTGCCCGAACGAAGCCAGAACCGGTTGCTCTCTGGATCATAAATGCAAGAACCAGACTCGGGAGCAAAAATGGTCTCGCCAATAAAGGATGCCTGACTGCTCTTGAACTGTGAAGTATTAGCCGTCATGCGATGAATCTCCATATTCCTGGCTGAGTTTGCTTCAGCACGCCGGCTTCACCGCGCGTTGTGCTCTCCACCGGTTCGTCAACAGCCGCCCATTCGATGCGATGCCCTACGGGTGGGATTACGGTCAGCTTATTGCTCGAAAAGTCCTGACCATCATCTTTGTAGCCCCAGGTTGCCCCGACGGCAGCGCCGAATGGCAACGTACGGATGACGGCGCCGGATCCGCGCAGCAGCTCGCGCGTGTTGGCCATTGCGACTCCACTATCCATCACCATCAAGTCCAGCAGATCTCCCTGTGTGCCGATAAGCCCAGTAGCCGCAAGCATAGCGTCCTGATTGATAGCCAACTGGCCACCACCTATCACTGTCACGGTAGGCACCGTCACCTGGCCCACAAACGTGGGGCTCTCTTTAGGCGCCTTGGTGCTATCAACTATCATCAGGGCATCAAGCTCGGTCTGTACCTTGTCAAAACCCACGCTCACCGCATCGAAGTCACCTTCGACGTCGGCTGCCCGGGCTTTTTGGCCGGCTAGCAGGTTGAGTGCATTGGTGAAAAAGCGATTAGCCACGGTCTTGTCCTCTTGGGGTGTAAAACACATGTGCGGCGACGATGGTGAAGGTGTCGGTGGTGGTGGATTTTCCGTAGATGAGGAAGCCGGCGTTGTTGCCTATGCCGCTTAGATAGATCGTCGGTTTGCTGACGATGCCCTCGTCCCAGGTGAATTCGTCCCAGTTGGCGACGTCCCAGAAACCACCGGCGCCGGGGTTGTCGACGGTGTAGGTGTCGACTCTCTGCGTGCCGTAGTCGTAGTCGGGCTGCAGCAGCAGGCTGAAGGGGCTGACGGTGGCCATTTCCAGTTGCAGGCGGTGGAAGCGCTTGCGTTGGGCGGTGCCGCCGGGGGCGGCGTAGGGTAGGCGCAGGATGAACTCCATGGCCGTACCGTCGAAAGAGGTGCCGCGCTCCAGCTCGTACACCATGCCGGCATCGCTGCCGACGAACAGGCGTTCGTTGCCGGCCGCGTCTTTGTCCACTACGCCGCAAACAAAGTTGTGGGCATAGAGGCAGCGGCCGTAGCCCAGTACCCGGTTGCCCAGCAAGGTCGGTACGATGGCCGATCTATCGCCCAGGAAGAGGTAGTAGCAGCCGCTGCGGCGCGCCATCAGCGCGAAGCGGGCATCGACCGCCTTGATGAGCGGCGCCACCTTCTCGCTGGCATTGCTGGCGGCAAAGTCGCCGTAGGCCTGTACTGCCTGCAGGAAGGAGAGGCCTGGATCGTCGTAGGCCAGTACTTCGCCCCCCACGTCCACAGCCGTGCGCGCCTTGGCACCGCCCTGGCGGCTGAAGCTCTTGAGCTGCCACTGGGAGGGCATCGCACCGTAGAGCAGGTGTATGGAACCGGCGCAGTAGGTCGCCAGGACGTCGCGGGTGCTGACGAGGTTGGTGATGGTGTCGCCGGTACCGATCTCGCTCGCGCCCAGCCGCGGCGAGAAACTGCCAGGCTCGCCCACGCCACTGTTCTGGAGTGAACCGCCGGGAAAGGCCAGGAACAGGTAGTTCTGGTGCACGCACAGCACGCCGGGCGTGTCATTGGGCATGGCGGTCTTGAGCTGGGTGAACAGGGTACCGTCGAATTCGAAAGCCGGGTTCTTGCCGTCTACACCGTACAGCCGCAGCTTGTCGGCTGAACCATAGAAGTTGTGTACCTGACAGCGGTAGCTGCCACCAGGCAGCAACACCTGGTTGGCCACGGCCCCGGTCGCCCTGGCCTTGTTCACGCCACCGACCTGGATGTTGTTGCCCGAGGCCCAGCTGCCTACCATGCTATCTACTACCAGCCGGCCCGAAGCGCTCGGTGCGCCCGCGAAAGAACCGGCCGAGATCACCACGCGGAGTACCCGGGCCGTGGCGCCGCTGCCGTTGCTGATGATGTCGCCTTCGGCGATCGGGAGCACGTGGTTGCCACTATCGAAGGGCAGGTATTGCCCCAGCGGTACCGCCGTCCAACCGCTGCTGCCCGCCTTGTAGAGTAGGCAGGCGGTGCCGCCCGCATTGTCGCGCCAGGCATAGACCTCGCCCTTGAGCATGGCCACGCCGCGCACGGGGCCGCTACCCGGTACCGGCTGGATCAGCGCCCGTTGTGCTTCGCGCGCGGCGTCATCAGTGAAGGTGGAGGGCGAAGTACGGCCGTCGTAACGCTCATAACCCTTGATACGCCGATAGCCCCCGCTCAGGTCGCAGACATAGTTCTGCATGAACAAGGCCTCACCCGGCTTGACGAATAACGGGGCGGCTGCGAGGTTGAGGCCACCACCCAGCGCAATACTGGTCAGGTTCTGGCTCATCCCAGCGCCCTCCCCGTCAGGCTTGGCGGCGCCAACTCCTCCAGCAGCAACGCCGACATGGCAGACTTGAGCTGCAAGGCCGAGAGCTGGAACAGCTCGGTGGCACTGTCGTTACCGCAATAGAGTTGCAAGGCCTTCCAGATGATCACCGGCTGTAAATGTTCCGCGATCTGCGGTACGTCCAGATTATTCAATAGAACTTGAGGTTTAGAGATGTACTCAAGTTGCAGGCTGCAGGCCTGCTCGGGCAGCACATTCAACCGCAGGATATTGGCCGTAGGCTGAGTGAGCGTGTCTGGCTGGCCCGTCGACGGGGCTACGCCCTGGTAGCGGGAACGGAAGCTGGGCCAATCCAGCCATACCAGCGGGTACACGGTGCCGTTGGCATCGATCAGGTTGGCCGCGCCAGGCTCCTCTACCGGCAGGCGCCAGTCCGGTGCAAAGCCTGGCGCAACCACTGGGCCACTGGTTTGCATGACGGCATAGTCGCGCTGGCCAGGCTGCAGCGGTACGGTCACCCAACGGCGCAGAAAGCGCCAGCCACGCCGGCTGGCCTGGATATCCAGCCAGGCAGTCTGCACCCAGCGCACCGCCTTGCCTTCCATCCCCCGCGCATTGCTGACCGACTGAGGTCCCGGACCACTGAGACCGGCCTCTTGCCAGAAGCGCTGACAGAGCTCCAGAAAGGTCATGCTCGCTCCTTTTCAAACAAATGGTCGGTACTCAGCCGAGTACCGCCTGGGCAGCCTGCGCATTACGGCCTGCGTCCGGGTCGTCGCCCAGGAACTGGATGGCGACGCTCTGGCGCTCGCGCGGGATCAGGTAATTGGCGCCGTCTTCATTCACACCCTGCTCGGCCACCATCTCGGTAGTGGTGACGATATGCTCGTAGACCGGGCGCGGCATGGAGACGCTGGTGTCGTACTGGTAGGAAAACGGCACGCCGTTGATGGCGCCCTGAAAGTGGCTGCGCTTCTCGCCGTGCGGGCGGAAGATACGGGCCAGCACGCGCGGTGCCTTGAGCACCAGGGTATGGGCACTCTCGGCGTTGAAGTCTTCTTCCTGTACCAGCTCGGTGGCGGTCTTGTTACGGATATTGCTCATTTGGAAGGCTCCCTCTCGTAGAAATGAAAAACCCCAGCCCGAAGGCTGGGGTTAGCTAGGCACCACAACCTGTCAAGGTTGTCCGCCGGGGTTCACCATGGTGTCGGCAAAGGTCACCGTCAGCCCGGCCGCATCGAGCGCGGTAGTACCGGGGGTGAAGGTGGTGGCACCGTTGGTGACCACCTTCACATAGCCGACCGGTGTTCGGCTAGCCGGTACCTCGGGTATGTTGCCGTCGCCCACCGCCACGGTCTGCGGGATCAGGCGGCCTAGCCAGTCACCCTGGGTGGTGTAGACATTACCGGCAGCGTCGAGCGAGACCACGTAGTAGGCGGTGCTGTTGACCGGCTGCACCACGTAGGCCGGCTTCTCCGGTGGCGAGACCAGGGCCTGGGCGGCCAGGGCAGCCTTGCTGTAGAAGATGCCTCCGACGGTATAGGACAGCGCGGTGGCGGTCTTGAGGGTGGCGGCCGAGGCGGCGTTGATGGCGAGGCCGGCCTTGGTGGTATTGATATTGCCAGCGAGCAGCTGCTCGTAGGCCATGTGTGAATCACGAACGCTCATGAGGTCTTCCTTGGATAGCGGCCAGCCGGCATAGCCGGCCAGCCCGGTTCAGCGGATCAGGCGGGTGTATGCCTTACAGATCGGTCACGCCGACTTCCAGCCGGCACATCCACAACTCGTTGGCGCGGCCGGCAGCGAAGTAGCCCTTGGCCGAGACAAAGCCGACCTGGCCGGCCGGGTCGCTCTTGTCGATATCGCCGGGATTGAGCACGCGGATGTTGTAGCCCGAGTCACCGCGCAGCACGGTGGTGAAGAGTGCCTCCTTGCCTAGGTAGACCACCGGGTAGACGTCCACCGCGCCGGTGGTCGCCTTCATGCCGTTGAGGGTGCTGGAACCGGCGGAGAGGAAGGCGTCGAACAGTGGTGAGCAGACGTAGGCTACGTTCTCGACCGAGCCGATCTCCTCTGGGCAGGTGGGCTTGCGGCTGCCGTACTGCGCCACCGGGATAAAGCCCGGCAGGTCGCGGATATCGGCGGCCACGTCGGTATGGGCCAGGGCCACGAAGCAGGCCTCGATCGGACGGGTGCTGATCTTGTCCGAAGGCGCCAGGATTTCACGCAGGGTGCCGGCGCGCATGGACTGCAGGAAGCGAACCACGGCGCGTTGCTTGCCCAGGGTGATGCGGGTATTGATCGCATTTCGGGCTGTACCATTGGCGTAGTAAACGCTGGCGCCACCACGGGCCACACCCCAGCGGATCTTCTCGAAGGTCTCGCCGAACTGCTCGCCGATCAGCTGCGAGGCATCGGACAGGACCGGATCTTCGGCCAGGTCAGCCACCTGGTCAGTGATCTTCACCACCGATACCCACTGCTGCAGCTGGGCGGAGATCTCGGTGTAGCTGATGGCCTGGGGGATGGGCGAGACGCCCTCCACGGCCGGCGCGGAGAGCGGCAGCAGCGGGTTGGCACGGCGCATCTTGATGGTATTGGTGGTATTGCGTGGTACCTGCTTGGCCATCATGAACTGGGCCATGACCTCGATGGGCATCTGGTGGGCCAGGGCCTTCATGTCGGCATAGGCGGAGGCGCGGGTACCGATGGCGCTATAGGTGGTTTGTGCCATTAGGCAGTCCTTTCAGTATCAAAAATTATCGGAGCCCAAACTGCTTGGCGTAGTAGGCACGCCAGTGCGCGTCGTCAGACTCGTCGGGTTGGCTTTGCCGGCCGGCACCGCGGCCCAGGGGGGCAGCCGCATTGCCCAACACCTGCTGGCGACGTTGCTGCAACTGGCGGGCGGGGTTGGCCTCGGAGGTGCCGATGGCGGACTTGAAGTTACGGAACAGGTAGGCGGCGTCGACCGGATCGTGCGAATTGGCGAGGCTTTGCACCGCTTCCGGCTGGCTACGCAGCCAAGGTACGAAGTCGCTATGGCGGACTACCTGCTGCCAGTCACGCACGTCGGCGAACTGTTCGGCCGTATCGAGTGCGTGATAGCCCTGCAGGAGCGCCGCCTCGCGTGCCTCGTCGGCGGCGGGCTCGCTGATCTCATGCACCAGTCGTGCGGTGCGCTCGGCCATGGCGTTGTGGAGTGCCTGGGTACGGCGGTCCATGGCATCGGCCACCTCCGGGTAGTCGGCCCGGAGTTGTTCGAAATCTGCCTGGTCCTGCGGTGCCAAGCTGGCGGGCCGGCTGAACAGGCCCTGCAACTCCTTCAAGCGAGCGGCGAGCGCGCCTTGCCGCCCACCGGCAGAGCGGATCTGCGCGGTCAGGCGTTCGATGGTGGCCCCCTGCGTTTCCAACCTTGCGGCCATGTCCCTTACATAGGAAGGGGCGTCGGCCAGCGGATCAACAGCGGCACTCGAGGCAACCTCTGCCGACACCTGCGAGGGAGATCCGACGGCCGGGGCGACCGGCTCTGCGGAAGCAGGCGGCGTATCGGCGGCCCCTTCCCCGAAAAACTCCTGGGCAAATTCCTGGCGTGCTGCTTCGTACTGCTGCGCTGCGTGATCGTTCTCGTGATTCATGCTTCTCTCCTGGCGGCCATGGCAGCCGGGTTACGGCCCTGGCGGGCGGTGAAAAAAGAAAACCCGCCGGCAAGCGCGGGCGGGTTTTCGGGCGGGGTACGACAAGATCAATACGGTGGGGACAGTCCGCCCCCGGTGGCGGCAGTCGGCAGGAGCCGCTTACGCAGCTTGCGCAAGGCGGCGATACTGCCGGCACAACGGTGCAAGGCTTCCAGCTCGGTGGCGGCCTCAAGCGCATCGCGCTCGTCTTCTATCCAGCTGTCCAGCACGGTGACCAGGAGCTCGCGGCTACCCCGATCAAGGCGGGCCAGGGCACGCTGCGGGTCTGCCTGGTTTGGACTGTCAGGGCTCAAGGGCTTCATATGCCGTGCCCCCGCAACATGGCCAGCTGGGCCTCGGCATTGAAGCGCTGGTTAGCGGCATCCTCCTGCAGGCGGGTTTGCGCCAGGTCTGCCTGGTGGCCGCTGAGCGTGGTGCGCTCCTGGCTGGCGGCGCGCTGCAGGTCGGCCTGTAGACGCTCGCGGGCCAACGCGGCTTCGAGCTGCTGGCCGGAGGCCTGCAAAGCCAGTTTCTGCTGGGCCAGTTGCTGCGCGCCCTGGGCGATCTGCCCCTTGAGCTGCAGCTCAGCCTGCTTGTCCGGTGAGGGTTGCGGCTGCGCTTGCGGACCCTGCTGGGCCTGCGCCTGTTGCTGGGCACGCTGCTGCATTTCCTGCTGGTAGCTCGCCTCATCCTTGATCAGGGTGAGCGGCAGACGGGCCACCCGGTAGAGTTCGCGATAGAGATCGCCCCAGTGGGTGCGGCCGGCGAACTCGGGATTGCTGGCACCGATCTGGATGGCCTGCATCATGCGCTGCATGGCCTGCTCTTTCTCCAGCAGGGCCGCGGTGCCGCGGGCGCGGATCTGATGATCGCCCTTGATGGCCGGGTCAGGGTTGTAGGCCATGTTCCAGTCGATAAAACGAGCAATGGTCGGGGTGGTGATCTGGTCATCCCAGGCTCGTACCGCGCGGCGCAGAATGCTGTTGGCACTATCCATCAGGAGCGACATGCCGGCCGCCGTCTTGGTGATATGCGGCGCCTGCTCACCCTGGGCAATCAGGGGGATCTGCGTCTCCTCGTCCACCTGGCGCATGGCCATGGCGTGCAAGCGCTCCAGCTGGTCGATGCGGATTGGGATCTCCACCACCCGGAAGGCCTGCTGGATATCGACGCGATCGTCCAGCAGGCGCCACAGCTTGCGCGGTTCGATATTGGGGCCGCCATAGACCGGCTCGACGATATGCGGGTTGTAGATGATCTGTCCCGCCACGCTCAGGCCGGCGTTGTCCACCATCATGCGCCAGGTGGCATTCACCAGCCGCTGCGAATCGCGGCAGAGGTAGGGGATGCCAAAACCGAACAAGCTAGTGGGGTCGGGTTCGAACACCGCGACCGAATACGGCAACCGGGCCTTCTCATCGTGGTTCAGCGCGGCCTTGATCACCACGCCGTCGATAAACCAGACGGTGGCGCTGGTTTCTTCGAGCGGGTCCGTCTCCTCCCCTTCCAGACCACACCCGCAGGCAGCCAGATCATCCCAACGTATGGGGCCGCTATAACGCCAAAGGGTATAGCGATTGTCGTTACTCACGGTGGCCGCCGTATCGCCGTTGATCTGGCGCAACTGGGAGAGATGGTCCGCGTGCACGCTGGGCGACGGGGTCTCGGTCAGCACACGACGGATCTGCGGCCGCATGATATCCGGCACGGCCTTCGCCATCTCCCTGAGCTGCTTGCGCGTCAGGTAGGCGCGCTCGAACACGTCCTCGGCATCTTCGATACGCAAGGCCGATTCATCCGGGAAGAAGTCGAAAGGATCAACTGCATAGGCTGCCGGCACCTGCTTGCGGCTGACCACCAGGTCCTGCACGCCATCGCCCAGGTCGTTCCAGACCTTTTCGGTCAGGTTGACCACCTCGACCGCGCGGATGATGGCAGTACCCAAACGCGCCATATAACGGCGCGCCTGGCGGCACTCCTCGGCGTAGCGCGTCTCGGTCAGTTGGTCGCGGATGGTGCGCTCCATCGCCTCGGACTTCTGCTTGGCGTCCGCCATGATGCGTTGGAATGCGTCGCCCTGGCTCAGCGGCTGGCCGTCATGGTCTGTCACCGGCTGGCCACCCACCTGCAGTACATCGTTCTTGTTGGCGAACTCGGCCAAGGTGGGGATGGGGGATGGCTGCAGGCCGTAGTTGTCCTCGTCTGCAGTAGGCATCAGGAGGTCATCCATACGTGCCTCGAAGCTTGCAACCTTGCCACGGGTGATACCGACAAACACCTCGCTACCGCCGGCAGCGCGGATATTGCGCAGGGTCTGCTCGTCGTAACGGTTGTTGTACTGGCGCAGATCGTCCAGCCAGCGCTGCTCCAGTGGTCGCTTGTTGGCCACGCGTTTGTCCACGCGGGCCTGTAGTTGCTGACCCAGTACGTCCAGGCGGGTGAGGCGGGCCGCCTCGGCCTCGGCCTCGGCCAGCATTGCTTCGGTCCCTATAACCTCAAAACCGGCATGGTCCGGCATGGGCCCACCAGCCCAGGCGGGTTCGCCCAGGGGGATGCGCTGGGACATCAAGTCTTGCATGAGTGCTTGCATGGCATTCCTAGTATCCGGTCCGTCGGTCACCCACATGGACGCGGGTGCGGTCCGGCGTAGCTTTCATGGGTTTGGTCCTGGCAAAGCGCAGGCACATCAGGCCGTAACGAGTGGCGCTGAGGAGGTCGTCCGCCTCCTTGACCACCTGGCCGTTCTTGCGGTGGTAGAGGCGGAATTCCTCGAACCAGTCCGAAAGATGGTTGAAGACCTTGAAACGACCGGTCTGCATACGTTCCAGCATCTGCATCAGTCCTGCTTCGACCGAGTTGCTGCCATCCTCGAAGGTGGCATGCTCGTGCAGCATGTTGAGGCCCTGCCGGCGGTAGGATGCGGCAAGCTGCTCACCACTGCCCTTCTCGCTATTGAGGCCATCGTGCGGCCAGGCCACCGGCACCCAGTCGCCACGCGGTTTGATGGCCGCCGCGTGCACGATGGGTGTCGCCTCGCGTTCCCTGTAGCTGTCGGTCACGTAGAGCGTGTCACTATCACGATCCCAGGCCAGCCAGACGCAGGCGAAGGGATGGTCCCAGCCAAAGTCGATGCCGGCGATGCGCGGCCAGTGCGGCGGGATGGCGAAGGCCGGTACCAGCAGGGCCGATTCCGCCACCGGGAAGATGCGGCCGCTGCCGAGCGTAGGGATGCCACGGGCCCGCGCCTCCCGCTCGTGCGAGGGAAAGCTGGCGATGATCCGGGCCCGTTCCTCAGGGTCGATATGCAAGGCATCGTCGATGGTCATATTGGTGTCGTGTCGATCGGCCGTGGGTTCGACCAGAAAGCGGCGTACGACCTCCGACATACCCATCAGCGGGGTGAAGGTCAGCGCCGCACAGCCGCCGGTGGCGATGGTGCGGGCCAAGCCCTCGTCGTAGATGTCGGCCGGCGGTTCCTCGTCAAACCAGACAAAGTCCACCGGTGGCCCCTGCCATTTGCGCCGCCCCTGGGCGTAGTACTTGAAGCGCAGGGTGCTCCAGCCGCCGCTGGCGTGGCGGATCTTGATGAAGTCGTAGAGATTGGAAACGCCGGTCGCCATGCCATGTTCGCCCAGCCGGTCGCGGGGCACCGCCCCGGTACCCACCTCACCGATCAGGCCCAGCAAGGCCCGCTGCGGGTTGTCGCGGGTGGATTCGCCAGTCTCCGACGATGCCCAGGCCACGATGGGCCTGTCCCAACGGCGGCCTTCCCACCAATCCGGATACTGGCCGGTCAAGTGGTAGGCGAGCTCGGCGGCACAGCAGAAGGTCTTGCCATTCTGGTTGCCGGCACGCAGCAGGCGCTCGCGAAAACGGCCACCTGCAGTATGGAAGGACTGTTGCTTGGCATAGGGCTGGTAGCGCGCCAGCTTGTTTTCGCGCTTACGCCGCTCGCGCTCCTCCAAGAGGCCCAGCAGCTCGACCTTGGGATCAAGTGCGGCTGAGGGCTGCAATGCGGGCCTCAATCTCGGTATCGGACAGGTCGGCAAACTCATGGCGTACCGTCTGCTTGTCGTTGAACATGCCCAGATGGCGCATAGTCAGCTCCAGTGCCCCCTTCTTGTCCACCAGCTTGAGCTTCTTGGTCAGGGTCTGGATGGCATCTTCGCCGCTGGGCAGCTCGGTTACATCGATGGCGGCCAGTACGGCGGCGGTGTCCTCATCCAGCTCGCGGACCGGTAGCAGGTTGCCCGCCTCGTCGAATAGCTTGCGCGGATCGAAGAAGGCAATACGGGCCAGTTCCTTCAATACCCGATCCTGATGAATTTCGGTACGGTCCTCGCGGGCTTGCATGCGCTCGGCGATATAGGCCGCGACGGCCGGATCGGCCTTGATGCGCGAGGCTTCGGCTGCAGCGGCCTTGTCGGTGGTGGCCTTATAGCCGGCACGCCGGAAGGCCGCCGTGGCGTTCAGGTCCTTGAGGTATTCGTCGGCGAACAGCCGACGCTTGGGGGTGAGATGCAGATCACTCATGGTGTTTCCTCCTCTTGTTGCAGGGTCAGGTCTGTCTGCGCGCGTATCCAGTCCTGCAGGTCACTCAATTGCCGGGCGTGGCGGTGGCAGATTTCGTAGTTGCCGACGGCAACGCGGAGGGCATCGTCGCTTGTAAGGCCTGCAGGCTGACCGGTGGCTGCATCAGGCTGGCAGGCGGTGTTGGGAAGCGTGCGCAGGGCAGCGGCGTCGTGCTGGCACAACCAAGCAGCATCGAGCTCGGTAGCCAAGTGCATAGGGTTCGCCACATAGTGATCGACCTCTTTTTCTATAGTCTGGAAGATGATGCGATCGGCCTGGCGGCCCGCTTCGTGCCGTACGGCCACTTGCTGGTTGAGGGCTTGCTGCGCCCGTTCGCGCTGCAACACGCGGACTACGGCAAGGCGGCCCTCAGCTTGGGTCAGGGCCTGCTCAGCAAGACGGCCCCTCAGGTAACCCGTGCCATAACAGGCAAGCCCCAGCACGAAGCAGAGCAGGCAGCGCCATGGCCAGGGGATCAGGCTAGCCAACATGCAGCGCCTCCTCGCAGACCGTGCGCTCGCGAGCCCGACGACTGACCAGACCCGGCAAGGGCTTGCCGCCGGCGTAGACCCAGCGGCTCAGCTCGGTACAGGCCCCAGCGTAGTCACCCTTGCGTGCCTTGGCGGCCATGCTGCTACGGCAGTAGGCAGCAGTACCGACGTTGTAGGCAAAGCTGGTGAAAGCCTGTCGCAGCGGGCCGGGCAAGCCGGGGGTGCAGGTGTCCACTTCGGCGAGCTTCCGGCCCACCTCACCGACCAACATGGCGGCACATTGCTCGGCGCTATAGCGCTGCCCCATGTGGATGGCTGGCCCGGTCTGGCCGAAGCACGCAGTAGGAATACCGACCGGGTCCGAGTAGGTCTGTCGGCGCTCCCCTTCTGATGGGGCGATCAGCAAGGCGGTCGCCAGCACGGTACCCGTCGCCCCTGCCGCCAGCAGGCGGGCGCGCAGTACGGAGGGCAGCGTACTCATTGTCCGGAACCTAGCCAGTCGCGCAGGCGTTGCCAGAATCCGGCGCCACCCAGTTTGTCCCGCCACAAGATATAAAGCTGTATCAAGGTATAACAACCGGTCAGCAGCAGTACCCAGTCGCTGAGCGGTATGCCCGCCAGCGTCAGGGCGCCGACCGAGACCGGAGGTGTGGCCTTGGCCAGCTCGGTCACTGCATCCTGCGTACGTTGGTCCATGTATCGCACTCCCGAAATGGAAAAAGGCCCCGCCATGTGGGACATGGGCGGGGCCTGGAAAGACGAACGCCCCGGCGGCACATAGCCGGCGGGGCGCAACGGCCGGGATGAAAGCCCGGCATGGCATATCTCAGTATTGAAAGCAGTAAGGCAGAAATGCAAAAGCCCCGCATCGCGGGGCCTTTGGTCGCACTGATTGAAAGTAGCAAAACGAATACTACGCTGCTTCATACCCCAATTGCAATACTTCTCTTCATATTTTTTCCAGCACCCTGGCAGTACGCCAGACGGGTTCCCTCTAACCCTTTCGAGTGAGCGGAACTGACCCGATCAGGGGTGGTTGCGCCGCACCATCCTGCCTAATCTAGCGGACATTCCAGGGCCGCTGGCAAATGCCTGTCCCGCCCTACCGCCGACCGCAGATTTCGCAGAACGCAAGGAGCCAGGCCATGGCAGCGCAGTGGATACAGATCAGCAGCAAGGAGGGGCCGGATTTCAAGGGTTACCTCTCGCTCCCGCCCACCGGTAGTGGTCCCGGGGTCATCCTGATCCAGGAGATCTTTGGCGTGAACCACCATATTCAGGCGGTGGCCGACCAGTATGCGCTGGATGGCTATACCGTACTGGCACCAGACCTGTTCTGGCGCATCAAGCCCGGCATCAGCCTGAGCTACCGCGAGGAAGAGTGGGCCACCGCCTTTGGCTATATGAAGCAAATGGACTTTGGCCTGGCCGTGCAGGACCTGGTGACTGCCACCCAGACGCTGCGCGGCCGTCCCGAGTGCACCGGCAAGGTGGCTTCGCTGGGCTATTGCCTGGGTGGGTTGCTGTCCTACTTCACCGGCGCCAATGCCGAGGTCGACGCCACCGTTTGCTACTACCCCGGCAGCATCGACCAGAACCTCGACCAGATCGGCAAGATCCGCGGTCCCATCCTGATCCACTTTGCCGGCGCTGACGAGTACATCGGCGATGCCGCCATCGCCGCCACCCGCAAGGCCTTTGAAGGCCGCAAACAGACCCAGATCGAGCACTACCCCGGCGTACAGCATGGCTTCAATTGCTGGGAGCGGCCCATGTACAACCAGCAGGCATCGGCCCTGGCGCACGGCAAGACCTTGCAGTTCCTCTCGTTCGCCTTGTCTGGCCAGTTCCAGTAAGTGCATGCACATACAAGTACCCAAGCAAGCAAAACAAACCGTCAACCTTGACTCAGAAGCAAAAGGAGAACCACCACATGTCCGACAAGAACGAAGCCGATATCACCCGTCGCAACCTGCTGGCCGGCGCTGCCGGCCTGGTAGCCGCCGCCAGCCTGCCAACCGCCACTGCGGTGGCAGCCGAGGCCAAACCCGCCAAGCAACCTCACCAAGGAAACAGCGCCATGAGCAACTACGTCACCACCAAGGACGGCACCCAGATCTACTTCAAGGACTGGGGTCCCAAGACCGGCCAACCCATCGTCTTCTGCCACGGCTGGCCACTGAATTCGGACAGCTGGGAATCGCAGATGATCTTCCTGGCCGACAAGGGCTACCGCTGCATCGCCCATGATCGCCGTGGTCATGGCCGCTCCAGCCAACCCTGGAACGGCAACGAGATGAACACCTATTCCGACGACCTGGAGACCGTGCTCGACCACCTCGACGTCAAGAACGCCGTACTGGTGGGCTTCTCCACCGGCGGTGGCGAGGTCGCCCGCTATATCGGCCGCCATGGCACCAAGCGCGTGGCCAAGGCCGCCCTGGTGTCGGCCGTGCCGCCGCTGATGCTCAAGACCGCTGCCAACCCCGGCGGCCTGCCTATGGAGGTGTTCGACGGCATCCGCGCCGGCCAACTGGCCAACCGCTCGCAGCTGTACAAGGACATCCCGTCCGGCCCCTTCTTCGGTTTCAACCGCCCGGGTGCCAAGGTCTCGCAGGGTCTGATCGACAACTGGTGGCTGCAAGGCATGATGGGTGGTCACAAGAACACCTATGACAGCATCAAGGCCTTCTCCGAGACCGACTTTACCGAAGACCTGAAGAAGTTCACCGTACCGACCCTGATCATCCACGGTGACGACGACCAGATCGTGCCGATCGACGCCGCCGCCCGCGCCTCGGCCAAACTGGTGAAGCACGCCAAGCTGGTCGTCTACCCGGGTGCACCGCATGGCCTGACCGATACCCACAAGGACAAGGTCAACGCCGACCTGCTGGAATTCATCAAGTCTTAAGACCGCTCGGTGAACGGTATAGATCTGCAGCAGCCGTTCTCCGCCCGGCAAAGCCGGGCGCTTGAGACCAACAGAAAATCGACGTGTTATCGCTGTTTTTTCCACTCCCCCCGCCCTCGCCGCCGCGACTGCGTGGTTGTCGCCCCTTTAGGTGCATACAACCACGGCGTCCTTCTTGCGAGGGGGAGCCTCGCTAGCGCGAGCATGTGGATTTTTCAGAGATTGCTGAGTTGATCTGGCTGGCTTCAAGCAGCGCGATGTAGCACGAAGGAGTTGCCCTTACGGGTGGCTCCTTTTCCTTTGTGTGTTTGGCCCGGCCGTAAAAAGTTGTAAGCGCGGTATCTTCCTGCGTTGATGGTCCGCGCGCTGCCGCCGCTCCGCGTTGTTCACCCTGTAGTGATCTGCAACCTTGGCCAATACAGAGGAACAATATGCGAGCAAACATCAAGCAACGGCTGCTCCTAGGCGGCACCCTATTACTGGCGGGAGGCTTAAGCGGTGGCCTGGTCGGTTGTGCCAGCCATGAACGGGTGATCGTGCGGGAGACCGTGGTCGGCCAGCCAGTGGTGCGGCGCATGCCCGCCGTGATCCACGAGGACCGCGGCCCGGCGCCGGGCTATGGCTGGAACTGGGTGCAAGGGCACTGGAAGTGGGAAGGCAACGACTGGGCGTGGGTGCACGGCCATTGGGTAGAACATGAGGTCCCGGTCATGCCGCCGGTGATCGTCGAGCAGATCACCGTGGCGCCCTCGCCTCGCCATTTCTGGGTACCGGGCCATTGGGTCTGGCGCGCCGAAGGTCGGCACGAGTGGTTCTGGGTCCGCGGTGGCTGGCATATTTAACCCCTGACGGTCTGCCGGGGTATCTGGCGGCACGCCGCCGGATACCTGCAGGCGCTCGCCTTGCATGACCCCGCAAGCGGGCTCAACCCACCCACAGCACCACGAGCGAAGCCAGCAGGCAGTAGGCACCGAAGAGGTGCCAGCGGTCCTGCTCCAACCAGCGGGATAGCCAACGCAGCGCAGCAAGCCCTGCCAGGAAGCTCAGCACCATGCCCAGCAAGCCCGGTGCAAGTGCATGTAACCAACCTTCCGGTACCGCGGTGGCCGGCGTCTTGGCAAGGCGCAGTACCTCTTTCACGATCACCGCCGGGGTCAGTACCACGGCCAGCGCAAAGCTGAAGGCCTCCGCCCGGCGCCGCTCCACACCCATGACCAGGCCGGCCGATATGGTTGCGCCGGAACGCGAAAAGCCACGGAATGGCAGGCACAGACCCTGTACCGCGCCGATGACGGCGGCACTGCGGTGGCTCAGGGGCTCCGCCGTTTGAACCTTGATGCGGGCGGACAGCATGATCAGCACGCCGGCACAGGCCAAGGCAGCCGCCATCAGACGGGCATTGCCAAACAGCTGCTCCACCTCGAAGGCCTGGCCACCCGGTGCAAACAGATGCTTGAGCAGCTGCAAGAGCAGCAGCCCGACCACCCCGGTCAGGGCGGTGGCAATCACCACATGAAGGGCATTGGTCCGGAACGCGTGCCGGGAGCTGAAGTAGGTCTCACGCCAAGACCGCCAGAAATAGGCGATGACGGCGAACATGGTGCCGGTGTGCAGCATCACCAGTAGCAGGGTCATCTGCGGCGAGGTCGGGTCCAGACCCATCAGCTTCTCGGCCATGATCACATGTGCGGAACTGGAAACGGGCAGCAACTCGGCCGCCCCCTGGATGATGGCGAGGATAAGGATCTGAATCAGGGTCATGGTGCTCAGCGGTCTGGTCGGAAATACGGCAGGACCACAGCTTAGCAAAGCAAGATAAGCGCAAACTTAGAACCCCCTCAGACGGTATAGGCCGCGATCACCGCTTGCATCTGATTAGCGGCGGCATCAAGCCGGGTAGCGGTCTCGGCAGTCTCGTTGGCGGCGGCGCTGGCTTGCTCGGCCATCTGCGCAATACGCTCGACCTGGCTGGCGATCTGATTGCCGGCGATACCCTGCTCGCGGATCGCGTCGCTGATCTCTGCCACCATGGAGACCGCACTGTCCGAGGCGGCACGGATTTCCACAATGACCGTAGCGGCGCTGTCGGAGCGCTGTACGCTCTGGCCGGCCAGGTTCACCGTCACCGACATGGCTGACGCAGTCCGGCCGGCACTCTGCACGATGGTGGAGGTCACGCCATCGATCTCGCTGGTCATGGCCGAAGTGCGTTCGGCCAGCTTGCGTACTTCGTCTGCCACCACGGCAAAGCCCCGGCCCTGTTCACCGGCGCGCGCAGCTTCAATCGCAGCGTTCAACGCCAGGAGGTTGGTCTGGTCGGCTACGTCCTTGATCACCGATACCGAGTTGGTGATCTGCTGGGTCTGTTTTTCCAGCTCGTCGAGGCTGGCGGCAGCCTCAGAAACCGTCGTCGCGAGGCTCTTGATATCGGTCACTGTCTGGTCGATCACACTCTGGCCAGAGCGGGCCAAGGCGCCGGCCTGGGCCGTCTGCTCGTTGGTCGAGGCAGCCCTGTCACCCACGTGGTTCACGCTCACCGTCAGTTCTTCGATAGTGGCCGCCACGTTGGAGGAGGCCTCGCTCTGTGCCGAGGCGGCCTGCGATACCTGCTTGGCGCTGCTGGCCAGATGGGCGGCCGCCTGTGAAACCTGGCTGGCCTGGCCGGTCAGGTCGCGAAAGCTGGTCTGCAGGCGATCCAGCAACTGGTTGAAAGCCTGTACCGTCTGGCCTACCTCATCGCGCTGTACCACGCGGGAGCGCACGGTAAAGTCCAGCGACTGGGTGACGCGGGTGATGTCGTGCTGCATGACGGCCAACGAGCCAACAATGGAGCGGAACAGGTGGTAGCCGAGCGCACACATGGCCAGCAAGGTCACGGTCATCAGGCTCCAGCCCAGGGTGCGGCTGCTGGCGATGGTCTCATCCACCGCCTTACCCTCGGCGACGATGTAACGGTCGTTGTAGGCCACGTGCTCGGTCACCGCCTTGACCACCGCCTGCAGCTTGGGCTTGGCGGCCTTGCGGGCGGCATCGGCTGCCCCGTGGTCACCGCTGCGGGATGCCCCCAAGGTGACCGCACGGGCGCTGACATAGGCGGCAAAGGTCGCCCGGTCTGCATCGAGCAGGCGCTTGTCCTCCTCGTCGTTGACCAGCTTGGCATACTCATCCAGCGACTTCTGCAGGTCTTCGTCCAGCGCCTTGAGGTCTTCTTCCAGCTTGGCCTGATCGGCCGGTGCAGACATCACATGCTCCAGCACCAGGCCCCGTATGCTCAGCACATCGGTACGTACCTTGGCCAGCAGCTCCACACTGGGTACGTCGTTGTGGGCCATGGTGTCGATGGTCCTGGCAAGACGCTGCTGGGCCAGCATGCCGTTGGCACCGACGGCGAGTACCGCCACCAGCCCTATCACTATCAACACGATCAATCGCAGCTTGATGGTCATGGCAGCACACTCCGCAAGAGCCGGGCAGAGGCCCGTGTGAATGCACCCGACCATCAAGGGAACTTCCAGAAACTTCACTTTCGTCGCAATACGGCGTTGCTCGCGGAAATTTCTCCTTACATATCAAACATATGCTGCGTCGAAATTTGCCACTCGCGCCTTGTCTTGCTTAGAAATTGAGGTTTCTGGAAGTCCCCTCAAGGCCGGGCGCTGGGTTCCTGCTAGGACTGTAGACCATGCTGCGGCGCATCAAAAAAGATTGGCGCCAGACGGCAGGCGCAGGTCAATGTCCCGCGTGCATGCTGGTCGGATCGGCGGTCAGCGATTCCACCTTGACCTCGACCTTGACCTCGCCGGCCCTTTGGAAGCGCAGGGTCAGCGGCAGCTTCTGGCCCTCGGTCAGCGGTTGCTTGAGGCCCATCAGCATCAAGTGGTAGCCACCGGGCGCCAGCAAGGCGCTGCCCTTGGCGGGGATGTCCACCTTGTCGACCTTGCGCATGCGCATGACGCCGTTATCGTTGACGTGGTTGTGTACTTCTGCGCTGGCAGCGAGCTCGGGGGCGCTGGCATCGATCAGGGCGTCGGCTTCCGTACCGCTGTTGATCAGCTTGAAGTAGACCGCGCCTGTCTTGGTACCAGCGGGCGTGGCACGGGCCCAGGGGTGATGGATCTCCAGATTGCCGGCCTTGAATTCATGGGCAGTGGCGGCGGCCAAAAGGCCCAGGCTGGCGACGGTGATGAGGGTCTTGCGCAGGTATTGCATGTCTGGCTCCAGGGTTATTGGGGTGGCGCCGGCCAGGCGCCCCCGCTTGTCACAGATCGTACTTCAGTTCGGCAAAGACAGTGCGCTGGGTGTAGG
>NZ_DATCSC010000020.1:0-2244 GCF_036568685.1 Chitinimonas sp.
CTCGCCAGTGCGAGGCCGAAGATACTGTTCGATATCTAGCAAGTTTGAAGGATGAGTCCCGGCGTGGGATCTACGGAGCGAACTGACTGTTCAAGGGCGCAAACGGCGTCCGGGACTCGATGACGGAGCGCTACTCCGTCAGGTGTGACAATACAAGGGCGCAATCCTCGAAGGGCATTGCGCCGTATCGCTTGTTGAGCGTGGATCCGGGCTGGCCACCAAGCCCCCCATCTGGGATGCGGGGGCGTCTCGCCCATGCCGTGCTTGCCTGGCTGTCACAAAACCGTCATCCGCAGCGCATGCGGCGCTCTCTATGCTGGAGGGATTTCCTCCCCGCCCACCATGAGCACGGCCTACCCCTTCCTCCCTGAGCTTGCCGAGCTGGAACGCCTGATCAAGCAGGGCGAGGGGCTGATGCAGGCGCGCACCGTGGCCAGTGTGCAGGCCGGCCGCCATCATCTGCCCATCCGCGTACTCACCCTGGGCAGCGAGGCGCCCGACGCCCCGGTGGTCGGCTTCTTCGGCGGAGTGCACGGGCTGGAGCGTATCGGCACCCAGGTCATCCTGGCCTTTATCCATAACCTGCTTATGCGCCTGCGCTGGGACCCACTACTCGAGCACCAGCTCAGCCAGGTTCGTCTGCTGTTCATGCCACTCGTCAACCCCGGCGGCATGCTGCAGCACCGCCGTGCCAACCCCGGCGGTATCGATCTGATGCGCAATGCCCCCATCGATGCCGGCGAACCGGTCGCCTGGCTCTTGGGCGGGCACCGGCTCGGTAGCTGGCTGCCCTGGTACCGCGGCCGCCATGGCGAGGCCATGGCACCCGAGAGCCAGGCCCTCTGCCAGGTGGTCGAGGAAGAGCTGCTCAGTCGCCCCATGGCCTTGGCGCTGGACTGCCACTCGGGTTTCGGTCTGCGCGACCGCATCTGGTTCCCACTGGCCAGCAGCCGCCGGCCCATCGAGGTACTGGGCGAGATCTACACCCTCAAGACCCTGTTCGACCAGGCCTACCCGCACCACCGCTACGTGTTCGAGCCACAAAGCCGGCAGTACCTCACCCATGGCGACCTATGGGACCACCTCTACCTGCAGTCGCGCCACCAGGGTAAGGGCCTGTTCCTGCCCTTCACGCTGGAGATGGGTTCCTGGACCTGGGTGCGCAAGAACCCGCGCCAGTTGCTGTCCCGCCTGGGCCCTTTCAATCCCATCGCACCGCATCGCCAGCAGCGGGTCATGCGCACCCACCTGGCCTTTATGGAATTCCTCACCCGCGTCGCCGGCAGCGGCCCGCGCTGGTTGGACGGCCATCTGCGCAGCGCCCGCCACCGCATGGATGCCATGCACCTCTGGTATCGCGATGTCTGATGTCCAGCGTCCCTGGGTACTCTTGCGCGGCCTGGGCCGTGAGGCCCGCCATTGGGGTGCCTTCCCCGCCGCCCTGGGTACCGCCTTGGGCGGCGCCACGGTACTTACGCCCGATCTGGACGGCAATGGTGGTCGCCATCGGCTGGCCAGCGCCACCACCATCGCCGGCCAGCTGCAGGGCTTGCGCCAGCAATTGGCCGAGGTGCTGGCGCAGGGGCCGGTCAATGTGCTGGCGCTCTCGCTCGGCGGCATGGTGGCGCTGGAATGGGCGCAAACGCAGCCCCGGGAGGTCGCCCGCCTGGTGTTGGTCAATACCAGCGTCGCCAGCCTCAATCCCTTCTGGCAACGGCTGCGCTGGCGCAACTACCCGCGCCTCTTGAGCCTGCCCATGCGGGGCTTGGCTGAGCGCGAGGCCACCATTCTCGCCATTTGCAGCAACGAGCCCGCCGCCCGTGCCGCCGCCTTGCCGCAATGGCAGGCCTGGCAGCGCGAAAGCCCGGTCTCCACTGCCAACCTGCTGCGCCAGCTGGCCGCCGCCGCCCGCTATCGCCCCCGCCCCGGCTGGCCCTTGTGCCCGGCCCTCATCGTCTGCAGCCGCCAGGACCGCCTGGTCCAGTCCATCTGTAGCCGAACCCTCGCGCAAGCCACCCTCTGGCCCCTGCGCTGCCACGCCACGGCCGGCCACGACCTCCCGTTGGACGCCCCCACCTGGCTCGCTGCCGAAGTCGCCGCCTGGGTGGCCAGCCTCGAGCGCGGGGAATAGTGCTGCCGGTCGGCATACGCGCAGCGCCTTCCGTCACAAACTGCGTTGATTTAGCGGCTATCGCCGCGTATGTCCGCACTACGTGCGGTTTGGGGCGGGAATGTGTCCCGCGC
>NZ_DATCSC010000021.1:0-64525 GCF_036568685.1 Chitinimonas sp.
GCCAGCACCGAGAGCCGCTGGATCCACGAGCAGGCCAAGGCGCAGGCCCAGGTCCAGATAGGCAACCTGGTCGACCAGCTGGGCATCATCGACCAGCAGATGCAGGCGCGGGTCAAAGCCTCGATGAAGCTCTTGAAGTCACGCGGCGAAGCGCTGGGTGTGGCCAGCGCCGGCCCTGCCGTGACGGTCAAGGACAAGAGTACTCCGGATCTGCTTTTGGGCGGCCAGGCACAAGCCAATCAGTTCGGCTTGGTCGACGGCGTAGTCGAGGTCATGGATGGTACCGCAACCCTCTTCTCCCGCGCCGGTGACGATTTCGTACGCATCTCCACCACGGTGAAGAAGGACGGCAACCGCGCCATCGGCACAGTACTGGACCCCAAGGGCCGCGCCATCGCCGCGATTCGTCAGGGCCAGCCCTACTACGGCCAGGTCGATATCCTCGGCAACCCCTACATCACCGGCTATGAGCCCATCAAGGCTGGCGACGGCAACACCGCCGGCATCTGGTACGTCGGCTACAAGGTTGATCTGCAGCCGCTGCAGGCCACGCTGGGCCGCGCCAAGTTGCTCGATAGCGGCTTTGTGGCAGTCGTGGATGACAAGGACAAGGTCCGCTTCCACTCCGAAGCTCAGAGCGATGAGGCGGCACAAGCGCTGGCCAGTGGCAAGTCGCAAGACTGGGTGCGCTTCGAGCAGAGCTTCCCCGCCTGGAACTTCAAGGTTGTGGCCATGTATCCGGCCGAAGAGGCCAACCGTGCCGCCCGCCAACGGGCCTGGATGATCTTTGCCGGGGGCGTGGCTTTGGCGATCATCCTGCTCGGCGTCATGCTGCTGCTTCTGCGCAAGCTGGTACTGCAGCCCATAGGCGGCGAGCCCGCGGAGGCGGTCAAGGCCGCCAAGGCTATCGCCGACGGTGATCTATCGGCGCAGCTGCGCGTCAACGGCGCTGCAGAGAGCAGCATGATGGCCGCCATGGCCCGCATGCAGAGCTCGCTGCGCGAGATGGTCGCCGAGATCCAGGGCGAAGCCGCCCAGGTCAGCGAGATCGCCGAGCGCTTTACCGCCACCTCGCGCCAGATCGCCGAAGGCTCGGCCCGTCAGAGCGATGCCACCACCACAATGGCTGCGGCACTGGAAGAACTCAGCGTCAGCATCAGCCACATTACCGACAATGCCCAGGCCGCCCTGCGCGCTACCGAGCAGAGCGCCCAGTTGTCGCAAACCGGCGAAAAGGTGATTGACCAAACCGTGGGAGAGATCCGCGGCATTGCCGACCAGGTGGACCAGACTGCCGGTGTGATTTCCGACCTATCCAAGCAGACCGGCGAGATCGTCAGTGTGGTGCAGGTGATCAAGGAAGTGGCCGAGCAGACCAATCTGCTGGCACTCAACGCCGCCATCGAGGCCGCCCGCGCCGGCGAGCAAGGCCGCGGTTTTGCCGTGGTGGCCGACGAGGTGCGCAAGCTGGCAGAGCGCACTGCCAGCTCGACCCAGGAAATTACCCGCACCATCGCCGCCATCCAGACCAGCGCCGACAATACCTCGCAGACCGTGCAGCAGGCCCAGGCCCGGGTCAGCCAGGGGGTGGGGCTGGCCAACCAGGCCGGCGAGGCGATCAAGCATATCGAGGCCGCGTCGGGCGAGGTGCTGCGCGTCAGCACCGAGATCAATACCGCGCTGCGCGAGCAAAGCCAGGCCAGCAACGAGATCGCCATCAACGTCGAGCGCGTGACCCAGATGATCAGCCAGAACGAAGCGGCATCGCGCGATGCCGCCGAGGAGGCGGAAGAGATGCACCAGGTCGCACAGAATCTCAACCAGACCCTGCGCCGCTTCCGGCTCTGATCCCAGTACGTCAATCGCATCGCCAAGGGGCGTGGCGGCAATGCCACGCCCTCGGTCTTCGCCCCCTCCCGCCAACCAGTTCCAAGCAAGCGTCTGTCTATAATGGCCAGGCAACCTTCTCGAAACCGGTGCCCGCCTCGCGGCGGCTAGAACAAGCAGGCCCACCCTGCATGCGGAGACCACGATGAGCAACTGGAAGGCCTTCCCCCACGACGCAGCCGCGTTCAACTACTCCCGCGACGACCTCTGGAAACACTGGGAACGGCTGCATGCCGGTGACCAGGAGCCCTGGCCGGAAGACGAAGCCAGCCAGGATGCCTGGCGCGCCTACCACCGTGGCGACTTCCAGAACGCGGTAGCACTCGGACTCAAAGCCGAGACCGCCTCCGGCATGAATGCCGCCAATAAGGCGCAATCGATCTACGCCACCTATCTGGTCGCGGACGAGGACGAGAAGAAGGAATTGTTCGAGGAAGTGGTCGACCGGGCCGAGATTGCCACCAAGGAATACCCCAACAGCATCAACGCCCACTATCAACATGCCTATGCACTGGGTCGTTACAGCCAGGCCATCTCGATCGCCAAGGCATTGACCCAGGGATTGGCCGGCAAGTGCAAGGCCAGCCTGGACCATACGCTGGCACTGGCGCCAGAGCACGCCGAGGCGCACATCGCGCTGGGCGCCTACCATGCCGAGATCATCGGCAAGGTAGGCAGCATGGTGGGCTCCTTGACCTATGGCGTCTCCAAGGATGCCTGCGAGGCCCACTACCAGCGCGCCCTGGAGCTGATTCCGGGTTCAGCCATCGCCCGTATCGAGTACGCCAACGGCCTCTTGACCATCTTTGGCAACAAGAAGATCAAGGACGCCACCGCGCTTTACGAAGAAGCCGCCGAGAGCACCCCGCTCGACGCCATGGAGAAGCTGGACGTCGAATTCGCCAAGTCCGAACTGTCAGATTGACCCTGCCTACCCTCACCGGCAAGGAAGCAAAAGGCCGCTCCAAAGAGCGGCCTTTTTAGCTTTGGCGTTCCGTGCTTACAGATGTGCGCGGATCACGTCGGCCAGGGTCTTCACCCCTTCCTCGATCTTTTCGGGCGAGGCGTGGCTGAAGTTGAGGCGCAGCTCGTTGGAGACGCGCTCCTGGGCATAAAAGGGCTTGCCCGGCATAAAGGCGACCTTGCGGTCCAGTGCCGGCTGCAAAAGGCCATAGCTGTCGATATTGGCCTTGAGCTTGACCCAGAAGAACAGGCCACCGGGCGGCACGGTCCATTCGGCGATGTCGTGGAAGTGCTTATCCAACGCCGCGGCCATGATGTCGCGCTTCTGATGGTAGAAGGTGCGCAGGCGGGCGATGTGCTCGGGATACTCGGCCGAGGTCAGCAGCTTGTGCATGGCCCACTGGCCGGCACGGTTGGTGTGCAGGTCGGCGGCTTGCTTGAGCTTGTAGAAGTGCGGCATCAGGTCCGGGTGGCAGGCCAGGTAGGCCACGCGCAGGCCAGGGATGGCGGTCTTGGAGAAGGTGCCGAAGTGGACCCACTTGGCCTTCTTCAGGCGCGAGCAGATCGGTGCGCGGTCGCAATCGTCGTACACCAGCTCGCGGTAGGGTTCGTCTTCCAGCAGGGTGACGTTGTATTCGTCGAACAGATCGGCCACACGCTGGCGGGCAGTTTCGTCGTAGCAGACACCGGACGGATTCTGGAAGGTCGGGATCAGGTAGGCGAAACGCGGGCGCTCTTCACGCAGCTTGCGCTCCAGTTGCTCCAGGTCCGGGCCGTTCGGGGTCAGGCCGACTTCGACAAAGCGGGCGCCATAGAGGCTGAAGCACTGCACGGCGGCCAGGAAGGTCGGCGCCTCGACGAGGACCGGGGTGTCATGGTCCACGAACAGCTTGGCAGAAAGGTCCAGGCCTTGTTGCGAGCCGGTCAGCACCAGGATCTGGTCGGCGGTCACCGGCACGCCGTTCTTGCTCATCTCGGCGGCAACGGCTTCGCGCAGCCACTTTTCGCCTTCGCTCGGGCCGTACTGGCTCAGGTTGTCGGGCAGGCCGTTGAAGTCCAGCTTGGGCATGGCTTCAGGCGCGGGCAGGCCACCGGCGAAGGAGATCATGTCCGGTTGGTTGGCGACGGCGAGAATCTCGCGGACCAGAGAGCCTTGCAGGCGGTTGATACGTTCAGAAAACATCGTCTCAGCATCTTTGGGGAGGTCGTAACCCTGCCACCCTGAAGCAAAACGCGCCGCCCCACAAGGGACAGCGCGTGTGCCGAGCCGGAAAACCGTACCGGTCGCGCGGCGACTACACTTCTCCCGCCTGCATCCGCAGCACGCCCAGATGCAGCTCGGCGAGTTCCGGGTCGGGCGGGCAATCGAGCACGCTGAGCAGGGTTGCAAGCACCAGCTTTTCGAATTCGGCCGCGAATCCGTCGATGATGCGGGCTGGGTCCGGCACCAGCTTCTTGTCGGTCATCACGCCGAAATTGACCCGGTCGTTGTAGGAGAGGATGGACACGCCCATGCCGATCTCGCCCGACTGCGGCACCCAGAACTGCAGATCGTGCACCTTGGCACCAGCCATATAGATAGGTTCGCGCGGGCCGGGCACGTTGGTCATGACGGCGGTGGATTTGGTGCTGAAGTATTCGATCGCGGGTTGCTCGATCATATTCGGCAGCGAGCCGACCACGCTCAGAAGGCCCAGGGTGATGATGGCATCGTAGCCACCCTTGATCTCCTCCATGCGTCGCTTGACCTCGTAGACCCGCTCGATCGGGTTCGCCACGCCGATGGGCAGCGGCAGAAAGACCAGCCCAAAATAGTTGCCCAGCTTGTCGAGCTTGTTCTCCGGTCGCAAATTGACCGGTACCGAGGCACGGATGGTCAGGCCATCGACCTTCTGCCCCCGCTCCAGCAAATAGCTGCGCAAGGCGCCGGCCACGCAGGAGAGCAGTACGTCGTTGATCGAGCAGCCCAGCGCCTTGCCCACGTGCTTGACCTCAGGCAGGGGGAGCGACTCGGACCAGGCTATGCGCTTGGTGGTGGAGAGCTTGCCCTTGAACTTGGTGCGCGGGTCGGCCGGCATGGCGGCGAGGCGGGCCAGCCCCTGCCCCAGCCCTAGGCCGGTCTGGGTATATTCGGCCAGTTTGCCGGGGTTGCTCATCAGGCCGTAGCTGGTACCCAGCACCTTGGCGTAGCTCTTGAGCATGCCGGCGTACATCTTGGCCACCGGCTTGTAGAGTCGCATAAAGGGGTCGTCCGGCTCACGCTCATCGGCCAGGAAGCGGGGCTTTTTCACCTCAGCCGCGGTCGTCCCCTGCTCTTCCTTGTCGGTCAGACCCAAGAGCACCTGGATCAAGGCAATGCCATCGGCAATGCAATGGTGGATGCGCGCCACCAGCACGCTGCCACCCTGGTAGTTCTCGACCACATAGAACTGCCAGAGCGGCTTGGAGAAATCCATGGGGATGGAGATCAGCTCGTTGACCATGGTCTCGAGCTCCCCCTTGTCGGCCGGAGCCGGCAGGGCCACCCGGTGCAGGTGGTTGGTGATGTCGAAGTCCGGGTCAGCCTCCCAGGCTGCATTGGTGCCGTTGCGCACCACCCTTTGCTTGAAGCGCGCGTGTTTGAGCAGGCGTTGCTCCATCACCCGGCGCAGCTTGTCGTAATCAATATCACCTTCGAAGAACATGATGCCGGTGATGACCATCAGGTTGGTCGGCCTGTCCATCCGCAGCCACGCGGTGTCAACCGCGGACATGGCCTCCCGGCCGCCGGCGAAAAGATTCAACAACATATTTCCCCACTGTGTATGGATTCTGTTTGTTGTAATGGGCCCAAACGGCCGCTCGCTTGACTAGCCCTGCTACAGGATTATAGAACACAGCTTGGCGCCACCCGCCAGCGCTGGCGCGGCTTACAGCGGCCTTACTGCAACAAACCCACAAGCATACAAAATCGAGGAGCACGCCCCCATGACCTATTTCGTGACCGGTGCGACCGGTTTCATCGGCAGCCATCTGGTTCAAACCCTGTTGCAAAAGCGCAAGGGCAAGATCTATGCGCTGGTGCGCAAGGAGTCGCTGGACAAGTTCGACAAGGTCAAGACTCGCTGGGGCAGGGATGCCGACCGGGTGATCCCCGTTGTCGGCGAGCTCGGCAAGCCCAAGCTCGGCGTGGCCGCCAAGGACATTGCCGAGCTCAAGGGCAAGATCAAGCACTTCTTCCACCTGGCGGCGCTGTATGACCTGAAGGCCAGCGCAGAGGAACAGCTGGAAGCCAACGTCAACGGTACCCGCCACGCAGTGCAGTTTGCCGAGGCGATCGAGGCCGGCATCTTCCACCACACCAGCTCCATCGCCGCCGCGGGTCTCTATGAGGGCGTCTTCTCGGAAGACATGTTTGAAGAAGCCGGCAAGCTCAACCACCCCTACTTCCGCACCAAGCATGATTCGGAAGCCATCGTCCGGCGCGAGTGCAAGCGCAACTGGCGTGTCTACCGCCCCGGCATCGTGGTCGGCAGCTCGCAGACCGGTGAGATCGACAAGATCGACGGCCCCTACTACTTCTTCAAGGTGCTGCAGAAGATGCGCCGCATCCTGCCCCCCTGGATGCCGGCCATCGGCATAGACGGCGGTCGGATCAATATCGTGCCGGTGGACTATGTGGTGGGCGCCATGGACCACATCGCCCACCTGAACGGCCACAACGGCGAATGCTTCCACCTGACCGACCCTGACGCCAAGCGCGTGGGCGAGGTGCTGGCCATCTTCGCCGAAGCGGCACACGCCCCCAAGCTGACGGTGCGGATCAACCCCTCGATTTTCGGCTTTATCCCCAATATGTTCCGCCAGGCCATCGCCTCACTGACCCCGGTGCGCCGCGTGCGCGACGCGGTGATGCGCGACCTCGGCCTGCCGCCGGACATCATGAACTTTGTCTCCTACCCCACCCGCTTTGATAGCCGCCAGACGCAGAAGCTGCTGGCCGGCAGCGACGTCAAGCTGCCGCCGCTGGAGGACTACGCCTGGAAACTGTGGGACTACTGGGAGCGCCACCTCGACCCGGACCTGTTCATCGACCACACCCTGGGCGGTGTCTCGCGCGGCAAGAACGTGCTGATCACCGGCGGCTCGTCCGGCATTGGTCAGGCCAGCGCGCTCAAGCTGGCAGCAGCTGGCGCGCATGTGATCATCGTGGCGCGCGATATGGAAAAGCTCGAGGCCACCAAGAAGGAGATCGAGGCCTGCGGTGGCAAATGCTCGATCTATTCCTGCGATCTATCGAGCCTGGAGGCCATCGACGAACTGGCCGCCAAGGTGCTCAAGGACCATGGCCATGTGGACGTGCTGATCAACAATGCCGGCCGCTCCATCCGCCGCGCGATCGAGAACAGCTACGACCGCTTCCATGACTTCGAACGCACCATGCAACTCAACTACTTCGGCAGCCTGCGTCTGACCCTGGCATTGCTACCCAGCATGAGCCTGCGCAAGTCCGGCCAGATCATCAACATCTCCAGCATCGGAGTGTTGACCAACTCGCCGCGGTTCTCGGCCTATGTCGCCTCCAAGGCGGCGCTGGATGCCTTCACCCGCTGTGCCGCCAGCGAGTACGCCGACCGGGGCATCTATTTCACCACCATCAATATGCCGCTGGTGCGCACACCCATGATTGCACCGACCGATATCTACAAGAACATGCCCTTTATCATCGGGCCGGAAGAAGCGGCCGACATGGTAGCCCAGGCAGTGATCTACAAGCCGGTGCGCGTAGCCTCGGGCCTCGGCATCTTCGGCCAGATGATCCATGCACTCGCCCCACGCGTGGCGCAGATCATCATGAACACCGCCTATCGCATGTTCCCCGACTCAACCGCCTCGCAGGGCAAGAAGGAAGGCGGCCAAGAGCTGACGGCCGACCAACTGGCCTTTATGCAGATCATGAAGGGCATCCACCTGTAAGCGAGGCGCGCAGCAACAAAAAACGCAGGCTCAGGCCTGCGTTTTTTTGTTTTGGGAGCTAACAAGCTTCAACCGAACTGCTGGCGCAGAAAGCGTCGTACCTCTTCCTCGATCTTGGGCTGCAAGGCGCTGAGCAGAAAGCCCAGCTTGGCATCCACCACCACCTCATCCGAACCTACCGTCAGCTTGCCGTCCACGCCCGAGCGCTGGAAATGCAGCACATCCCCTTCCCAGCGATAGCTCATGGAGAATTCCTTCTTCATTTCTTCCGCCACCCGCTGGGCGAGCTGACGGGCCTCATCATGGGGTTTGCTATGTGGGTACTGGATATGGATGGCCATGAAAGACTCCGGATAAAAAATAAGCTCCGCCACAGCGGAAACAGACGATTGCCGTCAGCATAGCGCCAAAAACGCCTGCTGCCAGCCCTTGCTGCAGGCGGCACTCAGGCAATGGTGAAGGGGTCTGCGACCCCGGCGACGATGCGCTCAAGAATGATGGTCTCGCGCTCACGTATGGTCGCAAGAAAGTCCTCGGCTCCCTTCATGTGCAGGAAAGCCGCCACGCCGCGCTCCAGAAAATCCTGCAGTTCCCCAAGCCCTGCCATGTGAGCAGGTCGGTGAGCGAGCTTGAGCGCCATCTGTACCAGCGGTTTCTTCACTACGACATCGAGCTCGCGCCCCAGTTCGTCTACAAGCTCGATCTGCTCGCGCCGCTCGGCCTCATTGCCACAGCGCCGATAGGCTTCGGCATAGTGTTGTGCGGTGATGTGTTCCACGGCCATCTCGTCAAACAGCATGGCTGCCAGACGGGCATCGAGCTGATGGCTCAAACGATTGAGGTGCAGCGCCCGCTCTATCGCCGCCATGGCACGCGCAGGCAGTAGCGCGCGCATCTTGGCGACGATGCGCTCGCCATCCTGATCACGGCGGGAAAAATCGCGGGGACCGTATAGATCGGTCAGGAAGAATTCTGCCGCCTTGCCGTAGCGCACGCTGGCCAATAGGTCGGCGTATGTCTGGCTCAGGCGCTCGGCCTGCCAACGCGCCAGCAGGTAGCGGTGGCGGGTCAGCCCACTCTGGGCTATCGCGTCGTCAAGCTCGGTGCTCATGTTGTCGCAAAAATGAAGAGGGCATAAATCGGACAGCGTGGTAGCCACGCCAAGCCTCGATGCGTGCATTGGCGGGCGTTGGCACTATTTTGGGGCATGAATGCAACGTTGCACATCCACAACAGTGTGGTTAACACGTCAAAACAGCACAAGGAAACTCAATAAAAAACTGGCACTTAGCGCAACTCAATTCCGATAATCCACTCCAAGACGAGCCGCTTAGCGCCAAGCGCAGGGCCGATTATAGAGAGCTGCCGATTGAGCAGCACCTGGGAGCAAATGATACGGGAGTGAGTTTCACCCGCCCTTTCAGTTACGACATTTTCAATTACACAGGAGCCCACCATGGCCAAATCCCTCAAGAAAGCTTCCGAAGAAAAGCAGTACGCCCACGTGATTCTCGAATCCGCCAACCAGATCTGGCTGGCTGGCCTCGGCGCCTTCGCGAAGGCGCAGGGCGAGGGCATCAAGGCGTTTGACGGCCTCGTGGAGGCTGGCAAGCAAGTAGAAGAGAAGAGCCGCAAGTCGGCAGAGGAGAAGGTAGTGGCCGTGACCAGCAAAGCAACCGAGACCTGGGACAAGCTCGAGCAGGTCTTCCAGGACCGTGTGGCCCGTGCCCTCAATGCCTTGGGCGTGCCCAGTAACAAGGACCTGGCCGATCTGAACAAGCGCATTGACGAACTGAACAAGAGCGTCAATGAGCTCCTGAAAAAGCAGGTTGCCAAGCCGGCTCCTGCCAAGGCCGAGGCCGTCAAGCCGGCCGCCAGCAAGAGCGTTGCCGCCAAGCCCGCAGCCAAGGCTGCTGCCAAGCCGGCCGCCAAGGCAGAAGTGAAGGCGGCTGACAGCAAGGCTGCCGACAGCAAAGCCTGATCACCGCGGTAAGACAATAGCGGGGCGGTGCGCGTAGCGGCCGCCCCGTTGTCGTTTCTACGGTCCGCCGTGCGGCCACCTTCAATCAAGCATTTGCTCTACAATTTGCCCTTCACGTCCCGGAGCCGTCCATGTCTCGCCGCAGCCATGCCAACCCACCCTCTTCCATCGGCCTGAATCTGGCCGCTGGTGGTCCGCTGGGTGCCATCTATGAAGTAGGCGCGCTGTGCGCACTGGACGAAGCACTGATCGACCTCGACTTCAACAAACTCGACGTCTACGTTGGCGTCAGCGCCGGCGGTTTTATTTCGGCCGCATTGGCCAATGGCATCACGCCGATGCAGATGTACCGCATCTTCATCACCAACACCGCCCGCGACATCCCTTTCAAGCCGGACCAGTTCCTGCGCCCGGCCTACCGGGAGTACTTCCAGCGTACGCTGGCGGTACCGGGTTTGGTCTTCGATGCGCTGCGCGAGTTCTTCAGCAGCCCACGCCAGGTGGGCCTGACCGGCGCTTTTATGCAGCTGGCCAATGCCATTCCCACCGGGCTGTTCGACAACAGCGAGATCGACCGCTTCCTGACCCGGGTATTCACCAGCAGTGGGCGGACCAATGACTTCCGCAAGCTCAAGAGCAAGCTCTATATCGTTGCGACCGACCTCGATACCGGCAATTCGGTGAAGTTTGGCGGTGCGGGCCATGATCACGTGCCCATCTCCAAGGCCGTGCAGGCCTCGGCCGCCCTGCCCGGCCTGTTTCCGCCGGTGGAAATCGAGGGTGAGCACTATGTGGATGGCGCCCTCAAAAAGACGCTGCACACTTCGATCAGCCTGGATGAAGACGCGCAGTTGGTCATCTGCATCAATCCCATCGTGCCTTTCGATGCCCGCCAGGCACCGCACGGCCATCCGAATAACCGCGACCGGCTGATCCGCGGCGGTCTGCCGGTGGTGCTCTCACAGACCTTCCGCTCCATCATCCACTCGCGCATGCGGGTAGGCATGCAGCGCTACGCCCAGAGCTACGAAGACGCCGATGTGCTGCTGTTCGAGCCCAGCCATGGCGACGAGGAGATCTTCTTTTCCAACGTGTTCAGCTATTCGGACCGGGAGAACATGTGTGAGCACGCCTACCAGCACACCCGGGAGGACCTGCGCCGACGTGCTGATGAGCTGGAGCCGCTACTGGCGCGCCACGGCATAGGACTGGACCGCGCCTGCCTGGCCGAGAACCGCTGGTTATCCAAGCAGGCGAGCAAGAACTACTGGCGCAAATGGGACGACAAGCAGCCCGACACGCCCATCGACAAGCTCTACCAGACCCTTGAAGAACTTGACGACTACCTGGCCAGACAGCGCACCTGAGCGCTGCTTGAAAACTTGAAAAACCAAGAAAAAAGCCGGCACACATGCCGGCTTTTTTCTTGGTCAGGGAGGCGATACGCGCTCAATCCTCGAAGTGCGCCTCGATATAGCTCACATAGGCCGCGTGCAACACCTGCATACACTGCTCCAGCTGGACCATATCGCGCGCCTTGAGCGCTTCGATATAAGTACGCCGGGAGGGAGCATTGGCCAACCGGCCATTGCTGGTACGCATCACCTCGGCGTAGTAGCGGATCGCCCGCTTGAGGTTGGTTTGGATCATATCCAGCAACAATGGCCGCTCAGCCTTGGACAACAGCACTGAGTAGTACTCGTTGAGCCTCTCCATCATCAGGCTGGCGTCGGCCGCGCGGGGTGACTCCATGTCTTCGGTGAGCTCAGCCAGCCTGGCGATCTGGACTTCGTCCAAGAGCGGCATGGCGATGCGGAAGGCCAGCGCCTCCAACGCATTGCGGATATCCGCAATATCGGCCGCTTCGCCGCGCTTGAGGCGCGCCACGATGGCACCGCGGTAGGCAAAGTATTCAACCAAGCCCTCAACGTGCAGGCGCTGCAGCGCCTCGCGCAAGGGGATCGGGCTCACACCGTAGCGGTTGGCAAGCTCAACCTGCTTGAGCGGTTCGCCTGGGGCCAAGACTCCGCGGTAAACGTCTTCACGGATTGCCTGGACAATTTTGTCGACCAATGTACTCATCGCGTGGGAGGGCTGCTGAGGCCGCATGCTGCTGATTGGAAAGCGTTCCAGTGTAACAAACCATCGGGTATTTTTACTCGCCAAGGCATAAGGGTTTACCCCTATCCTGGAAGTTATTTAAGGTATTGTTAATAAACCTCATGGCCGCGGAGCTTTAGCCGCTACCGCATATGAACTTGCGCAAGCGCCGGCCGCTTCAGGTAAGCTATCGCGCTCGCCCTGCGGGAGCGGGCGGAGGAGAGCCGATTTATCCTTTAAAATCATCGACTTGACAAGCATGGCGCCAGATATGTCAAAGCATAAGAAAAAATGCGCTGCAACATGCCTCGCGCATATCGTTCAAGCGCAGTAAGATGAGGTCAGCAAGACCTTTTCTTGCGCATTCGTGATGTACAAGCGAACTTGGGTATAAATCGGATATCAAACGTAGGACTCTGGCCGGCCAGGCACATTCGACATAAGGATACCGGCGGCCAGAAATGACAGACCGATAACACAGGGTAATCCGGCGGGAAGCAATCATGAAACTATTCGACAAGATACTTAACCCTCGCGACGTACGACGCAAATTGGGCATGAACCAGCAAGAGTTCTGGACCAAGATCGGCGTGACGCAGAGCGGTGGCTCCCGTTACGAGAGCGGTCGCAACATGCCCAAGCCTGTGCGCGAGCTGTTGCGACTGGTGCACGTTGAGCAAGTCGACCTATCGCGCGTGCGCCGCGAAGACTTCGAGATCATCGACTATCTCAAGGAACACCACCCCGACCTCTACAAGAGCCTGCAAAAGGCGGTGAAGACGCGCAGCGAGACCAGCGGCACTGGCGAGGAAACCCCGAGCTGAGCGCCACGGATTGCGACGTAAAAAACGCGCATCGATTGATGCGCGTTTTTTATTGCCCCCTCAGGATCAGACGCTCAACTTGACCCTCAGGCCCAGTTGTTCGATCCGGCCAGCAAAGGCCTGCATCCACGCTGCCGGCAAGGCCGACAAGCGCGGCGCCTCGGGTTGCGTGGACGCACGAGCCAGGCCGTAGAGCAGTACACCAGCAGGTTTGGCCCCCTCCTCCATCGCCTCGGCCAGCAGGTCCAACCAGGCTTGCTGCTCCGACTCTGACGGCGCCTGGCCATCGATGGCAAACATGCAAGTCTGTATCCAGGTTTCGCAACGCTCCGTCGCAGCCAGCAGATGCCGCTTGATCTGCGTCGGAGTCAGCGCAATCTGATTGACCTCGCTCATGCCATCCACAGGTGCGCGGTCGAACTTGAACCATACCTCGCCATTCATGGCCTGCATGCGCGCCACCGCCTCCTGCACCGCCGGCTTGTAGAGCTGGCTACCATTGGTGATCAGTACCAGCTTGATCTTGCCCATCAGCTCATAGGCAGCCAACTGGCGGCCGATCAGCTCGATCACCGCAGCGAATTGTTTGCTGGAGGTCGGCTCACCATTGCCGGACAGGGCGATATCGTTAAGCCGGCGCGCTTCCTCCGGCACATTACGCTGCATGAAATCACCGTTGACGATCTCATCCAGCATGCCGGCCAATTCCCCCTCCAACTGCACGAGGTCAAGCTCAGGTGCATTGCCACGGATCAGGTTCGGTACCTGGCAGTAGATGCAGCGCCAGTTGCAGGCGTTGTTGGGGTTGAGGTTCACCCCAACCGACACCCCGCCGGCGCGGCGGGAAACGACTGGATAGACATAGGTAAGGCCCAGGATATCGCGCCGGTGGTCGGTAACGGCCAGCGGAATGAGGGGTTTGGAGCTGCGGTCGGACACTTATTTCTTACGCTTGATCGGGATAATGAGTACGGGTACGGGGGCATGCCGAACCACCCCTTCCGCCACACTGCCAAGAAGCAGGTGGTCCAGGCCGGTCCAGCCGTGTGAGCCCATAGTGATGATATCAGCCGGCCAGGTTTTGGCATCCTCGATAATGGCGGCGGCAATCGACCCGCCCCAGATCTCGATCAAGGCCGTCTCCACCTGCACGTCGTTTTCCTGCATCAGTTGCTTGGCACTCTCCAGCACCTTGCGACCGCTATCGCGCAGATTGCTCTGCAACTCGCCCACATCGACAAACTCCGCCCCACCCCAGGTGAACTGGGCCAGATCGATCACGTGGATCAAGCGGGTCTTGCCGTGCTGGTCGCAACAAAAGCGCGTCGCCTCTACCAAGGCCTGGCGCGAAGTATCGCTGTCATCCACGGGTACAAGTATGCGCTGGTACATGGTGAGCCCCCGATCTGGTTGCGTTGATGCC
The DNA here is from genome assembly GCF_036568685.1 of Chitinimonas sp. Lineage (GTDB taxonomy): Bacteria > Pseudomonadota > Gammaproteobacteria > Burkholderiales > Chitinimonadaceae > Chitinimonas. The sequence goes on from NZ_DATCSC010000021.1 coordinate 14,135, forward strand.
GCTTAGCCGGTCTCCACTTCAATCAGTAGACGGCCAGTCACCTCCACTATAGTCCGCTGGTTGCCGGCCAGCCGACAAGCGGCTTACACTCGGCCACAAACAAGGACTCTCGGCATGGCACGCGTCAAACTGGAACTTCCCGAGCACTTCCCCTACGTCACGCCGATCGAGATTGGCATAGGCCAGATCAACTATGGCGGCCACCTGGGCAACGACTCTGCCCTGACCTTGATCCATGAGGCCAGGCTACGCTTCCTGCGGGCTGCCGGGCTGACCGAATTGGACATAGGCGGGTTGGGCCTGATCCAGAGCGACGCCGTCATCGTCTACAAATCGCAAGCCTTCTGGGGTGAGACCCTGCTCGCAGAGGTTGCCGCCGCCGACTTCAACAAGTACGGTTGCGATCTGTTCTACCGTTTCCGCCAACAAACCAATGGGCGGGACGTGCTGCATGCAAAGACCGGCATGGTCTTCTTCGACTATGGCAGCAACAAGCCTGCATCGGTGCCAGCCGCGTTCCACAATGCGCTCAAGGTATTTGAAGCTCAGGAGACTCCAGCATGATGAAGCGATACGCCGCCAACAGCCCCGAAGCCATGGCCAGAATCCTGGTCGTCCTGATGATGAGCGATGGCAATATGGACCCGCGCGAGATCGATAGCCTCGAATCGCTCCATGTCTATGAGGCACTGGATATCAGCCGGCAGGGCTTTATCGAGGTATTGCATGATTACTGCAATGACCTCAGCGACGAAGCTGACGACACCGGCTGCATCAAGCTGGTGGACCGCCAGCGTATCGACGACCTGCTCGACTCCGTTACCGAACCCAAGAAACAGCTGTTGGTTGCCACCCTCGCCCTGGACATGGCCAAGGCCGATCGCACCATCTCCGACCCGGAGCTGGCGATCTACACCCATATGCTGGAACGCTGGCACCTGACCCTGGACGATATCGAAGACGCTTATGCGCGCTGAATGATCGAGGTCAAACCTCGGCGACAGGGCCGACAGTAGTATCTGCACCGAAAAAAATGCCGCCCTCGGCGGCGCCAGGAGACATGCAGATGGAAGGGCTACAGGCCGCCTACACCAGCTTGGAAAAGCTGGTCTTCAACACGCTTACCCGTAAGTTTGCCGGCCTCTTCGTGCTGGTCGTCATCGAGCTAGCCCTCTTGCTGCCGGTGTACGCCAGCGGCGACGCCGCCCTACAGGCCCTCAAAGCCGCCGGCGTGGAGGGCGAGGCCTTCCGCACCGTAGCCGGGCGTATCGACTCCCTGATCCAGGCAGTGTGGTGGCTGGCCCTGGCCAGCGCCGCCTTTCTGGGCTTCATGGTCTGGTACTACCGTCACCTGATCGTGCTACCCATCAAACGCATGATCGCTTCGCTGGACGAACTCTCGGGCAACGAGGGCGACCTCTCGCACGACCTGCCGGCCACCACCCATGACGAGCTCCGCGACCTGGCAGCAGCCTACAACCGCTTCCTGGCCCGCCAGCGCGAGATCATTGCCAATGTGCAGGGCCTGACGGTGCAGATCGCGGTGGAGTCGGCCAAATCGCTCAAGAACATCAATGATTCCACCGCCAGTACCCAGCACCAGGCCAGCTTTGCCCAGGAAGTGATGGCTGCCAGCCAGGCCGCCACCGGCCGCATCGACGAGGTAAGCCGCGAGACCCAGCATATTGCCGCCACCACCACCCAGAACCTCACCCTGGCCCGCGACAGCTATGCCGAGCTGCTGGACGTGACCGGCAAGATCAAGCAGATCAGCGACGAGATCAGTGCCTTCAGCGCCGTGGTTGAAGGCCTCAACAGCCGTTCGGCCAGCATCAAGACAGTCGCCGACCTGATCCGCGAGATTGCCGACCAGACCAACCTCCTGGCGCTCAATGCCGCCATTGAGGCAGCCCGCGCCGGAGAGGCCGGCCGTGGTTTTGCCGTGGTCGCCGACGAGGTCCGCAAGCTGGCCGAGAAGGTACGCGGGGCAACCGAGGATATCTCGGCCAATATCGACGCCATGCTGGCCGAAGTCGCCGCCACCCATGCCCAGACAGTGACCATCAACCAAAGTGCCGGCGCAACCCGCACCGTGGTGGAGCGCGCCTCCAGCCACTTCGGAGTGCTGGTCAGCGACTTCGAGACCACCAGCCGCAGCCTCCTGGAGATTGCCGGCCATGTGGACGATTTTGCCCGTACCAATGGCGAGAACAACCAGCGGGTCGAACATATCCACGCCGACAGTCTGGCGATCAACGAGCGCATGCAACGCTCGGCGGCAGCCACCCGCGACCTGAGCAAGGTGGCGGACTCGGTGCAGGAGTTGACTGGCCGTTTCGTGCTCGGCCACGGCCCGCTCGATGCCGCCATCAGCCGCGCCATCGCGGTGCGGGACAAGATGCAGGACCGCATCGCCGCCCTCGCCCAGGACGGCCTGGATGTCTTTGACCAGCGCTACCAGCCTATTGCCGGTACCGACCCGCAGAAATTCCTGACTGCCTACACCGAGCGTTTCGCCCGCGAATTCCAGCCCGGCTACGACGCCCTGGTCAAGACCACCCCCGGCGGTAAGTTCTGCCTGCTGGTGGACAACCAGGGCTACGGCCCCAGCCACAACAGCTGGTATTCCAAGGCGCCGACTGGCGACAGGGCCACCGACCTCGTCAACAGCCGCGACAAGCGCCTCTTCAACGACCCGGCCGGCCTACGCGCCGCGCGTAACAAGCAGCGCTTCTTGCTGCAGACCTATGTACGCGATACCGGCGAGATCATGACCGAGCTGGACCTACCCATTATGGTGGGTGGACGGCACTGGGGTGGTTTGCGGTTGGGGTTTGATGCGGCGATCTTGTTGGCGGCGAAAGCCTAGAACTGCCAGGCGACAACAATACGTGTACGCGTTGAACAGCTCCGCAGCCCGTCATCACTCCACATACACGTTCTAGCCGCGCCACAGCAGACTCCCTACAATTGCGGGCATACGCCAAGGATGCCCCAATGAGTCAGACGCAACGCTTTACCGGTACCGACAACTACATCGCCACACCCGACCTGATGCTGGCGGTGAACGCCGCCATCACCCTGCAACGTCCGCTGCTGATCAAGGGAGAGCCGGGTACCGGCAAGACCTTGCTGGCCGAGGAGGTGGCGCGCGGCCTGGGCGCCCCCTTGATCAGCTGGCATATCAAATCCACCACCAAGGCCCAGCAGGGCCTCTATGAGTACGATGCGGTATCGCGCCTGCGCGATGGCCAGCTGGGCGACCCGCGGGTGAACGAGATTGCCAACTACATCGTGCGCGGCAAGCTGTGGGAAGCCTTTGAGAGCGAGCAGCAGGCGGTGCTCCTGATCGACGAGATCGACAAGGCCGACATCGAATTCCCCAACGACCTCTTGCGTGAGCTGGACCGCATGGCCTTCGACGTCTACGAGACGCGGCAGACCGTGACGGCGCGGCACCGGCCCTTGATCGTGATCACCAGCAATAACGAGAAGGAGCTGCCGGACGCCTTTCTACGGCGCTGTTTCTTCCATTACATCCGCTTCCCCGACAAGGGCACCATGCGGCAGATCGTGGATGTCCACTTCCCTGCCCTGCACGAGGCCTTGCTGGCCGAAGCACTGGAGCTGTTCTACGCGGTACGCGAGCTGCCGGGTCTCAAGAAGAAGCCTTCGACGTCGGAGCTGATCGACTGGCTCAAGCTGCTGCTGGCTGACCAGGTACCTCCAGAGGCGCTCAAGCTCGGTGACGGCCTGCCACCCATGGCCGGCGCCCTGCTCAAGAACGAGCAGGACCTGGGTCTGATGGAGCGGCTGGTCAAGATGCTGCGCGCCCGTGGCCATGCCTGATCTGCGCCGAGGCTGGCACCTGGCCGGCCTGTTGGCGTTGTGCTTGCCTGCCTGGGCGGAGTCGTACGTGGTGGGCGTAGAGGATGTGGACTACGCCCCCATCTACAGCAATGCGGGGGGCCGCTACCACGGTTACGCCCGCGATCTGCTCGACCTGTTCGCCCGCCACGAGGGCATCACGCTCAGTTATCAGCCGCTGCCGATCAAGCGCATTGCGCTCTATAACCGGCAAGGCAAGATCGATCTGATCTACCCGGACAACCCGCGCTGGAATGTGCAGGAAAAGCGCGGTGCGGTGGTGCATTACTCGGCCGCCACCCTCACCTTCCAGGATGCGGTACTGGTCAAGCCTGAGCGGCAGGGCCTGCCCATGCGTAGTCTGGGTATGGTGCGCGGCTTCACCCCGTGGAAGTTCCAGGACGATATCCAGGCCGGCCGGCTGCGGATAGAGAACGCCCCCGGCCCGCAAAACCTGGTGCAGATGGTGCTGCTGGGGCGGGTGGATGGCATCAACCTGGCGCAGCAGGTGGCGCGCTACCATCTGAACCAGCTTGGCCAACCAGCGGCACTGATGCCGGACACCCGGCTGATGCCGATGCAAAACAGCCAGTACTTCCTCTCCAGCGTGCGCCAGCCGGAGCTGATTGCCCGCTTTGACCGCTTTCTCAAGCGTGAGCACAAAGCCGTCGAAGCCTTGCAGCGACAGTATGGCTTGCTGGAAGCCGCCACCACGGCCAAACCGGGCAAACCCTGAGCATGCGCAAGATCATCCATGTCGATTGCGACTGCTTCTACGCCTCGATCGAGATGCGCGACAACCCGCGTCTCTTCGGGAAGCCGGTAGCCGTCGGCGGCCGGCCGGAATCGCGCGGGGTGATCGCCACCTGCAACTACGAAGCGCGTAAGTACGGCGTACGCTCGGCCATGGCCTCCAGCCAGGCGCTGCGTCGCTGCCCAGACCTGATCCTGCTGCCACCGCGCTTTGATGCCTACCGTGCCGCTTCGCGCCAGATCCACGGCATCTATGCCGACTTCACCGCGCTGATCGAACCCTTGTCGCTGGATGAGGCCTATCTGGATGTCAGCGAGGTCACCCTGCACCGCGGTAGCGCCACCTTGATGGCGCAGGCCATACGCGAACGCATCGCCGCCGAGGTTGGCATCACCGCCTCGGCCGGCATTGCGCCCAATAAGTTCGTGGCCAAGATCGCCAGCGACTGGAACAAGCCCAACGGCCAGTTTGTGGTACGGCCCGAGGAGGTCGACGCCTTCGTCGCCGCCCTGCCGGTTGGCAAACTGTTCGGGGTAGGCAAGGTCACCGCCGCCAAGATCAATGAGCTGGGCGCACAGACCTGTGCCGACCTGCGCGACTGGCCCATGACCAAGCTCACCCGCCATTTTGGCCGTTTTGGGGTACGTCTTCATGAACTATGCCGGGGCATAGACAATCGGCAGGTCAGCAACGACCAGCCGCGTCGCTCACTCTCGGTAGAGACCACCTATGTGCACGACCTGCTGGATCTGGCGAGCTGCCAACGCGAGCTGCTGCCACTGATTGACGACCTCTATGCCCGGCAAAAACGCAGCGCTGAGGACATTCGACCACACAAGGCCTTTATCAAGATCCGCTTCGACGACTTCAGCCACACGACTGCCGAATGCAGCTATCAGCCGGGCGACACGCAAGTCTGGGCCCGCTTGCTGGCGGAAGGCTGGCAACGCCAGGGCAAGCCGGTGCGGCTGCTGGGTGTAGGTTTTCGGTACGAGGAAGAAGAAAAGGCGCTGGGCCGGCAGCTGGCGCTGTTCGATACCGATGACGACACGGATGAGCCTGCGGCATGAGTGAGCGCAAGCGCAGCTTTCCGCCGGTGGTCGATAGCCAGACCCGGCTTTTGATCCTGGGCAGCCTGCCCGGCGATGCTTCGCTCGCCAAGGCGCAATACTACGGCCACCCGCAGAACAAGTTCTGGGAGCTGGTCGGCGCCGTGATCCATGTCGACCTGCGCGCCTTGCCCTACGAGGCACGCTTGGCCAGCTTACTTGCGCATGGCATAGGTCTATGGGATGTGATTGCCGAGGCGGAACGCAAGGGGAGCCTAGATGCGTCAATTCGCGACGAGCAGCCCAACTCAATTATGGAGCTTGTGTACTCACTACCCGCTCTTAAGGCAGTAGCGTTCAATGGTGGAACTGCGGCCAGAATCGGACGACAACAGTTGAAGCAACTAGATGGCAGCATCATCCTGTTTGATCTCCCATCGTCCAGCCCGGCCCATGCAGTTAGATTTGAGCAGAAGGCTCAGAAATGGGCAGCCATCGGCCAGTCACTGACAGGAGCAATAGGAAATTCCGATGACTTTTAGGACAGATCAGCGCCAAAATGTGAGACCCTTCTCGATCACTCTCGTGGTATGCGGGGTGTAGTTAAAGGAGTCCTCGCTCACGGCAAGAGAAGCCGCTTAATCGCTGACCCCAAGGAACAGCTACGATGCGCGGCAACACTCATTTCCTACTCGAAGGCAGCGATGCTAGACAGACTTATCATCAATAACTTCAAAGCCTGGCGCAGCCTGGACATTGAGTTCGGCGCCGTTACCGGGCTATTTGGGACCAACAGCTCCGGTAAGAGCAGCGTCTTACAATTTCTGCTTTTACTGAAGCAGACTAAGAATGCCACTGACCGGGGACTCGTTCTGGATTTCGGCGGACCGGAGCAATTCGTTAACCTCGGCAGTTTCAGCGATGCCGTTCACCTTCATCGCATAACAGAGCAACTTGAGTGGAAGGTAAGATGGAAGTTACAAAAAGAGATTTCGATAGCCAACCCTAGTGGTAAGCGGACAGACATACTCTTTAGCGGCTCAACCATATCCGCATCATCTATCGCGAGGATGAAAGATCGTTCGCTAGTCTCGGATCGCCTAGAATACTCGTTTGGTGGCTACAAATTCCGGATCGAGCCGAAAAAGGAGGGTGCAACTGAGTTCGATCTTACTGCGGAAAGTAAGGAACCGAAGCAGCCGTTCCACTTCGTCCGAAATAAAGCACGTGCTTGGGCACTCCCAGGCCCAGTAAAAACCCATCTTTTCCCCGATCAGGCAAAGACGTACTTTCAGAACTCTGACTTTCTAGGGGTTCTTGAATCAGAATACGAGACGATGATGGATTCCATCTACTATCTCGGACCATTACGTGCACCTCCGCGTAGAGAGTACCCATGGTCAGGCGCTAGCCCCAGTGACGTCGGCCTCAGAGGGGAACGAGCCGTCGAGGCACTTCTCGCGGCAACAGTTCGCGGAGAAACGCGCAATCTGGGAGGTAGAACGCATTACAAACCATTCCAGGAAATGATTGCTTATTGGCTTAAGGAGCTTGGCCTTATTCACTCGTTCCGGATCGAGGAAATTGGTAGCGGTGCGAATCTGTATCGCGCCATCGTTCAAAGAGACGTAAAGGGACCAGAGGCACTCTTAACAGACGTTGGATTTGGGGTATCACAAGTGCTTCCAGCACTGGTGCTCCTTCACTATGTCCCCTCAGGCAGTACTGTCCTCATGGAGCAGCCAGAGATTCACCTGCACCCAGCTGTTCAGTCTGGTTTGGCGGATGTCATCCTCACCGTCGCGCGCGTCCGTAAGCTCCAAGTTATTGTGGAAAGTCATAGCGAACACATGCTCAGAAGGTTTCAGCGTCGGGTAGCGGAAGAGAGGTACTCGGCGGACAGCCTAAAACTCTATTTCTGCGACACAGTCGATGGGGTTGCCACTTTAGATAACTTGGAGCTCAACATGTTCGGGGAAATTGGCAATTGGCCTGAGAGCTTCTTCGGCGACGAAATGACGGAAATTTCTGAGACACGAAAAGCTGTGCTGAGAAGGAAAACCTCGGCCAGGACATCATGAAGCTGGCCATCGACACGAACGTACCCATAGCGGCAAATGGACGAAACACTCATGCTGAGCCGGGGTGTCAGATTCGGTGCATCGAACTCTTGGAGCAAATTGCGACGGGAAAGCTGGACGCTGTCGTCGTACTCGATGAGGGTGGACAGCTGATGGATGAGTACTCGCCGTATCTCAATTTTCGTGGCCAGCCAGGTGTCGGGGATCTGTTTTTCAAGTTCTTGCACGATCACATGTATGGAGGCAAGCGAGTCGAGCTAGTTCAAATCACCCCAATCCAAGATGAAGATCGGGGGTTCGAAGAGCTCCCAGCGAACGAAATGGACCCGAGCGACCGAAAACTATTGGCCATCGCCGTGACAGCCGACGCTGACGTCGTTAACGCTTTGGATACCGATTGGTTTGAGCAAAATGAGCTGCTTGCCCAACTAAACGTAGCGGTAAAGCAACTATGCCCCGAACACGCTTGCGCAGCGTAAGTGAACAAGCAGCTTCGACCAATGGCAAGGAGACTGTCGGAACTCTCAAATGGTCATGCTTTCAGACTCCACCTGCGCTGCTGATCGTAGACCTGCAACATGCTATCGACGACCCAAGTTGGGGGCCGCGCAACAATCTGGGCGCGGAGGTCTGCGTAGCGCGCCTGCTGGCTGCCTGGCGGCGGCAGGGCTGGCCCATCATCCATATCCGGCATGATTCGACCGAACCCACCTCTACCTACCGGCCCGGCCAGCCTGGCAACCGCTTCAAGCCCGAAGCCATGCCACTGGATGGCGAGACGGTGATCGCCAAGCGCACCAATAGCGCCTTTATCGACACGGAGCTTCAGACCCATCTACAGGCCAAGGGGATCGATACCTTGGTCATCGCCGGGGTATCGACCAGCAACTCGGTGGATGCAACGGTACGTATGGCAGGCAACCTGGGCTATAAGGCCTATCTGGTGGAAGACGCCTGCTTCACCTTTGCCCGCCGCGACTGGAGCGGCCTGGCACGTACGGCTCAGGAAGTGCATGACATGGCGCTCGCCATACTCGATGGCGAATACTGCACCGTCATCCGTTCAGCCATGCTGCCGGGCATGGCCGACTGAACCCCTAGCGCTCGATGCTGATGCCGTTGACCAGGCGCTTGGCCAAGGTGGGTTTCTTCAGTTGCTCCAGCCACCAATTGAGCGCCCTACCCTCCTGCTCGCCATTCCAACCCAGGTAGAGCACATTGGGCTCACGTGGGTTGGCGGTGAGCTTCTCCACCAGCTCACCCCGCTCCAGCAAGCCTTGCACCCGCTTACGCGGCAACCAGCCCACGCCCAGGCCATCGCGCTGAGCCAGTATCTTGGCACGCATGGTCGGTACCGCCAGCACCGCCTGGCCGCCCAGCACGCCATAGGCCCGCCCCTCGTTGCGGCGCGAAGAGTCTGCCACCACCACCGAGCGGTGACGGGTCACCTCGCTACGCGGCAAGGGTTCCTGCACTTTGGCCAAGGGATGCTTGGGCGAAATGGCGAACACCCAATCCATCACCCCAAGCTCAGCCCAACGCAGATTGGGAATGGCTGGTGGCTCATTGGTGGCGCCGATCACCAGATCTGCCCGGCCATCGCGCAGCGCCTCCCAGGTGCCCCCCAGTACCTCGTGGGTAATGCGCAGGCTCACACCGGACTGCAGCGCGTCAAAGTCCTTGATCACCGGCAAGAAGGTCTCCCACTCGAGTATCTCGTCCGCCACGATGCGTAGCCGGTCTTCCCAGCCACTGGCCACCTGCCGCACCCTTTGGGTCAGCCTCGATACATCGACAATCAACCGCGCCGCCTCTTGCGCCAGCAGGTGGCCGGCTGGGGTGAGTTGCAAGCGGTAGCGGCGACGGTCGAACAAGAGCGCGTCGAAGCGCGACTCCAGCTGCCGCGCCGCATGCGAGATAGTAGAGGGCGCCTTGCCCAGCTTGGCGGCGGCCCGCGAGAGGCTACCGGCCTCGCGTATGGCCTCCAGCAGGGCCAGTTCGTCTTCAGACAACATGTACGATCCTTTCGCACGAGTTCGCCGTGAATATGGTACGGCAAGCGAAGAATGTCCATTCAATATGGCGGCATCCTGGGCTGCCTGTGCGCCGCCCCTAACCGAATGCAGCGCGTTGGCAACATGCCGTGCGCTTGAGAGTGATGGAGGCTGTAGATGGGTTTGCTGGTCGATGGCGTGTGGCGGGACGTGTGGTACGAGACCCAATCAACCGGTGGCCGCTTTGTGCGCCAGGACGCGGCGTTCCGCAACTGGATCACTGCCGACGGCAGCCCCGGCCCCAGCGGCACTGGCGGCTTCAAGGCAGAGCCGGGTCGTTACCACCTGTACGTGAGCCTGGCCTGCCCCTGGGCCCATCGCACCTTGATACTGCGGGCACTCAAGGGCCTGGAGGACATGATCAGCGTGTCGGTGGTGCACTGGCGCATGCTGAGCGAAGGCTGGACCTTCGAGGCCGGCCCAGGCGTGATCCCCGACACCGTCAACGATGCGCGGGTGATGCATGAGGTCTACCGTGCCGCCAAGGCCGACTACACCGGCCGGGTGACCGTGCCGGTGCTGTGGGACAAGCAGCGCGGCACCATCGTCTCGAATGAGTCGTCCGAGATTATCCGCATGTTCAACAGTGCTTTCGACAGTGTTGGCGCCCAGCCGGGTGACTATTACCCGGAAGCCCTGCGTTGCGAAATCGACCGTATCAACGCCCTGGTCTACGACACGGTCAACAATGGCGTGTACAAGGCCGGCTTCGCCACCCGCGCGGCCGCCTACCGGGAAGCACTCTACCCGCTGTTCGATACCCTGGACTGGCTGGAGGACCGCCTTACCAGGCAGCGCTTCCTGCTGGGCGATGCGCTGACCGAGGCGGATATCCGGCTGTTCACCACCCTGGTGCGCTTCGACGCGGTCTATGTCGGCCACTTCAAATGCAATCTGCGCCGCATTGCCGACTATCCGCAGCTCTCAGCCTATGTGCGCGACATCTATCAGCTGCCCGGCATCGCTGCCACGGTGAATATGGACCACATCAAGGGTCACTATTACGAGAGCCACCGCACCATCAACCCCAGCGGCATAGTCCCCTTGGGCCCCGTATTGGACTTCACCGCAGCACATGACCGTCGGCAGCTGCGCGCCGCCAGCTAAGCCCTCTTTTCACGCCTTCGCTTTAACGTTCGTGCCCCTGCGCCAGTGCAGGGTCACCGGCTTATTTCGTCTCTACTTTTATCTACCTTCGAGGAAACACCATGCTCAAGTTCTACTTCCACCCCTCCCCCAACCCCATGAAAGTCGCCCTGCTGCTGGAAGAATTGCAGACGCCCTTTGAGTTGATCGCCGTCGATACCTTCAAGGGTGAGCAGCACACCGCGGCCTTCCGCCGCATCAACCCCAACGGCAAGGTGCCGGCCATCGAGCAACACGGCCAGGTCACCTTCGATTCGCACGCCATCCTCTTGCAACTGGCCGAGCAACATAGCCGCTTCCTGGCCCCGGCGGATGCAAAGGGCAAGATGCTGTCCTGGCTGTTCTTTATCGCTACCGGCCTCTCGCCCTTCTCGGGCCAGGCGGTGCACTTTCTGCACCATGCCCCCGAGGCCCTGCCCTATGCCCGCAACCGCTACCTCAAGGAAGTGGAGCGCCACTACGCGGTACTGAACGACCATCTGGCTACTTCACGCTACCTGGCTGGAGACAGCTACACCATTGCTGATATGGCGCTGTGGGGCTGGGCCAATTTTGCTGGTTACATCCTTGGCGAGAAGGGCCTGAGCGACTACCCACACGTGCAGCGCCTGGTGGCCGAGATCTCCGAGCGCCCGGCCGCCCAGCGCGCCGGCAAGCTCAAGGAGAGGCTGACTCTGAAGGCAGACTTCGACGAAGAAACCCGTCGCGCCCTGTTCCCGCAAAACGCCTGATCGGCAGCAAGATACAGCAGGCCGGCTGATCGCCTGTTTGGTTGCCCACTGCTGATCACTCCTCGGTACCACCCGCCTGTGCGCGGTTAGGCGCCGCCCCCTCTAAAGGGGGTGGCGCCTTGTCATTGTGGCGCCCACCATGGCAGCAGAACGTTACCCCACAACACGTTCGATGAAATCGCACGAATCTAACACCAAGCTGGTACGGCAAGCGAATAGCGGCGGCGCATGATGGCCTCACCGTAACGCAACACCCCACCTAAAGGAGATTCATCATGCAACGCTTCGAAAACAAAACTGTTCTGGTCACCGGCGGTAGCACTGGCATTGGCCTGGCCGCAGCACAAGCCTATGCAGCAGAGGGCGCCACCGTGGTCATCACTGGCCGCGACACCACGGCACTCGACAAAGCCGTCGCCGAGATCGGTAGCAAGGCGATCGCTATCCGCAACGACGCCAGCACCGTGGCAGGGGCAACCGAGCTGGCTGCCGCTCTCAACGCTCGCCAACTCACCCTGGATGCCGTCTTCATCAATGCAGGGGCCGCCAAGTTCTCTGCCTTCCAGGACGTGACGCCGGACTTCTGGGACCAGATCTTCAACGTCAATGTGAAGGGCGCCTACTTCCAGATCCAGGCCCTGCTGCCAGTGCTTAACAAGGGCGCCTCCGTTGTGCTGAATGGCTCGATCAACGCCCATATCGGCATGCCGAACTCCTCGGTCTATGCCGCCAGCAAGGCCGCGCTGATCTCCCTGGCCAAGACGCTTTCTTCCGAGCTGTTGCCGCGCGGTGTGCGCGTCAACGTGGTCAGCCCCGGCCCGACCACCACCCCCCTGTATGGCAAGTTGGGCATGGATGCCGATACCTTGCAGAGTGTGGCTGCCCAGATCCAGAGCCAGGTTCCGCTTGGTCGCTTCGGTACCCCGGCCGAGGTTGCCTCGACCGTGCTGCACCTGTCAGCAGCGGAATCGGCCTTTATCGTCGGTACCGAGATCATCGTCGACGGCGGCATGAGCCAGCTCTAAGCACCCAGCAAGCCAGCCGAAACCGGGCTTCATGCCCGGTTTCGGCTTTTATGGACCGTTCGCCCGCGGGTCGGATGCAGTAGCATGGCGGCTCCCCGACGTAGCGGAACCGAACCATGATTAAGCTGCTCCCCCTGTTGCTGGGTCTGAGCCTGACAGGCGTCGCCGCACGGGCCGCCGGCAGGATCCCCGCCGACCTGGTCCTCAAATCCGCCACCCTGATCGACGTCGAGCATGGCCGCCTGCTCCAGGGCAAGGCTGTGGTCAGCCGTGGTGGTGAGATCATTGCCGTGGTCGACGAAAAGCAGCTGAAAGCCTACCAGGCACGCCAAGTGGTGAGCCTGCCAGGCAAGTACCTGATGCCGGGGTTGTGGGACAGCCATGTGCACTTTGGCGGTGGCGACACGTTGATCGAAGAGAACAAGCGCCTCCTGCCGCTCTATCTCGCCAACGGCATCACCACGGTACGCGACTGCGCCGGCGACCTCAGTAGCACCGTGCTCGCTTGGCGGCAGGCGATCAAGGAAGGCAAGCTGCAAGGCCCGACCATCTTTGCCTCCGGTCCCAAGCTCGAAGGCTACAAGCCGCTCTGGAAGGGCACGATAGAGGTCGGTACACCCGAGGAAGTCAGCCGCGCGCTCGACAGCCTGCAGGCGCAGCAGGTGGACTTCGTGAAGATCACCGAGAACACGCTCAAACCCGAGATCTATCTGGAAGCGTTGCGCCAGGCCAAGGCCCGCGGCCTGAAGACCTCCGGCCACATACCCGCGCAGCTACCGCTGGCGCAGATGTTCGAAGCCGGCCTGGGGACGGTGGAACACCTGCCCTATCTGCTGCGCGCCGCTACCCCGCGCGAAGCAGAACTCACCGCACAGGTGGCAGCCGGCAAGCTGAGCGGCCGGCAGGCCATGGTGGAGACACTGCAGAGCTACGACGAGGCGACAGCTCGCGCCTCCTTCCGCCAAATGGCCAAGCTCGGTACGGCGGTGGTGCCTACACTGTCGGTCATCCGTATCACGGCCTACCTCGATCAGGACGACCACAGCCAGGATGACTATCTGAAGTACATCGGCCCTGGGCTCAAGCAGACCTACGGCTGGCGGGTGAAGCGCGCGTCGCTGGATGAACCCGACGCCATCGCCTTCCGCCACGCCAGTTATGAGAAGGCGGCCAGCCTGCTGCCCTTGCTATTGCAGGAAGGGGTGACCGTGATCGCCGGCACCGACGCCGGATTTCTGAATTCCTACGACTACCCTGGCCCCGCCCTGCATGACGAGATCGCCTTATATGTGAAATACGGCATGAGCCCACAGCAGGCGCTGCAATCGGCGGTGATCAACGGCCCACGCTTTTTGGGCAAGCTGGATCGCTATGGCGATCTCGCCGCTGGCAAGGTCGCCGACATGCTCGTACTCGATGCCAATCCGCTGGCCGATATCGGCGCCACCCGGCAGATCCGTGGCGTCGTCAGCAAGGGGGTATGGCTAGACCGGCAGCGACTGGATGGCATGCTGGCCGACACCGCAGCATGGGTAGCCGGCCAGCGTTAAGTTAACAACCGGGTCAGAAGCCACTCAGCATGTTTTCGGCCCGGCGATCCAGCACCCGTTCACGTGGTTCGGCCAGAGGGTGATCGCTTGCCCAGCAGCGCTGCTCCGGCGGGGCGATTTCGGTGCGTTCCCGCTTGGGCAATACCGGGCTGGTATCTATCCAACGCAGCAATCCTTGCAACATGGCGTACTCCTCAGGTGATGAGAAACGCCGCCCATTCTAGGGAGCCGGGCCTGTGCCGATTAGACCCATGACCAGGGAGTTTTGATCGATACAGGAACCGGATTTCCACTCCTGTGCTGATCAAAATTGCGGTTTGCTGTGCTGATACGGCACAGTAGTACTGGCTCTATCATCCCTCATCGCCTCCACACGACCGCCGCCATGACCACGCCCCGCTACCAGCAGCTTGCCGACGACTTGAGCCACTGCATACGCAGCGGGGTGCTGAAGCCGGGTGACCAGGTGCCCTCGGTGCGGCAGCTCTGTGCACTGCACGACGCCAGCCCAGCCACCGTGACCCATGCCCTGCATATCTTGGAAGACCGTGGCCTGATCGAGGCTCGGCCACGGCAAGGCTTCTTTGTCCGCACCCAGTCCTTTGCCTACCCAAGCCAGTGCGCCCTGCCCGGCCGGCCCAAGGCCATCGAGCTGGAGGGCCACCGCAAGCTGGTGATGGAGTTTGCCCAGACCTGTGGCAACCACTTCCTGGGTATGTCGGCCATCGACGACAGCCTCTTTCCGACCAAGGCGCTCAAGAAGCTGCTGGTGCAACAGCTGCACCGTAACGACAACATCGTGAACGATGCGTCCTATACCGGCGATATCGCGCTGCGGGAGCAGATTGCCCGTCGTTCGCTGCTGCTGGACTGTGACTTCCTGCCCGATGAGATCGTGCTGACGCATGGCGCAACGGAGGCCTTGGACCTGTGTCTGCGCCTTCTCACCAAGCCGGGCGACATTGTGGCGATTGCCGCCCCAGGCCCCTTGCGTACGCTGGAGATGCTGGAGGGCCAGGGTCTGCAGGCCCTCGAGATACCTTCCCATCCCTGTGACGGGCTGTCGGTCGATGCGCTGGAATTTGCCCTGCGCCACCACAAGGTGGCCGCCCTGGTGGTCAACGCCAATTTCCCCAGCCCCACCGGCAGCCTGATGCCGGACAAGGAAAAAGCCCGCCTCGCGGAGCTGACCGGCCGGCATGGCGTGCCGGTGATCGAGATCGATATCTTTGGCGAACTGACCCATGGCCCGCAGCGGCCCAAGCCGGTCAAGGCCTTCGACCGCCACGACAATGTGCTCTACTGCGGCGACTACCGCTATGTGATCAGCCCAGGTTTCAGCGTCGGCTATATCGCAGCCGGCCGGCACCGACTGACCCTGCAGGCCTGCCGTAAGGTACATGGCGAGCCGGTAGCGGCCTTGATCCAGCAGACCTTGGCGAGCTTTATGGCCAGCGGCCAGTACGAACCGCACCTGCGACGTCTGCGCAGCCAACTGGCGAGCCAGATGGCGGCCTACCGGGCAGCAGTATTCCGCTACTTCCCCAAGGGCACGCGTGTCGCCTGTGCCTCCGGCGGCATGCTGCTCTGGCTGGAACTGCCCGAGGGTACCGACATGACCGAGCTGCAACGCCGCAGCCATTGCGAGGGCTATGTATTCGCACCGGGTGCGCTATTTAGCCAGGGGGAGAGTTTCAACAATTGCCTGCGCATCAACACCGGCCACCCCATGACGGTAGAGCTCGAACAGGGGGTGCGGGTGATCGGCGAATTGGCGCATGCCGTGCAGGCAGAGGCCGCCGTACTGGCGTGAGCGATGGCGGCCGGGCTTGACCTGGGTCAAGACCCTCTGCGGCGCTTAGGAGTGCAATAGCCCTGAAGACCATTGCATAGGGGATTGCACCATGAACGTCGCGCTGACCGACCTGTTTACTACCGATATCGGTATCCTGAGCCTCATGACCATCGGCTTTATCATCGGCATGGCCACCTACATCTTCATCTTCGTACGTCGACACGTGCTGGATGCGGAGGCCGCAGAGGCACGTCGCGTTGCCAACAAGCAGTAAGGCGTTTTACCGCGGCGATCCGTGATCATCAGGCTTGGTGCTGTCGTCGTCCTGCAGGATGCGATGCGCCGGGCCTTCCAGATCGTCGAACTGACCACCACGGGTAGCCCACCAGAACAAGAGGCCACCGCCGACCGCGACCAGGACAGAGAGAGGGACGAGCAGATAGAGGCTTTCCATGGCACTATTGTCCCGCTTTCCGGCGGGGTGCCGCCAGCCTGATCGCATTGACCACCACCAGGAGCGAGCTCAGCGCCATACCGAGACTGGCCAGCCAAGGTGTGACCCAGCCAGCCAAGGCCACGGGTAGCGCCACCAGGTTGTAGCCCAGCGCCCACCAGAGGTTCTGGCGTATTACCTGCCTAGTCCGTTTGGCCACGTGCAGCCCCTCGCCCAATGCCGTCAGCGGCCCCACAAGAACCAGATCGCCCGCTGCCTGTGCCGCTTCTGCACCGCCGCCTACCGCAACAGAAACATCCGCCGCCGCCAGTACTGGCGCATCGTTGACGCCATCGCCCACCATGATCACCCGCCGACCCTGCGCTTGCAGGGCCTGCACGTAGGCGAGCTTGTCGGCCGGCATTGCCGCCGCCCGCCAATTGGGGATCTCCAGCTGCTTGGCAATCACCTCGACCGGGCCGACTGCATCGCCACTCAATACATGGACCGTGAGGCCTGGGCCGGCCTGCAAAAAAGCCGCCGCCTCCGGCTTGAGCGCATCACCCAGCGCAAAACCTGCCAGCCAGCGCTGCGCATCGGCCAACCAGACCACCGTGTCGTCCCGCCGCCATTGGGCGGCATCGACTGGCATGGGGGCCCGGCAGAAGGCAGCCACGAAGTCCGGGCGGCCCAGGCGGTAACGGGTGCCCTCCACGGTGGCCTCAACCCCACCACCTGGATGGTTGGCGTAGTCGCTACCGGCAAGGCCGGCCAGATCTACGCCCGCCTGCAAGGCATGGGCGATGGGGTGCTCGGAAGCAGCCTCCAGCGCTGCCGCCAGGCGGCGCAGCATCTGCTCGTCCATGGTCACGCCATCTGGCCGATAGACCGCCAGCAATACAGGACGACCGTGGGTCAAGGTACCGGTCTTGTCCATGACCAGATCGGTCGCATTGGCCAAGGTCTCCAGTGCATGGCCACGGGTAACCAATAGACCGGCCCGGGCCAGGCGGCCGGTGGCAGCGGTCAGGGCCGCGGGCGTGGCTAGCGACAGCGCGCAGGGACAGGAGATCACCAACACCGCCACGGTGATCGGCAAGGCGTGTTGCGGGTCGTGCGCATGCCACCAGAACCAGCCTGCAGCGGCGATCAAAAGCAGTACAGCCACGAACCAGCCGGCCACCCGGTCGGCCAGCTGCGCCAGTTGGGGCTTCTCGGCCAGGGCACGGTCCAGCAATCGCACAATGCCGGCCAGCTGCGTTTCCTGGCCCACATGGCTCACCTTGACCAGCAGCGGTGCATCGAGGTTGATGGCACCGCCGATCACCGCATCGCCCACCATCTTGGCAACGGGCCGCGATTCACCGGTCAGCAGCGCTTCGTCGGCCTGGCCGTTGCCTTCCAGTACTGTGCCATCGGCCGGGTAGTGCTCACCCGGCTTGACCAGCAATACGTCCCCCAAGCCAAGCTGGGCAACCGGCACCGGCGTTGCGTCGCGCGCTTTCGGCCAGCCATCGAGCCGATTGGCAATGGCCGGGATCAGCTTGACCAGCGACTCGGCGGCCTCGCCGGCTCGACGGCGGGCCATGCCTTCAAGATAGCGACCACCCAGCAGCAGGAAGACGAACATGGAGACCGAATCGAAATACACCTCGCCATGCCCGGTCAAGGTGGCATGGCAGCTGGCGATAAAGGCCGCCCAGACGCCGATGACCACTGGCGCATCCATACCCACCCTGCCGCGCTTGGCGTCGCGCCAAGCGCCCTGGTGGAAAGGCTTGCAAGCGTAGAGCACTACCGGCAGGGTCAGCACCATGCTGGCCCACTGCATGAGGTTGAGCATGGAGGGCGAGATCTCGCCTACAGGTGCCAGGTAGACCGGTACCGCGTACATCATCACCTGCATCATCGACAGCCCGGCGATCCACAGCCGCGCCAGTGAGGCCTTGCGTTCCTTCTGCCGCAACTGGTCCTGCCGACCGGGGTCGTAGGGGTGGGCGCGGTAACCGATATTGGCGACAGCGGCTAGGATGTCGGACAGCTGCACCTGATCAGCCCGCCAGCGCACTCGCGCGCGGTGGGTGGTGTAGTTGACGCTGGCTTCCAAGACGCCGGGCAGACGCATCAGTTGCCGCTCGTTGAGCCAGATGCAGGCCGCGCAGGTGATGCCCTCGAGTATCAGTGCCGCCTCGCGTACCTCACCATCCTCCAGCTTTACAAAGCTGGCTTGCACCTCGGCGGCGTCGTAGAGCCTGAGCTGTGCCTGCAGATCATCCGGCAGCGGCGTAGCGCGGTCGGCCGGCTGCTCGCGCTGCTCGTAGTAGCTATCCAGCCCGGCAGCGACGATGGTCTGCGCCACGGCCTGGCAGCCAGTACAGCAAGTGGCGCGCTCAATCTGGCGATAGGTGACGGGGTAACGGATGGGGGAAATATCCCCGGCTGCGACGACTTCGCCACAGTGGAAACAAGAGACGGCTTGCATGGAGACGAATTCTACCCGGCGCAGGGGCGACTCCGCCTATCATTAGATCCTGGACTGCGGTATTCCCTGACCTGGCGCAAAAGCGGATCATGCCGCCCGGCGTAGCAGGAATTGCCGCAACACCAGCACGAAACAATAACGGCGGGGAAGCCGACGCGCCCGACAGGCGTGTCGCGACAGGAAGTCTGGATGGAATTCGAACAGGTAGGGACCAACGATGTGGTGGCGGGCGATCGTACGCTCTGGAATATGTACGATGAGGCCGGCAAGCTGCTGATCCCCAAGGGCAAGATCATCGGCAACGAGCAGCTGCTGGCTCGGCTGATCGCCATGGGTCTGTATGCGGACCGCGAGGAACTGCTCAAGAGCCGCGAGGAGTGGCGTGCCGCCAAGGTGCGCGCCATCCAGGCCACCAACAAGCCGCCCTCGACCGTCGGCGTGCTGATGGCCGCCCGGCGCAAGCTCGACACCATGGTCACCCAACTCGACCGCAGCATCCACGGCCGCTGGCTCAGCGAGAAGGTTGAGGAGATGGCAAGCGAGATCATCCAGGCCTGCGAGGTCGACGGTGACGTGGCCATCGCCATGATCCTGCTGCGCCAGGAAGGAAAGTACGCGGTACGCCATATGGTCAACGCCGCCATCGTAACCGCCCTGGTCTGCCGTTCATTGGAACTCACGCGCGCCGAGTCCCGCTCCATCGTTGCTGCCGCGCTGACCATGAATATCGGCATGATCGAGTTCCAGGATCAGCTCAAGGAACAAACCACCCCGCTTACGCCGGCCCAACGGGCACGGCTGGAGCGCCACCCCATGATGGGTGCCGACATGCTGCGCGAAGCCGGTGTGAAGGATGCCCTCTGGCTGGGCGCGGTCGAGCAGCACCATGAATGCATAGACGGCAGCGGCTACCCAGGCGGGCTGTGGGAGGACCAGGTCAGCCAGGGGGCGCGCATCATCGCCCTGGCCGATCTCTTCTGCGCCCGGGTCACTCCGCGATCCTACCGCCCGGCGGTCGCATCCAACGTTGCGCTCAAGGGCATCCTGCTCGAGCGCGGTAAATCACTCGACCAGACCGTCGCCTCGCACTTCATCAAAACCCTGGGCATCTTCCCGCCTGGCATGCTGGTGCGCCTCGCCAATGGCGAGATCGGCGTCGTCACCCGTGCCGGTGGCAAGGTCAACACCCCACAGGTCAAGAGCATATTAAGCGCCGATGGCCAGAAGCTTGGCCTGGCGGTAGCGCGTGATACCGGCATAGACCAGTTCGCCATCAAGGAGACGGTAGACCCCAAGCAGCTCTCGGCCTACGTCAATATGGAAGCGATCTGGGGCAGCAGCGCGGCGTACCGGGGCTAAACACCCTTTAGGAACCGCTGAAACCCCACTGACACGCGTCAGGGAGGGTTCCCTGGTGTCAGTGCGGCGGGGCGGTATCGTTTGGGATTACCTCCTTGCGCGGAGCATGCTCAACGCTGCTCCCGGCTGCCGGGGCGGCGTACCTTGAGCTCTTCGGCCAGATCATCCCACCAACGGGTATTGCCCAGCGGTGTCTCAGGCGAGAGCGTGGGGTTGGGCAGGCGCAGCACACGCCGACCAGCCAGCGACAACCCCGCCAGGGCCTGCTGCTTGTAGGCCATATAGCGCCGATCGAACTCCCCACTTTGCATCAAGCGCAGCAGGCCGGCCTCCAGTCGGGCAGCAAGCCGTTCGCCCTCTGGTGTGCGAGAGACGAAGAAATAGCGTGGCAAGGGGTAGTAGAGCAGCAGATGGCGCTCAATCGCCAGCGCTTGGTGCTGCTGACGGGCGCTGGCAAGCTCACCGCTGATCTCATTCACCCCGCGCGAGAACAGCTCGAAGCGCCCTGCCCTGAGCATCTGGAAAAGCCCGTCATAGGTCTCCCCTTCCACCACCTGCAAGCCGGACTCGCGCAGGATCTGCACATCCACCCAGCCCTTGCCCTGGCCGATCTTGAACGGGGCCAGGTCTGAGAGCTTGTCGACCTTATCGAACGCGCCTTGCGATTCACTACGGACGAGGAATAACCGGTAGCCGGTCAGGCCTTTGTCTAGCGGTATGCGCACAGGTCGCAACTGTTTTTCCAAGGCCGGCGAGGTGGTCCGGACGATGATGTTGATCTGCCCACCGCTCTCCACCTCCAGCGCCGCACGAGCCGGGCTCATGCTGACACCGCTGGGCGTCATCAGATAAGGACCCTGTTCGGCACTGGTCGCCTTGAGGGCCGCATCCAGCAGGCCCCAGTAATATTCATAGCGACGGTCGGCCAGGCTTTGACCCAGCAGGTAGCGAACCTCCGTTGTCTCGCCGGCCACACCGAAAAGCGGCAACAGGAACAAGAGGCCAGCGAAAAGACAGGACAGGGGAGCGGAACGTGATGCCATCGTTTTCAGCATAGCGGGCAGAGATGCCAGATGCGTTACGCCGCATTGCGGCTGGCGACATAGTCGCCGCCAAACTGCGCCACGTGCTCACCCTGGCAGTGCACTTCCACCGTCAAGGCCAGGCGAGCCAACCCCTTGCGGGCATAGAGACGCAGAAAGCGCTCAAGCTCAGTCGCATCCGGCAATATGGCGCATGCCTCGAAATCATTGCGGATGGGCTTGAGATAGTGCGTCTCCCCACGTTGGATCACGATCTCGACGCCGGAAGCAGGCGCGAACTGATCCAATTGGCGCTGCACCTCTACCCAACCGGCCAGGGTCGCCAGGGTGGCGACGCTGCCACCAAAGCCGGTCCCCTTATCGTTCACATTCGGGCCAAGTGGCACCGCCAGGGCAATACGACCGTCAGGCAGCGTTTGGGCCGTCACGGCCATGGCATCGGCCAGCGGCATGCTGGAGCGCAAGAAGGAGGTCCAGTCTCGGGACATGTGAAGCAGGGCTCCAAAGTAGGAGCGTCCACTGTACGGGGCCCTCTGCAATGGCGCAAACATGTTTACCGGTAAGCAATCACCGGTAACACGGTAGAAAAGAAAAGGCGCACCGAGCGGTACGCCTTTCAGGCCTTACTTCGATACCGTATAGCGCGGCGGCAGCAGCAGTGCCGGCAGCTCGCGCGCAACGTCGCGCGCACGGTGGAAGTGGGTGATGGCACCGGCCACGCGACCGCCCAGGGCGGCCGAATGGTTGGTACGGCGTCCTTCAACCAGTGGCGTTTCCACCTGGTGGATATCACTGCGACGACCACCTTCACGCGGCGTGCGCGGTTCGCGCTCGGCACGCGGCTCGCGGCTTTCGCGGTACTCGCGGACAGGGCGCTCGCGGCTTTCACGGTTTTCGCGCTGCGCCGGCTCACCCGGCACGGCGGTGACTTCCAGCGCCTTGCCGGTCAGTTTGCGGATCTGACACAGCGACTTGTCTTCGTCGGCACCGACCAGGGAGATGGCGATACCGGTGGCACCGGCACGGCCGGTACGGCCGATACGGTGCACATAGTCCTCGGCATTGGTCGGCAGCTCGAAGTTGACCACGAAGGGCAGCTCGGTCACATCCAGACCACGCGCCGCCACGTCGGTCGCTACCAGCACGCGCAGGCTGCCGTCCTTGAAGGCGGCCAGCGTTTCGAGGCGCGACTGCTGGGTACGATCGCCGTGGATGGCTTCGCAATTGAAGCCATCGCGCTTGAGCTCGCGCGAGAGGCGCTCGGCCATCAGCTTGGTGCGGGTGAAGACGATCACCTGCTGCATATCATGATGGCGGATCAGGTGGGCCAGCACACGGCGCTTCACTGCCGGCTCTGCAGCGTGCAAGTACTGGGTCACCGATTCGTTGGTGGCATTGCGGCGGGCAACCTCGATCAACTCGGGGTTGCGCATGAAGTCTTCCGACAGCTTCTTGATCTCGGGCGCGAAGGTGGCCGAGAACAGCAGGGTCTGCCGGTGGGCCGGCAGCAGGCTGAGAATGCGGCGGATATCGAGTATGAAGCCCATGTCCAGCATGCGGTCGGCTTCATCGAGCACCAGGATCTCGACCTGCGAGAGATCGATGGACTTGGCCTGCACATGGTCCAGCAGGCGACCAGGGGTGGCCACCACGATCTCGGAACCACGACGCAGCGATTCGGTCTGCGGCTTCATGTCCACGCCACCGAACACGGCAGTAGCGCGCAGCGGCAGGTATTTGCCGTAGGTGGTCACGCTGGCGAACACCTGGTCGCACAACTCGCGGGTCGGCGTCAGGATCAGGGCACGCACAGGATGACGGGCCGGGGATGCGCTGGTATTGGCATAGGGCTGCAGCTTGTGCAGCATGGGCAGCGTAAAGGCTGCCGTCTTGCCGGTACCGGTCTGGGCGCCGCCCATGACGTCGCGGCCGGCCAGGACCACGGGGATGGCGCGTGCTTGCACCGGCGTCGGCTCGGTGTAGCCGGAATCCAGAACGGCACGCAGAATCTCGGCGTGGAGGCCGAGGCTGTCAAAAGACATGCGGGTGAATCTCCAAGACAAAAACGGGCCATGCGCCCGTGAGGTCGCCACTATACGCGTCTGCGGCAACGATTGAAACCGCTAAGCCACGAATTCCAAAGGAAAATCCCCGAACTCGCGGTTAACGCCACCGGCTCCGGTAGAATGACAGCCTTGCCGGCCTTGCCGGATCGCCTTTCCACCATTCAAGCGCCACACCTATGTACACCGCAGCCCGCCAACATCTGCTCACCGTGCGCGACCTTCTGCGCTTTGCCGTTTCCCGCTTCAACGAGGCGGAACTGTTCTTCGGCCACGGCAGCCACAGCGCCTGGGACGAGGCAGCCTATCTGATCCTGCACAGCCTCAAGCTGCCGCTGGATAAGCTTGAGCCCTTTCTGGACGCCCGCCTCCTGCCCTCCGAGCTCGATGCTGCGCTGCAATTGATCGAGGCCCGCGTCAGCAGCCGCAAGCCGGCCGCCTACCTGACCCGCGAAGCCTGGCTGGGCCCCTACCGCTTCTATGTGGATGAGCGGGTGATCGTACCCCGCTCCTTTATCGCCGAGCTCTTGCCCGAATCGCTGACGCCTTGGATCGAATACCCGGAACTGGTGCACCGCGCACTTGACCTCTGCACGGGTTCCGGCTGCCTGGCCATCCTCCTGGCCGAGCACTATCCCGACGCCGAGGTCGATGCCGTCGATCTCTCGGCCGACGCATTGGCAGTGGCGGAGATCAACGTCGAGCAATACGGCCTCTCCGAGCGCCTGCGGCTGCTGCGCTCGGACCTCTACACCGCGGTCGAGGGCGAGACCTATGACCTCATCATCTCCAACCCGCCCTATGTGGATGCCCCCTCGGTCGCCGCCCTGCCCCAGGAATACCTGCACGAGCCGGAACTGGCGCTGGGTAGTGGCGAGGATGGCCTGGACGCTACCCGCACCATCATCGAAAACGCCAGCCGCTTCCTCAACCCGCACGGCGTGCTGGTGGTTGAGATCGGCCACAACCGCGAGGTGCTGGAGCCGCAGTACCCAGAACTGGAATTCATCTGGCTCGATACCAGCGGCGGTGATGGCTTTGTCTTCCTGCTGACCCGCGAGATGCTGATCGAAGCCGGTTATTGATACACCAGGCGCGTATCAAGAAAAAAGGGGCCTGCCGGCCCCTTTTGTTTTGCTGCACGACGGTTTCCGCACTGGCTCAGTGGCCGGCGAAATCACAAACCGTGAACAGCGGTATGCCCTGCTCCTGGATCAGGCGCGAGCCGCCCAACTCGGGCAGGTCGACAATGGCAGCAGCTTCAAACACTTCGCCGCCCAGCTTCTTGATCAGGCGCGAGGCCGCGATCATGGTGCCACCAGTGGCAACCAGGTCATCGATCAACAGCACGCGCTGGCCAGGGCGAATGGCATCCGAATGCAGCTCTACCGTCGCCGAGCCGTACTCCAGCTCGTATTCCTCCGCCACCGTGTGGAAAGGCAGCTTGCCCTTCTTGCGCACCGGTACAAAGCCGCGGTTGAGCTCGTAGGCGATCACCGAGCCGAGGATAAAGCCACGTGCATCCACACCGGCCACCACATCCACCTGCATGTCCATATAGCGGTGCACAAAGCAGTCGACCAGTACGCGGAAGGTCTTGGGGTCCTGCAGCAGTGGCGTGATGTCACGGAACTGCACGCCCGGCTGTGGCCAATCCGGCACGGTACGGATGCGCTCGCGGATATAGCTGGTTGGGTCTATCAACATGGGTTTACGTCTCGGCAAAAGTGCGACGGGCGCCCGGCCCGGCCTCGGGCCGGGCGGTTACCGGCAAAAATCAGAACAAAGCGAACTTGACGATCCACAGCACCGCAATGACCACCACGGTCGGCGACAGGTCGCGGAAGCGCCCCGACAGCAGCTTGAGGCCAGCATAGCTGATGAAACCGAAGGCGATACCATCGGCGATCGAGAAGGTGAAGGGCATGGCCAGCGCGGTGATCGCAGCCGGGGCTGCCTCGGTCAGGTCGTCCCAGTTGATCTCGGCAAGGCCACGGGCCATCAGCACGGCCACATAGCACAGCGCCGGCGCGGTCGCATAGGCAGGTACGGCACCCGCCAGCGGCGAGAGGAAGAGCGCGGCCAGGAACAGGATGGCCACCACCACGGCGGTCAGGCCGGTACGACCACCTACAGCCGTGCCGGCAGCCGACTCCACATAGGCGGTGCAGCTCGAGGTGCCCAGTGCGGCACCAGCCACGATGGCGGTCGAATCGGCCATCAGCGCGCGCTTGAGGCGCGGCAGCTTGCCTTGGCTGTCCAAGAGGCCGGCACGGTGCGAGACGCCGATCAGGGTACCGGTGGTATCGAACAGGTCAACGAAGAAGAACACAAACACCACACCCAAGAGGCCTGCGGTCAGCGCACCCTTGATGTCCATCTGCAGCAGCGTGGGGCTCAGATCAGGCGGCAGGGAGAAAACACCGTGGAATTGCTGGTAGCCCAGCAGCATGGCCAGCACGGTTACCACCAGGATGCCGATGATCACGCCACCGGTGACCTTGCGGTACTCCAGCGCCAGGATCAGCAGAAAGCCGAAGATGGCCAGCAGGGCCTTGGGATCATGCACATTGCCCAGCGTCACCAGCGTGACCGGGTGGCCGACCACGATGCCGGCGTTCTTGAGCGCGA
This sequence comes from Chitinimonas sp., assembly GCF_036568685.1. Taxonomy (GTDB): domain Bacteria; phylum Pseudomonadota; class Gammaproteobacteria; order Burkholderiales; family Chitinimonadaceae; genus Chitinimonas. The sequence continues at coordinate 40,198 of NZ_DATCSC010000021.1, forward strand.
TGATGGCCAGGAACAGACCCACACCCGCCGAGATCGAAAGCTTGAGCGAATGGGGAATGGCGTTGACGATGGCTTCCCGCACCTTGAAGAGGCTGATCACCAGAAACAGGATGCCCGAAAGGAAGACGGCGCCCAGCGCAACCTGCCAGCTCACGCCCATGCCCTTGACCACCGAGAAGGTGAAGTAGGCATTGAGGCCCATGCCCGGCGCCAGCGCGATCGGATAGTTGGCCACCAGGCCCATGACGGCCGAACCCAACGCAGCAGCGATACAGGTGGCCACGAAGACGGCCTTGAGATCCATGCCAGTGGCCGACAGGATTTCCGGGTTGACGAAGATGATGTAGGCCATCGTCAGGAAGGTGGTGAAGCCGGCCAGCACCTCGGTCTTTACGTCGGTACCGTGCTCACGCAGCTTGAACAGCGTTTCGAGCATTCGTAGTTCCCCAATCAGTTAAATATTTGAATGTCGCAATTCGTGGGTGTTGCGACGCAGCTTGCTTATGGCTAACTGCGATCAGACAGGCAAACCTTGCCGCTGCGTTTAGCAGCCGCTAACAGAACCCATCTGGCGTTGTTGTGCGAGCTTGCCGTACTAGTTGTCCTGTCTAAGCTCGCACGCCTAGCCAGAACCACCTCGCTGGGTTTTGTTAACGGCTCGTTATTATTAGGTGCTGCGCAGTTGGCTGATCAAGCCGTCGGCTGCATCTTCGATCAGATCCAGTACCCGCTCGAAGCCGGCGTCGCCGCCATAGTAGGGATCAGGCACTTCGCCCCCCTTGTCCAGCGAGCCAAAATCCAGGAACAGTTGCAGCTTGTGGCGCTGCGGCAGCGGACATTCCGCGCGCAAGGCGGCCAGATGGCTGCGGTCCATGGCCAGGATCAGATCAAAGCGGTTGAAGTCGATGGCGGCGAACTTGCGCGCACGCTGGCGCGAGAGATCGTAGCCACGCTTGAGTGCATGTTGCTGAGAGCGCCGGTCTGGCGCTTCGCCCACGTGGTAGTCCTGGGTGCCGCAGGAATCAATCTCAAGGTTCAGCCCGGCTTTCTCGGCGCGCGCGCGCAACACGCCCTCCGCCGTTGGCGAACGGCAGATATTCCCGGTACAGACCATCAGGACTGACTTGATTTCCTTGCTATTCATCACCTTGCAATTACAGCCCAGGGCGCGAAAAAGGGGCGCAATGTAACATCGGATGTCCCTCGAATCAAACACTTGCTTGGATTGTGGCCCTGTTGCCGCAGGGGGGCCACTCCCTTGTCCTGAAAATGCCGACGCCGCTACGTCGGTAGCGGCGTCGGGCTTGCCAAACAGCGGCAATCTGGTGCGGTTTACTTGCTGCCGAGCAGATTGCTCTTGAGGCTGCTGCTGGCCGGGTTCTTGCCCAACCAGACCTTGAGCAGCGCGCGGGCGAAATCGTCACCGGCGATCACGTCCTTGACCTGACCACGCATGGTGATCTGGGTACCCTTGCCAGGCAGGAAGTCCAGCGCAATCACGTCGCCCTGCTTCACTTCCGATACCGATTGGAAGATGGCATTGAGTTCCTTGATGCGCGGCTGCAGCGCGGCCAGTTCGGCCTCGCTGCAGTTGGCTTCCAGACCATCGAGCAAGGATTCGTGCAGCTTGTCGGTCGGGACCGAGCGCAGCATGGTCAAGGTCATGCGGCGCGGCTTGGCGTCGCCGATCACGGCGTCGCCATTGGCGGTCCGCTGGGCGGTGTAGAGCGCACCCACATAGACCTTGGCCACGCCCCACTTGTAGCGGACACCGCCGCCGTTGAGGGTCAGATCCTGGCCAGCCACCTTGACGGTGTCGTCAACCCGGACTTCGCCGATCTCGGCCGCGCCGGCCCACAGGCTGGCAGCGGCCAGCAGCATCGCAAGAGTAGTCTTCATTGTTGTCTCCGTTCCTGCAGATAGGCATCCCGTTCCGGCCGGCCACTCGCCTCGCCGCACGGGAATGTTCAAGGCCGGCGGTGATCTACACCGTCGGCCTTGACGAGCTTGCTAGCGCAACGCTTTACAGCGCCTGAATGATGCCTGCGGCGCCCATGCCGGTGCCGATACACATGGTCACCATGCCGTACTTACCTTGCTGGCCGTGGCGGCGCATGCCGTGGACCAGGGTGGCGGTGCGGATGGCACCGGTGGCGCCCAGCGGGTGACCCAGGGCGATGGCGCCGCCCAGGGGGTTGACCTTGCTGGTGTCGAGGCCCAGATCACGGATCACGGCCAGCGCCTGTGCGGCGAAGGCTTCGTTCAGCTCCATCCAGGAGATGTCGTTCAGGGTCAGGCCAGCCACCTTCAGGGCAGCCGGAATGGCTTCCTTGGGGCCGATGCCCATGATTTCAGGTGGCACACCCTTGACGGCGAAGCCGACATAGCGCGCCAGCGGCACCAGGTTGAACTGCTTGAGGATCTTCTCGGACACGATCACCACGGCAGCAGCGCCGTCGGACATCTGCGAGGAGTTACCGGCAGTTACCGAGCCTTTGGCGGCAAACACGGTCTTGAGCTTGGCCAGACCTTCCAGCGTGGTGCCGGCGCGTGGACCTTCATCGGTACCCAGCATCTTCTTGACGATCTCGACCTCACCGGTGCTCAGGTTGGGGTTGCGATAGATCGCTTCGATCGGGCTGATTTCCTGCTTGAATTCACCAGCTTCGATAGCTGCGAGGGCGCGGCGGTGCGATTCGACGGCGAAGGCATCCTGGTCTTCGCGCGACACATTCCACTGCTCGGCCACCTTCTCGGCGGTCAGGCCCATGCCGTAGGCGATGCCCACGTTTTCGTCCTTGGCGAAGATATCGGGGTTGAGCGAGACCTTGTTGCCCATCATGGGCACCAGCGACATGGATTCGGCGCCACCGGCGATCACCACGTCGGCCTCACCCATGCGGATGCGGTCGGCAGCGATCTGCACGGCGTTGATGCCGGAGGAGCAGTAACGGTTGATGGTCAGGCCGCCGGTGGTGTACGGCAGGCCGGCAAGCAGCGCGGAGATACGGGCCATATTGAGGCCCTGCTCGGCTTCAGGGAAGGCACAGCCGGCGATCACGTCTTCAACCAGGGCCGGGTCCAGGGTAGGCACCTGGGCCATGGCTTCACGGATGGTGTGGGCCAGCATGTCGTCCGGGCGCACGAAGCGCATCATGCCGCGGGGGGCCTTGCCGACCGGCGTACGCGTTGCGGCGACGATGTAGGCTTCTTGAACTTGTTTGGTCATTTCAAAATCTCCAAATTCCTGAGGATTTCTCTGGAGAGAGGGCTGCCCGGCCTAGCCTGGGTAGCCACCCTCCCCCTTCGCCAGGCCCGGGGCCGGCAGCGCCGGCCCAGACGGGCACGAGAAAGGTGAGAGGGTCGATTAGTTACGCAGCGGCTTGTTGTTCTGCAGCATGTAGGCGATACGTTCCTGGGTCTTCTCGTTCTTGAGCAGCGCCAGGAAGCCCTTGCGCTCCAGATCGAGAATCCACTGCTCGTCCACCAGGGTGCCGGCTTCCACATCACCACCGGTGATGATGTCGGCGATCAGCGCGCCAATGTGGTAGTCGTGCGCCGAGATGAAGCCGCCTTCCTTCATATTGGTCAGCTGACCCTTGATCGAGGCGGCGCCCGAGCGACCGGCAACCGGGAAACCCTTGATCTTGAGCGGAGCACGGTAGCCGGACTCGGCCATGGCCAGTGCTTGCTGCTTGGCTACAAACAGCAGTTCGTACTGGTTGAACACGATCACGTCCGACTCACGGAAGAAGCCCAGTTCCTTGGCTTCCTCGGCGCTCTTGGCCACGTTGGCGGTGGCGATGGTCATGTAGCGGTCCTTCAGCGCGGCGAAGATATCGCCACGGGCCTCTTGCGCAGCACGCAGGGCGAATTCCTTGGTGCCACCGGCGCCAGGCAGCAAGCCGACACCGACTTCCACCAGGCCGACATAGCTCTCGAGGTGCGAGACCACGCGGTCCGAGTGCAGGCAGACTTCGCAGCCGCCACCGAACACATAGCCACGGGTAGCCGAAACCACCGGGATCTGGCTGTAGCGCAGGCGCATGGTCATGGCCTGGAATTCTTTCAACATCTTCTCGATGGCAGCCCAGTCACCGGCCATGAAGGCAGGCAGCATGGACGACAGATCGGCACCGACCGAGAACGGCTCTTCCGGATGCCAGATCACCAAGCCCTTGAACTGGGCTTCAGCGATCTCGATGGACTTGTTGATGCCTTCGAGCACGGCCGGACCAATGGCGTGCGCCTTGGACAGGAAGCTCACCACCAGCACGCCGTCACCACTGGTCCAGGCGCGCACGCCTTCGTTCTCGAAGACGGTTTCGCCGTAGACCGGGGCAGCTTCGCCGACCAGTTGGGCCGGGAACAGCTGGCGCTGGTAGACATCCAGCGTGGAGCGCGGCACCAGGGCGTTCTTGCTAGCGCTGTAGGAGCCGGCGGCTTCATGCACACCGTCACGCTCGAATACCCAAGCGGGCAGCGGGGTATTGACGATGGTCTTGCCGGCGTCGATGTCGGCCTTGACCCACTCGGCGACCTGCTTCCAACCAGCAGCTTGCCAAGTCTCGAACGGGCCTTCGTTCCAGCCGAAGCCCCAGCGGATGGCCAGGTCGACGTCGCGGGCGTTATCGGCCACGGTGTCGAGGTGGACAGCAATATAGTGGAACACGTCGCGGAAGCAGGCCCACAGGAACTGGGCTTCCGGATTGGTGGATTCCTTGAGCTTCAGGAGACGCTTGCCCGGATCCTTGATCTTCATCAGTTCCTTGACCGCGTCATCGCCCTTCTTGTTGGCTTCGACGTACTGGCCGGCGGCCGGATCAAGCACCAGCTTGGTCTTGCCTTCACGCTTGTAGATACCGACCTTGGTCTTGGCACCCAGGGCACCGGCTTCGATCAGTTTCTGCAGCCAGACGGGCGACTGGAAAAGGGCATGCCACGGATCGTTCGGCAGGGTGTCCTGCATGGTCTTGACCACGTGGGCGAAGGTATCGAGACCCACGACGTCAGCGGTACGGAAGGTCGCCGACTTCGGACGACCCAGGCGCGGGCCGGTCAGGTCATCGACGATGTCGAAGCGGATGCCGAACTTCTCGGCATTGTGGATGGCAGCCAGCATGGAGTACACGCCGATGCGGTTGGCCACGAAGTTCGGAGTGTCCTTGGCGCGGATGACGCCCTTGCCCAGCGTGGTGGCCAGGAAGCCTTCCAGCTGATCCAGGGTGCTGGCATCGGAGGTCACACAAGGGATGATCTCAACCAGGTGCATATAGCGCGGCGGGTTGAAGAAGTGGATGCCGCAGAAGCGTGCACGCATTGAGGCCGGGCAGCCTTCGGCCAGCTTGTTGATGCTGAGGCCGGAGGTGTTGGTGGCGAAAATGGTGTTGGCGCCCAGGTGCGGGGCAACCTTTTCATACAGGCCCAGCTTCCAGTCCATGCGCTCGGCGATGGCTTCGATGACCAGGTCGCAATCCTTGAGCAGATGCAGGTGCTCATCGTAGTTGGCCGGGGTGATGAAGTCGGCACGGCCCTTGGAGGCCAGCGGTGCCGGGTTCTGCTTCTTCAGTGCCTCGATGGCCTTGAGGGCGATGCCGCTCTTGGGGCCTTCCTTGGCCGGCAGGTCGAACAGGATGGCTTCCACATTGGCGTTGGCGAGGTGGGCAGCGATCTGGGCGCCCATCACGCCGGCGCCGAGAACGGCCACCTTGCGTACGATGAATTTGGATTGGGACATGGTGTTCCTCGATGGGGATGTCAATCGGGGCTCGCAAAATTCAACCGCAATTCGCGCGCTTCGGGTCTTGTAGGGCCTTTCATGGACGCCTTCCCACCCTCTTGGCGCCGGGCCCGCAACCCGGTTGAAGGCGTTCATGACAGGCCTAAGCGTAGACCATTAATGCAAACGTTTGTTTCAGCCTAGCGCTTGCTTGGTTGCTAGAGTACATCAAGCGCCAAAAAAATCCCAGCCGTCTGTCTGGGCGGTCGGCTGCGTGCAACAGATGCAGCCGGCAATGTACAAGAAAAAACGGCGCGAGCCAAAGGCCCGCGCCGTTTTCAGCCCATCGCTCCGATCAGAAGCGGTGGTTGTATTGCAGCCCCAGAATGTGCGAATAAACCTTGTATTCGCCGATCAGGGTGGCGCAGCTGGAGGTGTTGGCAGCCTGGTTACAGGTTGCAGCACCGCTGGCCGTGGTCTGGCCACCGTTGTCAAAGATATTGACCTTGGGCTTGCCGACCTGCACGAAGGAGTAGGCGAAGTCGAAGGAACTGTCCTTGCTCACGGCCCAGTTGGCACCCAGCGAGATCCACTTGCGATTGTTGTCGGGGATGGACGGGGTACGGTTGCTGTCATCGACCGGCGACTGGTCGTAGGACAGGCCGCCGCGCAGCTTGATGGTGTCGTTCAACTGGTAGGTACCACCCACCGAGACCTTGGTGGTGTCGTCCCAGCGCTCGGGAGTGTTGGAGTCGGCCAGGCCGTTGGCGAAGTCGACGCGCAGCTCTTCGAAGCGCGAGTGGCGGGTACGGGTCACGTCGGCCATCAGCGCGACCTTGTCGTTGATCTGCTTGAAGGCAGAGATCGACAGCGACTCGGGGGTATCTACGTTCAGGGTGGCGGCGCTGTTGCTGTAGCGGGCGTTCAGGCTACCTTGCACCAGGGCACCAGCCGGACCGAAGGGCGAACCCGCGGCGGCAAAGGTCTGCGGCACGGTCCAGACGGCATCGCCTTGCAGTTCATGCTTGATCTTGGAGCGGTAAGCAACACCGATACGGGTGGCCGGATCGATGTTGAACATCACGCCCAGGTTCCAGCCGAAGGCCCAGTCGTCACCCTTGATATCGACCTGACCCGAGTACTTCGGGTTACCGGCAACACCGGCGACGTTCAGGAGGGCATTGGCGGTCGCGGCGCTGATCGCGCCCTGCTGCAGCAGCAGGCCGACCGCGCCCGAACCGAAGTCGGCACCCTTGATCAACTTGCCGTGGATGTATTGGGCGGTGATACCACCACCAACACTGACCATCTCGGACGCCTTGAAGGCGAAGGACGGGTTGATGGCAACGGTCTTGAGTTCGGTCTTGATGATGTTGTAGCGGCCGACCCAGTCATCGTTGTATTCGGTCATCGAACCGAAGGGCACGAACACGCCCAGGCCAACGGTGGTGGTGTCGTTCAGTTGGTGCGAGAAGTAAGCATGCGGAACGGCGGTGGTCTTGACGAAGTCGCCGCCGTTGCTGCCACCGGTGGCACGGCCCGGGATCAGGGTCTGGCCGGTCGCGGTGTTGATGACGCCGGAGGTATGGCTGCCGCCGTCACGGAATTCGGTATGGGGTACGACGAGGTCAAGCACGCCCGAAACGGTCGTGCCCTTGACCAGGGTCAGACCAGCCGGGTTGTAGAAAATGGTGGAGGCATCTTCGGCTGCGGCACCGGAGGCGTTGGCCGTACCCTGTGCGCTTACCGACTGGGTGCCAAAGTGATAACCCGAGGCCAGAGCCTGCTGGGCGAAAGCGGCGCCAACCAGCAGCGCGGACATACGGAGTGCGTGCATCCTCATTGTTTTATGTCTCCATTCATGGGGCATGAGAAGGTTTTGCTTTAGTTTATTCCGGCCAAATCAAGCGCTCGGCCGACGGAATTCAGAATATCACAGGCATTAGAGTAAACAGTCGAAAAGCAACAGACCACTACGCGAATCCCCAGCTTGACGACATTTTTGTAACAGTGTTGCGCAACGGACACATAAAAAAATCCCCGGCCTGGCCGGGGATTTTTTGTACTGCGGCAACGCTGGGGCGGCTTTAAACCGGCTCGCGCGAGCTGATCTCGGTGTCGTGCTTGTCGAGCATCTTGTCGAAGTCATCGACCATGATGACTTCGCGCTTGAGGCGACGGGCACGGGTCACTGCATTGAACTCCTGCTCGGTGATCAAACCGGCCTTGAGTGCCTCGTCCAGACGACCCTTGGCATTCAGCGCCTTGAGCTTGCCATCGCGCTGAGCGCGGCGCAGCTTGCCTTCGGTGCTCTCTGCCTCGATATGGGCGTTCAGCGCATGGTTCAACACGCCAACGGCATCGGTTTCCTCCTGCGGAATGAACACGTCGCGGGTCAGACGGTCACGGGCAGCACCCGGTTGCATCAGGAGGCGAGCGATCTTGGTGCCCAGACGGTCACGCGGGGTGGTGAAGTGACGGCCCAGCGGGAAGATGATCCAGCGCAGCACGAAGGCCAGCGGGCGGTTGGGCAGATTGGCCAGGAAACCGGTCATGGCTTCCTGGGCGTCGTGCAGGGCCTGCAGTACCGACCACTTCAAGAGCGGCAGGTCTTCCTTCGGACTGCCATCGTCGGCGAAGCGCTTGAGCGCAGCCGTGGCGATGTAGAGATTGGACAGCACATCGCCCAGGCGGGCCGAGATCTTTTCACGGAACTTGAGCGAGCCACCCATGCTGAACATGGCCATGTCGGAAGCCAGCGCGAAGGCTGCGGACAGACGCTCCACGTCCTTGTAGTACTGGGCGATGTCGCCGCCGACCGGCGCCGAGGCAATCTTGGAGCCGGTCAGACCCAGCACGAAGCTGCGGATGGCATTGTCGAACACGAAGCCGATGTGGCCAGAGAAGGCCTTGTCGAATTCGACCGCGTCGTTACCCATGGCCGCCTTCATTTCGCGCAGCACGAAGGGATGGCAGCGGATGGCGCCCTGACCGTAGATGATCATGGAACGGGTCAGGATATTGGCACCTTCCACAGTGATGCCGACCGGGATGGTCTGGTAGGCATTGCCCAGATAGTTGCGCGGGCCGAGCACCACAGCCTTGCCGCCGTGGATGTCCATGGCGTCGTTCAGCACCTTACGCATGCGCTCGGTGTTGTGGTACTTCAGGATGGCCGAGATGACCGAGGGCTTTTCGCCGCTGTCGAGGCCAGCCAGAGCCAGGCGCTGAGCCGAATCCATCTGGTAGGTGTAGCCACCGATACGAGCCAGGGCCTCATCCACACCCTCGAACTTGCCGATCGACAGACCGAACTGTTCGCGGATACGGGCATAGGCGCCGGTCACGAAGCTGGCGAACTTGCCCGAGGCCACCGACATGGCCGGCAGCGAAATGGCACGACCCACCGACAGACACTCGACCAGCATGCGCCAGCCTTGGCCAGCGTAGTCCTTGCCACCGATGATCCACTCCAGCGGAATGAACACATCCTTACCCATGGTCGGGCCGTTCATGAACACCGAACCCGGCGGGCAGTGACGACGGCCGATCTGCACACCTTCGTGCTCGGTCGGGATCAGCGCGCAGGTAATGCCGATGTCTTCCTTGTCACCCAGGATGTGTTCCGGGTCGTACAGCTTGAAGGCCATACCGAGGATGGTGGCGACCGGGGCCAGGGTGATCCAACGCTTTTCCCAGCTCAGGCGGATACCGACCACGTTCTCATGACGCTCGCCAGTGCGCGGGTCGGTATAGGAACCACGGGTCACGACGCCGAAGTCAGGAATGGCGCCAGCGTCGGAGCCGGCGTAGGGGCTGGTCAGCGCGAAACAGGGGATTTCCAGGCCCTTGGCCAGGCGCGGGAGGTAGTAGTCCTTCTGGGCTTCGGTACCGTAGTGCTGCAGCAGCTCACCCGGGCCGAGCGAGTTCGGCACCATCACGGTCACCGCGGCCGAACCGCCACGGGTGGCGATCTTGGTGACAATACGGGCGTGCGCGTAGTTGGAGAACTCCACGCCACCGTATTTCTTCTTGATGATCATGCCCAGGAAGCCATTGTCCTTGATGAACTGCCAGACATTGGGCGGCAGGTCCTTGAGCTCATGGACGATCTTCCAGTCGTCGATCATGCGGCACAGCTCTTCGGTCGGACCGTCGAGGAAGGCCTGCTCTTCAGGCGACAGCTTGGGCGCATCGTAGGCATGCAGCTTGTGGAAGTCCGGCTTGCCGGAGAACAACTCAGCATCCCACCAGACGGTACCGGCGTTGATCGCCTCTTGCTCGGTCTGCGACATAGCCGGGGTGATCTTCTTGAAAATGCCGAAGATCGGACCGGTGATCAGGGCACGGCGCAACGGGGTGAGGTTGAGGATCAGCGCGATCACGCCCGCGCCGATCAGCCAGCCGATATGGCAGCCGTGGCCGAACACGCCGTAGGCGATGCCGGCCAGGGCCGCGACAGTCCAGGCTATCAGAGGCGCACGCAGATAGCCGAGCGCCAGGATGGCCAGGATAACGATCAGGATGGTGAGTGCCATGAGATCTTCCTTAGCAGGGTTAAGCGCCCTTTGCGGTGGCTGGCGCTATGAGGCCAGCCACGACGAAGGGCACGAGGTAGGTGGCGATCAGGCGCGGGTCGCGCGCATTGACCACCGGGTCGCTGACAAACAGTCGCAGGATGTTGTTGCCTGCGAATGCATTGAAAATGGCCGAGAAGGCAAAGCTGAGCCGCCATTGCAGCTCATTGCTGTCGATATGCGGCAGCGCCTTGGCGGTCGCCTGCGCATAGCGGGCGACCAGTTCCTCATAGTGGCGCGGCAAGCTCTCGCGCAATGCCGGGTGCGACTCGACAAAGGTGCGGCTCAACAAGCGCACGAAGATCACACCGCCGCGCTTGGGGTCATGGGCGATATCGAGCGCTGCATCGACAAAAGCATGCATGATGGCGTCGACCGACGGAGCATTCGGACCCGCCTCTGCCTCAAGCTTGTCGAGGTTCTGCACTGCCAGGCGGGTCAGCGGCGTGAGCCGGCGGGTGAACACCCCCTGGAACAGCGCGTCCTTGCTGCCAAAGTGATAGTTGACCGCCGCCAAGTTCACCTCGGCCCGCTGGGTGATCATGCGCATGGAGGTCGCTTCGAAGCCGTGCTCGACAAACAGCACCTCAGCCGCATCCAGGATCCGGGTTGCGGTATCAACTTGCCGTGCTTCGAGTAGATCGCTCATGTGTCTTGCCGTGGTGAGAGGAACCGTTGTGCTTGAGCCAGGCTCTGCCGGGCTACCGGCTTAGCATAGCGCATTCGATCAAACGGTTGTTTGAAACATACGTCTCACAGACCCATCTGTCAAGCAAGCGCTCGATTGCATCGCAGCAAAATGGTCAGGCGTTGCGCCCGTCCTACGCCCTAGCCCGCCCAATGTCGCCAATAGGACACAGCAGGACGCGTTGCGCTTTTCTCCACAGCCCACATTGAATAGGTGACAAAGCAGAAAAAATGAGATAATTCAAAGAAGAAGCGCGGTTTGTGCAACCGCTTTATCAAGATTCACAGGCGCCCACACAAAGCAACCGCATGTTTTCCCGGCTAAATCTCTCTTCGCTGGCAGGCCCCATCCTCGTCCTGATGGTGCTGACGTTGTTCATCTTGCCGCTACCGGCGTGGCTGCTCGACCTGTTCTTCACCTTCAATATCGCCGTCTCCATCATCGTGCTGATGGTGGCTATCAATACCAAGGAGCCGCTGGACTTCTCGGCCTTCCCGGTCGTGCTTCTGATGACCACGCTCCTGCGGCTGGCGCTGAACGTGGCCTCTACGCGGGTGATCCTGACCAATGGCAACAAGGGCGAGGACGCCGCCGGCAAGGTGATCGAGGCCTTCGGCCACTTCCTGATCGGTGGCAATGTCGCCATCGGTATCGTGGTGTTCGTCATCCTCACCATCATCAATTTCGTGGTGATCACCAAGGGTGCCGGCCGGATCGCCGAAGTGAGCGCCCGCTTCACCCTGGACGCCATGCCCGGTAAGCAGATGGCGATCGATGCCGACCTCAACGCCGGCCTGATCGGCGAAGACGAAGCCCGCCGCCGCCGCAAGATCATCGCCAACGAGGCCGACTTCTTCGGCTCCATGGATGGTGCCTCCAAGTTCGTACGTGGCGACGCCGTGGCCGGCATCCTGATCATCGTGATCAACCTGGTGGCCGGCATGATCGTCGGCATGATCTCGCACGACATGCCCTTCGCGCTGGCGGGCAAGACCTACACCCTGCTGTCCATCGGTGACGGCCTGGTAGCGCAGATCCCCGGCCTGATCATCTCCACTGCGGCCGGCCTCGTGGTATCCCGCGTCGGCGACGGTCAGGATCTGTCCGAACAACTGCTGGGCCAGCTGTTTTCGCGCCCCACCACCCTCTATATCACTGCAGCGGTGATCGGCGTGTTTGGCCTGATCCCCAATATGCCGCACATCGCCTTCCTGCTGATGGCATCGAGCTTGGCCGGCCTTGCCTGGTGGCAGGAGCAGCGGGCAAAGAAGAAGCTGGAGCGTGCCCCCGAGGAGCAGGCCGCAGCGGCGGCACAGGAAGCCCAGCAGGCGCAGGAGGCCCAGCAGACCCAGGAAGTGGGCTGGCACGATGTCTCCAGCGTCGACCCGGTGGGTCTGGAGGTGGGTTACCGCATCATCCCGCTGGTGGACCGTAACCAGGATGGCGAGTTGCTGCGGCGCATCCGCGGCATCCGCAAGAAGATCGCCCAGGACATGGGCTTTCTGGTGCCGCCCATCCATATCCGCGACAACCTCGAACTCAAGCCCAACGCCTACCGCATCCAACTCAAGGGCGTGGACGTGGGCAATGGCGAAGCCTGGCCCGGCCAGTTCCTGGCCATCAACCCCGGCCGGGTGATGGGTCCCATGCCTGGCACGCCGACCACCGACCCGACCTTTGGCCTGCCCGCCATCTGGATCGATGCCCACCTCAAGGAGCAGGCCCAGTCGCTGGGATATACCGTGGTGGATGCCAGCACGGTGGTGGCGACCCATATCTCCAACCTCTTGCAGAGCCACGCTTCCGAATTGCTGGGGCGCGAGGAGGTCCAGCAATTGCTGGACCATCTGGCCAAGGAATCGCCCAAGTTGGTCGAGGACATCGTCCCCAAGCTGGTGCCGCTCAATGTGCTGCAGAAGGTGCTGCAGAATCTGCTCGACGAGAGCATGCATATCCGCGATATGCGCACCATCCTCGAGACCTTGGGCGAGCATGTGGCCAAGACGGCCGACATCGACGAACTCACCTCGGCCGTGCGGGTTGCCCTGGGCCGCGCAATCGTGCACCAGCTTTTCCCGGGCGAGAGCGAGCTGCAGGTCATCGCGCTCGACCCGGGCCTCGAGCAGGTCTTGCTGCAGGCCAGCCAAGGCCGTGGCGGCGGCCTGGAGCCCGGCCTTGCCGAAACCCTGCTGCAGCAGGCCAGCCAGCTCACCGAGCAGATGGAGAACCAGGGCCTCAACAGCGTGCTGATCACGCCCTCGCAACTGCGCCCGCTCCTGAGCCGCTTCCTGCGCCGCTCCATCCCGCAGTTCAGGGTGCTGGCGCATAGCGAGATACCGGACAACAAGACCATACGCATCGTTGGCGTACTGGGCGGGCACGCCCCCGCCTGAAGCCACAGCGTAGCAAATAAGCCATAACAGAGCTGTTTAGAACATCGACCACAAAGGACAGGATCATGGTCGTCAAGAAATTCCACGGCGCCAGCACCCGTGAAGTACTGAAGCAGGTGCGCGATGAGCTTGGGCCGGATGCACTCATCTTATCGAACCGGCAGTTGCCGGACGGGCATATCGAGATCATGGCGGTGGCCGACACCGAAGTCGCCCAGTTGAGCGGTGAGAGCAGCTTGGCATCGCGCCCCACAAGCCGCCCGACCGAGCCGCGCCCGGTGGCGGGCCACCCCGCGGATAGCCGCCCTGCGGCCCAGCCACCGACGCCCAACCGGCCAGCCGTTACCCCGCCGCGCCCCCCTGCCGGTGGCAACCGGGCCGTACAGCGGACCTATGCCCTGCCACCGGAGCTGGACGACGATGACGAGCCCAGTCTTGACGACATCCAGCCCACGCTGCGGCCCAGCAACCCGCTGCCGACCATGATGGCTTCGCCGCGTATCGGTGGCGATGTGGTGCCGGACGATCACCCGACCGCTGCCGACAGTGGCTTCAAGCCCCGCTACCGCTACGAACCGCCCGAGGCGGACCTGGATGAGGCCGTGGTGCACAGCCCGCGCCAGGAACCGACGCTGGATACCCGCGACCTGCCGCCACTGGCTGCCGCCCCAGCCCCCGCACCCGTCGCCGCCGAGCCCAGCCCGCCGCCGCTGGCGCCAGCGCCGCCCTCGGCCAAGCCGACTGCACCGGCCAGCCTGGACCTGGGCGCGCAGGATCGTCGCATCGACAATATCGGCCAGGAGGTGGAAGACATCTCCAGCGAGATCAAGATGCTGCGCAATCTGCTCGAAGGGCAGTTGGCCGGCCTCGCCTGGAACGAACTCAAGCGGCACGCACCTGAGCGGCTGGAGGTGCTGCGCCGGCTCTTGAGCGTGGGCTTCAGCCCGGCGCTGAGCCGCCAGATCGTCGAGCACATGCCCAGCGGCTACAGCACCGAGCGCGGCATGAAGTGGGCACGCACCGCCCTGCAGCACAACCTGCCTACGGTCGGCCCCGGCGCCGATATCGTCGAGGCCGGCGGTGTCTATGCCCTGGTGGGACCGACCGGCGTGGGCAAGACCACCACGGTGGCCAAGCTGGCCGCCCGCGCCACGCTCAAGCACGGTGCAGCCAAGGTGGCCCTGATCACCACCGACGGCTACCGGGTGGGCGCCCAGGACCAGCTGCGCATCTACGGCAAGATCCTCGGTGTACCCGTCTATGCGGTCACCGACGACACCGACCTGGCACAGACCCTGGCCGACCTGCGCAACCGCCATCTGGTGCTGATCGATACCGTCGGCATGGGCCAGCGCGACCAGCGCGTGGTGGAGCAGATCGCCCTGCTGGCCGGCCAGACCACCCCGGTCAAGCGCCTCTTGCTCCTGAGCGCAAATGCCCAGGGCACCACGCTGGATGACGTGGTCAAGCGCTACCATGGCGAAGGCTTGTCGGGCTGCATCTTTACCAAGACCGACGAAGCCTTCTCGCTGGGTAGCGGGCTGGACGTGATCGTCCGCTACAAGCTGCCGCTCTACTACATCACCAACGGCCAGCGCGTGCCGGAAGATCTGCATGTGGCCAGCAGCCTCTACCTGGTGGACCGGGTCTTCAAGACCCCGCCCGAGGCACCCGCCTACCGGCTCAAGAATGAGGAATACCCGCTGTTCCTGGGCTCGCAACAACCTTCGTTGGACTTCTCCTGGCGCGAGGCTGCCGCCTGAGCATGGCCATGGATAGGTTCAATAATCTGGTCCCCACGGTCGCGCTCGATCAGGCAGCCAGCCTGCGCAAGCTGGTGGGTGGCCCTGGCGGTCGCGCCATGGCCCTGACCGGCGGTAGCGGCACCGGTGTCACCACCCTGGCACTCAATCTCGCCGCCGCCATCGCCGCCACCGACCAACGGGTGTTGCTGCTGGACGAGGACGACAGCCCCCATAACGCCGTGCACCGGCTGCAACTTAGACAGCGCTTCAGCTTCGAACATGTAGCGGGCCGCGAGGTGCGGCTCGATGAGCTACTGCTGGCGGCACCAGGCTTCGAGTTGATGCCGGTCAAGCTCAATGCGTCGCTGGCCGGCCATCTGCCGCCCGGTCGCGCCAACCAACTCGCGGACGAGTACGATTCCCTGATAGCGCGCATAGACTGGGTGCTGGTGGATGCCCGCCCGGTGGCGGATGACAATGCGCCGGGCCTGGCGCTCTCCGCTGACGAAGTGATCGTGGTCATCACCCCGTCCGGGGAATCCATTACCGCCGCCTACGCCGCCATCAAGCGCCTGCACACCGAGTACGGCCGCCGGGACTTCCGCCTGCTGGCCAACCGGGTGCGCACCCTGGATACAGCCATGGCCCTGTTCCAACGCGTCAAGGAGGTAGCGAGCCGCTATCTGGATGTGAAGATGAAGCTGGTGGGTTTCGTACCCGAAGATGAACAACTGGCTCGTGCCGACAAGCTGGCCCAGCCAGTAGCGCATGTCTTTCCGCAAAGCGAGGCCAGTGTGGCCTTTGCCCAACTGGCCAATGCCATGCGCCGCTGGCCCCGCAAGATTGCCAGTGCTGATCGTGCCAATCTGCTCTACCGCGCGCTGGATGTCAGCCGCCGGCTTGCCTCAATTCGCTGAAAGCCGCGTATTGCCTCATTGTCAGCTATAGCAGCGATTGCTAATCTTCGTCTCACCCGTTGGCAAACCCGCCGACGTGGCGCATAAAGAAGTCATTCCTCCGATCCATGTCCCGCATGACCATGTCCCGAGCCATCGGTGCCTACAAGCAACACGCCGCAGACCCTGTGGAAGCGCGAGTCACTGCTTATGCGCCCCTGGTCAAGAAGCTCGCCTACCATATGGTGGCCCGCCTGCCGGCGAGTGTGGAGGTGGACGACCTGATCCAGGCCGGTCTGATTGGCCTGATGGATGCAGCACGTAATTTCGATCCCGACGCCGGCGTACAGTTCGAGACCTACGCCACCCAGCGTATTCGTGGTGCCATGCTGGACGAACTGCGCGAGGCGGATTGGATGCCGCGCCAGCTGCGCCGCTCCATGCGCGATATCGAGACAGCGCTCAGCAAGCTGGAGCACCAGTTGGGACGCCCCGCCACCGAGACCGAGGTGGCTCAGGCCATGGGCATGCCGCTGGCCGAATACCAGGAGCTGCTGGCTGACGGCCGTGGCCACCAACTGATCTACTACGACGACTATGACAACGAAGAAGACGGCCGCAACGCGCTCGACAATATGGCCGCCGACCATGATGCCGACCCGATCAGGGGCATAGATGACGCCGACTTCAAACGCGTGCTGGTCGACGGTATCAAGACCCTGCCAGAGCGCGAGAAGATGGTGATGGCGCTCTACTACGAGCAGGAACTCAACCTCAAGGAAATTGGTGCGGTGCTCAATGTTTCGGAGTCCCGCGTCTGCCAGTTGCATAGCCAGGCAATCGCCCGCCTGCGTAGCAAACTGCACGACTGGACGCAGAAATGACCGTCCGACCAGCCAAATCTGCTATAAACGGCAGCGTACCCGCCAACAAGAAGACCCTGCATCCTCATGGATAGACTGAGCCTGATCGGTATTTTCCTCGGCCTTATCGCAATCGTCGGCGGGCAGATGCTCGAAGGCGGCACCATCAGCTCCCTGTTACAGCTGACCGCTTTTCTGATCGTGATGGGCGGCACAATAGGCGCAGTTCTCCTGCAAAGCAGTACCGGCAGCTTCATCATGGGCGTCAAGATGCTGCGCTGGGTGCTGATGCCCCCATCCGCTGCGCTGGAGCCCTGGGTCAAGTCCTTGGTCAACTGGAGCAACACCGCCCGCCGTGGCGGCCTGCTGGCGCTGGAGACCCCCTTGATGGGCGAGAAAGACCCCTTTGTCAAACGTGCCCTGCAAATGCTGGTCGATGGTGCCGAGCCGGAAGCGATCCGCCACACCATGGACCTGGAGATCGGTGCCTACGAGGAGAAGCACCGCGCTGCGGCCAAGATCTGGGAATCCGCAGGCGGTTACGCCCCGACCATCGGCATCCTGGGTGCGGTCATGGGCCTGATACATGTGATGGAAAACCTGACCGATCCCTCCAAGCTCGGCTCGGGCATCGCGGTTGCCTTCGTGGCCACCATCTATGGTGTGGGTTCGGCCAACCTCCTGTTCCTGCCCATAGGCAACAAGCTCAAGCAGATCATTGCTTCCGAGGTAAAGCGGCGTGAATTGCTGGCCGAGGGCCTGGTTGCCATCGCCCATGGCGAAAACCCCCGCATCATCGAGAGCAAGCTGCGCGGCTTCCTGGTCTGATACGCCATGGTGCCGCTGCTGCGTGGGCTGTGGCGACTACTTGCCATCCTCGACTTCCTGCTGCTCACCCTCTTGCTGCTGTTCCTCGCCAGCCTGCCCCGCAGCCTGTTCGGTCGTACCGTACGCACGCTCTTCCATACCTGGTGCCGGGCTTTTGTCGCCGCACTGGGGGTGCGGCTGCGGCTGCATCAGCACTATCGCGGCGCACTGCCCGATCGCTACGTGCTGATCGCCAACCACCCTTCCCTGTTCGAGGACATCGGCATCCCGGCACTGTTTCCGGTCCGCTCCCTGGCCAAGGCAGAGATTGCCGACTGGTGGATACTCGGCCGCGTGGCGGTGGCTGCCGGCACCTTGTTCGTCCAGCGCGATTCCTCCGCCTCTCGCAAAGCGGCATCCGAGGCGCTGGTAGCGGCAGCCAGGGCCGGTGACTGCCTGGCGCTCTACCCCGAGGGCGGCTGCAAGGGCCGCCGACTTGGCAACCGTTTCTTCAATGGGGCGTTTACCGCCAGCTTCGAGAGTGGCACGCCCATCCTGCCCGTCTTTCTTCACTACCAGGCGCAGGAGACCTTCGAGTGGGCCGACCAGCATTTCCTGCGCAAGATCTGGCAAATCGCCACCGCAGACAACCCCTGCGCGGACTACCATGTATTCGAGCCCATAGACCCAGGCCACTTCACCTCGGCAGAAGCCATGAAGGAGCACGCGCACGGTCTGTTCAGGGCTTGGCAGCAGCGCTTTTTGGATTAAAGACGCGCTACAGAAGACAGAAGCTGTTGCTCACCGCCCGGCGTAGCCGGGCGCTTACGGTCACAAGTGAATCAATGACTTATCGCTATTCCACTCCCCCCGCCCTCGCCGCCACGAGGGAGCCTCGCTGACGCGAGAATATGGGGATTTGCAGAGACTCTCTAGGACTATCCATGCCCTTTGCCCTAGCCATCCACGGCGGCGCTGGCACGATGCGCCAGACCGATATCAGCGCCGAGCAGGAGGCCACCTTGTTGGCGGGCCTGGGCCAGGCGCTGGATGCCGGCCTGGCGGTGCTGACCGCAGGGGGCAGCGCGCTGGATGCCGTCACGGTCTCGGTCTGTGCGCTGGAGGACAATCCGCTATTCAACGCTGGCCGCGGCGCAGTTTTCAACGCAGCGGGCCAAGTGGAGCTTGAAGCGGCGGTGATGGATGGCCGCGAGCGGCGAGCTGGCTCGGTCACCGGGGTGCAGCGCGTACGCAACCCGGTGTTGCTGGCGCGGCGTGTCATGGAAGCCACGCCCCATGTCACGCTGGGCTTTGCCGCGGCCGACGCCTTTGCCGAGCAGCAGGGCCTACCCCTTGCCGATGCCAGCTACTTCCATACCCAAGAGCGCTGGGACGCACTGCAATCCGAGCTCGCCCGACAGCGCGCCGGTGGCACGGACGCCGATGTCTCCGAGCAGATCAAGCACGGTACCGTCGGTGCCGTAGCGCTGGATATCCATGGCTGCCTGGCGGCGGCCACCTCCACCGGTGGACGCACCGCCAAGATGGCTGGGCGCATAGGCGACACACCGGTCATCGGCGCCGGCACCTGGGCCGACGATCTGGTGGCCGTATCGGGTACCGGCCATGGCGAGAGCTTTATCCGCTGCGCAGCGGCGCACGAGGTGGCCAGCCGGGTGCGCTATATCGGCCAGCCGCTGGGCGATGCCTGTGACGAGATCGTCTTTGGCCAACTGGTGGAAATCGGTGGCTCGGGTGGGTTGATTGCCGTCGATTGGGAGGGCCATGTCGCCATGCCCTTCAATAGCGAGGGCATGTACCGGGCTGCGGTCGACGCCTGGGGTAACCGCAGCATCGCCATCTACAGGTAAGCGCCGCCGGCATCCCGCACCTGAACAAGGCAAATAAAGAGGCCTCACCAATACCTGGTGAGGCCTCTACGCATCCCTCAGTGCCTTTAATGGCCTAGGCCCGGAACAACACCTCTTCACGGCGGCAGAAGTAGGTACAGGCTGTCAGCAGCAGGCCTGCTACGGCGCCCGTGGAGCCCAGTACGATGGCCATATCGCTCCATTGCAGCGTGCCTTTGACGATCTCCTTCACCGCCAGTGCAATATTGGTGATCGGCACCCAGGCCCAGCCGCTGTCCAGCCGCATATTGGGCAGCAGGGCCAGCAGGATGGGCATGATCAACAGGATCATCAACTGGCTGCCATAGCTGCCGGCTTCCTTATAGCTGCGCGCATAGAGCGAGATGGTCAGGAGTAGTGCCGCGATGATGGCGTTGGCGGGCAGGATCAAGAGCGCAACGAGGGCAAATTCGCGCCAGCCTATGCCGCCTATCACCTGCGACAAGGCCGCTCCGGCCGCCGCATTGCCCTTGAGCAGGCTCATGCCCCAGATACCCATCGAGGTCACCGCTACGCCGGCAGCTACGATGCCGACCAGGGCAATGGCCAGAAACTTGGCCAGGACCAAATGGCTACGTGGCAGCGGCAGCAGCAGGAGAGATTCCAGCGTACCACGCTCCTTCTCGCCCGCCCCCATATCGATGGCGGCCGCCATGCTGGCCGACAGGCCGATCATCAAGAGCAGATAGGGCAGGAAGGCGCCGACCAACTCACCGATACGCTCCCGCTCATTGGCGGTGCTACGCACCTCCAGCCGCACCGGCTGCGCCAGGAAGCGGCGGGTTTCCTCGCCCAATCCTTGGCCGCTCATAAAGCGCTGCCGCAGGTCCTCGCCGTATTGGGTGCTGAGGGTTCTCATGCGCTGCGCAACGGTATCGACCGAGACGGCATTGTTGTAGTGCAGCTCCAATGCCATGGCGCGGCCTTGTTGCAACTGCTGCTCAAAGCCTGCCGGCACCACTAGCGCAAAGCTGATGCGCTCGTCCTTGATGGCCTGGCGTATCTCATCGGGCGAACCCAATCCCACCCTCTCCAGCCGCGGCGTTGCCTCGATACGGCGCAGCAACTCGGGCGCCTGTTCGCTGCCGAATACGGCGTAACGCAGTACTCGCTTGGCCTCCTGCTCCGCCTTGTAGTTGGCCAGCAAGGCAAAGCCGCCAATCAGGAGCGGCATCACCAAGGCCGGCATCAGCAACATAAAGATCAACGTGCGCCTGTCGCGCAGCAATTCGGTCAGTTCCTTACGCAATACAGTCCACATGTGCTCAACCCTCCTGTCCGGCCAAGGCCACCACCGCGGCGGCCTCGCCATCCACTGCCGCCGGTGTCGGCTTGACGATCTCCAACTGCTGCAGGTAACCACGTGCCAGATCGCCCTGGCCGGCTTCACGCAGCGCAGCAACACTGCCCTGGTAGCGGCTGATGCCCTGGTTGATGATGCAGACGCGCTGGCACAGCGCCTCCACCTCGTGCAGTTGGTGGGTGGAAAATACCAGGGCCACGCCCTGCTGCAGACAGTCGCGCATGAAGTCCAGCACAACCTCGGCACCGAGGATGTCGAGGCCAGTGGTCGGCTCATCGAGAACCAGCACCCTTGGCGCATGGATCACGGTGCGGGCGATGGCCGCCCGCTGCTTCATGCCGGCCGACAATGCGTCTACGCGCCGATCGGCGTAGCTCAGCATATCCAGCCGTTCAAGCAGGCCGGCGATGCGCGGCGCCAGTTCCGCCTCGGGTACGCCGTAGGCCTGGCCGAAGTAGCGGATGTTCTCCGCCACCGTCAGACGCCCATAGAGCCCGGTGGCACCGGAAAGAAAACCGATGCGGCCGCGTGCGGCCAGCGGGTCGGCCACCAGGTCCACGCCATCCACCTGTATCCGGCCTTGACTGGGCGCAATGGCGGTAGACAGCATGCGCAGCGTGGTGGTCTTGCCGGCGCCATTGGGGCCGAGCAGGCCCAGTACCTCGCCTGCAGCGACCTGGAAGGAGACATCGCGCACTGCATGGAAATACCCGTCGAATTCACGCGGGTCATCACTGGGCTTGTGCTTGCGCCGGGGCAGGCGAAAGCGCTTTTGCAACTGGCTGACTTCGATCACGCTAGGCTCCTCGTGGCGGTTTACCGCCGTGCTGTTCTGGCTGCCACATGGCTATGTAACAGTCGTGCCGCATGCTAGCCCGCAGCCTTTGCTGCCGGGCACCCCGTTGCGACGAAAGCCGGATCGTGCTGCCTGAAATACGACAGTACGCCCACCGCTGACAGCCGCCGACCCAGCAACGGCGCGGGGTGTTCGGCAACGACCCGTTTACGCCAACAGCATCGAAGTGCTAACCGCTATAATCATCCGGTCCCAACCTGTGCATCGCCCATGCTGTTCTCACGCCGTCCCAAGAACGCTCCGAATTCGTCCAAGCGCGACAGCACCCCGCTGCCGCCGCAATTTGCCGCCGTGCTGCGCGAGAGCTGGTGGCTGGCTGCCGTAGTGGCCGGTATCTATCTGGTCATCATCCTGGCGAGCTACAACGCCGCCGACCCAGGCTGGTCGCATGCCGCCACCCAGGTCGCCGTCCGCAACAAGGGCGGCAGCTTTGGCGCCTGGCTGGCCGACGTCCTGCTCTATCTGTTCGGTTTCTCTGCCTGGTGGTGGGTGATCTTCTGCCTTGCGGCCATCCTGTGGGGCTACCGCCGGCTGGAGAAGGTGGAGCAGAACCACCGTCTGGCCATCGTCGCCATCAGCGGCTACCTCTTGCTGATCCTCTCCAGCTGTAGCCTCGAGGCATTGCGCCTCAATACCTGGCATATCGAGCTGCCCTACCAGCCTGGCGGCATGCTCGGCCTCGCGCTGGGCGGCTGGCTATTCCATGCCCTGGGCTTCAGCGGCGCCACCCTGATCCTGCTGGCGAGCTTCGGTATCGGCCTGTCGCTATTCGTCGGGGTTTCCTGGCTGGACCTGACCGAAAAGGTGGGTGGTTGGATCGAAGACCATGTGCTGCAGGTAGTGCAGCTCTGGCAGGCACGCCAGGACCGCAAGATCGGTGAAGAGGCAGCCATTGCCCGAGAGGCACGTGTCACTGTCGAGAAGCAACGCTTCGAGGACGCGCCTGCCTTGCGCATCGAGGAACCCGTGCTCGATCTCGCGCCGACCAAGGCCATGCAGAAGGAGATCGAGCAGGAGCAAAAGGCGCAGGAGAAGGCCAAGCAGGCGCAGGCCCAGCCTTCCCTGTTTGCCGAGGAAGACCTGCCGCCTTGGGAGGAGCCGGAACCCGAGCTCAGCAGCCCGACCCAGGCACCGGCCGCTGCGCCCAAGGCCAAGACGGTGACCAAGAAGGCACCGGCGCTGATCGGCAGCGGCAATGCCGAGCTGCCCAGCCTGACCCTGCTGTCGCCGCCGGCGGCCATCCAGGAAGTGGTCAGCCACGAGACCATCGAATACACCTCGCGCCTGATCGAGCGCAAGCTCGCCGAGTTCGGCGTCGAGGTCAAGGTCATCGCCGCCTATCCCGGCCCGGTGATCACCCGTTACGAGATCGAGCCTGCTACCGGGGTGAAAGGCTCGCAGATCGTCAACCTGATGAAGGACTTGGCGCGAGCGCTGTCGCTGGTCAGCATCCGGGTGGTCGAGACCATTCCCGGCAAGACCTATATGGGCCTGGAACTACCTAACCCCAAGCGCCAGATCGTGCGCTTGTCGGAGATCCTGGGCTCGCAGGTCTACCACGATGCCGGCTCGCTGCTGACTATGGCCATGGGCAAGGACATCTCCGGCAAGCCGGTGGTGACTGACCTCGCCAAGGCACCGCATATGCTGGTAGCCGGTACGACCGGCTCGGGTAAGTCGGTGGCCATGAACGCCATCATCCTGTCCTTCCTCTACAAGGCCACGCCCGAGGAAGTCCGCCTGATCATGGTCGACCCCAAGATGCTGGAACTGAGCGTCTACGAGGGCATCCCTCATCTCTTGGCGCCGGTGGTCACCGATATGAAACACGCCGCCAACGCGCTCAACTGGTGCGTGGCGGAGATGGAAAAGCGCTACCGGCTGATGAGCGCCATGGGCGTGCGTAACCTCGCCGGCTTCAACCAGAAGCTGCGCGACGCCGAGAAGCGTGGCGAGAAACTCACCAACCCTTTCAGCCTGACGCCGGACAACCCCGAGCCGCTGGAAAGCTTGCCGTTGATCGTGGTACTGATCGACGAATTGGCCGACTTGATGATGGTGGCCGGCAAACAGATCGAACAGCTGATCGCCCGTCTGGCGCAGAAGGCCCGTGCCGCAGGCATCCATTTGATCCTGGCTACCCAGCGCCCCTCGGTGGATGTGATCACCGGCCTGATCAAGGCCAATATCCCAACCCGGTGTGCCTTCCAGGTATCGAGCAAGATCGACAGCCGTACCATCCTCGACCAGATGGGTGCCGAAAGCCTGCTGGGACAGGGCGACGGCCTCTTCCTGCCGCCGGGCACCGGCTACCCACAGCGTATCCACGGTGCCTTTGTCGCCGACGAGGAAGTACACGCCGTGGTCGAATTCCTCAAGACCCAGGGTGAGCCCAACTATGTCGAGGGCATCCTCACCGGTGCAGTGGAAGGTGCCGAAGGCGGCGGTGGCGGTGAGTTTGGCCTGACCGGCGGCGGCGGTGATGGCGAGAGCGACGATATGTACGACCAGGCAGTCAGCTATGTGATCAAGAGCCGCAAGGCTTCGATCTCCTCGGTGCAGCGCCAGCTG
>NZ_DATCSC010000022.1:0-18166 GCF_036568685.1 Chitinimonas sp.
GCCACATAGCACAGCATGGCGATATTGAACGCCGCCACGCCCAGGCCACGAGCCAGCGGCGCTACACCTGCCAGCCAGGAAACCAACACCCACACCTCAACGACGGCAGTCGCCCCCCAGAACCAAGGCAAGCGGACTGCCACGCCGAAGAAGCGCACCAAGCCCGCTACCAGACATAGCTTCTCCAGCACATTCAGCCCCCAGTAGACCGTGATCACCAGGCTGGCTTCGTGCTGCGGCAGCAAGAACAGGAACACCAGGCGGGCCAGGAGCGCGAACAACATACCCAGCGCCCACCAGCCCGCTCCCGGGTTGGTCCGGGGTACCCGGCTCATCCACAGAAAAAGGATGAGAAACACAAAGTAGATGGTCGAACCGGTCGCGTGAACGAGTTGATACGGCATTGAGCGTTCCCGATGGGCATACCCTCAAAGCATAGTCTGCGAGAGCAGGAGGGATGTGGCCACACGCCAGGCAACTGTAGTTGTCAAGCACCTGATCATCGATGACAGCGCCCAAGCGGGCACCGGCAACACAACCCGCTGCCGCGCAGACCAACCCGCCGATTAGCGCCCCGGCAAAAGCACCAAACGGCCCTGCGGCAAAGCCGACCGTAAGACCTGCTTCGGCACCGCCGAGTGCGCACGATGTGCCGACGACTGCACCTGCAGCCAGACCTACCGTGCCGCCCGCCCGACGGGCGTAGTCCCGGCACTGAATCCGACTTGATTGACACCGGGGACAAGCCTGTTGGTAGTCTAGGTCGGTTGGTTTAAATGACTTGTCTATCGCCATATTTACGCTCCACGTAGGGACCTGGAGTTGTTCGGCGTGAACAACCTAACGGTCTCATGAGCGTGATATGTGAGTGAGATCGTTTGGAATACGGGTTTAGCTACTCCATGTCTTTGTGGCTAAGCAAGCCCAGTCTGACTCCTATTGGGCCAGCTGGGGTGCCTATGACCGAAAGCAGTTCGAACGAGATGCGGCTCGGCATAGAGTGCCTGTGCCGATTGCATTACCGCATCTAAATGCCGAACGAGTCTTCGCGAAGCGCAAACGGATCGGAAAAAGAAGTGGGGCTAGCCAAGGCTTGCCAGTTGGCAGGGCTGACCATGCAGGGTAGTCATCACCGAGCCCTAGATGACGCACTCAATGCGGCGCGGTTGGTTGCCTTGTGGGCGCCAAGCGACGATCTGGTGAACACCTCCCCATAAACGTTCACCTTTGGGCTTCTTTGCAGACTCATGGCATCAACCCCGGCAGCGACCGGGACATCGCACTGTTCATTCTTGGGCGATTTGAGCATGGCGTTTCCCCCAATTGCACTAAATAAGGACAAGTGTCCAATTATTGAAGTTGACCCTTGTTCAACAACTTCTGGGTGGGATATATTCTTCACCGCACTCAGGCCGGATGGTCGGTGTACGACGGCAGCAGAGGAGGAACGCAGGACCCTCTGCCGTACGTAAACAACAATTAGACCATAAGTAAAATCTAACAATATGCAGGATCAGCTTTTCAGGGCCGAGGCCCTGGCGCACAGATCCGCCCTGGTCACAGGCCGGGTCATTCTCAGGCAGCCCTGGGCGCTAACCATTTTCACAATCGTCACCGCAGGCCTAGTGCTCTCGGTGATGGTATTGGCCTGTACGCAGGAATACACCCGCCGCACCAAGGTACTTGGCACCTTGGTCCCAGACAAAGGCCTGGTCAAGGTCTATCCGATGCAGCTGGGCCGCATCGTCGCTCGCCATGTCGCGGAAGGCCAGCAGGTCACTACCGGCCAGCTACTGTTCACACTTTCCACTGAGCGGCAAACCCAACATGGCGCAATATCGGCCCAGGCGGTTACTACGCTAGTCGAGCGCAAACATAGCCTGCAGCAAGATCTCGCGACGCAAGACGCCCTCTTCCAGAGTCAGCAAGCTACCTTACGGCAACGGATGGCAGATCTCCAACTGCAACTGACGCAAATACAATCTGCAATTGCCAATCAAAAACAACGAGTCACGCTGGCCGAAGCAACCTACGCTCGCTATCAAGAACTGGCTCGCAGCAATTTCGCTCCACCGCTGCAAGTGCAGCAACGCGCTGACGAATTATTAGCACAGCAAGCCACCCTATCCGGCCTGCAGCGTAATGCGCAGGAAATAAGAGGCCAGTTGGCCGTGGCTGGTACCGAGCTTGCTTCCCTACCTTTACGCCGCGCCCAGCAAAAGGCCGAAACGGATCGCGATATTGCCGCTCTGGAGCAGGAAATCCTTGAGCGGGAGGCTCAGCGCGAGGTGATAGTCACCGCACCAACCAATGGCTTCGTTACCGCCGTCCAAGGCGAGCCAGGTCAAGCCGTCACCGGTGACATGGCCCTGCTGTCCATTGTGCCGAAGGGTTCTCAATTGCAAGCCCATTTCTACGCACCATCAGGTGCCATCGGCTTCATCAGACCAGGGCAAGAGGTGCTGTTGCGCTACCAAGCATATCCCTATCAAAAATTTGGTCAGCATCCCGCGCGTATCGTTTCCGTATCCCGTAGCGCAGTCGGGCCAATTGGTAAGGACGCTGCTTACCGCATCGTCGCTAAACCGGCCTCACAGACAGTGATGGCCTATGACCGGCAGGAAGCGCTACTCCCCGATATGCAGGTAGAAGCCGATGTACTCGTAGACAAACGCAAAATTATCGACTGGTTGCTGGAGCCACTAATAGCCATCAAGCAGCGGATCTAGGCATCTCTAATTGCACTTGATTACAGACTACAAAGAAACCAAATTTCATGAAATTTCAGAAGAAGATCCTGGCTGTTCTGTTGCTGAGTTCGTTCCAAACCTTTGCGATGCCGGGTGACAACCCCAATGTCACCATCGAAAAAGACAATCAGCACTTTCGCGTTGAAGAAAACGGTGAATACACGGTAACCATAGAGTCCCAACAGAAGATCGAGAAGGAAGAGGCCCTGCAGCAATATGGCCAATACACTATCCCACTCAACAAGCAACTCAGTACTCTGGAGTCCGTTGAGGCTTACACACTTAAGGCCGACGGCCGCAAAATTCTGGTCGCTCCGGACCAGATCAAAACTCAACAAGATCGTGCATCGGCTGCAGCCCCGATGTATCTGGATAACATTAATAAGATCGTTGTTTTTTCGGATTTGAGCGTGGGGGACAGCATCTACGTCAAGTATGTCAAACGCACTAAACCCCTATTCCCAGGCTATTTTGAAGACATCACGGTACCAGACTTTCATCCATACAAAGAATCAGTCCTGACGTACGACTTGCCTTCTACGCTGCGACTAAGGGCAGATAGCCTTGCATACACGGCAGGGAACGTGAGAGAGCAGGGAGAAAGAAGAGCCTATACTTGGCGCTATGATCAAGCGCCAAAAGATCGGGTCGAGGCGATGGCTGTTGATTACCTCGATTTTGGCCATCATTTGCAGGTCAGCACATTCAAGGACTGGGCTGAGTTGGCACATGCCTACGAACAATCTGCTGCCGATACCGCCATACCCACTGAAAGCATTGCGACCCTAGCCAAACAAATCACAGCCAATGCAATAGATGATCGTGCGAAGGCGCTTTTGCTCTCGGACTGGGTTCGTCAAAATGTCCGCTATGTTGCCGTCTATCTGGGCCGTGGTGGCGTCATTCCTCACAGTGCAGACAAAGTTCTGAACAACCGCTACGGTGACTGTAAAGACCACGCCTCGCTGCTGATCGCGATGCTCGCCTCGGTTGGCATAGATAGTACTACCGCGCTCATCAATCAAGGTGGCCGTTATCGCCTTCCAGATGTGCCTGCCGTATCAGCTTTCAACCACGCCATCGTTTATGTGCCCAAGCTTGCACTCTATTTAGACCCAACAGCGACGACAGTCGCCGCAGGCTTTCTGCCCGCGGCCGAGCTCGATAAACCGACTTTGCTCACCAAGTTAGGGTCCATAGGGCACACCCCAGTTGAACAGCAGAGCGACGTGCGTACCAAGCTGACCTTTCAGATCAAAGAAGATGGCGCAGCCCATCTGAGCGGAAGTCAGCAGCTGCTGGGATGGGCCGCCGAACTCAATCGCTATGTACTAAACAATGCACAACCGGCTTGGCGCAGTACCATCGTCGGTAACCTATTGCAGCGGCAGCAATTAAAAGGAAGCGGTACGTTCTCTTTGGCCGGCAACGGTGATCGCGCAAGGCAGGATGTGACAATGGCCGCGGACATTGACAACTACCTTGCGCTACCAGGCCCTACGGGCATGCGCAGTATGTCTTCCTTAGCGAGTGGTATTGCGGATGAGGCGAGCCGCTATCTTGCAGAGGCAATACGCACCCAGCCTTACATTTGTAATCCCGTCAACGTCACTGAAGAAGCGGTATTTGTCCTTCCTGATGGAGTTAAGCCCTTGGCACTGCCGAAGTCAGTGGAGATCAATGAGTCCCTGATTGGCTACACCGCCCATTATGAACAAGTTGGCACATCGATTCGATTGCAGCGCAATCTGCAGATCAAGCCAAAAGTGAAACAAGTTTGCAGTCCAGACGATTACAAAAAAATGCAGCCCGCCCTTAATTTAATCCTAAAAGATATTAGCAGTCAGATCATTATTCAATGACGCAAGCCTTCAATTTCTCTGCGCCATGTCTCAACGTAAAACCAGGAAATCATGTGGCTACTCCGAACATAACCGAAAAGGAACAAGCAATACTGCAGCTGCTTAGCCAAGGTATGCAAGACAAAGAAATAGCACTATCCCTTGGCAAAAGCCCGCAAACGATCCGCAATCAGTTGCATACGCTTTACCTTAAGCTCGGCGCAAAAAATCGTGCGCATGCTGTTGCAATTAGTGTGGCAAGCATACTAGTACAAATCAGCCATTGAACAGGTGGAACGCAAGCAGATAGCATGCTAGGGGTTCTCAGTTGACACTTGTTATCTGTGAATAAATGTGAAGTAATTCAATACTAGAGTTAGATGAGGAATTATCATGCGTCAACTGCAATCCAATGAACTCGCAGCAATCAACGGCGGCTTAAGCATCACTGAAATTAATGGCTCCAAAGATGTGGTCACCGGTGTGTGGAATGATTTTGTGGACATCGTTAAAACTGCAGGCAATGGCTGCGCAGAGGGTACCGTAAAGGGCGGGATGGCTGGTGGCGTAATTGGCTTGGTCGGCACCTCTTGGACCGGCCCGGGTTCACTTGCAGGTACCGCTACTGGCGCTGCTGCTGGTGCTGCAGTGGGTTGTGTCGCCGGCGCGATTGCCGCAACCGGTGGAGCTCTTGCAGGTACTGCTTCGGTGGTGATTAGCAATGCCACTAGCGGTAGTGGCAGTAGCGATAACAGTGGCAGCAACAGCACCGTCGGAAAGAAGTAATTTAATCTCCGATGCGCAAGTGTGCTGTGAACGTATATTCACAGCACACTTGCACTTGGTGGGCATGTTAAAAATATGCGACTATCGTGACCAACTAACCAGAGCTATGGATGGCATCAATCCTAGCACCGGGGAGTAATCCACGCTTACTTCGGCAAGCGTAATTATTCAGACTGTGCATTGAAAATGCAGATGACTTGGAGACCTTTTAGTGAATAATAATTTATTGCAAATTATTTTTGCTGGCAATGTATTTTCATATTTATTGATATTCATAATTTGCGGGTCTGATAGCGCATTCAAAAGCTCAAGCACTGTTAGTGGCATCGCTCTGGTATTTCTGCTTAGCAATATTGTCATGCTGTATAAAACACGACAGGCTGCAAAGAAAAGCCTCGGCTAGTCCCACTGCTGAATCACGGTGTAACCCACCATATTCTTAAGCATGTAGGATGAGGGTTTTCAATTTTCACCAATCTATTTATTGTTGGCTCTGAAATTCCCCTCGCCACTTCCAGCAAAAAATTGATGATAGATTAATTTATGACCAGCGGCCTAAACTGGTGGGGAAATCGCAAGCTCCCAGTATTATTACAGACTGAGGCCGCCGAATGCGGCCTTGCTTCATTGGTCATGGTCGCCTGTTATCACGGTCATCAGACTGACCTGGCTAGTCAGCGACGCCGCTTCGCACTCTCGCTCAAAGGAGCAACGCTAGCTCAAATAATGCAGTTTGCTAGCCAATTGCACTTGGCTGGTCGTCCTCTGCGGTTAGAGCTAGAGGAATTGTCACAACTGCAGACTCCCTGCATCTTGCACTGGGACATGAACCACTTCGTAGTCTTAAAGAAAGCAGGCCCCCGCTGGGTAGAAATCCACGACCCAGCCTTTGGAGTGCGAAAACTACCCTACGGCGAGGTTAGCAAGCATTTTACCGGCATCGCGCTGGAACTCGCGCCGACGCCGCAATTCGAGAAAAAGCAAGAGATACAGGCTGTCAGCCTGCGACAACTGGTTGGCCAAGTAGTGGGCATGAAGCGCGCCGTTGCCCAGGTATTGGTACTCTCGCTGGCACTGGAACTCCTGGCTGTGCTGTCACCCTTTTTCCAGCAATTCGTTATCGATAGTGTCATCGTCAGCCAGGACCGCAATCTGTTGCAGGTACTGGCCATAGGTTTCTTGCTACTCCTGCTAGTACAGATGACGATCACTACATTCCGGCAATGGGTAGTGATCTACTTCTCCACCACCCTAAAGCTGCAATGGATCGCAGCACTCTTCAGTCGACTGACCCGACTACCCATGAACTATTTCGAGACCCGCCATATGGGCGACGTGGTCTCACGCTTCAGCTCCATCAATTCCATCCAGGGCGTATTGACCACTACCGCGTTGAGCGCGGTGCTCGATGGTGTTATGGCGGTGTTTGCACTAGGCATGATGCTGCTGTATTCGGCCAAGCTGGCAACGCTGACACTGGGAGCGCTCGGTCTGTACATCTTGGTTCGTTGGGTCTCGTACGGGCCGTTTAAAACTGCTAGCGAAGAGCAGATCGTCCATTCGGCCAAAGAGCAAAGCCATTTTCTGGAATCCATACGTGGTGTCCAGACCATAAAGCTTTTCAATCGCGAAGACGACCGACGCTCACAATGGCTCAATCTGGTGGTCAACAGCACAAACCGGGGGCTTACCACCCAGCGCATGAGCGTGATATTCAGTACGGCGAATGGGCTGATCTTCGGTATAGAAGCCATCTTGGTCACCTACTTCGGTGCCATCCTGGTCATGGACAACCAATTCAGCATTGGCATGATGTTTGCATACGGCGCCTACAAGCTACAGTTTAGCGGCCGGGTGGGTAACCTGGTTGATCTGTTCTTCCAAATCCGCATGCTGCAGTTACATAGTGAGCGATTAGCTGACATTGTCTTAACCGAACCCGAGCCATATCTAGATATTGATCACAGTGCAGGTGTCGTGCAGCCGAGGTTGGAGTTGCGCAATGTGCGTTTCCGTTATGCCGATACTGAACCCTGGGTACTAGATGGGATCAACTTGGTCATCGGTGAGGGCGAGTCCGTGGTTATCGTTGGGCCGTCCGGTTGTGGTAAGACGACCTTGCTCAAGCTGTTGCTGGGGTTGGTGCAGCCCAGTGAAGGCGAGATACTGGTGGGGGGAGTACCGCTGCGCGGCCTGGGGCTGCGCCACTATCGCAATATGATCGCTGCCGTCATGCAGGACGATCAATTGTTCGCAGGCTCCATCGCTGACAACATTACTTTCTTTGCAGATACGCCCGACCGAAGCCGTATCGAAGCCGCCGTTAGGCTAGCAGCCGTACACGATGAAATCATGGCCATGCCCATGACTTACCAAACCCTGATCGGTGATATGGGTACTGCACTCTCGGGTGGGCAGAAGCAACGGCTGCTGCTGGCACGCGCACTGTACAAGCGACCTCGCATTTTGTTCTTGGACGAAGCCACCAGCCATCTTGACGTCGCCAGCGAACGACGGGTCAATGAGGCGGTCAAGCGCCTGAATCTAACTCGGGTAGTTATTGCTCACCGTCCCGAAACCATAGCTATGTCTGATCGGGTCGTGCGCCTCGACAAGGGGCGCGTCGCTCAGGATTTCAAGCAGGTACCTAAGGCCGAGGCGAGTCCTGGAAAGGTGCCACATCTAGCATGATGAAGATACCTGTATATCTTCTGACAGGGCTAGCAGTAGCGCCTCTTCGTCGAGCTCGATACCCAACTCAGCCAGAAGATTGATCTTGGCAGTGGCAGGCAACGCTCGGCTCCCCTGTCGTATCTGGGCAAGTGCGGGCGCGATGATCTCCAAAAGCTTCGCTAGCTCAGGTGCCTACATTAACGAGGGCAATGATGACTCAAAAGAACAAAAACCAAGCTGGCACGCCAGAAGACATCGCGGATGATTTCTTTGACGCAAACGATTTCTTCGATGAGCAGGAAGAGCCTGCGCGTGAAGATGTGTCTGACTACGGTCTTGAGCCGGGTACCAAACTCGACGCCGAGGCGATGCAAGTATCGTTGAAGAAATCCACCTATGGCGGCGAGGACTGCGTCGAGGTTTATGCCCACGGCAAGGCCAATCCTGAAGACGGGACGGAGAAGACCCTGCAGACGGTGCTGCTCGCCCGCGTTACCGAGCATGCGCTCACTATGTTTCCGTTGGTTTCGGCCTCATATCGCCGCACGTTCCTTACGCCGAAATATGACGAGCTGGCCACGATCACAGTTCTGGCCGACGAGGAAGAGCCTTGGTGGCTGCCTGAAGACATCGAAGAGTTCGACGCGATGCTCGAAAGCCTGCCCGCTGGCTTTGGCCGCCACGCCAAGTATGGGCTTGGCTTCAAATGGGAATATCGGCTGATTCCGCATGCAATCCTTGAAATGATAGGCGTCACCGAATTGGTGATCGAGCCGGGCAATGGCGCGTCAGCAGAGCTGCCCAAGTTCAAACTCGGCATTGATCGATTCTCGGCAATCAAGAGGTCCATCGACTCGATCACTACCCGAGCGCGCATGCGGTCGCTGCGCGAACGCCAGTTGCTCGCCTTCAATGAGTTGTTGCATGTTGCCGACCCGGTCCAGTTCGAGCGGCGATTCCCCAAGGTGAAGCCTGGCGAAATCTACGAGCTGGTTAAGCTAGGGGGGCGCGCGCAAAACCGTAGCGCCGATGATCGCCTCGCGGCAGCCACGGTCATCCGCAACGACGCCGGGAAGATTGCCGCAGAGCAGCCCACGCAGTTGGTAGAGCTCAAGTCGGTCATTGAGCAGGTTACATTGAGGGAGCTCATAGCCAAAATCGAAAGCATGCTTGGCAAGAATCTGCCCGAGCCCAAGTGGCAAGCATTCTTCAAGGCCAATCCCTTCGTTCTAGGCTTGGCGTTTCCCCATCCGGTAATCATGATTCAAGACCAGGCGCACGTCGGCGGGACGATGCTGCGCGGCGCTGGCGAAAGCATCGTGGACTTCTTGTTCGCACAGCGTTTCACTGGAAGCCTCGCCCTCATCGAGATCAAGCGCCCATCGACCAAGCTGATTGAGGCCAAGACGTTCCGTGGCGACCTGCACGCGCCACACAAGGACCTGACCAGCGCGATGGCGCAGGTGCTTGACCAGCGCTTCCAGCTCTTGAACAACTTCGCAGCCAAATCTCACGACCCAGCACTCAAAGACACGCATGTCTCTGCGGTCCACTGCATCGTAATCGCAGGAACGGCGCCGGACACCCTCCAGGGAAAGCGCTCGCTGGACCTGTTCCGCCACTCGTCACGGGACGCGGTAGTGGTCACGTTCGACGAGTTGCTTGAAAAGTTGCGCGAGATTCTGCGGCTGATGACCGCAGGAACTCCTGCTCCACCAGAAGAAAACAGCGCACTCTTTTGACCCATTCGATGAGTGCGGGCGCAGGCAGTGATTGACCACCGTTCCAGCGGACTCTGACCGACGTACTGGTGACGGTTGACCACCGAGAAGTTGGAATAGCATTGCGTCGTCTACCACGTTGGGGTAAGGGTCGTCAGCGAGCACTACGCGATGCTGGATGGCGGCACGGGGGCAGCCTAGTGCCCATGAGACCGCTGATCGAGCAGAGACCAGGGCAGCAAGGCGCGTGTAGCCCTTGGCATCGTGAGCACCGCGACACGCTACGGAAACAGCAAACCGTCACATCACCACTCAATCAGACGGCGGTCAGGCTTAGGTGACCATTCCAGACTCGCGCATCTTCGCCATAGTGAACTCAACAAAGGCGTGAACCGCCCGGGGCAACTGCCGCCGGCTCTGATAGACAAGATGAACGTCCACGCCCATAACACTGAATTGTGGCAACACCGGCACCAGTGCTCCTGAGCGAATGTGGGGCGCGGTCACAACGTCTGGCAGCAGCGCGATACCCAAGCCCGCCAATGCGGCCTGCAGCATTGCGTGCACCGAGTTGGCTTGAAAGCGTCCTGACACGGACGTCTCGACGGTACCGTCCGGACCATCGAGACGCCAGGGAGTATGCCCGGAAGCCATTGGTGGCGTGATGCAATCGAGGGCAGACAACTCCTGTGGCGACAGGGGGTTCGGGATATACCCCCAAGGAGAGCAATTTCTCCTTGCCAGCGATGCGGTACTTGAGCCGCCAGTAACGTGAGTTATTGGGGTTGATGAGAAGGAATAAGCCTTGGCCGTCAGCGAGTTTGGTAGGTTTTTCGCCAGCAGCGGTTGCCTTGATTTGTCTGTCTGATAGTGCCATTTGGGGGTATCTCCAAAATCGAATCGAGACTTACCCCTAAAGCTACCCCCACCCATCGTCGGATTCAATCGGATTCCGTCGGACGGCATAGGAAACAAAAAACCCGCATCGCTAGCAACGATGCGGGCTTTTCGGAAGTCTTCGGAAGACCTAGGACTTGTAATTGGTGCCCGGGGTCGGACTCGAACCGACACGCCTCGCGGCGGGGGATTTTGAGTCCCCTGCGTCTACCATTTCACCACCCGGGCGGGAGGAGGCGCGGATTATGCCCAGCCGCGGCCTGCCGGTCAATTGCCTTTCAGCTGCAGGGCACGCTCGTACAGCGCATTGCGGTTGCCGCCGGTGATCTCGGCGGCCAGCTTCACCGCCTGCTTGACCGGCAGCTCGCGCACCAGCGGTGCCAGTACAGCGTCGAAGTCGGCAGCGGCGTCCTTCTCCTTGGCGGGTGCGGCTTCCACCAGCACCACCAGCTCACCGCGCTGCTGGTTGGCATCGGCCGCCACCCAGGGGGCCAGCTCGGCCAAGGGCGCGCGGCGTATGGTCTCGAAGGTCTTGGTCAGCTCGCGGCAGACCACCGCCACACGCTCGCCGCCAAACACCTCGGCCATGTCGGCCAGGCTCTCGGCAATGCGGTGCGGGGCTTCAAAAAAGGCGACGGTATGCGGCAGGTCCTTGAGCGCCTCGAATTCCTTGCGGCGCGCGGTGGACTTGGGCTCGGGGAAGCCGTGGAACTGAAAACGCGGCGAGTGCATGCCGGCGCCGGCCAGCGCAGTCAACAGGGCCGATGCACCGGGGACGGGGATGACCTTGTAGCCGGCGGCGTGGACCGCTTCTACCAGCCGGGCGCCGGGGTCGCTGACAGCCGGCGTGCCGGCATCCGATACCTGGGCCACAGCCTCGCCGGCTGCCAGGCGCTCGATCAGCTTGGCGGCCGCTTCGCGCTCGTTATGCTCGCGCAGCGAGATCATGCGGGTGTCGATACGGCAGTGCTTGAGCAACTGGCCGGTCACGCGCGTGTCCTCGGCGGCGATCAGATCAACCGCCGCCAGCACCGCCTGGGCGCGCGGGGTCAGATCACGCAAGTTCCCGATGGGCGTAGCCACCACATATAATGCCGGACGATCAATCGGATACGGCTCGTCATGCACGGTAAAGCACCCTTTCCTTGGTTGCCGCTCTTCGCGGCGGCGCTACTCTACCTTGGCCTCTCCCTGCCAGCCAGTGCCGAGGACCCGGCCGCCCCGGTAGAGGAGTCTGATGGCCCCCATATTGCGCTGATCCTGCCTACCAAGTCCAAGGGCCTGGCCGGTGCGGCCGAAGTAGTGCGCCAGGGCGCCCTGGCCGCCGAGGAAAAGCTGGGCGACGACCGTACCCCCAAGCTCCGGCTTTACGCGACCGGCGACCGTGACGAGGAGGCCCTGTTGGCCTACCGCGAGGCGGCCGCCCACGGCGCCGTCGGCGTGATCGGCCCGCTCACCCGCGGCGCCATCGCCAAGCTGGCCGCCTATGGCAAGCTCGAAATCCCGGTCCTGGCCCTGAACAGCCTGGACGAACAAAAAGTACCCGACAACCTCTATGGCCTGGGCCTCTCGATCGAGACCGAGGCGCGCCAGGTGGCCCAGCTCATGCAGCGCGAGGGCCGCAAACAGCCGGTGGTCATCGAGGCTGAAGGCACCCTGCCCCGCCGCATGCGCGAAGCCTTTGCCAGCGAGTGGAAGCGCGTGACCGGCTCTGCGCCGGCAGTGATCGTGCTCGCCAATGAAAAAGACGCCGTCTGGAAGCTCAAGGACAGCGTGGCCGCCCTCAATGCCGACGCGCTCTTCCTGGCCACCGACCTCAAGCGCGCCCGCCTGATGCGCCCCTACATTGGTAGCGAGCGCCCCATCTACGCCACCTCGCAGGTCTGGGGCGGCAAGTTCGGCAAGGTGGCCGGCGCCAATATCGATCTTTTGGGCGTGAAGTTCGTCGACATGCCCTGGCTGCTGGAACCCTACCAGGCCGACGTGATTGGCTTCCGCCGCACCGAGCGCCCGCTGGGCCCGGATCTGGAGCGCCTCTATGGCCTGGGTATCGACGCCTACCGCCTGAGCCTGCTGCTGATGGTCTCCGCACCCGGTGCGGCCATCGAGATGCAGGGGGTGACCGGTACGCTCAAATTGTCCGAAACGCGCGCCTTCAGCCGTGAGCTGATCAGCGGCGAGGTGGGCGGCCAACCGCGCACCCCGGCGCCCAAGCCTGAGCCAGTTGCACCGGCGGCCCCTGTAGCACCCGCGACCCCGGCCGAGCCCGTACCTGCTGCGCCTGCACCGCAACCGGCGGCCGAGCCGGCCCCCACGACCAACTGATGTCCATAGCCAAGGGCGCCGCGGCCGAACAAACCGCGGCCGACTTCCTGGTCGCCCAGCGGCTGAAGATCGTGGCGCGCAACTGGCGCTGCCGCCTGGGTGAGATCGATTTAATTGCCGACGACCGGGGCACCCTGGTTTTTGTGGAAGTCCGCAAACGCAGCGACCCGCGCTTTGGCGATGCCGCCGCCAGCATTACGCCGGCCAAGCAGGCCAAGCTGATCGCTACCGCCCAGCTCTACCTCAGTACCTTGCCGCGGGTGCCACCCTGCCGCTTCGACGCTGTCTTGATCGACGGCAACGGCGCGCCCCGCTGGCTCAAGCACATCATTGAACAATAGCAACAGAGAGTATTACGCCTCATGGACCTGATCGACCGCGTCAACCAGCACTTCCTCGACAGCATGGCCGCCATGGAGGAGGCACGCGAACTGCTCGCCGCCCCCACCGCGGTAGTGGCTGAATGCATGGTTGCCGCCCTGATGGCCGACTGCAAGATCCTGGCCTGCGGCAACGGTGGCTCGGCGGCCGACGCCCAACACTTCGCCGCCGAGATGGTGGGCCGCTTTGAAAAAGAGCGTCCGGGCCTCGCCGCCTTCTCGCTGACCACCGATACCTCGGCCATCACCGCCATCGCCAACGACTACGACTACGACCTGGTGTTCTCCAAGCAGGTACGCGCGCTCGGCCAGCCCGGCGATGTGCTCTTGGCCATCTCCACCTCGGGCAACTCGGTCAACGTGATCGAGGCCATCCACGCCGCGCACGAGCGGCAGATGACCGTGGTCGCCCTCACCGGCAAGGACGGCGGCAAGATCACCGAGCTCATGGTGGGCGACGATATCCAGCTCAACGTGCCCGCCGGCCGTACAGCCCGCATTCAGGAAGTACATGCTCTACTGATCCACAGCATCTGCGACGCGATCGACTGCATCTTGCTAGACGGAGAATAAAACCATGCTCAAACGTTACAGCGCCCTGCTGCTCGGCCTTGTTGCCGCCACCCAGCTGACCGCCTGCTTCCCGCTGGTGGTCGCCGGCACCACCACCGGTGTGGTGGTCGCCCAGGACCGCCGCGCCAGCGCGGTCATCCTCAACGACAAACAGATCGAAAAACGCGTTGGCGACCGTATCTCCGACAAGTTCGGCGACCTGACCCACGTCAACATCACCAGCTACAACAAAGTGGTGCTCTTGACCGGTGAAGTACCGGACGAAGCCACTCGCGCCGAGGCCGGCCGCATGGCCCAGGAAACCACCGACGTGCGCCAGGTACACAACGAGCTGATCGTGCAACTGCCCACCAGCGTGGGCTCGCGTGCCAACGACGCCGGCATCACCACCAAGGTCAAGGCCCGCATGGTGGACGCCAACCGCTTCTCCCCCCTGCACGTGAAGGTGGTCACCGAACGCAAGCAGGTCTATCTGCTGGGCCTCGTCAAGCAGCAGGAAGCCAAGGACGCTGCCGAGATCACCAGCCAGACTTCCGGCGTGGAAAAGGTCGTGACCCTGTTCGAGTACTTGGATTAAGCGCCACCAAGCATTCCCGCACCATGCAAAAGCCCGCCTTCTGGCGGGCTTTTGCTTTGCCGGATCAGTTCACGCCGCAACTACTGGGCCGCAATACGGGTAATGGCGCTACGGGTCAGCACATACAGCGCCCCATCCTGGCCGACCAGCATATCCACCGGGTTGCCGCTGAGGCGGGCAAAACTGTAGACCGCATTGTCGTTGGCCAGATCCAGACGGGCCACATAGCTGCTCACATAGTCGGCAAAATAGTAATTGCCCCGGTAGCTGGCCGGGTAAGGACCGGTAGTCGGGTAGAAGCTGCCACCGGCGATGGCAAAGCCGGTCAAAAAGCCGCCTGGCCCGGAGCCGGCCGGTGAGGCGGCGCTGTGCTTGTAGGCAAAGAGCGGTGCGGTCATGCCGGCCATGATGCCGTC
The DNA here is from genome assembly GCF_036568685.1 of Chitinimonas sp. GTDB lineage: Bacteria > Pseudomonadota > Gammaproteobacteria > Burkholderiales > Chitinimonadaceae > Chitinimonas. Next base: position 14,940 of record NZ_DATCSC010000022.1, read on the forward strand.
CGGCCCTTCCGAGCTGGGCCAGCCGTAGTTGGCGCCCGCCAGGCCCACATTGATCTCCTCCCAGGTGTTCTGCCCCACATCGTTGATATGCAACCGGCCGCTGCCAGGCTGGAAGGCGAAGGTATAGGGGTTGCGCAGGCCATAGGCCCATACCGCGCGGGCAAGGCCGGTCTGGCTGCCATAGAAGGGGTTGTCGGCCGGAATGCTGCCGTCGTCGTTGAAGCGCAAGAGCTTGCCAAATACGCTGCCCAGGTTGGGGGACTGCGCACCGTTGGCGTTGTCCCCCACCCCTACATAGAGTTTGCCGTCATTGCCAAAATGCAGCGCCCCGCCGTTATGGTTGGACGCGCTGGAGAGCGCGGGCAGGTTGATGGGCAGGTTGGCCGTGGCCTCCTCTCCAGCCGAGACGTCGCCATTGGCCTTGAGCCGGCTGATACGGTTATGGGTACCCGCTGCATCGGTGGTGTAGTAGACGTAAACCCAGCCATTGGCGGTGAAATCCGGGTGCAGCACCACCCCGAGCAAGCCACGCTCGCCGGCCGAATTGACGCTGAAGGTGGCAAAAGGCGTAGCCAGCAGTTGGCCATTCTTGACGACGCGTAGCGCACCGTCCTGCTGCGCCACAAACAGCCGCCCATCCGGCGCCTGGGCCATGGCCGTGGCATTGCTGAGTCCACTCAGCCAGGCCTCGTTCTTGGCAAAGCCCCGGTCCACATCGGCACCGCCGCCAAAACGCACCAAGGCAGTCGCCCAGGTGGAGCGGTTACCCGCTGCATCGCGAGCGCGGGCGCGCAACAGATGCTGGCCGGCCACGTAGCTTCCCGTCTCCAGGCTGGCCCGGTAAGGCGCGCTGCTGGCCTCGCTCAAGGCGGCGCCGTCCAGTTGGAACTCCACCGCGGCCACACCCACGTTGTCGCTGGCGGTCGCGGCCAGGGTCAGCGTACCGCTCAGGGCATCGGCATAGTTGGCCGGCGCCGTCAGCGCCACCGTGGGTGGCTGGTTGTCGGGTTGTGGGCCAGGGCCGGGACCTGCACTACCGCCATCCCCACCGCCACCACAGCTTGTCAGCACCAGAGCCCCACCCAGCACACCCGCTTGCAGCCATTTCATCGCATCCTCCCGGCTTTGTGGCCGCTGCCGCGCTCAATGAGCGTAGTGGATGGCGCGGTTGCGGCCTTGCTGTTTGGCGCGGTAGAGCGCCTGGTCAGCTTGCTCCAGCAAGCCATGTGCCTGCCGTTCCGGCGTATTGGTGGCAATGCCGATGCTGACGGTCACCGGTCGGTGCTTCCAGGCCGCCCGCTCAATGGCCATCCGCAACCGTTCGGCCATGTCCAGCGCACTCTGCCCGTCGGTGGTGGGCAGGATCACGCCAAACTCCTCACCCCCATAGCGCGCCACAAAGTCATAGCCACGCGCGGTTTCCCTGAGCAGTCCCGCTACCGCACGCAGGGCCTCGTCGCCCGCCAGGTGGCCGTAACTGTCGTTGTAGGTCTTGAACAGATCCACATCGATCTGCAGATAGGAAAGCGGGGTATGCATGCGCTCGGCCCGCAGATATTCCTCGTGCAGGCGCAGGTCCAACGCCCGCCGGTTGTAGATGCCGGTCAGACCGTCGAGATTGCTGAGTTTGTCGAGCTCCACCACGTGGCGCCGCAGTTCCAACTGGGCCATGACCTGCCGCGACAAGGCCTGCAGCGCCATGCGCTCTTCATCGGCCATCTGCCGTGGCACCAGATCGATCACGCAGATGGTGCCCAGCGCCTCGCCATCGCCGGTCACCAGCGGTGCGCCAGCATAGAAGCGTGCGTGCGGGTCGGTCGTGACCAGCGGATTATCTTCAAACCGCCGGTCATAGCTGGCGTCGTTGACCACCATGACCTCACCGGGAGAGAGGATGGCGTGGGCACAAAACGCTATGTCGCGCGACATCTCGGCCGCCGCCAGCCCCATCTTGGACTTGAACCACTGCCGCTGGGCATCCACCAGAGATATAGCGGCAATGGGTGCGTGACAGATACAGGACGCCAGATAGGTGATGTCGTCGTAAGCCTGCTCCTCGATGGTATCGAGGATGGCATAGCGCTCAAGCGCCGATAGGCGCGCCGCCTCGTTGGCGGGCAAGGGAGCTGCCTGCATGGGGGTTCCTCCAGCTAAGTTAGGCGGTCGGAGGCTGTTGGAAGGCCGCCACCTTGCCGCTGACTGTAGTCTAGACGGTATCCCGCGCACGTCAGCCCAGAGGACAGGCCCCCTCGGTCGGTACCTTGTGACAGATCCGAAGAATCAATATCGAGACCAATTCGGAGCACCATCGCGCATAGCGGTCCCCCGCCGGCGGGGGCTGCCAGCGTTCCAGGCGCTTATGCGCCTGGAACCTGCGGAGGAGCAGAGATCCAATCGGGAGGTAGCCGCAGCCGGGGCTTGGCCGAACGATAAGCCCCCGGGCCGAGCGAAGTCCTTGCCACCGTCAGGTGGCTTACTGCTTCATCCCCCAGCGGGTATAGCCCGGATGCCTCGGCTGTATTCTCGCCCCGTGCGCGCTTAGACCTCGCCGGCGGCGATCTGCCGAAGTGCCTGCTCGAACACCTCGGCCGGCTGCCCACCCTGGATCAGGTGGCGATCATTGACGATGACCGCCGGCACGGCACGCACACCGCTCTGCAGATAACGCTGCTGCATGGCCCGGACATCGGCCGCATAGCGGTCGCTCGCCAGCACCTCGGCCGCCTCGTCGGCGTCCAGCCCCACCTCGCCAGCCAGTCGCACCAGCAAGGCATGCTGGCTGGGGTTCTCGCCGTCGGTGAAGTAGGCGGCGAACAAGGCCTGCTTCAGGGCCAGCTGGCGGCCTTTGAGACCCGCCCAGTGCAGCAGCCGGTGGGCGTCGAAGGTGTTATAGATGCGTGCACGCTTGTCCATATTGAACGCAAAGCCCACCGCCTCGCCACGGGCGCGGATGGCCTCGCCATTCTGCTTGATCTGCTCGGCGCTGATGCCGTACTTCTCGGAGAGGTGCTCGACCACATCCTGGCCCTCGGCGCCCATGTCCGGGTTCAGTTCGAAGGGCTGGAAGTGCATGTCCAGCTTTACCTCGTCACCCAGCCGAGCCGCCGCCTGCTGCAAGGCACCCAGGCCGATGGCGCACCAGGGGCAGGAAACGTCGGAAACGAAATCGATCTTGAGCTGGGTGGGCATGGCTTGCTTTCTATGGCTTGGCGGGGACCACCACGGTC
>NZ_DATCSC010000023.1:0-5119 GCF_036568685.1 Chitinimonas sp.
GAACGAGCCCCCGGGCAACCGTCTGCGCGCTGCGCTGACCGGTCTGACCATGGCCGAGTACTTCCGCGACGAGAAGGACGAAAACGGCAAGGGCCGTGACGTGCTGTTCTTCGTGGACAACATCTACCGTTACACCCTGGCCGGTACCGAAGTGTCCGCGCTGCTGGGCCGTATGCCGTCCGCCGTGGGCTACCAGCCCACCCTGGCCGACGAAATGGGTCGTCTGCAAGAGCGTATCACCTCGACCAAGACCGGTTCGATCACCTCCATCCAGGCCGTTTACGTGCCTGCCGATGACTTGACCGACCCGTCGCCTGCCACCACCTTCGCCCACTTGGACGCAACCGTCGTTCTGTCGCGTGACATCGCCTCGCTGGGTATCTACCCTGCCGTGGATCCGCTCGACTCGACCTCGCGCCAGCTGGACCCGCAGATCGTTGGCGACGAGCACTACACCGTCGCTCGCGGCGTGCAGTCCACCCTGCAGCGCTACAAGGAACTGCGCGACATCATCGCGATTCTGGGCATGGACGAACTGTCGCCGGAAGACAAGCTGGTCGTGGCTCGCGCCCGTAAGATCCAGCGCTTCCTGTCGCAGCCTTTCCACGTCGCCGAAGTGTTCACCGGCGCACCTGGCAAGTACGTTTCGCTGAAGGAAACCCTGCGCGGCTTCAAGGGCATCCTGGCTGGCGAATACGATCACCTGCCGGAACAGGCCTTCTACATGGTCGGTGGTATCGACGAAGCTGTCGAAAAAGCCAAGACCCTGGCATAAGGTAGCGAGATATGGCCATGACCATGCATGTGGACGTAGTAAGCGCTGAAGAGCAGATCTACTCGGGCACCGCCGAATTCCTGGCGGTTCCGGGCGAGATGGGCGAAATCGGCGTGCTGCCTCGCCACGCACCGCTGCTCACCCGTATCAAACCGGGTGCGCTGCGCATCAAGGTCGCCAACAGCAACGATGAGGAAGTCCTGGTCTACGTGTCCGGTGGCATCCTCGAAGTGCAGCCGCACGTGGTAACGGTACTTGCCGATACCGCGATCCGTGGCAGCGACCTCGATGAAGCAAAGGCGCTGGAAGCCAAGAAATTGGCGGAAGAAGCGCTGGCCAACCGCTCGGGTTCGATCGACTACGCCTCGGCTCAGGCCGAACTGGCGCAAGCCGTCGCCCAGCTGGCCGCGATCAAGAAGTTGCGTAACCGCGCTTGATCAGGCTTCGCCGTAGCACCTAGCAGTACCCCGATAAAGGGCCAGCGTCAGCTGGCCCTTTATTTTTTTACGCCCAGGCCGTGATAATCGCGGCTGACCTTTCTCATTGCGAGCTGCGCCATGACTGTGAACGTGATCATCCTTGCCGCCGGCCAGGGCAAACGCATGAACTCCCGCCTGCCCAAGGTGCTGCAGCCCTTGGCCGGCAAGCCCATGCTGGGCCATGTGCTGGATGCCGGCCGCGCGCTGGCGGCCGAACGGCTGGTGGTGGTCTATGGCCATGGTGGCGAGCAGGTGCTCGCCGCCTTCCAGGGGCAGGTCGATGTACGCTGGGCCCACCAGGCCGAGCAGCTTGGTACCGGCCATGCGGTGGCGCAGGCCCTGCCCGAGTGCGGCGACGGCGTGGCGCTGATCCTCTACGGCGATTGCCCACTGATCACCCCGGCTACCCTGCGCGCGCTCCTGGCCGCTGCCGGCGGCGACAAACTGGCCGTGCTGACTGCCATCATGGACAACCCCACCGGCTACGGCCGGATCGTGCGCGATGCCGAGGGCAAGGTACTCAGCATCGTCGAGCAGAAGGATGCCAGCGAGGCGCAGAAGGCGATCCGCGAGATCAATACCGGCTTTATCGCCGCGCCCATGGCCCGTCTGCGCGAGTGGCTGCCGCGGCTCAAGAATGCCAACGCCCAGGGCGAGTACTACCTGACCGATGTGATCGCCATGGCGGTGGCCGACGGTGTGGCCGTGGCCACCGAGACCGCCAAGGACCCGTTCGAGCCGGCCGGTGTGAATGACAAGCGCCAACTGGCCGAGCTGGAGCGCGTCTACCAGCGCCAGCAGGCCGACAAGCTGCTGGCCGGCGGCGTGACCCTGCTCGACCCGGCCCGCTTTGACCTGCGTGGCACGGTGGAGCACGGCCAGGACGTGGAGATCGACGTCAACGTGATCCTCGAAGGCACGATCAAGCTCGGTCACGGCGTAAAGATCGGCCCCAATGTCTACCTCAAGAACGTCACCCTGGGCGACGGGGTGGTGATCAAGGCCAATACCGTGATCGAGGACAGCACCGTGGGGGCCGGCTCCGACCTTGGCCCCTTTGCCCGCGTACGGCCCGATTCGGTGCTGGGCGAGAAGGTGCACGTCGGCAACTTCGTCGAGCTCAAGAAGGCGCGCCTGGGCAATGGTGCCAAGGCCGGCCACCTGGCCTACCTCGGTGATGCGGTGATCGGCGAGCGGGTGAATATCTCGGCCGGCGTGATCACCTGCAACTACGACGGCGCCAACAAGTTCGTCACCACCATAGGCGACGATGCCTTCATCGGTACCGACAGCCAGCTGGTGGCCCCGGTCACCATTGCCGATAGGGCCTATATCGCTGCCGGCTCCACCATCACCGTGGATGCCCCGGCCGACGCGCTGACCATCTGCCGCGCCCGCGGCCAGAAGTCCATCCCGGGCTGGAAACGGCCGACCAAGAACAAGTAGATAGGCTGGCCGCAGGGCGGCAAGCTCGAACCATGTACATGCTGACCCAGACCCTGACCGCACGACCGTTCCCGCCCGCCCTGACCGGCTAGCGGTTGCGCGTGCGTCTGTTCTGTAGCGCCTTATCGCGGCCGCTCCATCGAGCGGCCGTTTTTATTGGGAGGCGGTGGTGATCATGGTGCATGGCCACACCAGCCACTGTCGCTGCCGCGGGCGCTTTCCGCGTATCGCCGCGGTACTCAATGCAGCGGGCTATGCCGCTTTTGCCTTCGACCTGGCCGGCTGTGGCGAGAGCAAGGGCGAGAGCCTGGGTGCTGACAAGCTGGGATACGGCAGCGGCTGCCGCTGTGACGTGCAGGTGAACCGGTGCCGCTGTTGCGGAATGCCCAGCGGCAGCGCCGCCGGACCTCGGCCTGCTTGGCTTGCGGCTGTAGCTGGCCCTAATCTCGCCCACCAGAACGCCTGCATCTGCAGGCACCGATGTCAATCAAGTGGCTTACCGCCGGCAAGAGCGGAAAGGCGCCACCCATTCGAGGAGAGGATATGCGTGCTATCGGGTATGGCCTGCTGTTGGGTGCACTGGCGGCGCCGGTGCTGGCCAAGGGAGTAGACGTGACCTTGGCATTGCAGGCGAATAACGATCTGTTGCTGAGCTACCGACTGCCGGAGGGCTGCCAGCGCCTGCCCTTTGTGAACCCCGGCGCGCTGGCGCAGGCCGCTGGCAAGGTGCGCAAGGCCTGGCAAGCGCTGGATGACTGCAGCCAAGCCAGTGGCGAGGCGGTGAGCCTGGCCAAAGCCAGCTGCAGCGTGGCGCGCTTCAAGGTGCCGCCGAGTACGGAGCCGGTGGACCGCGTCTACCCGGGCAGCTTCCCCATGGGGGGCGGCGTCTACGCGCACACCTGGAACTACGCCGTGGCCGACAGCTGTGGCCCTGTGCGCTACCACTTTACGGCGCCGGGCAGCGTGAGCGCGCGCGGCAAGGTCTACGCCGGCACGCCGGGCTTTACCGCCGAGGATGCCACCGCCGGCGAGATGCCGGCCCTGCTGTTGCAACAGCCGCTAAAGCAGGAGGCCGGTGCCACGGTCTATCTGGACCCGGCGCTGGGCGAGGCGACCATCGCGCAGATCCACCGCATGAGCACGGATGCCGTCAGCTACTTCAGCAAGGTGCTGCCCCATGCCGGCTACCGCCAACCGGTGCTGGCCGCCACCCGCGTGGCCGGCAACGACGGTGGCCAACCGCGCTACTGGGGTGATGGGCAGGATGTGCTGCGGCTGGCGCTCTACAACTGGCCGGACCGGCCGCAGGGCGAGTTGGTGACGGTGCTGAACGGCTTTGTGGCGCATGAGTACGCCCACCGCTTCCAGCCCCTGGAGCAGCATGACGTCTACAGCGGTGGCGACCAGATGCTGCACGAAGGCAGCGCCGAGCTCCTGCAGTGGCTGGCCGGCGTAGAGACCGGTTGGCGCAGCAAGGCCGACTCGGCCACCATGCTGGACGAAGCCCTCGCAGCTTGCCTGCAGCAGGTGGGCGATAAGCCCTGGCAGGCGGTGCCCTTGAACCGCCGCAACAGCGCGTCGACCATCTACCCCTGCGGTCTGGTGACTCAGCTCTTTAGCCTGGCGGCACGGCAGATCAAGCAGCCGGCCACGGCGCAGATAGACCGCTACTTTGCCGCTGGCCAACAGGGCGGCCCGACCGATATGGCGCAGGCCTTTGAATGCGGCGACAAGGCGGACTGCCAGCCGCGCTGGCTGCAAAGGCTGATGGGCGGCAAGGAGCCCATGGCGGAAGTCTGGGCCGAGCTGGCCAGCCAGACCGGCTTGCTCAAGCAGGTAGCACCCAGTGAGCGCCAGTCCCGGCAGATGCTGCCCTATGCCTTCGCTGCATTGATGCAGGCAGATTGCGGTGGCGCCACCAGCTTCTATCCGCAGCTCGATGGTTTTATGGTCGCCGCCATCACCGTCTGCCAGAACCTGCGCGAGGGCATGTATCTGAAGGCCGTAGAGGGCCAGCCCCTGAGCGATGCCGTAGCGTCGCTGCCTCTGCTGACCGGCTGCCGCGAACGTGGCAGCGTGAGCCTGCAGGACAAGGAGGGCAAGACCGTCACCCTGAGCTGCAAACAACCCTTCAACGCACCCACGCAGGTCTACGCGGTAGACATGGAGCGCCTGCTGGCCAGTTTGCGCTAACTAATATGGTGCCATTCGCAAAAATGCCAATGGCATTTATTTGTTAAAATTCACGATGACGAAAACATACTCCCATCATGCGAAAGCATGCTTAGACTGGGGCATCGTGAATTTGAAGGAGCAGTGCCATGTGCGGGATAGTTGGTGCAATTGCGCAGCGTGATGTCGTAGCCCACCTGATTGACGGCCTCAAGCGGCTGGAATACCGGGGTTACGACTCCTCCGG
>NZ_DATCSC010000024.1:0-10914 GCF_036568685.1 Chitinimonas sp.
GACCAGGGTGCGGTAGTCCTTGGCACCGTCGTACTCGGGCTTGACGATCACGCCTACGCCGGCACGGGCCTTCCAGCCATCCTTGCTGTCTTTGCCGTCCTTGGCGGGTTCGTCGGCGTATGAGGTGAGTGCGGCCAGCACAAGCAGGCTGGGTACGGCCAGTTGGGAGAAGGCTGGGCGGGGGGAAGCTGACATGGGACAACCTTGGGCAAACGGCCCGGAGTGGATGATGGACCGGATGCTAGGTGCCGATGTCTTAAGGTCGGCTGAGTTGAGGTAGGCTCAGCGCTTCGCTGTAACGCCCATACAGCACCTTTTGGACGCGACTGATGACACGTCGCCGCTAAGCAACGAGGAGACCTATGCTCTTTCCTGCCAACTTCAGTGCACCACTGCGAGCCGAGCTGGATGGTTACACCCTGCAAATGCTGGCGGCAGAGCATGCCGAGGCCGACTATCGCGCGGTGATGAGCTCCGCTGACCGCATACGCGGTGTGTTCGGCGCTGCCAATCTATGGCCAGCCGCCGATCTGAGCTACGAGGAAAACCTCTCTGACCTGGTCCGGCACCAGCAGGAATCGCTTTCCAACAAGTCCTTTGCCTACGCGATCTTGCGGCAGGCCGAATACGCCGGCTGCCTCTATATCAAGCCCTTCAAGAGCCGGCTTGAGCAGGACAGCCGCCGAGGGCGCTATCGCGAGCTGTGCTATCTCTGGGTCACCGAGCCCTTTGTGGCAGAGGAAGCAGCGCTCTACGCGCTTTGCCGCAACTGGGTTGGCGCGGCATTCCCACTGGTGGGTGCGGTCTGGCCGGGGCGTGAAATCGATTGGGCGCTATGGGACGCCATGGCGACGGCCTGAGCGATGGCTAGACCAAGCAGAGGTAGGGGGCAACCCTCGAAGGGCATTGCGCCGTATATGCGATCGCTCTATCTCTGCTCGATGGTTAGTGCTGTTCCTGTAGGGCGGGTCTTTAGACCCGCGCCGGCCGCCTTCGCCAGAAGGCGTTGTTATTTAGCGGCTTTGCCGCAGGATGCCGCACTGCGTGCGGATTAGGGCGGGAGTGCGTCCCGCTGGCCGCCTTACTTTCTTTGCTTCGCCAAAGAAAAGTAAGCAAAGAAAGGCGACCCCGGGTTCCCCGCCCTGCTGCGCAGGGTCCCTTCCGCTTCTCGCCAGTCTCGGCCGGTGCGCGAAACTCGCCGGCTGCGCCGGCTCAAACAACGCGCCCCGGACGGCCCCGATCCTGGCTGCGATGCTCAGCGGCTCACACGGGGACCCCAACCTCCTCCGTAGCCGATGGCATCAAACCCTCTGTAGGGCGGAACCCCCGCAGGGCATTGCGCCATAGGTTCGGTAGTTAAATCTATTTAGATAGCGCCGCGAGCTGCTTGCGTAAATAGCTCGACCTCAATTTGCTGACATTTTCGGTCAGCTTATAAAACTCATGATCAAGCGGTCCAAGCGATGTCTCTTTGTACGATGCTGAGAAGGCATCCAACGTACCTTCCTGCCGGTATTTCCGCATCTTAGGCAAATCTGAAATGGCAACCTTGACTGCGCGGCTTACAAGCGCTGCGTGATCCATTGCGCCTATCTCCTTAAATGCGTCAGGAGCAAGGTCTGCAAATTCGCCAGAGGAATTCCAGAAGTACTGATTGAACCCACCATTGTTCACTTCAGCTTCCAGTTGCCAGGTGATATAGGCGATCTGCAGGAATCTGGGTTGTGCCGTGATGATTTGATAGGCGTGCTGATAATCTTTACCAATCTTCTTGGCGGCACATTCGAAAGTGGCTAGCTCAAGATCTTCATCTTTTAGATTAGCTACTTTTGATTTTGTCAGGTCAGGGCAGATTGTTTGCCCCATTACCTCAGTAGAGAGCACTGCGCCTAGAAGCCAAAAACAGGCGATTAATTTCTTGATCATAAATAAATTTGATTTATTGGTACGTAAATATTGCGGTGGAGCCACTTGAGGATGCCAATCCCGGCTAACTTCTAAATCGCCTTCTTGCCGTTTGGTACGCATCCTTGAGCTTCAAATACTTCACGCTCGCCGGCTCCAGCGCTTTCACCCGTTCCAGGTAGGCCTGCGCCAGTTCCATGTATTCCTGGTGCCAGCCCAGGCGTGAGACATAGGCCAGCATGGCGTTCACGGCGTTGAGCATCACCTGCACGTTGGCCGGCATCTCCTCCACGGCCTTGATGAACTTCTGCACGGCGCCTTCCAGGTCGCCGGACTGGGCCATGCGCACCGCCTCGTTGTTGATGCCGACGATGGCCTTGGCGGTGCTTTCTATCATTTCCTGGCCGAGCTCGGGCTTGCCTACCGCCTCGTACATGGCCGAGACGCGTTCGAGCATGGCGGTGTCTTCGTGGTGGTTGCGCACCAGCTTTTGCACGATCTCGCCGGCCGCGGCGTCCTCGCCCAGGTGGTAGCAGGCCTCGGCCAATTCGAGCGCGAACTGGTCGGGGACTTCGTCGCCCAGGTTGGCGAACTGCTGCTTGGCCTTGTTGAGTATCTGCTGGGCACGGCTGTCGTTGCCCTGCTTGATCGCGACCTGGGTCTCCATCACGGTCGCCAGCATCTCGGCCTTGGCGTCGTAGCGGAATTCGCGCCGTACATCGGCGGCGGCCTTGGCGGCTTCGTTCACATTGCCGGCGCCCAGGTGGGCCTTGGCCAGGCTGGAATAATCGCCGGCATCGCGCCAGAACGAATACTTGGCGATATTGATGGTCTGCTGGAATGACTTGGCGGCGGTCTCGAAGTCGCCGTTGCGCATGGCCACCTCCCCCAGCTTCTTCTGCCGCGAGACATTGGCGGCCGACAGCGTCAGCGCCTTCTCCAGCGTGGCCTGTGCTTCCGGGTGTTCATGCTCGGCCTGGTGGATCTTGGCCAGCCAGTCGTAGGCCTCCATCACCCGGTCGTTCTCGGCCAGGATGCCCTCGAACAGTGCGCGCGACGCCGCATATTCCTTGAGGTGGAACAGCGCCTTGGCGAGGCCCACCTTGGCCCAGGGTATCTCGCGCGCGTTCAGCACCATCTGGTAGGTGTCGCGCGCCTGGCCATAGTCGCCTATGGTCAGCGCGATCTTGCCCTTCATCTTCAGAAAGTCGACCAGGAAGGGGTCCTTGCGGGCGATGCGCTCGTTGCATTCGTTGAGGGCCTTGAAATAGTCCTCGTTGAGCATGGCGGCGTCGAGCGATTCGAACTCCACCTTCTTGTTGTAGATGCGGTCCAGCCGCTGCTTGAGCTCCTCGCCGGTAAAGGGCTTGAGCAGGTAGTCGTCGGGCGCGAGCTCGGCGGCCGAGATCACCATGCGCGAGCGTCGCTCGCCGGTCACGATCATGAAGATGGCCGAAGGCTTGATCAGGTTGCGCATCTTCAGTTCTTCGAGCAGATGCAGGCCGTCGTAGCCATGTCCCAGGTCGAAGTCACAGAGGATTACGTCGTAGTCGCCGCGCTTGACCATGCCGATCGCCTCGGTGGCACGGTGCGAGTACTCGATCTTGGTCACGCCAAAGCTCGACAGCGTGGCATTCATGGCCGAGCGCATCTCCTGCACGGCATCGATCACCAGAAAGCGCTTGGTTTCGTAGTCGACCTCGATCCGGCCCTGGCCGTAGCCGGGGGTAGGCACGCCCGGGCTGTCGTCGCCACCGGCCCGCGCAGCACGCGCGGCGAACAGGGCGGATTGTCCCGCTAGATCGGCCATCTCGTCTTACCTCCCGCAGGCTGCCCGGCGCTTGTGTTTATCGTGGCCAGGGCAAGAATATATTGAGCTTAGACTGCTCAACTCACCAGTGTAAGCTTGGCATACTCCAGCGCAAGCCACTTCACACCGGCGGCGCCGAAGTTGACCTGCACATTGGCGTTCTTGCCCATGCCATCGTAGTCCACCACGACGCCCATGCCGAACTTGGGATGCTCCACGCTGGCCCCTACCCGCATGCCGTGCTCGGGCGTGCTACGTTCTATCTGACGGGCGGGCATGGCAGCCGGGGCATAGCCGCGGTTCAGCCACTTCAGGAGGTCCTCGGGGATCTCGCTCAAAAAGCGCGAGGCGATGGCAAAGCGGGTCTGGCCGTGCAGCATGCGGCTTTGCGCCAGCGAGATATAGAGCCGCTTGCGTGCGCGGGTAATGGCCACATAGGCCAGCCGCCGCTCTTCCTCGATAGCCTCGGGGTCGTTGATGCTGTTGTCGTGCGGGAACAGGCCCTCTTCCAGCCCGGTCAGGAAGACCGCATGGAACTCCAGGCCCTTGGCGGCGTGCACCGACATCAGCTGCAGCGCGTCCTGGCCGGGCGCCGCCTCGTGCTCACCGGCTTCGAGGCTGGCCTGGGTCAGGAAGTCGGTCACGCTGTCCTCGTTCTCCTGCACAAAGCGGGCGGCGGCCGAGACCAGCTGTTCCAGGTTTTCCAGCCTGTCCTGGCCTTCCTTGTCATTGCGGTAGAACTCGATCAGGCCGGATTGCTCAATGGCCAGCTGCACCAGCTCGGGCAGGCTCAGGCCCTCCATCTGGGCGCGCATGCCCTCGATCAGGGTCACGAACTTGCCCACCGCCGCAGCGCTGCGGCCGGCGCCACCTGAGCAGGCGGCCTGCCAGATGCTCACGCCACCGCCGCGGGCCGATTCGCCCAAGATCTCCAGCGTGCGGTTACCGATACCGCGGGCCGGGAAGTTGATCACCCGCAAGAGCGCGTTGTCGTCCTCGGGGTTGGCGATCAAACGCAGATAGGCCAGCGCGTGCTTGATCTCCTGCCGCTCGAAGAAGCGCAGGCCGCCATACACCCGGTAGGGCAGGCCGGCCTGGAACAAGGCGTGTTCCAGCACCCGCGACTGGGCGTTGGAACGGTACAGCACCGCCATTTCCGAGAGCGACTCGCCGTCGCGGTGCAGCTGCTTCACCTCGTCGACCACGAACTGCGCTTCTTCAAAATCGCTGGCGGCTTCAAATACCCGGATCGGGTCACCGGCACCGGCCTCGGTCCACAGGTTCTTGCCCAGCCGGCCACGGTTATGCGCGATCAGGGCATTGGCGGCGTCCAGGATATTGCCTTGCGAGCGGTAGTTCTGTTCCAGCCGGATCACGGTGTCGACCGCGAAGTCGCGCTGGAAGTCGGCCATATTGCCCACATTCGCGCCGCGGAAGGCGTAGATGGACTGATCGTCGTCACCCACCGCAAACACGGCGGCCGGCGTGGTCTGTGCCGCCAGTGGGCCGGGCGCGCTGACGCGGCTCAGGAGGCTGCCCAGCTCGTCGCCCTTGCCGGCCAGGAGCTTCAGCCACTTGTACTGCAGGCGGTTGGTGTCCTGGAACTCGTCCACCAGGATGTAACGGAAGCGGGCGTTGTAGTGGCCGCGCAGCGGCGCATTGTCGCGCAGCAGCTCATAGCTGCGCAGCAGCAGTTCGGCAAAGTCCACCACGCCCTCGCGGCGGCATTGCCGCTCGTATTCCTCGTACAGCTGCTTGAGCTGGCGGGTGTAGTCGTCCCAGGCCTCCACCTCGGCGGGGCGGCGGCCTTCTTCCTTCTGCGCATTGATGTAGTGCATCAGGTCGCGCGGCGGATATTTCTCGTCGTCGATGTTGAGCGCCTTCAAGAGCCGCTTGATCGCCGCCAACTGGTCGGCGGTATCGAGGATCTGGAAGGTCTGCGGCAGGCCGGCGTCCTTCCAGTGCAGCCGCAATAGGCGGTTACACAGGCCGTGGAAGGTACCCACCCACAGCGAGCGCGCGTTGATCGGCAGCTGGGCCGAGATCCGCGTCAGCATTTCCTTGGCCGCCTTGTTGGTGAAGGTCACCGCCAGGATGCCGTGCTGGCTGGCCTGGCCAGTGGTCAAGAGCCAGGCGATGCGGGTGGTCAGCACGCGCGTCTTGCCCGATCCGGCACCGGCCAGGATCAGCGCGGGCACGGCCGGCAGGGTGACGGCGGCGAGTTGTTCGGGGTTGAGGCCGGTAAGCAGCGAGGACGACATGGTGGGGCCGAAAGACAGGGATACGCGATTCTAGCAAGCCGTCCGGCGGGGCCGGAAAATCATTGCCCGTCAAACGCTTGCTCATGACCCGGGGGGCGCCTAGATTGGCTCATTGGTCCCCTGGTCGATGCGCCCATGTCCAAGCTGAGCCAAACCCTCACCCAGCTGCTCTGGCGTGGTCTGCGCCATGGCGGCTTCCTGGTGGCCCTGCTGCTGCCCATCCAGGCCATAGGTGGCTACCTGGCTGGCGGTTGGCGGGCCTGGCAGCTGTTGTTGGTGTCCTTTGTGCTGGCACCTGCCATCGATTGGCTCCTGGGCGCCGACCCCAGCCCGCCGGGGCGCGAGGCCGAGCTGCCCCGCCACTACTGGTTCGATGCCATGCTCTATCTTTATGTGCTGGGCTATTGGGCTGCCCTGCTGCTGGGCCTGTGGTGGTCCGCCCAAACGGCCTGGACGCCGGTCGAGCGCTTGGGCTGCATGTTGTCCATGGGCGTGGTCGGTGGGGTGGGCATCGTGGTGGCGCACGAGCTGGGCCACCGCCGCAACCGTTTCGAGCGCATGCTGGCCGCCTGTCTGCTGCAGCCGGTCTGCTATGGCCACTTCACCCTGGAGCATAACCGCGGCCACCACGCCTGGGTCGCCACCCCCTTGGACCCGGCCACTGCCCGCTACGACGAATCCTTCTATCGCTTCTACCTGCGCTGCGTGCCCGGCACCTGGCGCGCGGCCTGGCGGCTGGAGTTCGAGCGCATGGCCCGCCTCGGGGTGTCGCCCTGGCACTGGCGCAATGCCATGTGGCGGCACTGCGGTCTGCCCCTGCTGCTGGCGGGCGGCATACTCGCCCTGTTCGGGCCTTGGGCGCTGCTGTTCTGGGCGGTGCAGGCCTGGCTGGCCTTCACCTTGCTGGAGGCGGTCAACTATCTCGAGCACTACGGCCTCATGCGTCAGCAGCGGCCGGATGGCAGCTGGGAACCGGTGGCCGACCGCCACGCCTGGAACGCCAACCACCTCTTTTCCAATCTCTTCGTCTACCAGCTGCAGCGGCATGCCGACCACCATGCCCACCCCTCCCGTCCCTACCAGGCCTTGCGCCCGGCGCCTCATGCGCCGCAGCTGCCCTCGGGCTACGCCGGCATGATCCCGTTGGCCTTTATTCCGCCGCTCTGGTTCCGCATCATGAACCCGCGCGCCCGTGCTTGGCGGCAAGCCCTTGAGTTGGCGTGACAATCGGCGCGGCCAGTCGCTGTCCGCTCCGGTATAATCCGCCGCCTTTTCCTCCCCAACGTCCGCCGCCAGGGCGGCCCCGCATGAACGTATTCTTTGAAGAGAGCGGTGACTTCAAGGTCGCCGCCGTCATGAGCGAAACCGACGCCAACCTGCAGGTCGAGGATGCGCGCGGCAAACGCAGCAAGATCAAGGCCGCCGACGTGCGGCTGCGCTTCGACAAGATCGCCTTGGCCGACTTCCTGCCGCAGGCGAATGCGCTGGCCGAGGACCTGGACCTGGACTTCCTGTGGGAAGTGGCCGGTACCGAGGAGTTCGGCTTCATGGATCTGGCGCGTGAGTATTTCAGCGCCAATCCGAGTGCGCTCGAATCGGCCGCCATGTGTGTACGCCTGCACGGCGCACCCATGTACTTCTATCGCAAGGGCAAGGGCCGCTACAAGGCGGCGCCCGAGGACAACCTCAAGGCCGCCAAGGCCGGTCAGGAAAAGAAGGCCCGCGAGGCGGCCCTGATGGCCGAGTGGCAGGCCCAGCTGCTGGGTGGTCAGTTGCCGGATGCGCTGCGCTCGCATATCAAGGCCCTCCTGCACCGGCCGGACAAGAACACCATCGAGTGGAAGGCGGTCGCCGCTGCGGCCGACGCCGCCCACAAGTCGCCGCTGCGCCTCCTGGAAGCCTGTGGCGCCATCCCCAGCGTCGAAGATTGGCTGCTGGACGGCTTTCTCAGCGAATACTTCCCCAAGGGCGTCGGCTTCCCGACCATTGAGCTGCCCGCTGCCCCGACCGACCTGCCGGACGCCGGCGTGCGCGCCTTCTCGATTGACGACGCGGCCACCACCGAGATCGACGACGCGCTGTCGGTCACCCCGCTGGCTGATGGCAACACCCGCGTCGGCATCCATATTGCCGCCCCGACGCTGGGCGTTGAAGCGGGTTCCAGCATGGAGCAGGTGGTGCTGGCCCGCCTCTCCACCGTCTACTTCCCGGGCGACAAGATCACCATGCTGCCGGATGCCGTGGTGGAGAGCTTCACCCTGGCCGAGGGCCGCGACTGCCCGGCGGTGAGCCTCTACGTTACCGTCACGCCGGATTTGCAGATCGTCGCCGCCGAGAGCCGTCTCGATCGCGTGCATATCGCCGCCAACCTGCGCCACCACGACCTCGACCCGGTCTTCAACGAAGAGACCGTGGCCCTGCCCGACGGCGGCCCGGACTACCCCTGGAAGACCGAGCTCCTGTTCCTGTGGCGTTTTGCCATCTCGCGGGAGATCGCCCGCGGCAAGCACGACCCCAACCGCGTCGAGCGGCCGGACTACAGCTTTGCCATCGAGCGTGACGAGGCTGGTGAAAAGCGCGTGCGCATCTACCCGCGCAAGCGCGGCAGCCCCATGGACAAGCTGGTGGCCGAACTGATGATCCTGTGCAACAGCACCTGGGGCAAACAGCTGGCCGATGCGCGCATCCCCGCCATCTACCGCGCCCAGGCCATGGGCCGGGTACGCATGACCACCCAGCCTTCGCCGCATATCGGCCTCGGTGTCGCCCAGTACGCCTGGGCCAGCTCGCCGCTGCGCCGTGCGGCCGACTTCATCAACCAGCAGCAGCTGCTGGCCATGCTGGCCGATACCCCGCCGCGCTATCCGCAGCGCGACCCCATGCTGTTTGCCGCCCTGCGCGACTTCGACCAGACCTATAACGCCTATGCCGACTTCCAGGGCCGGATGGAGCGCTACTGGTGCCTCAAATGGCTGGAGCAGCAAGGCGTGCGCGAAATCGGCGCCACCGTGATCAAGGAAAACCTGGTCCGCTTCGACGGCCTGCCGCTGATGCTGCGCATTGCCGGCCTGCCCGAACTGGCCCGCGGTACCCCGGTCAAACTGCAACTGATCAGTACCGACTACCTCGACCTGGCACTCGAGTGCCGCCTCTTGGAGGCCGGTGAACCGGTCGCCGTGCTGGAGGAGGAAGAAGAGCTGGCGGAAGCAGCTGAAGAGAACATCGAGGCGGAAGCTGCCGAGGTGGTCGAGGCCACCGGTACCGAGGCAGCCGAAGCTGCCCCGGTCGAACCGCCGGCCCAGGCCTGAGTGCAGCAAGGCTGAGTGGCATGGCTATGCGTCCCAACAACCGTATCGATCACTTCCTGCCGGTGCGCTTTGCCAACGGCACCCTGGTGAAGCAGTTCTCCAAGCCCTGCATCAAGTGCCGGCACATGCTGCATGCCCGCCATATGCACGGCATCGCCCGGGTGGTGGAAGCGCACCTGGCGCTGGCCGCCACCGCCCACTGCCCGGCCTGCCATGCCCGCTTCGGTATTGCCTGCGTGATCGACGACCAGAAGCGCGTGCGCCGTGTGGTGCTGCCCAACTTCCTGTTCAAGCTCTACCTGCGCAGCCTGCCGGAGAACCCGGCCGAGCGCGCAGCCCACGAACAGGCCCTGGCCCAGCTGGCGCGCGAAGCCCCGCCACCCCCGCCGCCGCAGGTGGACTATCCGCGCGCCGAGGTCAGCCTGGGGCAGTACCAGGGCAAGCCCATCCCGGCCCATATCGTGGTCGACGGCCGCGAAGTACCCTTTGATCGTATCGAGCCCGATGGCCGCATTGCCCAGGGCGAGTACCTGCTGGACGGCTGTTTCGTTTATAAACCGGTCTGAGTTATCGAGGTCAGGCCCAACCGGCCGACCTGACTGCATTCTCACAAGGAAGACAACATGGCAAATCGCACCCCCCTCTTTGATGCCCACCTGGCCGCCAACGGCAAGATCGTCGACTTCGCCGGCTGGGAAATGCCGATCAACTACGGTTCGCAGATCAAGGAGCATGAAGCAGTCCGCACCGACGCCGGCATGTTCGACGTCTCGCACATGACCGCCGTGGACGTGCGGGGCGAGCGCGCCACCGAGTTCTTCCAGAAGCTGATCGCCAACGACGTCGCCAAGCTTGGCTTCGAGGGCAAGGCGCTGTACTCCGGCATGCTGAACGCCCAGGGCGGCGTGATCGACGACCTGATCGTCTACCGCACCAGTTGGGGCTACCGCGTGGTGATCAATGCCGGCACGACCGACAAGGACCTTGCCTGGATGGCGCCGATCGCCAAGGAATTCGGCGTCGAGCTGACCCCGCGCCGCGACCTCGCCATGATCGCCGTGCAGGGCCCCAACGCCATTGCCAAGGCCAAGGCTGCCCGTCCTGCCGCTGCCGCGCTGATCGACAGCCTGCAGGTCTTCGTCGGCCTGCCGCAGGGCGAGTGGTTCTTCGCCCGTACCGGCTACACCGGCGAGGACGGCCTGGAGATCTCCATGCCGGCGGCAGAGGCCATCCCCTTCTGGAATGATCTGATCGCCGCCGGCGTGGCCCCGGCCGGCCTGGGTGCGCGTGACACCCTGCGCCTCGAAGCCGGCATGAACCTGTACGGCAACGAGATGGACGACAGCGTCTCGCCGCTGGCTGCCGGCATGGGTTGGACCATTGCCTGGGAGCCGGCCGGCCGTGACTTCGTCGGCCGCAGCGTGGTCGAGAAGGAAAAAGCCGACCGCGCAGCCGGCGCCGCCCTGCTCAAGCAGGTGGGCCTGGTGTACGAGGGCAAGGGCGTGCTGCGCGGCCATATGAAGGTCGTCACCGCCGCCGGCGAGGGCGAGATCACCTCCGGCACCTTCTCCCCCAGCCTGCAGGTCTCCATCGCCATGGCCCGCGTGCCGCTGGCCGTGAAGGTGGGCGA
>NZ_DATCSC010000025.1:0-5018 GCF_036568685.1 Chitinimonas sp.
CCGCACACCGTCGCCGGCCGTGAGGCTCAACTGGGCCGCCCAGCCAAAGGGCGTGCTCCGTGGCTGCTGGATCACGCCGCTCACCACCTGGCTGGCGGGCGGCCGATACAGAGTGAGGCAGGCGGCAAGGGTGGCACAGACAATGAGCAGCAGGCAGACAAACAGGCGACGAGACACGATAGGTGCTAGAGGTCGAGTAGAGAGCCGTGCATGCTATTGGTGACAGGAAGGTGTCGCTACTGGCACTGCTGTAACCTGAGTCACGAATCGGCTTGTTCTGCCAGCTGCTGCTGTTCACGCAGGCGCTGCTTACGGCGCTGCACGGCTCGCTCAACCTGCCGCTGATAACCAAAGTGCACGATGCCGCCACCCGTGATCAGAATGGGCACGCCGAATAAACCATTACGCAGGCCGGTACTGGCCACCAGGGCCGCTACCATCAGTAGCAAGCCTCCAATTAGGTAGTAGGCATAGGGGTGCAGCAAATTCAGATCGTGCCGGTCGTTCATCAGTGCCCAGGACCAGAAGCTGAAGCCCAGGCCCAGCAGCAGTAACAGTGAGGCGGCCAGCAGCTGGTACCAGGCGTATACACCCTGCTCCAGCAGGTATCGGGTCAGCGCAAAAAAAGCACCCAGCACACACAGGGCGATAGGTAAGCAGACTATACCTAAGCCGCGGCTGAACCACGAATAGGTCACTCGCTCTTCGGTTTGGGGCGTTTGCGTCATGGTGAAGGGAAGGGGCCGCGCAGATGATTGACTGCCGTGAGTATAACCTGGTGCAGATAGGCCCAGACTCAGACGGCACAGCCCGGCGTGGCCGCCAGCATGTCCTTGTGGGCATCCCACATATCGCCCTACTAGTCGTTGTAGGCCTCGGCATCCTTGGCGGAGAGCATGATCGCCACCAGCCACTCGAACCACTCGTAACAGAGGCTGGTCACCATGATGGCGGTAAGGGCGAGGTAGAAGGCGGTTTTGCTGCTATGGCGATAGACGTGCATCACATGGGCGGCGATGGCTGGCGTGAAGCAGAAACCATAGAGAAAATGCACCAGCCGGTTGAAGTGATTGCGGTGCCAGCCCAGTGTTTCCTTGGGTGTAAAACTACTCAGTGCCTGCGAGTGGGGAGAATGTCTGCGGGCGATATGTTCGATAGTTTGGGATATGTCTATCGAAGGCCTGGCGCGTCAAGCGGCGCCGTTGCGCCGAATATGGGCTCCATCAGACACCCACTTTCTTGAAGGAGCCCCACCATGAGCCACATCGCCAACTCCCGCGTCGCTGTCGTCTACCACAGTGGCTACGGCCACACCGCCAAACAAGCCCAGGCAATCGCCCAAGGCATAGCGAGTGTGGAGGGTGTGGAAAGTCTACTCATCAGTGTTGATCAGATCGATCAATATTGGACAACGCTGGAACAGGTGGACGGCATCATCTTTGGCGCGCCGACCTATATGGGCAGTGCCTCGGCCCAGTTCAAAGGCTTTATGGATGCCACCTCGCGGGCGGTCTTTGCCAAGGGCGGAACCTGGGCCAACAAGGTGGCGGCGGGCTTTACCAATGCGGCTTCTCGCTCCGGCGACAAGCTCGCCACCTTGCAGCAGCTGGCCATCTTTGCCGCACAGCATGGCATGCACTGGGTGAATCTGGGTCTGCCGCCGGGTCACAACAACTCCCAATCGACCGAAGACACGCTCAACCGGCACGGCTTCTTCCTGGGGGCGGCGGCACAGTCCAATGCCGACGAAAGCGCCGACGTGGTACCACCGATTGCCGACCTGCGCACCGCGGCCCATCTGGGGGCGCGTGTGGCCAAGGTGGCGCAGCAGCTGGCTGCGGGCCGCAAGGTACTGGATGCACAGGCAGCCTGAACGGCCGGTCATCCAAGACAAGGGCGTACCGTGCGGACGGTACGCCCTTTGTGCGTGCGGGCAAAAGTCGCTTATTCAGATGCTCTTGAAAGACCGGCTGGCATAGAAGTGCCTGAGCTCCAGGCTCACAAAGAGGTACAGGGCCGTGCCGATCAATAGCGCGGCCCAGGGCAGCAGGATCAGTGCCTGCGGGTGCCCGACCAGGCTGGCAAATTCCAGTAGCACAAAGATACCGCCCAATAGCTGCAGGCCACCCAGGACTTTGCCTGCACCTTCACGGCCACGCAGCGCCTGCCAGGCCAGCACGCTGAAAAGGCCCAACTGCAATAGCGGAAAGACGATAGGTCCGGTCTGCAGCCAGGCGAAGATGAGGCGACCGATGAAGATCAGGGCCAGTAGCACGAGCAAGGTACGTGGTGCTTTGGTGAGCATGTTTTTACGTTCTCTATTTGTTGATGGATAGACGAGGCTTCAAGCGAACTTCATGCCGATATGTGGCCATGGCTTTTCGCCTTGGGCAGGCAGACACTGATCAGGGCCTTACCTGCCAACGTCTGCCTGGAATATCCAACGCGATGGTCGCTTCACCAAAGCTCTGCAGGCCCAGCACACCCATCAGGGGCTCGGCCGGCTTGAAGCCCTGCTCGGGGGCATGGAACAAACGGAGTTTGCCCAATGGCAGGCTACCAGCCTGCCAGGGCGAGCTAATCTCGGCGGTTTGGGCTGGCAACAGCTTATCCCAGGCCGGTACCTTGAGCTGAGCCACACTCGGCTTGTGTTTGCCGGTGTGGGTGGCCAGCGCACGGCGCCAGTCCGCCTCGCTCATCAGCGAGAGGCCGATGGCCGCACTGCCGGTGTCAAATAGGGCAAGGCCGACGCGCTGTTCCTTGTCGTAGATCTCGACCAGGGGAAAACCACCCCAGCCCCAGTTCGGCCATTGGGCGTAGATCAGCGGGGACGACTGCGCGACCGCGAGCTGCGAGCCTTCTTCATAGCCCAGCCTGTTGGCTTTGAGATCGAACGTCACGGTACCGCGCTCGAAAAAACCGGTGCCGATATTGCCCATCTTGGCGCCGCTGGCGCAGCCCTGCGGGCTGGCCAATCTATCCAGCGTGGTCTTGGCAATAGCCACCTGCCAGCTGGCTCCGGCGATCTGGACGGGGACCTTTTCTTCAGGAGAATCTTGCTCCGGTGCTTGCCAGTGCACGGCGTCGTTCAGCCCGGTGTCGATCTGCATTTGGCAGTGCAGCTCACCGACCTGGACTTCGGCCAGCATGGCCAATCGCTGGTCATGCCAATGGGCAAAGTCGCCGTGGTAGAAGGTAATGGGTACCCAGTTGGGGGCAGCCAGGGCCGCTGGTACGAGCAACAAGGAAAAAAGATGCCGCAATAATGTACGCAGCGGGGGAGGGCGGTGTGTCATGGCGCGCAGTGTCCCAGATTTGCAGCGAGGCCGCATATCTGCTCGGCTGGCGCAATCTCAAGTACGCTGCAAGAACCTGGCTTGCCCAGGGCGAGGGCTGGGGTGTAGCGTGCAATCATGCAAGCACTTTTCGTACACGGCATGGGCAGATCGCCCCTCTCCGCCTGGCCCAATCTCAGGCGCCTGCGCCGGCACGGAGTGGCGACCCAAACCTTCGGCTATATCGCCACCTTGCAGTCCTTTACCACCATACGTGACCGCCTGGTCCGGCGGCTACAGCGCGTGGCGCTGGCAGGAGAATATGTGGTGATCGGCCATTCGCTGGGCGGTGTGTTGCTGCGCGCTGCACTGGCGGAACTGCCGCCGGGCACCCGGCTACCGCAGCGGGTTTTCCTGCTCGCATCCCCCATCCAGCCCTCGCATCTGGCGCAGCAGATCCGACCGCGTTGGTTGTTCCGCCTGGCAACCGGCGATTGCGGCCAGCTCTTGGCCAGCCCGGCGCGCATGGCGGCAGTACCGGTCAGCCCGGTGCCTTGTACGGCCATTGTTGGCGTAGGCGGGCCGCAAGGGCGGCTTAGTACTTTCCCGGGCGAAGCCAACGACGGCATCGTATCCCTGCGTGAGGCCAGCGCCGACTGGCTGACCGAAATCATCCCCTTGCCACTCATGCATACGCTGCTGCCGGCAAAGCGACAGGTGGCGGAGCTGGTGCTGGCTAGGCTCTAGGGGGGCGCTGCAAGACAAGTTGTCAAGCTGAGGAAAGCCCACCGGCCCTGCCTGCTTTTTGAGCAGGCTAAGCGAGTTCCTGACAAATCCGGGACTAAGCGTCGCCATACACAGCAATCCACACAGTTATGCACAGAAGCTGTGGGCAGAGGCCCACGCTAAGTCCTTGTTTAGAGCATACGCACCACGCGAGTCGCCACTTCAGGCAATTGGAAGTGGGACGCAAGCTTTGGCCCCGCGTTGCATTTAACGCGGGACCCATCAGCGGCGGACGCGCCAGACTCAGAGGCGATGTCTCAGGGCTGGTCGCGCACGGTGTCAAACCAGTACTTATGGGTTGGCGACCAGCAATGGGCCGAACTGTGCGCAATGCACGCTGCTATCGGCCGGCATGGTGCCATGGGCCGCTTGCATGGCCAGGACGGTGGTACTTGCACCTAGACCCGTGGCCAGCAGTGCAAGGGCAAGAGGTAGGGCTCGCATGGTGTGCTCCTCGGTAGCCGGGTGGCTGGGTTGCCAACCTTTCGGCACGGTTGTTTGCGATAACAGATCAGTGCAGGGATATATGCTATCGCTTTGTGCGCTTATCAAGCGTGCGCGATAAGAATATTTTTCGTGGCGCAAGGCGCTGCCAGGTCCGTCATTGTCAGCTTGGTCAGACTGTTGATAAATCGGTCTGGCTTGATCAGCGTGTTCAATCCAGCCCAACAATCGCAGTGGTGACAAATCGTGGGTACGGACCAACCGTTTGTCGGATTTATTTACAGTCGCCTGGGTGAAGGGAAGGGAGATTTGCGACTAAGCTCATGTTTTTATTAAAAAAATAAAATCTGGCATTGGCTTTGCTTTGTTGTCGGCGTGTCGTACCGCAAGATCAACAACCAGGGACCTACAAATATGAAAAAGCTACTTGCCTCCGCCGCCCTGCTGGCAGCCTGTATTGCGCCGGCTTTCGCTGCACCGACCACCTACAACGATGCGCTGGGCGCTGGGCGT
>NZ_DATCSC010000026.1:0-34047 GCF_036568685.1 Chitinimonas sp.
GGCGCGTCGAATACAACACCGAGCGACCACATAGTTCGCTGGGTTACCTGACCCCGACACAGTTCGCAGAGGCTTGCAAACGGGAGCGGGATTTAACAACGGACTCTAAAAGTGGTTCGTACTAAAGATGGGGGCAGGTCAGAGGGTTCTTGGAGACTTGGAGCCCAAGTGTAGCTAACCAAACAGTATTTAAACCTAACTCTAGGTATTTGCGACATGGCCTGGGATCTAATTGTCTTGAAGATTCTAATCCGAGAGGCCTATTCTGCCCAATCAACCTTTAGCAGTCTTTCACGCAATCCGATATCTGGTTTGGACGCCTTTTGCCTTGCCTCCTCGACTGCCTCAGGGAACGTACTGGCCACTGCAGGGAAGGGCGCATGCACGACAAGCCTATCTTGCTGGTAGATCAGCAGCATGGGTAGGTCTTCTGGTATATGCGAGCCGATAAATTCGGCATGATCTTCAAGATCAAACCAGAGCCAAGTCTGGTTGGGCGCGGCGTTTTGGACTGCTGCATCAAATACCGGGCGCCAATCTCTACACTTGCTACACCAGGATTCAGCACCCAGTATAGCGATGAACTGGCTATTGGGCTGCGACAGTTGTTTGGCTATGAGTGCGGCATCTGACCAGGGATCCAGCACTCGCTTGCTTGAAGTTGCTTCTTGTTGGGAGGCCAAGCTCATTTCATTGCCTCTAAACGCAGTTCTGCCAAACGGGCGAGTGCACCGGGCGCTTTGTTACGGATTTCAAGAAGCCGCCCCGCATTGCAGTTCAGTCCGAAAAGCAGCGGCCCCTGGGGGAGGTTCAGCGTAGATGCATCAGGTAGGCGGGCTGCGATAGGTAGGCGCAGGCCAGCATCATCGTCGTCATCAAGTACTGTTAGAACATCTGCTTCCGTGTACACCTGCGGCGCGCAGAATTGATTTGCTTCAAGATCAAGGCCCGTGATGCTTTCCCACGCCCAACCGGCATAACGGGGAGCCTTGCCTTCTGCAATACAGCGCTTCAACCATGCGAGAGAATCGATATGGCCGTGATACATAGCCAAATTAATCGCAGCACGGGCTGGCAGTACATCCCGAAGCAATGGCATGGCCTGTTCATTTTCCGCGGCATGGATGCCGGCATGCTGCACCCAGCGCGTCAGTTTGTGGATCGCTTGATCGCGCTCCCAACCTGACAAACCATTCAACTCAGCAGCCTCGGCCGTGATGGCGTCTGCGAGAAAAGACCAGGCGCTCTGGTCGTCTGTTTTCAGCAAGCTGATAGCGGCCTCTGCACTGATATTGGTGTCGGGATGCTTCCGTCTCTCCTGCAGTGCCTGCCTGATATCACCCGCTTCAACACGGCTCGCCAAGCGACAGGCAGCTGCCTGTACATATGGATCGGGCGATTGGAGACCTTTGCGACAAAAATCTTCAAGATCATCCACTTTGTCACCGTCGCGCAGAAAAGCTGCACGTAGCGCTGCTACCTGTAAAGGGGCAAAGCCATCAATTTGCATCCAGCGCTGTATGCACAATGCAGCAGACTGAGCGTCAATACGTACCAAGGCGGCGATCACGCCACGCAGTACGCGTTGTGGCTGGGCCGCTATCACTGGCCATATAAGTCGGATCTTGGCGCTATCCATATCGCGGAGAGCCAGCCACGCGCAAACAAAAGCCTCCCCTGGCCCTTGCCACCGTTCCAACTGCTGGAAGGCCGCATCCCAACCTACTTCGCCCGCCACCAGCAATCCATCGAGATGGGCATCCAGGAGGCGGTTGAAGTGAGCCAAGCGATCTGGGCCAATCAAGGGTGAATGGCGAGCAGCACCATATTGCGCCCAGTAGAAGGCGGCATCCTGGGCATGGCGATTGACGAGTGGGGTAATGTGCATGGATGGTAAAGCTGTCTAGTAGGCGCGGCTGGCTGGAGACCAAAGTATGCATTGCACGTTTGGGCTACTGCCAGACCAGCTGCCATCTCAAAGGCGAATAAAGCAACTTACTTCTGAACGGAGAGGTCGGCCAGGCTGAACAACCGGGTCCACTGTTTGCCGTCGTGCAGCGCAGCGCCATAGTGGCCAGCCAGCAACATCACGCCGTCTGCGATCGCAAGGTTGCCCGCACAGTTGGTGATCTCGATTGGCGCATCACTGCCTGCCACCTTTCCGTCCTTGATCTCCCACAGGCCGTAGTCGCTGGTGGCGTAGACCCGGTCACCAAACCAGACCATGTCCTTGAAGGGCAGGGAAAGCTCATCCTTATGAATGTGCTCCCATTTGCCGTCCCGGCCACGAAACACATGGCCACTTTGCGCACCGATATAGACGTAACCATCTTGGCCACAGCAGACAGTGTGCAAATACATATTCGAGGGGAAGGCAATCTGCTTCCAGCTCGTACCAGCGTAGTGCCATACGTCGCCTTTGCCGCCAGCGGCGTAGATATCGGTCTCTGAGAACATATCGAAGTCCTCAAAGCCATTTTTGCCCTCAAGCGCCTCTTTGTCGGTTGATGCCTTTGGATATCCGCCGACGTTGACCCACTGATTCTTCGCTTCACGCTTGAATAGACTGCGATCGTTGTCACAGCCATATAGCCAGCCGTCGACTTGCTTTAGACGAGTAACGGCGCCACGAGAGGGACCCTTTCCACCGCCGCCGGGTATTTTTGACTCAAGCTCATCTTCACCAGACCCCAGCACATAAACCTCACCCTTGCTGTCTACACCAATGAATTGATTTTTAGGATGACTACTTGAGCCAGCTATCATCCGAGACCAGCCAGATAATTCCTGGTAACCAAATGGATTATCTGGATCATCTAAGAATAGTATGATCACCCTGGTTTCGCGCTCATAATCGGCAGGCGCAGATTTTTCGGTGTTATATGATTGTTTTAGAACAAAATTGACAATGTTCTTGTCGCGCACTGTGCAATCAACTAATTCATACCCTAAGAAATATTCTTTATAGGATGTGGATGTTAGAATATCTACCGGGTACATGTTATCTCCTTGGTGCTTGAGTGTTTTTACCACCCGAATTCGAACCGCTAGCTGCCTTTACGTTACCCTTGCATAATTTGTCGTAGTAGCTGTCTAGCTGTGCCCTAAGACATTTTCTGTCACACCCTGATTCCGGGAATGTGGTCTGTACGCTGGTAATCGCCATTTCTCTTGCGGATGCATAAGATATCGAATCTGTCTGCTTCCGTTTTGTATATAGATCCATTGTTTTTTCAAGCACATCATGGACCTGGCCATGTGTACCGTGCGTATTAGTACCACCTTCTACACATATCGTGGGCGCTTCCTTATGTTCATAGCCTGGGCAAGGGGGAGGGGAGACCACGTATTTGTCTTGGTTCTCACTCCATCCCATCATCTCTCCAGGCATGACATGATGCCCGGTCTGCCCGGGGCAACACCCTTGTCCGCCTAATTTCTCTACATCTTTATAAGGTACCAAGGCACACCGTTTTGCACGGGTGCATGGGTTAATACGGGCGGCAGCCCCCATAAAATCGGCAACAGCCTTTTGTGGGTCATCTTTTGCTTGCTGCCCCAACCGTTCCAACTCCTTGCCGATGTCCTTGTATTCATCAAGCACATCGCCCAGTTTAGAAAGGTCTTTGTAAGCATCGTAGCCACTGGTGGCGACTTGGTAACCCGTGGCCGCCATATCACACAGGTTCCAGACTGTCGCAATACCTTCTGTGACAATGCCCCCGACGCCACCAGCGGCTACCCCCGCTGCACCTATGACCCAACGCCCTCCTGCCTTTGCAGCAGCTTTGACAGCCTTTTCCTTGGCTTCCGCTATCGCTTTTTCCTTAATGCGCTCCTTGGCCTCATTGACAAGTTGCTTCAATTTTCCGTCAACGGCTTCTGCTAGGTCACCCTTCATTTCATTGAGCTTCTCAATGAACTTCTGATGAGACTCTGGCCCCGGTTTTATCCATAGAAATTCGCAATGGTCTGCCATCCAGGAGCCATTATCCGTACCCCCTTTTGACAAAGTAGTGCCGTAACCTTTGTCCTTGTATTTCTTACCCAGCAATTGGCGTATAGATGGGCGAAACTTCTTTTGCTTGGGGTTGGCTGGCTCTTCTCTTCCGCATTTCTCTTTGATCTTTGCGTAATCCTGATGACAAGGACTGGTAGCGGCAGTGCCATCTACATAATAGGTGGTGGGGGTGTTGGCTGCCATTATTCTTAGCCGTGGTTATGAGTCATAGGATCGGTGTGTCGGCACACATTCAGGCCTTCCACTTTTACATCCGGCGACCAGTCTATGAAGTAGGCTTTCCCTTTGATAACGCCGCTGGACACACCTTTTTGAAAGGCCTGGGTGGCGGGTTCATTACCAGTACTGTTGGCAAGAAACGAGCGATCGCGCAGAGCCAGCGGTGTTCCGCAGATAAAGACGGTTCCGGAGCCATTTGCTAGGTCTTTGGCAAAGGCGGTATTCACGTAAGGCACCACAACTGGGCCCGCGGCGGGTGCAGGGGGGCTCCAGCAAGGGTCCGGGCCGCCAACAGACTTTCCGTCGGCCGCCTTGGAGCAGATTTCATCATCATTCGCGTAGACATATGTTTCCATGGACGTTCTCGCTAGTATCTATTGGCAGCGCACTGCAATGGCGCCGCGTAGCCCATCGTCGTTCGCAAGGTGTATTAACCCGAGCGTGCCCGGGCCGTCGCTGCGTTGCATTACCGTGCTTAGATAGGCAAGCATCAATGGGCCGGTAGCGGCACCAATCTCACCTACGCAATCGGCTGTGGTAAGAACCGTAGGTTGCCCCTCGCTCCTCCAGAGGACGCGGGTAAAAGCGTTGGCTGCTTCGCGAGCAAAGAAAGCTTCCCCGTTCTGGTCGCTCATTCGGAATTGAAGCGCGTTGGGCTGCATACCCGCCTGTTCACACGCACCTCGAATGGCTTGGCTCAAACCAATAGCACGGCTTGGCGCGCTGCCGTCAGGGCGGCCAGCTTCAGTCGCAGTACCTACGCCTTCGACGCGAAGACGACCGGGCAAGGCTTGCTTGGTAAGCAGGACTGCGGCCGCTGCTTCCCCTGGCAAAAAACCGTCCCGATTGCCTGGAACGAGCAGTCTGCCTTCATCCAGGTAGTGGCTAATGCTGGCGCTGTCGAGGTAGCAGTCAGCACCAACAATCAATACACGCTCTACCGCAGCCTCCTGCAGCCAGTTTGCGGCCAATTGCAAGGCTTGCGCAAAGCCAGCTCTGCCACCCGGCAAGATGGCTGAGCGCGCTTCGAAACGTCTACCTATTGCCGCTTCGGCAAAGCGATAGGTGTCCTGGTACCAGTCGTCGCTTACCAGTGGCCGGTCCTGCGTTGGGCAAATCACAATCATGGGTATGGTTTGTGTATCTAGATCAGGCATCTGGCCCAGGCAGTCGTCAACAGCCAGCTTTATCCAGTTTGCAATACGTTTCGCCCCCCAATGTTCGTGGTCGGGTAGACGGGCGACTCTAACCGGAGCCCCCTCCTGCGTTACGAATTCGCTTTCTTGGAAGTGATCCATGCCCGCACGCAATGCACATGTGGCGGCGGCGAGGTTATAACCGACGGAGCAGCAAACCCCTGCGGCCTCAACGGTCAGTTGGCGTTTTTGCATTAGGCATCCTCCTCTTCGTCGTCATAAGCTGCTTCGGAGGGTCTGCCGCAGCCAACACAACCACCATTCAGACCAAGTTGCTGGGCGCGCCACCATTCGGTATTGACCGTTCCAATGGCGATGGTTTTGAACTCCTGTATACGCCGCTTGACGGGGGTGCTCGTGCGCCAGACTGCCGAAAATTGGCCAAGGTCCGGTTCGAAGTAGAGTGTATCCACCACGCAGGCAGGCATCTCAACTTGGTAGTCGTCCCGTAATACTCGTACTACCGGCTGACCCAGATTGGGCAACCGGAACCGAATATCTGGGCTGGTCTTACTCAAGTTGAGCAGAACGACTTCTTCCCCACCCGTCGGGTAGGCTATCTGTTGATCGACGGGCGCACATTGGTTGAATCGGTCGTCGAAGTCTTCCGGCAAAAATGGGAAAACCTCTCGCTGCCAGTTTTCGTCGTAGGTGCCTGCGTATTGGCTCCTGGGCAGCCAATGCCGGCCAACGGCCGATAGCGCATGCGGCTGGTGTTTGCCGTTTGGTTTGCTGATCGCGTCATTGGGGGACTCGAGCTGCGGTGCTGGCATGCCATCTATTTGCTCAAGCGTGTTGGGCCCTGCCCAGCCTTTGCCGCAGGGGTTGCTCAATAGTGCTTCTGTGAGGTGCTCTGACTTGCCGTTGTGTGTTCTTTCCCAGAGCCTGCTGCCCCCAAAGGCCATGCCGTGGTGCAATGGTACCGATTCGGCTGCCACAGCCTCACTCAACTCATGAGCCCCCAGGCGCTTTATCCAATGTCGTGGCCCGTATACGCGTAACGTTTTTTGCAGGTTGCCGATCCGAAAGCCCACCATCCAAACCCGCTGTGGCGAGCCTGCCGGCGCATAGGCGTTTGCGTTGAACAGCACATCACAGCTGGGCTTGAATCGGACCGTGTCTGCCCCATACAGCATGGGGGAGTCGCCAGGTTCACCGAGGTAGATATCGCTTGCCGCAATCGCCACCGGCTCCAATGGGCGGGGGCGCTGCCCGGCGGCAGGAATCTGCCACGTCGCTTTTGCGACGATGACCAAATGCTCTCGCCCAGCGTTGTCCAATGCTGTGAATACCTGTGTCGCAAGGTGCTTGGAACCAACAACAATTTCCATACGGGTCCCTAGTTGATCTGCACCGAGCCACCCAGAATCCGCTGGGTGGCAGAAGCGTGGCTAGTGATGTAACGACCGCGCAATTGAATACGGCCATCGGACGTAAGGGTGAGCGATGTCTCGCCGCAGCGCAGTTCCAATTCTCGCGTCGCTTCCAGCACAAGTTTTCTTTCCGGAGCGCCATCTTGCTGCACCGTTACCGAAGCAGGGGACGATTGCATGAAGCCCAGAATGATGGGCCGTAGTGGATCCCCTTGCTCAAAGCCGAGTGCGACTGCCGCACCTACGCGGCTGGCTTCCAAGCTAATTACGCTACGCGCCGACAGTTGCAGCAATCCAAAGTCGGCGATGTCGACCACGGCCTGGCCATCATCAGTACAACTGGTTAAGGTGCCCACCACGATACCCTCCACTTTACTTGGGGGGGTATTGGTTAACGGGCGGGTCAAGAGCGAATCGAGTACCGGCTCATGCTCGGCTCGTAAGTCGTGGTTATCTGTCGTAGTGCTGGAGTTCTGCACAATCAGTTCTCCAATATCTTCTTCGCCTTGAGCGTGATATTGCCATCGGCCTTGAGCGCCTGTTCACCGCTGGCACCAATACTGATGTCGTGGCCATTAATGGTGACGCTGCCATCGCTTTTCATGACCAGGGTGCTCTTGCCGGTCTTGAGCGTGATCGAGTCTCCCGCCTCCAGCACATAGGATTTCCCTACGTTGATCGTCTTGCTCTCACCAACCTGCTCCTTTTGCCAAGCTGCAACGACAGTGTTCATGAAAGCACCCACGTTCAGGCTGTAGGCGGCCCCCACATTGGTCATCTTGGCCAGGCCCACGCTCTCGACAGAGGCCAGGGTGACCGTCTCGGTCTTGGCGCTGCCAACAGAGATGGACCAGTTGCTGCTGATGTCATCGGTCTTGTTGTTACCGATATTGATGTTCTCGTTATTGCCGACGGTGACCTTGCGGTTGTCGCCAATGTCGATGGTTTCGTTCTTACCCACATCCTCAGTACGGTTGTCGCCAATACTGATCTTCTCGTCGTGGTCCACCCGCTCGGTGCGGTTGTTGTGGATGGTGATGGTTTCGTCGTTGTCCACCGTTTCCGTGCGGTTGTGCTTGATGTGCACGGTCTCGTCGTTGTCCACGGTCTTGCTGCGGTCGTGGCCTACCCAGTGGCTTTCGTCGTTTTCGACTTCGATGCGCTGGTTCTTCTCGGCGTGCAGCCAGAGCTCCTCCTCGCCCTTCTTGTCTTCAAAGCGCAGGGCGTTGGCGTGGTCGTACTGGCCTTCCGGGGTAGACCGGCTCAGCATGCCGCTCTGAGTCTTGTTGGCCGGCAGCTCCCACGGCGGCATCTGGCTCGCGTTGTAAACGCGGCCGGTAATCAGCGGCTGGTCCGGGTCCCCCTCGAGGAAGGAGACGACCACTTCCTGGCCAATACGCGGCACCGCCATGGCGCCGAAGTTCTGGCCGGCCCAGGGTTGGGAAGAGCGCACCCAGCAGGAGCTGAGCTGGTCACGTTCGCCGCGGCGGTCCCAGTGGAACTGCACCTTCACCCGGCCGTAGTCATCGCAATAGATTTCCTCGCCCTTGGGGCCGACCACCACCGCGGTTTGCGGGCCCTGAACAAAGGGGCGCGGGGTAACGCGGGAAGGGCGGAAGGGCAGGGCGCTGGGCAGAGCTTCCAACTGGCAGAGCGAGATGAACTCACCGCTGCCAGATTGGTAGGAGGCTTCCGACCAGGTGAGGTGGGCCAGGGTGACCATGTACTCACGGTTCTGGTCGCCGCGCGGGTGGTCGAACAAGGTGAACAGGCTGCCCACCGGCAGGCCGCGCACATTACCTTCGCCACGTACCGTTTCCTGCTTGGCCTGCATGGCGTCCAGGTGCACGCGCACATAGTGCTCGCCCACGGCCGGGTCCACGTATTCACCAGGGTAGTCAAACACCTCGTGGCGGGCCTCGCCGTGCTCCCGTGCCACGCGGGAGCGCACGGAGAGGTCGGCCTTGGGCTTTTGGAAGTCGTAGTCGGTCAGCACGTAGTCCACCGGCTGCACCGTCTTGGTGAAGTTCCAGTGTTCCAGGTGCTCCCGGTCAGACGTCATGCCGCCATCGCCACCACCCTGTTCAAAGGGGATGCGTTCGTAGCCTGGGACAGGGGCATGGGCAGAGAGGGCGTCGCCCAGAACCAGGGTGTGCTGGCCGTCCTTGTGCTGGAACCAGAAGTAGATACCTTCCTGCTCGCACAGCCGGGCAATGAAGTTGTAGTCCGATTCCCGGTACTGCACGCAGTATTCGCGCGGCGGGTAGGCGCGGGTCAGGCGGGATTCGAAGCTCGCGATGGGGTGGTCGGCAAAGACGGCCTTGATGATGTCCGGCGTGCTTTGCGACTGGAAGATGCGGCTGTCGACGGTACGGGTCAGGAACCACAGCCAGGGGCGCAAGATCGCCTCGTAGACGTAGTACTCACCCTCCTTGCCCTTGAGCGACATCTCGCAGACATAGAGGTTGAGATGGCGCTTGGCCATCATCGAGACATCGGCCGTGATGGTGATGGCCTGGCCCACCAGTTTGTCCAGCGGCAGGTCAGCCCGGCGCGAGAGGGCAACCAGGGTGTACTGGCCTACATGGCCAAGTGTTTCGTAACCATCAAGGCGCCGAAACGCCAAAGCCTCGGGACCGAGTGGGGTGGTGAGGCGGACATTGCGTTGGTCGAACATGGGTAAACCCCTGCTTGTTCTTGGTGTTGATCGGCACGCCAACCTGGCGTGTCGTGTACCGGTAGGTAGCCAGAAAAACGCACTTGGGTGGGCATGGGGCCCAGGCCAAATGCGCTGTTCTGGCTAACCACGGGCGCTGGCTCGTCTTGCTGTTTCGCTGGCCTGCCTGGCACCCGGCAAGGGGGCTTCGTCAGGGCATTCATTGCGCCAACTCGCCAGTACCAGTGAGCTGGGCTGTTCGCCGTTGGTGGTCAGCGCCAGGCATTCGCCATGGCGTTGGTAGTAGAACACGCAGTAAGGGCGGTCCATGGCGCAGCTATCCAGCTCGCGCATGCCACGGTGCAAGATGGCGCGCTCCTGGGCGGAATAGACGTAACCATCCCCGGCATGCATGGGCGTTGGCCGCCAGCCCTGCTTGATCACGCTGCGCCGTGCCACGCCAAAGTCCATACCCAGGGTCAGGCCGGTGGCGAGCACGGGCTGGGCCAGGGTGAGGGCAAGCAGGCTGTGGCGCAGGGCGCGCGCGGAGCGTGTGGTCTGCTTCATGGCGAGCTAGCGTAGTGCCTTGGCATGCGGGGGTAGCGCGTCGAGGTACTGCTTCTCGCTCTGCGCCGGCGCCTGGCCGTTGTAGCTGTAGGCAATGTACTTACTGGTGACCCCGGCTTCCTCGTTGGGCATGACAACCGTAAAGTTGTCGGCCGCGTTGACGAGGTAGGCCGGCAGGGCCTTCTCGGCGAAGTCGATCCGTTCCATGGCCTTGGCGCGTGCGTTGTAGCGGATGGCAAAGCCCTTGTAGTAGGGCGAGCCGAAGTCCACCGCAAAGACCTGGCTGCGGTACTGGCACTGTGCGGTCTTTACCTCGGTCAGGGTGTCGTCGGCGAAGGATTGCTCGGCAAAGGCCGGGCTGACCTTGCCATCGAGCACCAGCTGGTAGCGCTGGTTGGCATCAACCGTGTCGTCATCGGTCAGCAGTTGCGCTACATGCAGCTTGCCCAGGGAGCAAGGCACGCCCGCCTTGGGGGCCGCGTGGGCCAAGCTGGCCAGCAACGGCAGCAAGAGCAGGGCGTAAGCGGTCTTAGTGGCCATGGAGCGAATAGAGGATTTGTACATTGTCTGGGCTCCGGTCCAGTTTGTCGGCGCAGGCCTTGATGCGCTCGTAATAGTCTTCCTTGCCACCGTCACCGCGGTAGCTGACGTAGGCAGCGCGCTGGTTGGGTGATTTATCCAGCCAGTACTGCATGTATTCGGTACCCAGCTGGATATTGGTGGCTTCGTCGGTCAGCTGGCCCGATTCGTACATCTTGTCGCCCTCGGCAAAGGCAGTCTTAGTCATGCTGTCGCTGGGCATATGGCCTAGCTCTTTTTGCAGCCGATATTTGTAGACCTGTTTGATGGCATTGCGCTGCACCTGCATCAGGCCCAGTGCGCCATGCTTGCCCACGCCGGCGTTCTTGTCGAAGCCGGATTCCTTGTAAATCTGGCACACCACCATATTGTCCGGCAGGGTGGAGCGGTTGTTGGCTTTGACCAACTGGCGGATCTCGTTCAAGCGGGCGGCGTCGTCCAGGCGGGTGGGCGCCGCTGCCTTGGCGGCGGGCTTGGCGGCCTTCATGCCTATGGGCCCGGCCGGTGCAGGCTTGATGCGCTGCTGCACGCCACCGAGGTTCTGCGGTACCGGTTTGATTTCCATGCCCAGCGGCATGGGGTCGCGCTGGCCTGCCATATCAAGCGGCTACCTTGTCAAAGCGGATGGTGCGGATATTCAGAAGCGCATGCTCGCCCTGGTCGCTGGCGAATTCGCGCTGGCCCAGGCCTAGCCAGGTTTGCTCGTGCACCTGCTGCCACTCGGTGGCGCGGGCCATGGTCAGCTGGGCATCGGCACTGGCGGAGCCAGGGTAGCGCACCGGGATCAAGACTGGCGTTTGCTGGCCGTCATGCATATGCAGGGTTGCGCGGGCCCAGACGGTATCGGCCAGGCTGTTGGGGGCGCTGATCTCAATGCCGGCCAGGGTATCGAGCGGAACCCAGCGGTACTGGCCGTTGAGGATCACTTCCAGCACCGGGCCCAGACGGCTGTCGGCGTCCGACAGCCAGGCAAAGGGCAGGTTGTCGATCTGGCCGCTGATAGCAGGCGCTTCTTCCAGCGCCTGTTCGCGCAGGGCTTCTGCGGCAGCGTGCTGCTGTTCACCGGTGAGGCGCAAGGCTTCAATCAGCTTGGCGATCCAGGGGCTGGGGGTGCCGATCACGATGGGGGCCTGCTGGCCCGCCAGTACCGCGATACGGCTTTGTTCTTCGGCGACAACGCGCCGATAGACCTGCGAAAAGGTCGAGTGCTCCTGAGACAGTTTGTCCAGGGTATCCAGTTGGGTTTGGGCGCGAGGCCAGTCTTCCAGGAGCGCCAGCAGTTGAAACAGCACGATGCGAGGCGCGGTGGCCGCAGGCGAGTTGCGGATCTCGTTTTGCAAGGCGGACAACGCCTCGCGCGGCAGGCCTTGCTTGAGCAGTGTTTCGATTTGCGTGGGGGCGTTCATGGTGCTTCCATTCGCGGTAACTGGCTACGGCAGGTTCGGCGGGATGGCGGGGTTAGCCGCCATCTGCCGGTTAGGCAAAGGTCTTCAACCGCCGTGGCGCCGACATTGTGTGACGGTGCCACGGCCGTTGATTACACCTTCTTGTTGGCCTTGATGTCCCACTCGGACACCACGGCGCCACCCTTGGCGCTGCCATCGGCACCTTGCGGCTGGTACTCGACCTTGACCTTGGAGAAAGCTAGACCAACCGATTCCATCACGCCTTCGCCGCCGCCGTTGCTGCCGCTCGGAGCGATGGTGGTGACCAGCACGTCGGTCATGGTGATCTTCAGGTAGTCGAGGGGCTTCTCACCAGCCTTGCGAGCGGTCAGCACAGCCTTGGGGATGTGCTTGCCGGACATACAGGCCTGGATCAGGATCGGGCTGGCCTTGTCCAGGAAGTGGACAAAGGACAGGTCGTCAACGCTGACCTTGCCTTGGCCGCCACCGGAGCCTGCGTGCATGCTGGAGGCTTGCGACATGCCCCAGTTGAACGAGAGCAGCTCGATCTCGTTGGCGTGCTTGTCGTCAGCCGACTCGCCATCGATACCGTCGATTTTCAGGAACATATCAATTGCCATCTACATTTTCTCCTTACTAATGAAATGCGCCCTGGGCGCAAGTTATCTCCCACCACCTTTGCTCCGATGGCGAGGGCGTGAAATTCATGCGATGTGCTGCATCGTGCTGCCGGGGCGTGCTGCCTTACTGGCAGCTCACACCCAGCACCTTCAGTACCTGCCCACTGGGCAGTGTCCCGCTTTGCAAGGTGCAGCTACGTGCCGTTGCCGGCACCGGCTGCGCCAACAGCAAGGCGGTGTTGTGGTAACTGCAAGCCAGCCAGTAGGCGCGGCCTGATTCCTTGGGTAGTTGCCAGGTGGCGGTTTCCAGACGCTTTACCCGCTTCACCGAATCCGGTACCAGGTTGGCCATCTCAGCCGGTGGGCCGGAATACACGCGTACGCCAGCCAGGGTGGAGCGGGCCGCCGCGTCTGCCACGGCCTGCCAGGGGGCCTCTGCCCCCTTTGCGCTGACCGTGGTAGAGATGCTGGCCGGGCACTGCGGCACAAAATCGGCGGCCTGCACCACGCCCATACCAGCAAGGCCGAGCAAGCCGGCTGCGGTGCGCGAGCGGAGACGGCCGGCAACCACCATGCCCTTACCTTCCCTTAAGCTGCGCTGCAAACAGCAATGCTGTAGGCGTAGTAGCGAACATTGTCGCGGTCACGGCTATTCCAGACTTCGCCAGTGCTGAGCGAACCGTTGCTTTGGGCGCTGCCAAGGCTGCCGCCCCAGCAGCGGGGGTATTTACCTCGGTAAAGGCCACCGGTGACGACAATGGCAACGTGCCCGTTGGCACGAACAGGGTTGTGCTCGCTGCCCTTGAGGCAGGCAATGACGAGATAGCCCTGGCCCGCCTTCAGCGCGGCTTCTGCACCGCTGTTCAGTTGGGTCCAGTTGCGGCTCAGGTGGTCGGCAATGCCATCCGCCTGGGCGTTCGGTATCGGTATATTCAGGGCGGCAGCAACCGCTTTGACAAAGCCGGAGCAGTTGTTCTTATTGAGTACGTGGTCCGTAAAGGAGCCGTCCCAGGCGGTACGGCAAACGTCGACGATGCATTGATCAGCCATGACTATGGTTCACTTGTTCTTTGTTGGGTCGTTGGAGGGCAAGGCCTGGCGGCTTGTAGCCAGGGAGACTTGCTTGGTGGATTTACAGCTCGCAATACCGTCGCCGGTACACCGTTTCCCGATCAGTACCTTCTCACCGGCCACTTGCCAGCGGCGATTACTGACATCCACGGTCTTAAGCAGCTTGCAGTCGCTGGTGCGGTAGACCAGGAGCGCGTCGTTAGAGCCGCTGTATTCCTGCACCAGCAGCCGCTGCTCGCTGGCGTCCAGATAGACCGCCTTGCGTACCCAAATGCCGCCGTCGATGCTGCACTGGCTGCCATCACGCCGCTGC
The DNA here is from genome assembly GCF_036568685.1 of Chitinimonas sp. Taxonomy (GTDB): domain Bacteria; phylum Pseudomonadota; class Gammaproteobacteria; order Burkholderiales; family Chitinimonadaceae; genus Chitinimonas. Next base: position 14,022 of record NZ_DATCSC010000026.1, read on the forward strand.
GTGATGACCAGGGGCGGTTCCGGGAAGATATCCGTGCTGCTGGCGTCCGGGGCGAGCGTGAATTGGATCTCCACCTGCTTGCCGCTGCCAACATAGCGGCCCGAATCGCCCGCCGGGTTGATAGGCAATTGGCTGAATTCGTTAACTGGGGATGCCATTGCCGAGAGGCACAAGGCCGCTAACGTGGTCCGCCAGATAAAGTTATATCCAGCTTTAATAGAGTTTAATGATATTGTCATAATCGAAGGGTGCAAAAGACACTTCAAAAGGCAAAGGGCTGGGGTTGCGACTATAGCCAGTCCGGGCAGGGGGTGCCCTGCGCCGGATGGCTCAGCGGTGCGGCACGCCTTACTGGCCGTGCCGCCGGGGGGCTTTAGCCGCCACCTTCCTTGGCCGAAGGCAGCTTGGAGACCAGACGCAGCGATACGGTCAGGCCTTCGAGCTGGTAGTGCGGGCGCAGGAAGAACTTGGCTGCGTAGTAGCCAGGGTTGCCTTCAATTTCTTCCAGGTGTACTTCGGCCGCGGCCAGCGGCTTCTCAGCCTTGACCGATTCGGACGAGTTGGCCGGATCCCCATCGACGTAATGGAGGATCCACTCGTTCAGCCAGCGCTGCATTTCGTCGCGGCTGGCGAAGGAGCCGATCTTGTCGCGCACGATGCACTTGAGGTAGTGGGCAAAGCGGCAAACGGCGAACAAATAGGGCAGGCGGGCAGCCAGTTGCGCATTGGCGCTGGCGTCTGCGTCCATGTACTCGGCCGGCTTCTGCAGCGATTGCGCGCCGATAAAGGCAGCCAGGTCAGAGTTCTTGCGGTGCAAGAGCGGCATGAAGCCATTCTTGGCCAGCTCGGCCTCGCGGCGGTCGGAGATCGCAATCTCGGTCGGGCACTTGAGGTCCACGCCGCCATCATCGGTCGGGAAGGTGTGGCTGGGCAGGTTCTCGACCGCACCGCCAGATTCCACGCCACGAATGCGGGTACACCAGCCGTATTCCTTGAAGGAGCGGTTGATGTTCACGGCCATGGCGTAAGCCGAGTTGGCCCAGCCAAAGCGCTCATGCGCGGCACCGGCGGTGTCTTCTTCAAAATCGAATTCATCGACCGGGTTGCTGTTCACGCCGTAGGGCAGGCGGGCCAGGAAGCGCGGCATAGCCAAGCCAACGTAACGGGCGTCTTCCGATTCACGCAGCGAGCGCCAGGCAGCATATTCCGGGGTCTGGAAGATCTTGGTCAGGTCACGCGGGTTGGCCAGTTCCTGCCACGATTCCATCTGCATGACCGAAGGACCGGCGCCGGTAATGAACGGGCAGTGGGAGGCAGCTGCGGTGCGGGCAATCTCGCGCAGCAGTTCCACGTCCACCGGGCTGTGGTCGAAGTAGTAGTCACCCACCATGCAGCCAAAAGGCTCACCACCGAACTGGCCGTACTCTTCTTCGTACACACGCTTGAAGAAGGGGCTCTGGTCCCAGTTGGTGCCCTTGAAGCGCCGCAGCGAACGGTGCAGGTCCTGCTTGGAAACGTTGAAGACCTTGATCTTCAGCATCTCGTCGGTCTCGGTGTTGTTCACCAGGTACTGCAGGCCGCGCCAGGAAGATTCCAGCGCCTGGAAGTCTTCGTGGTGGATGATGAGGTTCAACTGCTCGGACAGTTTACGGTCCAGTTCACCAATGATGGCTTCAATGGACTTGAACGCATCGTCACCAATCAGCTTGGTACCGGCCAGCACCTGCTGGGCCAGGGTGTGGACAGCCTGTTCAACGGCATTGCGGGCTTCGTCCGACTTGGGACGGAATTCCTTTTGCAGCAGTTGGTAGAAGTCGCTCTGTTCGCTATGGCCAGTAGCCAGGGTCTGCGAACCGAAATCTTGCAAGTCAGTGGTCATGTTGGCTTCCTTGGGGACTGGCTTATTCGGTCACGGCGGCAGTGTCGTCTGCCTCGGTCTTGGGCTTGGCCGAGAGCGCGGCCATCAGGGCCGGGTCTTGCAGCAGCTTGCCAATGAGCGATTCCGCACCGTTCTTGCCGTCCATATAGGTCAGCAGGTTGGCCAGTTGCTGACGGGCTTCCAGCAACTTGCGCAGCGGTTCGATCTGGCGGGCAATAGCGGCCGGCGAGAAGTCGTCCATGCTCTCGAAGCTGACATCAATGGCCAGGTTACCTTCGCCGGTCAGGGCGTTGGGCACGTTGAACACGGCACGGGGGCGAATCGACTTCATGCGGGAGTCGAAGTTGTCGACGTCGATCTCCAGGAACTTGCGTTCCGAGATCGCACCCTGGTCGACTTCCGACTTGCCGGAAAGATCGGACAGGACGCCCATGACGAAGGGAAGCTGCACCTTCTTCTCGGCGCCATACAACTCCACGTCGTATTCGATCTGAACACGCGGTGCTCGGTTGCGAGCAATGAACTTTTGTCCGCTATCGCGACTGGCCATGGGAAATCCTTAATGCAAGTGGGGTGTGTGAATAGTTACATCGTGGCCCTTAAATGGGCGCTTTAGCGGTTCAAACCGGTCACCATCTCGATCTGGCCCATGCCGTCGGGGGCCAGCTCGCGGATGATTTCGAGGAAATCCATGGTCATCAGCCGCTGCCCGCGGCGTAGCAACAGGGGGGCAGGGTGGCCTGGTTCATGGGTTTCGAAGTATTGGCAGGCCAGCTCAATCAAGCGGGCTGCCTCCTGGCGGCTGCGTACGCTGGTTGGCCAGGCACCGGCTTCGCTGCTGGTACTGCGTGGCGCGGCATCGTCTTGCGGCGTGTCTGCCACGGTCGCCAACTCACTGCCGCCATTGCCACCCAGTGGGTGCTGCAGCAGGGCAAGCAGGCGTTGCAGCGCGGCGAAGTCCAGCCCGTGGTAGGGTGTTTGCTCATCCAGCAGCTCGCTGATGGCACGGCCTGCACGCTTTGCGCGTTCAAGCTGGCTTGAGAGCTCGGTAGTTTGTTCGCTGGCGGCGCCGATCAGTCGTTGCAGGTCAGCCTCGGTCAGCTCCAGGCCTTCCTGACTGGCGCGACCGGAGAGGATGATCTCCGCCTCGCGGATACGGCAGGAGGGCAGGCCACGAACTTCCAGGTAGGGGGCCTGTCGCAGGTCGGCGAGCAGGGCTTCCGGGCTGGTGAGGGCGGAGAGGGCGTTGATGCGCATGGTGGCATCGCCGTCTTCCAGCTCCGGGTGCAAGGCGGGCCAGTATTGGGCGAGCAGACCTGCCAGGAGCTCCAGGCCGCTGGCAAGGCCTGGTAGGCCATGGGTATGCGTGGTCGCGCGGGTCAGCAGCACGGCCAGCCGCAAGTCCTTGCTGTGCGCGAGCATGGCAAGGCTCTGGCCGGCGATACTGGTCCAGTCGGGGGCGACAGCGGCGATGACGGTATCGCCGAATTGCTGCTCAGGCGTGCCTTGGGTCAGGCTCTCGAGCGCGAGGAACTCCGCGCTGTATTCGAGGTTCTGGCCACATGGTTGGGTCGTATCGACCGGCGTCAAAAGCTGGTCAATATCCAGGTGGGACATGCTTTCCTCTCCCAAATTTTATAGGTTTGTAGTTTTGTTTGGGTTCGGATGCTATTGGAATTTTTTCGAACACACAATTGGCAATCCTCACAATCAAATCATCGTTATTCACTAATAAACTTACTAGATTGACCCGCTGCCTATGTTTGTGTCATTTTTCTCGCTCGACGGGTTTGGCGCGCATCGGGTGGTAATCTTCTTGTCATATATGTGCGTCCGAATGTAGCCCATGGTGCTGCATTTTTCGAACTGTTTTTTAGTCTTTGCCGTACCCCGTATTACCCATGCGAACCGCCCGGACGAGGTGGGAACCAGAGTGAGGAAAAACCGATGAATATCTCCGTACCACGTTGCCTGGGCTACGTCGTGTCGGCTTGTCTTTTGCTATTGGCAACAGGCTGCGCCAGCAGCAAGCCAGAGTCCATGGATGGGCTGTTGTATGCCGCCCCCAAGGTCAACCCGGACAGTACTGGTCGCGCCTCCCCCGTGGTCCTCAAGGTCTTCCATCTCAAGTCCCTTGCGTCCTTCCAGACCAGCGACTTCTTCTCCCTGTACGACCGGCCGACCGAAGCGCTGGGCAGCGACTACGTGACGGTCGAGGAGATCGTGCTGACCCCCGGCAGCAAGCAGCGCATCGAGCGGCCTATCGGCCCCGATACACGCTACCTGGCCTTTGTGGCAGCCTTCCGCGACCTGGAGCATTCCCAGTGGCGCGGTACGCTGGATATCAGCAAGGGTGACAAGAAGGTGCCGCTGAGCGTGGAGCTCACGGACAACAAGCTGACGGTGCGTGCCGCCGGTAGTGAACGCGAGCTTCAGGACTGGTCGGAAAAACTGCAGGCCAAGCTGGCCGAGAAGCGTGATGAAGTGATCCAGAACGCTGAAGAAGACGCCAAGCAGAACGTCAAGGACAAGGCCCAGCAGGCCATTTCCAAGCGCATCAAGCGCCTGCCTTGATCACGCCTCACCCATAACGATTTCCAGGGATATTCCACAGTGAGACAGAATCGCGTCATCTGGAGCGAGGGGCTCTTTTTGCAGCCCCAACACTTTCAGCAGCAGGAACGGCAGATCGACCGCCTGGTGGCAGCAAGCACCATGGATGGCTGGTATTGGGGCGTGCGCCAGCTGCGTATCGATACCGCCTCGCTCGCTATGGGCAAGGTTGCGCTGGAGCGTGCCGCTGGCCGTTTCCGCGACGGTACGCCCTTCGACTGCGGTGGGGACGATGCCATGCCTGGGGCCTTGGATGTGCCGGCTGATGCACGCGACGAGGCGGTCTATCTGGCGCTGCCGCTGGGCAGCGACGGGCACGCCAGCCACCAGTTGGACCCGGCTGCGGCCAGCATGGCGCGCTACGTGGCTCAGGCTGCGCAGGTGGACGATATCACCGCTCCTGGTCGCGCGGCCGAGATGCTGCTGGGGCGCTTGAATGCCCGCCTGATGATGGCTCGGGACCTGAATGGTAATTTTACCGGTGTGGCGGTTGCGCGGGTCAAGGAGTGCACGCCGAGTGGCGAAGTGCTGCTCGACGATCAATTTTTGCCGCCCGCCTTGTCCGGTCGCGCCCACGCTACGCTCGAAGCTTACCCGCGTGAGCTGCTGGGCCTGGTACGTCAGCGCGCATCGGCCCTGGCGGCGCGTATTGCCCAGCCCGGCCGTGGCAGCGTTGCCGAGGTGGCCGAATACCTGCTCTTGCAGACCCTGAACCGCTACACCCCTTTGCTGGCCCAGCAGGTTGCAACACCTGGCCAGCACCCCTGGCACTTTTTCCAGCTCGGCCTGCAGATGGTGGGCGATCTGGCGCTGTTTGCCAACGAGGATCGACTGGCGCCCGAGGTGCCGCACTACGATCCTGACCAGATGGACTTGTGCGTGGGCGCGCTGATGACCGAGCTGCGCCGTGCACTGTCGATGGTGATCGATCAGAGCGCCGTGGCGATTGAGTTGCAGGACCGCAAGTACGGCGTCCGCGTAGCGGTCACGCCGGATGTGTCCTTGTTCCGTGATGCCAGCTTCGTGCTGGCCGCCCATGGCCAGATGCCAGCCGAGGCGCTGCGCCAGCGCCTGCCCAGCCAGATCAAGATCGGTCCGATCGACAAGATCCGCGACCTTGTGAATCTGCAGCTGCCCGGCATCGGCCTGCAGTCCCTGCCGGTCGCGCCGCGCCAGGTGCCTTACCACGCCGGCCACCATTACTTCGAGCTGGACCGTGGTCACGAGCTCTGGGGGCAGCTTGAGCGCTCCGGCGGTATCGCCCTGCACCTGGCAGGCGATTTCCCCGGCCTTGAGCTCGCCTTGTGGGCGATACGCCGCTGAGCCCCGCCCTGTCTGAACGCCAGGGCTTTGCCGCCGCCTTTGCGCGGGGCATCACTTGCAAGACATCGAACCGGACAGGTTCCAAGAACGGACAGAGCTAGCTATGGAAGCCGATTTCAATCTGCTGAAGCCCACCCCCGGTGGCTATACCCCGCAGCCCGCGCCAGACACGGCATCGACCGGGTTTGTGGGCGACCTGGATGACGAACCAGGGGGCGAGCCAGTCGCCACCGGCCTCAATCCGCTGGTGGCGGCGGCCAACCCGCTGCTCTATCTCTCCGGTCAGCTGCGTGCAAGCAGCAACCATCCCAACCCGGCTGCATTGCGCGAGTACCTGGCGGAGCGGGTGCGTACCTTCGAAGAGACCGCGCGTACTGCCGGTGTACGCCACGAGCATGTGATCGCTGGCCGGTATGTGCTGTGCACCTTGCTCGACGAAGTTGCTGCTTCCACTCCCTGGGGCGGCTCGGGCGTATGGGCCAAGCACAGCCTGCTGGTGATGTTCCACAACGAGACCTGGGGCGGCGAGAAGTTCTACCAGCTGCTCTCCAAGCTGGGAGAGAACCCGGCTGCCAACCGTGACCTGCTGGAGCTGATGTACATCTGCTTGTGCATGGGCTTTGAAGGTCGTTACCGCGTACTGGATGACGGCGCGGCCCAGCTCGACCTGCTACGTCGGCGCCTGGTGGAGATGCTGCGCCGGCAACGGCCGGCGGCCGAGCGTGAGCTGGCGGCGCATTGGCAGGGCGACCAGGCCGTGGTCAAGGCCAAGGGCTTCACCATGCCGCTGTGGGTGTCCGCCTCCATCGCCGCCTTGGTGCTGACAGTGGTATTCATGCTGCTGTCCCTGGCCCTGAATCGCGATTCCGACCCGGTATTCGGCGGTATTCAGAGTCTGCGCGCCCGCGTGCCCGCCAATCTCTTGGACAAGCCGGCGGCCACGCCACGCCTGGCCGGCCTCTTGAAGAAGGAGATCGCCGAAGGCCTGGTGTCCGTAGCCGACCAGGAAAACCGCTCTGTCATCACCATCCGTGGCGACGGCCTGTTCGAATCAGGCAGTGCCGACGTTACCGCCACCTACCTGCCGGTACTGGCCCGCATCGGAACTGAACTCAAGAACGTCAACGGCCAGGTGCTGGTCAGCGGCCACACCGACAACCAGCCACTGCGCTCGATGCGCTACCCCTCCAACTGGCACCTCTCCCGCGCCCGCGCCGAGGCCGTCCGCGACCTCCTCGCCCAGACCCTGCCGGCCAACCGCCTGCTGGTGGATGGCCGCTCCGACAGCGAACCGGTCGCCAGTAACGACACCCCCGCCGACCGAGCTCGCAACCGCCGCGTCGAAATCACGTTGTTTGTCAGCAAATAAGCCGGCGTAAGCGAAACCATGAAACGACTTTTCAATTTCCTGTTCAACCGCTGGACCCTCATCGCCCTGGGCTTTCTCTGCTTCGCTGGCGTCGTCTGGTTCGTCGGCCCGCTGGTAGCCATCGCCGACTGGCGCCCCATGGCGCCGGTGTGGGCGCGCCTGGGCTTGATCCTGAGCGTGGTACTGCTGTATGTCATCTATCGCGGCATCGTCTGGTGGCGCCAGCGCCGCGCCAGCCGTGCGCTGGAAAACGGCCTGGTGGCCCAGGCCAAGAAGGAGAGCGACGGCAGCAGTGCCGAGAACCGCGTTCTTCAAGAGCGTTTCAGCGAAGCCTTGCAGGTGCTGCGGCAGGCCCGCAGCAAGGAGACCGGCCAGACCGGCTGGCGCAAGTGGCTGGGCAAGGTCGATAACGAGGCCCACCTCTATCAGCTACCCTGGTACATCATCGTGGGTGCGCCGGGGACCGGCAAGACGACGGCACTGTTGAATTCCGGCCTGCGCTTTCCTCTGGCAGACCATCTGCCAAGCGAAGGTGTGCGTGGCGTGGGTGGTACCCGTAACTGCAGCTGGTTGTTTACCGACAAGGCCGTATTGCTCGATACCGCCGGCCGCTACAGCACCCAGGCCAGTGACAAGCTGGCGGACAGCAAGGAGTGGGGCAGCTTTCTGCGCCTGCTGGTCAAGCACCGCCCGCGCCAACCCATCAATGGCGTGATGCTTACCATCAGCGCGGCTGACCTGTTGCAAAGCACCGGCTTCGAGATGGAGCTGCAGGCTGCGGCATTGCGAAGCCGTATCAACGAACTGCGTGAAGGGCTGCAGATCGAATTCCCGATCTACCTGATGATCACCAAGCTCGATCTGCTGGCTGGTTTCAACGAGTACTTTGAAGACATGAGCGCGGAAGAGCGTGCTCAGGTCTGGGGCATGACCTTCCCGCTGGCCGGGCAGGATGGCAATACCTTCCCCAATGCCGGCGCTGAGTTCGATCAGCTCAGCGATCGCCTGCAAGGTCGTCTGGTTGAACGTATGGAGCGTGAGCGTGATGCGCAGCGCCGTGTTCAGCTATGCCACTTTCCGCAGCGTTTCAGCCTTTTGCGTGAGCCCTTGCTGGAATTCCTCAAGCTGGTCTTTGCGCCCACGCCTTACCAGACCACGGCCACCTTGCGCGGTGTGTACTTTACCAGTGGTACGCAGGAAGGCCTACCGCTCGACCCGCTGTTCAGCCAGTTCGGCCGGGCGCAGCTGGATCGCCCGCAGGTAGCCAACAATGGTGTGGCCGGGCGCGGGTATTTCATCTCCCGACTGTTGTCCGACCTGATTTTTGCTGAGGCCCATCTCGCCGGTACCAACCGTCGTTGGCGTCGTCGTCGTGCTTTGCTGACTGGTGGCGGCTATGCGGGGCTGGCGCTCGCCACCTGTGCCGCGTTAGCGGCCTGGGGTACGAGCTATGTGCGTAACCAGACCTATATCGGCGAAGTGGAAAAGCAGCTTCCGGCCGCACGTACTGAGGTGGAAGGCCTGGTCGTGGGCCAGGACGGCAAGTTGGCCGATATTGTGCCGGTGCTGCGCTCGGTGCGTGACGTGGCGGATACGGCTACCAGCCGTCGCGATGCCGTACCGCTGTCATTGCGCTTTGGCCTGTATCAGGGCGACAAGCTCGATGCTGCTGCCGCCAACGCCTACGAGCGTCTGCTGCAGGATGCGCTGTTGCCGCGCGTGGTCTACCGCGTGGAAAACGTGCTGCGCGCCAGCCAGAACGATCCGGACATGATGTACGAAGCGCTCAAGACCTATGTCATGTTGCGCGATAACAAGCATTTCGACGCCGAGGCCTTCAAGGCCTGGGTGATGGTGGACTGGGAAGCCAACCTGGCACGCGAGGTGACCGCCGAGCAACGCAAGGAGCTGGAAGGCCACCTGGACGCACTGCTGGCACACGGCACCCCCACCAGCCCGGTGGCGCTGGATGAAAAGCTGATTGGTGAAGCGCGCGAGTTGCTCCTGCGCAAGAGCCTGCCGGAGCGTGTTTACGGCCGGCTTAAGCGCATGGGTTCCAGCGGCGACGCAACGGAGTTCAAGATTTCCGAAGTGGCTGGTCCGTCGGCCATGCTGGTGTTCACCCGCACCAGCGGTGCGCCGCTGAGTAAAGGGGTGCCGGCCATGTTTACGGCGCGGGGCTACTACCACGGCTTTATGAAGGAAGTGGAGCCGGTTGCCCGCGTTATGGTGAGCGAGGAGCGTTGGGTGCTGGGTAACCAGCAGGGCGATGCCGAAGGCAAGGCGTTGCCGGCCGCTGAGCTGAGCAAGGTGCACGACGCCGTGCTGCGTATCTACCTGGAAGAGTACGCCAACACCTGGGAGCAGTTCGTCAAGGACGTGCAACTGGTCAAGTTCGGCAGCCTGTCGCAGAGCGTGCAGGCCGCCCGTGTGCTCTCGGCCACCGATTCGCCGCTGCTGGCGTTGTTGCGCGGTATTGTCCGCGAGACTTCGCTTACCCAGTATGCCGAGAAGGAAAAGGGTGCGACCGACAAGGCATCCGACGCCTTCAAGGAGAAGAAGAACGGCCTGCTCAAATTGATCGGCCAGGGGAATGGCCAGGCAGGACAGGCCGAGGGTTATCGCGTCGAGCGCATTGTCGATGACCGCTTTGAGGGCCTGCGCCGCATGGTGCAGCCGACCACGCCTAACGGCCCGGCGCCCATCGATGCCTCCATGGGCTTGCTCAACGAGTTCTATACCTTCCTGACGGCTGCCGAAACGGCTGTTCAAGGTGGCGTGACCGCGCCGCCGAGTGACCTGCCCACACGCCTGAAAGCAGAGGCTGCGCGTATGCCGGAACCGCTGCATGGCGTGCTTGATTCGATGTCCTCGACCGGCGTGACGCAGGCGCTGGGCGTGACCCGGCAGAACCTCTCCGCCAACCTGGGCTCGTCCGTTGGTGAGTTCTGCAGCCGTGCGGTGGTGGGGCGCTACCCCTTCAGCCGCAGTGCCACTGCCGAAGTCCGGCAGGAGGATTTCGGCCGCCTGTTTGCCAGCGGTGGCGTGCTGGACGACTTCTTCCAGCGCAATCTCGCTCAGTACGTGGATACCAGCCGTCGACCCTGGGTCTTCCGCCAGGTAGGGGAGGGCAATATGGGTGGTGGTTCGGCTGCGCTGATCCAGTTCCAGCGTGCCGCGACCATCCGTGACGTGTTCTTCCAGAACGGCGCCCGCACACCCACCTTACGCCTGGATTTCAAACCGGTGGAGCTCGATGCCACCGTGATCCAGGCCATTCTGGATGTAGATGGGCAATTGATCCGCTACAACCATGGTCCGCAGGTACCGGTTACGGTGAACTGGCCCGGCCCACGCGGCGGCCATCAGGTCCGACTGCAGTTCACCGGCCCCGGTGGTGCGGAGCTTGGCGGCCTGAGCTTTGAAGGCAGTTGGGCACTGTTCCGGGCCCTGGATCGCGCGCAGATCACGCCTTCGGCGCAGCCCGAGCGCTTTATCGTCAGCTTTGATGTGAACGGCAAGAAGGTGCAGTACGAGGTGACGTCGGCCAGCGTGCAGAATCCTTTCCGACTGGCTGAGCTGTCGCAGTTTGCCTGTCCGGCAAAGTTGTGAGGTGGGCATGAACCAGGATCTTCCGATCGCCGGTTGGTACGGCAAGCTGCCCTCGCTTTCCGACTTTGCTTCGCGCCGGCTCGAGAGCGATTTCATCAGTATCTGGGATGACTGGCTGCGCACCTCCATGCTGGCCAGTCGCGACAAGCTGGGCCAGGCTTGGCTGGATCGCTACCTCAATGCACGGGTCTGGCGTTTTTTGCTGGCGCCGGGCGTGATAGGCAGCGGTGCCTATGCCGGGGTGATGATGCCCAGCGTGGATGCCGTCGGGCGCTATTACCCACTGACCATTTGCGCCCCCATAGCCTCGCCTGCCTGGACTGCCAGGCTGGCCCGCGCCGAGGGGCACTGCTGGTTTGACCAGATCGAGACCATTGCGCTGGCCGCCTTGTCCCGCAATCTCAATCCTGAGCAGCTGGACAACGCCTTGATGCGCGTGCCCATGCCCAGCGCCATGCCGGAAGACGGTCAGCTGGATGCCGCAGCGCTGCAGTTGGCGGATACCTGGCGTCTCAATGGTGGCCAGGCGAGCCATGGCACCCTGACGGGTGGGCAGGCGCTCGGCGACCTGTTCTCCAGCCTGGGCCGGCAGACCTTTGCCCGGCTGATGGAGGGCAAGTCGCTGTGGTGGACCGGCAGCAAGGATTTCGAAGCATTGCGTCTGTTGCGCTTCGAGGGCTTGCCGCCCTCGCATGTCTACGCCCGCTTTATTTCGGACACCGTGATCGAAGGTCAGCGCTGATACGCGCTTTGCATCTCGTTCCGCCCTCACTACATCTTGCGAGAAAGCCATGCTCAAGCAACCCAACAATGGCACCAGCGCTGAGCGGCTCTATCCCTCCCTTCTGGACAGGCTCACCGACGACGCACCGGATCAGGTCTCGGCCGAGCCGGAGTCGCGCAGCATCCGGCGCAACCAGCTGCGACAAGGAGTGTTGCGGGACCTGATCTGGCTGCTCAATACCGTGCGGCCGGCGGATGGCGCCTTCGATGCCCTGCCGGAAGTGCTGGACTCGGTACTCAACTTTGGCCTTCCAGCGCTCTCTGGACAGTCGCTGGCCTCGCTTGACAGCCGCGAGATGGAGCGGGCGATCCACGATGCCATCGTGCGCTTCGAACCCCGTATCGACCCGGCTACCCTGAAGGTGAGTCTCGTGCGTTCATCCGACCTGACCCACCATCACCAGATCGGCTTCGAAATACGTGGCCAGCTCTGGTCCTACCCTTATCCCGTTGATCTGCTGCTCAAGACTCAGCTGGATGTCGAGTGCGGTGAGTTCCGGCTTGATGCAGATAATTAAGGTCGTGCAAAGATGATCGATGCCCGTTTTCTCGAGCTGTATAACCAGGAACTGCGCCACGTCCGCGAGATGGGTGGCGAGTTTGCGCAAGCTTTTCCCAAGATCGCCGGTCGGCTGGGCATGGGCGGCGTGGAGGTGGAAGACCCCTACGTAGAGCGCCTGCTGGAAGGCTTCGCCTTTTTGGCTGCCCGGGTGCAGCTCAAGCAGGAGGCGGTCTTTCCCACCTTTACCAGTCATCTGCTGGACATGGTCTACCCGCACTACGGCATGCCGGTACCCGCCATGGCGATTGCCCGCTTCCAGCCTTCAGCGGCCGCCAACAGTCTGACCAATGGCTATGAAATTCCCCGTGGTGCCCGTTTGCGTGGTCGCTTGCCGGCCGGCGAGCAGACCGCCTGCGAGTTCACCACGGCCCATGCGCTCAAGCTCTGGCCCATTGATCTGGAATCCGCCCGTTACCAGACCCATGCGGCTGATTTGCCGTTCTCCGGCAAGGTACAGGGTGCTCTGCCTAAAGGGGTGCTACGGCTGAAGCTCAAGGCTCGGGGGGGCTTGCACTTCGATAAGATGGCCATGAACGACCTGCCGTTCTTCCTGGCCGGCGCGGACGATATTGCCAGCCGCCTGGCGGAGTTGATCCTGGGGGCGGCGACCAGCGTGGTCATTTCCGATCCGGCCAACCCGGCGGCCAGCGTCGTGTTGCCGGCCAGCGCCATACGGCCGATGGGATTTGAGGACGAAGAAGTGCTGCTGCCTTACCAAAGCCGCTCGTTCGACGGTTACCGACTGCTGCATGAATACTTTGCCTTCCCGCAGCGCTTTCTGTTCTTCCGTATCGATGGCCTACGTGACGTAGTACGGAATATGAAGAGTGACAGCCTGGAGATTGCAGTGCTGTTCGGGCGGGGCGACGACGCCCTGGCCGCGCTGGTGGACGAACAGTGCTTTGCCCTGTTCTGCACCCCGGTGATCAATATGTTCCCCAAGCGCCTGGATCGTATCCACGTCGAGGCCATGCAGAGCGAATACCACATGGTGGTGGACCGCCGCCGGCCTATGGACTTCGAGATACTGCGTCTGCAGGCGGTGGAAGGGTATGGTCCGGACCAGCAGGAGGAAACGCGCTTCCTGCCCTTCTATGCCAGCTATGACGAGCACCGACCGGCCAGCCGCGCCTACTTCACCACCCGACGTGAACCGAGGCTTGCCTCCAGCACCCAGCTGCGTACCGGCCGCCGTTCCGGCTACCTGGGCAGCGAGCTGTTTGTGAGTCTGGTGGATGCCGACCAGGCACCGTTCTCCGAGCGTATCGTCCAGCTTGGCGGTGACGTGCTGGTCTGCAACCGTGATCTACCCTTGTTGATGCCGGTTGGCGGGGACAGCGACTTCACCTTGCTGGACTCGGCCCCGGTCGATGCCGTGGTCTGTCTGCGTGGCCCGAGCCGGCCCATCCCGGCCGTGACCGAAGGCGGTATCGCCTGGCGCCTGATCAGCCATCTTTCGCTCAACTATCTCTCGCTCACCGACCTGGATGGGAAGGCTGCAGCGCGGGCAGTGCGGGACATGCTGGCGCTCTACGCCGAGCGTGGTGACGTAAGCAATCGCAGCCAGGTGGAATGTGTGGAGCGGGTATCTGCCAGCCCTGTCACGCGTCGTCTGCCCGGGCCGGGGCCGCTGGTGTTCGGCCGTGGCGTGGAGATCGCGCTGACGTTGAATGAAACGGTGTTTGCCGGTGGTAGCCCCTTCCTGCTGGGGATGGTGTTGGAGCGCTTCTTCTCGCGGCACGCCACCATGAACACCTTCACCGAAATGGTGCTGCTGTCGGCCACCCGGGGCGAGCTGAAGCGTTGGGCGCCACAGATGGGTAACAAGTCCGCACTATGACGATCTGGCACAAGGTGGCGGCCAGGCCGCAGGGAACCAGCCTGTTTGCGCTGCTGCGGCGCATGGAGGCTCGGCACGGTGATCTGCCCCGGCTGGGCAGGGCGGCACGCCCGCAGGATGAACCGGTACGGCTGGGGCAGGTGCCAGCCATGAGCTTTGCGCCGGGTGAGCTCGATAGCATTGAAACGGATGGCGAACGACCCAAGGTGAATGTGCGGGTGCTGGGGCTGTTCGGCCCGAACGGCGCCTTGCCCTTACCCATGACGGAATACGTATGGGATCGACTGCACAACCACCGAGACGCGACCTGGGGGCAGTTCGCCGACGTCTTCCACCACCGTATGCTGGCGCTGTTCTACCGCGCCTGGGCAGAGGGGCAGCCGGCGGTGACCTACGACCGCCCGGCCGAGGATAACTTCGCGAGCTATATCGGTGCCCTGGGTGGCTACGGCCAGGCCAGCCTGCTCACGCGCGATACCGTGCAGGATGAAGCCAAGCTGCACTTTACCGGCCTCTTGGCGCGCGGCAGCCGTGACGCCGGCGGGCTACGGCGCATATTGGCAGACTATTTCCGTGTGCCGGTCGCGATCGAACCATTTGCATTCCAGTGGCTACCATTGCCCGAGTCCCAGCGGACCCGATTGGGTGCGCGCGATATGGGGGCACAGCTCGGTGGCGGTACGGTACTGGGCGCGCGCGTGCCGGACCGGCAACATTGCTTCGCGATCGAACTGGGACCGATGAATTACGCCGATTACCGGCGCTTCCTGCCCGAAGGGGAATCACTGCCGCGACTGCGAGACTGGATTCGTAACTATCTGGGGCTGGCGTTCGAATGGACGCTACAACTGAAGATCAAGCCCGAATCCCTGCCGCAACCTAAGCTCGACGGCAGCGTGCAACTGGGGCGGGACAGCTGGCTGGGGCGCAATGCCGACAAGACGTCGGTATCAGGATGGCGGCTGGGATGAGCGGCGCTTACCGTCCATGCGCCGTGTATCGGGTTGCCCGCCGCGCCTCCGGCCTGAGGCCGGGGGCTGGCGGCCGTGGCAGCTCAGCCGAGGCCAAACAATTCGTCGAGCGATTCGCTACCGTGTTTGGCTGGCGGTGGGGACGGTGGCGTCGGAGCGGCAACCGGCTCTGGCTCAGCCAGGCTGGACTGGGCCGGAGTCGGTACGTCGACAGTGGCGACCACCGCCGGGCTGGCTTGCGTGGCGCTGGCCGGAGTCGGTGCGAGCGACATGCTGCTGTGGATGCCAGGTACGTGATCGGGCGCAGTGGCTTGGACCACGGGTCGTTCATTCAGGCCGAACGGATCGTCGCCCACCGGGGTGGTGGATTCGAACGGGTTGTTGTGGGCCAGCGGGTCGGCGCCTTGGCCACCTTGCAGACCAAACAGCAGATCCAGACTGTCCCCCTGGTGGCCTACGGGTGTCACCGAGGGCGCATTGCCGCCATGGCCGAGCAGGCTGCCCAGACTGCCGCCGACGTCGTTCAAGGCGGCCGAGCTGGCACGTACCGGTTCCTGCAGCGGGCTGTCGAAGATGCTGTCTGCCGGCAAGGGTTGGGCGGGTGCAGCGATCGGTCGCGTCAGGTCGCCAAAGTCGAATGGATCAATCAGTTGCGCCGCCGCAGTAGAGGTGGTCGCTGTTGCGGCGGGGATCGCCGTATTGCCTGGCACGGCCATCTCGGCCGGACGAGTGGCGTGGAGGGCTACCCCAAGCTCGAAGCCGCCAATGCGCAGCCGGTCACCATCCTTGAGTGCGGCACGGGTGCCGTAGCCCAAGGGTTTGCCATTGTGAAAGACCGGCAGCAGGTCGCCCAGATCCTTGAGCATCCAGCTGCCGTTGATGGCCTCAATCGCCAGATGGACCTGGGAGATATTGCTATCGCCCGAAAGGACCAGGGTGTTGGCGGGCGCGCGCCCCAGGGTGCCGCCATCTTCGTCGAAGTAGGCGGAGAGCGGTTCGGCGGTTTGGCCGTCGGTGGTCAGCAGCGTCAGTTTCATCGTCTTGGTCTGGAACTACCCAGCCTTGGGAAAGATTTCTTCCCCGTATCTTATCGCCATTCGTTTGTCATTTCCCGTCTTGGCGGATTTTTCTCCCATCAAATTTTCTGGCTGTGTCCTCCTCGCAGGACCAGCCAAGCCCATACGACAACTTCCATAGTGCAGAACGACCATGTCTGAAATCAGCCGCGCCGCCCTGTTCGGCAAACTCGATCCCATCTTGTACAAGGCGCTGGAAGGCGCCACCGTGCTCGCCAAGCTGCGCGGCCACCCCGAAGTGGGTCTGGTGCATTGGTTCAACCAGCTGCTGCTGGCGCAGGATACCGACCTGCATCATATCGCCCGGCATTTCCACCTGGATGACAGCCGCCTGGCTGCCGACCTGGTGGCGGCACTGGAGCGTCTCCCCACCCATGCGGATGCGGTGGACCTGTCCGCCGATCTGGAACTTGCCACCGAACGGGCCTGGATATACGCCACCCTGAAATATGCCGAGCAAAGGGTAAGAGGTGCGTGCCTGTTGCTGGCGGTACTGCGTACCCCCACGCTTAAGGACAAGCTGTTCGGCATGAGCGCCGAATTCCGCAAGGTGATCGACGGCCAGCTGGCCGAGGCCTTGCCGCGTATCGTCGCGAACTCGCCCGAACACAACTCGCAGACTGCGGGCAGTACGACCGATGCTGCGCCTGGCGAAGCCAGCGGCGCCCTGGCACCGGCGGCGCTGGGTAAGCAGGAAGCGTTGAAGCGTTACGCCGTGGATCTGACCGCACGGGCTCGCGCTGGTGAGCTGGACCCGGTCAACGGCCGTGATGGCGAGATCCGGCAGATGATCGAC
Source organism: Chitinimonas sp. (assembly GCF_036568685.1). Classification (GTDB taxonomy): domain Bacteria; phylum Pseudomonadota; class Gammaproteobacteria; order Burkholderiales; family Chitinimonadaceae; genus Chitinimonas. The sequence goes on from NZ_DATCSC010000026.1 coordinate 30,846, forward strand.
ATCCTCATGCGCCGCCGCCAGAACAACCCCTTGCTGACCGGCGAGGCCGGTGTCGGTAAGACCGCGGTGGTGGAGGGCCTGGCTCTGCGCATTGCCCAGGGCGACGTACCACCGTCCTTGCGGACGGTAAGCATACTTTCGCTCGATATCGGCATGATGCAGGCCGGCGCCAGCATGAAGGGCGAATTCGAAAACCGGCTCAAGCAAGTGATTGAAGAGGTACGTGGCGCCGAGCAGCCCATCATCCTGTTTATCGACGAAGCACACACCCTGATTGGCGCAGGTGGCGCCGCCGGTACTGGCGACGCGGCCAATCTGCTCAAGCCGGCGCTCGCCCGTGGCGAGTTGCGCACCATCGCTGCGACGACCTGGAGTGAGTACAAGCGGCATATCGAGAAGGACCCGGCGCTGACCCGGCGCTTCCAGGTGGTACAGGTCGCCGAGCCGGATGAGGCAGCGGCGCTGGTGATGATGCGCGGCATCGTCGGTCAGCTGGAGCGGCACCACCGCGTGCAGATTCTGGATGCAGCCATCGAGGCCTCGGTCCGACTGTCGCATCGTTATATCCCCGCCCGGCAACTGCCGGACAAGTCGGTCAGCCTGCTCGATACCGCCTGTGCTCGCGTGGCGGTGAGCCAGCATGCGACGCCGGCTGCGCTGGAAGATTGCCGGCGCGATATTGCTGCTCTGGCTGGCGAGCAACAGATACTGCAGGGGGAAGTGGCGATTGGGCTGGATCGGTCAAGCCGCCTGGCAGCCATTGCGGCGGAACTGGTGGAGCTGGAGGCGGAGAAGGTAGCCTTGGCGCAACGCTGGGAATCCGAGCGCGAGTTGGCCGAGCGGGTATTGAGCCTGCGCCAGGCCTTGCGGCAGCAGCCCGATGGTGATGCCAGCGAGCGGAGCGACCGCCTTGAGGCCCTGCGGGCCGCTCAGGCCAGCCTGGATGCCTTGCAGGGGGAGCAGCCGCTGGTGCTGCCATCGGTCGATGAACAGGCAGTGGCCGCCGTGGTGGCCGACTGGACCGGCATACCGGTGGGCCGCATGGTACGCGACGAAGTGACCGCCGTGCTGCAGCTGGCCGATACGCTGGAACAGCGGGTGGTAGGCCAACGCCATGCGCTGGAAGCGATTGCACGCCGTATCCAGGTATCGCGCGCGCGGCTGGACGACCCGGCCAAGCCCATCGGCGTGTTCATGCTGGTGGGGCCTTCCGGCGTAGGCAAGACCGAAACGGCCCTGACCCTTGCCGAAACGCTCTATGGCGGTGAGCAGAACCTGATTTCGATCAATATGAGCGAATTCCAGGAAAGCCACACCGTTTCTACCCTGAAAGGCGCGCCCCCGGGCTATGTGGGTTATGGCGAAGGTGGCGTGCTGACCGAAGCGGTACGCCGCCGGCCCTACAGCGTGGTGCTGCTGGATGAGATCGAGAAGGCACACCCGGACGTGCACGAGATGTTCTTCCAGGTCTTTGACAAGGGGTGGATGGAGGATGGCGAGGGGCGTTACATCGACTTCCGTAATACCGTGATCCTGCTGACCTCGAACGTGGGCAGCGAGTTGAGCATGCAGCTCTGCCAGGACCCGGAGCTGATGCCTGAGCCGGACGTGCTGGCGCAGTCTCTGCGCAGGGATCTGTTGGCGGTATTCCCGGCGGCCTTGCTAGGCCGTATGTCGGTCGTGCCGTACTACCCCTTGTCTGAGCACATCATGGCTAACCTGATCCGCATGCGTCTGGATCGCATTTCCAAGCGCCTGTCGGCGAATCATGGAGTGGCCCTGCAATATTCGCAGGCCGTGGTGGACCTGATTGCGGCACGTTGCAACGAAATCGAATCCGGCGGCCGTATGATCGATGCCATCCTGGGACGGACGGTGTTGCCGCGTTGCAGCCAGGAAATACTGCAGCGTCTGGGTGACAGCCAGCCCTTGCGGGAGATTGTGCTGGCGGTTGAGGCAGAGGAGTTTAGCTATAGCTTCAATTGAGGCTAGGTGGCCCTGAAGGCAAAGGCCCGCGCTTTGGTGCGGGCTTTCTATTATGGACGATCCAGAGGAGGGGCGTCGTCCGCAGGCAATAGGTATCTGTGGGGCGGTGGATGACGAGGTGCTGGTGTAACCAAGAGGCGGCGTAGCGTTGCTGAACAGGACTTGGCGGGAAAGCAAAAGGGCCGGCATGTTGCCATCCGGCCCTTGCTAAACCCGCTGCTTGATTTCGACTTGGCACCGTAATGCCAATCCTGGTACGAATTTATGACCGTTTCGTTCCGAAAACAGCGAAGCAAGCAAACTCTAAAAGTTGATACTAAGCCAACGTATCTTTTTAAGGCAATGCTAGCGTGCAGCGCGATATCAAAAGCCCATGGAGAACTTGTAGGATGGCGTGGTGCCAGGTGCACCGTTGAAGACATCGATAACCTTGGTGCCAGCAGTGTCGAAGTAGACGCCAAGGTAGGTAAAGGTGCCGGGTACTGGCCAAATATAGGTGGTGAACAGGTTATTGCGCTGAGTGCGGCTGGTGTCGTACTTGCAGCCCAGGGTGGCATTAACCTGGTCAGGAGTCATGCCGATGGCAATGGCGTTGTAGCGCTGGGTATTGATGTTGGCTGTGGTACAGATGGCTGCGACAGGGCCGGTCGGTGTCGGGGTGGTACCGCCAAAGCTATAGCGAGTCAGGGGAATGGTTACCCCAGACGGCAAGGTCATGGTAGCCGTGGTTGCACTGCTGAATGTCACGGTGACATTGCCGACATTGCTATTTGTGACGGTAGGGCTGCGGTAAGGGCCATTCAAGGTCTGGCCGCCACCATATTGCAGCCAGGTGCCTTTGTAGGTCGTGCTGTTCTGCATGGCGGTCGGCCCGGATACATACCAGACCGGCTTGCCGCTGTCGTCGTACATGTACCCGGACATGAACATGACGCCATTTTGTACTTCAATGGTATAGCCTCTGCCACCTTCCGCCTCGTTCCACCACCAACCACTCTCCGGTGTCGCGTGCGCGTAGGCCGAGGTCATGATGAGAAGTGCACTTGAGAGTTTTGGCATTGCTTTTTTAAACAGCGTGACCTGCACCCCGCGTTTAGTACGGTAACGATGTAGAGTCCGTTCCATCAAAGGGAACGGCAATGAAGAAGCGATTCACGGAAGAGCAGATCATCGGTGTCCTAAAGGAAGGCGAAGCAGGCATGAAGCCTGCAGAGCT
>NZ_DATCSC010000027.1:0-33050 GCF_036568685.1 Chitinimonas sp.
GATCCAGGTCAGGAAGCGGTGGAAGACGCGTACCACCGGGTAGCTGTAGTCGGCGGCGATCTCCCAGGCGTAGGCGCGGGCCTTTTCCTGGGCTTTGAGCAGGGCGCCGGCGCCACCGCCTTGTTCGGCGGCCAGCGCCTCGATGGCGGACTTGACCGAATCGGTCTCGAGTATGCCTTCGACCTGGGTGCGGCGGTGCGAGAGGTCGGGGCCGATGGCCATTTCGCGTTGCTGGCGGAAATGCACGCGCAGCACGCGGGCGACCTTGCGCAGGGCGCGCTCGTTATCCTCGGCGTCCTCGACCAGCTCGCGCAGCGACATGGGCGGGCTGAAGCGGATCAGGGTCTGGCGGCCATGCAGCAGGATGGTGAACAGCTGCCGCAAGGAGCCGCGCGGCGACCAGCTCTCGGAAAACAACAGCTTCCAGATCGAGCTCTCTTTGTCGGGCGTGCGGCCCCACAGTATGCTGACCGGGACCAGCTGGACATCGAAGTCCGGCCGGTTGCGCACCGCCTGGGTGAGCCGTTCCAGCCGCGGCGATTGGCCGCTGGTGTTGCTGCGGCCGAACCAGGCCTCGGCCCGGGTGGTGAAGAAGAAGGCACGATCCTCGCGCACGCCTTCGGTTGCGAGACCGTCCAAGGGCGAGGGCAGGCCATTGCGCAGTACTTCGCGCTCAAGCACCAGGATATTGCTGAGGAAGCGGCGCTGCAGCACGTAGACCACTGGCTTGGCTGGGTCGAGCCCCTGCGCCTGCGGCGTATCGGAGAGCAGCTGGGTGCGCACCACGCTGAACAACAGCCGGCGAGCGAGCAATAAAAAAGGCCTGTCGAGGCCAAGATACTTGAGCATGCAGCGATCGAAATGCAGGGATAAGCGCGTAATTATAAACATCTGCCGGCCAAGCGCATGCTTGGGCGGCTAAACGGTGTGGATTACGCCACGTTGCTACCCTGTATAAACGGGCCGGCGCGACTGCGCCAGCCCGGTAGTGTGGCCTCTAAGACAGACTGACTCGCGACAGCGAGGCTCCCTCCCCGCAAGGAGGACGCCGTGGTGGTAAGCCCCGACGGGGCAACAACCACGCAGTCGCGGCGGCGAGGGCGGGGGAGTGGATTCAATCAGTACACGATCTTTGAGCTGCCACGAAGACAAAACGCCCGGCTTTGCCGGGCGAAGCGCTACCGCAACGGGCCTCTGCAACCTACAAACCGAGCCGCTGCCATATCGTCGAGACGTTGCCGGCGGCGTTGAGGGTATAGAAATGCAGGCCGGGGGCGCCGCCGTCGAGCAGTTTGCGGCAGAGATCGGTGATCACGTCGAGGCCGAGGGCCTTGATCGAGGCGCTGTCGTCGCCATAGCCCTGCAGCTTGAGCCGCAGCCAGCGCGGGATCTCGGCGCCGCAGGCGTCGGAGAAGCGGGCCAGCTGGGAGAAGTTGTTGATCGGCATGATGCCGGGAACGATGGGGATCTCGACGCCACGGGCGCGGACTTCGTCGACGAAGGCGAAGTAGGCGTCCGGGTTGAAGAAGTACTGGGTCATGGCCGAATCGGCACCGGCCTTGGCCTTGCGCACGAAGTTGGCCAGGTCGTCCTGGGCGGAGCGGGCCTGCGGGTGGTACTCGGGGTAGGCGGCGACTTCGATATGGAACCAGTCGCCGTGCTCGGCGCGGATGAACTCGACCAGCTCGTTGGCATAGCGGAACTCGCCGAACTCGACCATGCCGCTGGGGATATCGCCACGCAGGGCGACGATGCGGCGGATGCCGTGCTCGCGGTAGGTCTTGAGCAAGGTGGCGACATTGGCGCGGGTGGCGCCGATGCAGGACAGGTGCGGGGCGGCATCGAAGCCTTCGGACTGGATCTCGAGCACAGTGGCCAGGGTGCCATCCTGGGTGGTGCCGCCGGCACCGAAGGTGACCGAGAAGAACTCAGGCTTGAACTGGGCCAGTTGCCGGCGGGTGTTGCGCAGCTTTTCAATGCCCTCGGGCGTCTTGGGCGGGAAGAATTCAAAGCTGTAGGTCTGGCTCACGGCGATCTCGGTCATACGGTTACGGATTGTATGAATCGTAGCATCGTGAACAGGCGGCGCTAATGAATAATCTGCATGAAGTTAGAGCTGGTCTCGGATTGCAGATGGCGCATGGCTTGGTGCGCAACGCAGGCGCCCGGAAAATCCGGGCGCTAACCATCCGCGATCACTGAAACGCCCCTCGCTTTATTGAGCCCCACCCCTACCCCCGCCCGCCGGTGGGGAACCTCGCTGACGCTCGTCGGTATCGTGGAAGGACGTCGGTTAGACCTGTAGACGGTTCACAGAATAAGTACCCACTAGACCCCAAATGCGAACGCCATGGGGCAGCGCTACGGCCGGCATTTATTTGATGGGACGGTAGGCGTAGAGGATGGCGGTTTCAGGGGTTGAGTCTTCGGGGCTGAGGCGCATGCCCAGCTTCTGGGCGACGGCGAGGGATGCCGTGTTGGTGGCGGTGATGTGGGCCATGACGCGGTCGGCGCCGACGGTGTGGAAGGCGTAGTCGAGGATTGCGGGGCCGAATTCGGCGGCATAGCCGCGGCGCCACCAGGCACGGCGGAGGCCCCAGCCTATCTCCAGGGCCGGGTTGCCGGCAGGGTAGAGCAGACCGGCGTTGCCGACGATGGTGCCGGTTTCCTTCTCGCGTACCGACCAGAAGCCGTAGCCACGCAGCTGCCAGTGGCCGAGCTGGGTGGCGAGCTTGTACCAGGTGCCGCTGCGATCGAAGGTCTGCCCGCCGCGGATGTGCTGCATGGATTCGGCATCGCCATAGAAGTCCATGAGGGCTTCGAGGTGAGATTCGTCGGGCGCGATCAGCTCTAGGCGTTCGGTCTCGAGCGTGGGGATGATGGGCGGCATGGCTGGCTTTCCGTAGCGAGGTAAGCCAGCTTAAGCAGCGCACCGGGGTGGCATAAGACACAGCCGGCGGGCAAATCCATGGTTACAGAAAGCACAAGGCCCCGCTTGCACGGGGCCCTGTTCGCTCTGCCTGCGCTACCCCGGCTGGGGCAGGCGGGATCAATAGCGGTAGTGGTCGGCCTTGTAGGGGCCTTCCTTCTTGACGCCGATGTAGGCGGCCTGGGCTTCGGTCAGCTCGGTCAGCTGCACATTGAGCTTCTTGAGCTGCAGGCGGGCGACCTTCTCGTCCAGGTGCTTGGGCAGGGTGTAGACGCCGATCGGGTAGTCGCTGTTACGGGTATACAGCTCGATCTGGGCGATGGTCTGGTTGGCGAAGCTGGAGGACATCACGTAGCTGGGGTGGCCGGTGGCGCAGCCCAGGTTCACGAGACGGCCCTTGGCCAAGAGGATGATGCGCTTGCCGTCCGGGAAGATCACGTGATCGACCTGGGGCTTGATCTCTTCCCACTGGTACTTCTCCAGCGCGGCGACTTCGATTTCGTTGTCGAAGTGGCCGATGTTGCAGACGATGGCCTGGTCCTTCATGCGGGCCATGTGGTCGTGGGTGATGATGTGGTAGTTGCCGGTGGCGGTGACAAAGATGTCGGCCTTGTCGGCTGCGTAGTCCATGGTCACCACGCGGTAGCCTTCCATGGCGGCCTGCAGGGCGCAGATCGGGTCGATCTCGGTTACCCAGACCTGGGCCGACAGGGCGCGCAGGGCCTGGGCCGAGCCCTTGCCCACGTCGCCGTAGCCGGCGACCACGGCGATCTTGCCGGCGACCATCACGTCGGTGGCGCGCTTGATGCCGTCGACCAGCGATTCGCGGCAACCGTAGAGGTTGTCGAACTTGGACTTGGTGACCGAGTCGTTGACGTTGATGGCCGGGAACTTGAGTTCGCCGCGCTGGTGCATCTGGTACAGGCGATGCACGCCGGTGGTGGTCTCTTCGGTCACGCCCTGGATCTTCTCAAGGCGGGTGGAGTACCAGGTCGGGTCCGTCTTGAGCTTGGCGCGGATGGCGGCGAACAGGATGGTTTCTTCCTCGCTGCCCGGCTTGTCCAGCACGCTCAGGTCACGCTCGGCGCGGGCACCCAGGTGCAGCAGCACGGTGGCGTCGCCGCCGTCGTCGAGGATCATGTTGGAGTAGCCGCCGTCGGTCCACTCGAAGATGCGGTGGGTGTATTCCCAGTAGTCGGTCAACGATTCGCCCTTGACCGCGAACACCGGTGTGCCGGTGGCAGCGATGGCGGCGGCGGCGTGGTCCTGGGTCGAGAAGATATTGCAGGAGGCCCAGCGCACTTGGGCGCCCAGGGCTTGCAGGGTCTCGATCAGCACGGCGGTCTGGATGGTCATGTGCAGGGAGCCGGTGATGCGCGCGCCCTTGAGCGGCTGCTGGGCAGCGAACTCTTCACGGATGGCCATCAGGCCAGGCATTTCGGTTTCGGCGATGCGAATCTCCTTGCGGCCCCAGTCGGCCAGGGAGAGATCGGCAATGACGTAGTCTTTGGTATCAGCCACGGTGTTCGTCCTTTGAACAATGTGGCCGGGTAATGCGGGATGCGGTTCTCACCTGTTGTGCATCCCGTGCCCGGCACGGGGTTGGTCAGGTGAGCGCAGTTTTATGACACCGGGCCTGGGATCGAACGACCTCGCAACGCTCCCCGGTAGAGCGCAATTATAACCGAGCCCAGCGGCGGCGCCAGTTGCAGGGTAAGGAACGCGATACCGCCGGTCGCACTGGCAAGCTCAGCAATGAAAAAACCGCCTGACGGCGGTTTTTGATCCCCTGCTGATTACTGCTTTTGCGGGGTGCCGGTGGAGGCGGTGATCTTGTCGCGCAGGGCGGCGGCTTCTTCCGGGGTCAGCTTTGGACCTGTCTGGCCGCGGCGGGCGATATTGCTACCCATGGGGTAGTAGGCTTCTTCCTTTTCCGGCTTGTCGACCTCTTCCGGCAGAGCGGCGCACGCCACCAGACCCAGACACACAACCGATGCCAGAACCATGCTCCTCAATTGCATTTCTCGCTGCTCCTTTGTTGTCAGTTCGGACGCCGTGTCTCCCTTGTGGGGGCCGGCCGCGGCATTATCCGCCAACAGGCGGCGATATCACCAAACCAGACGATGCGCGCGGAAGATTGCGTAGCTGCAGCAAATCCGTGCACCCACGAGCGCAGCGAGGTTCCCCCGCCGGCGGGCGGGGGCGGAGGGGGTGAGGAATCAATCAGGGGTAAGCCGCTGTTTCTTGCCTCGTAAATGACAAACGCCCGGGTTACCCGGGCGCTTGGCTGAACTGACCTACCAACTACTGCCTAGAAAAGCACCAGGCTTACAGGCCGGCGTCAGCACGCAGTGCGTCGGCCTTGTCGGTCGCTTCCCAGCTGAATTCCGGCTCTTCGCGGCCGAAGTGGCCGTAGGCAGCGGTCTTGCCGTAGATGGGGCGCAGGAGATCCAGCGACTGGACAATGCCCTTGGGACGCAGGTCGAAGTGACGCTGGATCAGCTCGACGATCTTGTCGTTGCTGATCTTGCCCGTGTCCCAGGTGTCGACCATGATCGAGACCGGCTTGGCGATACCGATTGCGTAGGCCACCTGCACCTGGCACTGGCGGGCGATGCCGGCGGCCACGATGTTCTTGGCGATGTAGCGGCCCATATAGGCGGCCGAACGGTCCACCTTGCTCGGGTCCTTGCCGGAGAAGGCACCGCCACCGTGCGGTGCGGCACCGCCGTAGGTGTCGACGATGATCTTGCGGCCGGTCAGGCCGGAGTCGCCCTGCGGACCACCGATGACGAAACGGCCGGTCGGGTTGATGAAGTACTTGATGTCGCCCTTGATCAGCTCGGCCGGCAGCACCGGCTTGATGATGTCCTCAATGACGGCTTCCTTGAGCACGTCGTAGGCAATATCCGGGTGGTGCTGGGTGGACAGCACGATGGTGTCGATGGCAACCGGGCGGCCGGTATCGGCGTCGTAGCGCAGGGTGACCTGGCTCTTGGCGTCCGGACGCAGCCACGGCAGGCGGCCGTCCTTGCGCAGCTCGCTCTGGCGCTGGACCAGGCGGTGCGACAGGTAGATGGCGGCCGGCATCAGGGTCGGGGTTTCATCACAGGCGTAGCCGAACATCAGACCTTGGTCGCCGGCACCTTGGTCGAGATCGAGGCCCTGGCCTTCGTTCACGCCCTGGGCGATATCGGGCGACTGCTTGTCGTAGGCAACCAGTACAGCGCAGCCCTTGTAGTCGAAGCCCAGCTCGGAGCTGTCGTAGCCGATCTTGCGGATGGTCTCGCGGGCGACCTGGATGTAGTCGACGTTGGCATGGGTGGTGATCTCGCCGGCCAGCACGCACAGGCCGGTATTCACCAGCGTTTCGGCAGCGACGCGGGCATGCTTGTCCTGCTCCAGGATGGCGTCGAGGATGGCATCGGAAATCTGGTCGGCAACCTTGTCAGGATGGCCTTCCGAAACCGATTCGGAGGAGAACAGGAACTCGCGCATGGATTTTTCCTCTTGTCGCAGTGCCGCTACTTTGGGCGGCTGGGTGAACAAACCCGCTAAAATAAGCGGATTCTTGAATTGAAACCTATGTAGATGCTGACTTTACTACTGAAATTCCTGGCGCGCTGCCCGCTGGTCATATTGCACGCCGTGGGCGTGCTGGCCGGCTGGCTGGCCTGGTGGCTGGACAGTAGCTATCGCCGCCGAATGCTTGACAATCTGCGTCAAGCCTATCCCGGCGATTATAACCGATTGTTAGGCGAAAGCATTGGCCAGCACGGCAAGGGTGCTTTGGAGCTGCTGGCCGCCTGGGGCAGGCCAGCCGAGGACGTGGCCAAACTGGTGCGCGACTGCCAGGGCTGGGAACATGCCGAGGCGGCGATTGCGGCGGGCAAGCCCATCCTCTTTGTTACCCCGCACCTGGGTGGCTTCGATATTGCCGGCCGCTATGTCAGCAGCCGGCTGCCCTACCCGCTGACCGCCATGTACCGACCGCCCAAGCTCAGCTGGCTGGAGCCGCTGATGCAGGCCGGCCGCATGCGCGACAATGGCCGTACCGCACCGGCCACCGGCGCCGGCGTGCGTATTCTGATGAAAGCGCTGAAGTCGGGCGAGGCCACGGTGATCCTGCCCGACCAGGCCCCAGGCGGTGGCGAGGGGGTGTGGGCCTACTTCCTGGGCAAGCCGGCCTACACCATGACCTTGCTGCCACGCCTGGCCGAGGCCACCGACGCCGTGGTGCTGTTCTTCTTTGCCGAGCGCCTGTCCTGGGGACGGGGCTATATCGTCCGCCTTTTTCCCATGGCGGGCGCCTTCAATGGCGACAAGCGCGCCGATGCTGAAACCCTGAATAGAAACGTGGAAGCCATGATCCGTCTTGCCCCGGCCCAGTACCTCTGGAGCTACAACCGCTACAAGCACCCCACCGGTGCGCCGACCGCCGAGGAGGGCATGGCATGATCGCGCGCCTGACTGCCGCCGCCCTGTGGCTGGTGCACTGGCTGCCCTTCTCTGCCCTGACCGCCATAGGCAAGGCGCTGGGCAGCCTGCTGTATCGGGTGGCCGGTTCGCGCCGCCGGGTGGGGCAGACCAATCTGCAACTGTGCTTCCCAGAGATGCCGGCGGCAGAGCGCGAGCGTATCCTGCGCGCGCACTTCCAGTACCTGGCCTGCATGCTGCTGGAGTACGGTTACTGCTGGTTTGCTTCACGCGAGCGCTTGCGGGAGATGATGCGGATCGAGGGCCTGGAGCATCTCACCGCGCAGGAGGGCAAGCCGGTCATCCTGTGCATCGGTCACTTCACCGGGCTGGATATGGCGGGGCTGCGGGTCTCGCTCGATACGCCGGTGGTGAGCATCTATTCGCGCCAGAAGGACGAAGGCCTGGATGCCTATGTGGAGCAGAAGCGGCTGCGCTTTGACACCGGCATCATCCTCTCGCGCCAGGCCGGCGTGCGCCCGGCGCTAAAGGCCTTGAAGCAGGGCTACCGCTTCTACTACCTGCCGGACCAGGACTTCGGCGCCCGCGATTCGGTCTTTGCCCACTTCTTCGGCGTGAAGGCAGCCACCATCACGGCCCTCTCCCGCCTGGCCAAGGCATCAGGCGCGGTGGTGCTGCCCTGCTACCCACGCCGCGAAGCCAACGGCTACACCCTGGTAATCGAGCCGCCGCTGAGCGACTTCCCGGGTGAGGATCTGCTGGAGGATGCAGAGCGGATGAACCGCATTCTGGAGGGGCATGTACTCAAGCAGCCCGAACAGTATTTTTGGCTGCACAAGCGCTTCAAGACTCGGCCTGAGGGTGAGGCTGGGTACTACTGAGCGTAGCCCTGTTATCCCAAGCAAAACGCCCGACATTGATCGGGCGTTTTGCTTTTGGCTTGGCGGTGGAGTCTAGATGGTGTTTTTCAGCGGCTATCGCCACACTATCCGCGCGTTGCGCGGTTTAGAGCGGGAGCGCGTCCCGCACCAAACCGTGCGGAGCACGAATATGCGGCGCCAGCCGCTAAACCCCAAGCCGCTTGTGAAGGCGGCCAGCGCATGATGGCGGGAGGCGCTGCGCTTTTTCGCCCTACCGGGCCTGGTGGCCGCGTCTAGGTCTCCGAAGTTTGTTGAACACCAGGGCAAAGCTCAAAAGCAAAACGCCCGGCTAGGCCGGGCGCTTTGTCGCAGCAAGGACTTCGCTGCAGGTACTGCTTTCTCCAATCAGTGTTGGAGAATCTTCGACAAGAACTGCTGGGCGCGTTCGCCGCGCTGGGTGCCGAAGAATTCTTCCTTGGAGCAGTCTTCTTCGATATGGCCCTTATCCATGAAGATGACGCGGTTGGCCACTTTGCGGGCGAAGCCCATTTCGTGGGTCACGCACATCATGGTCATGCCTTCGTGGGCCAGCTGCACCATCACGTCCAGCACTTCGTTGACCATCTCGGGGTCGAGCGCCGAGGTCGGTTCGTCGAACAGCATGACGATGGGATCCATGGCCAGGGCGCGGGCGATGGCGACACGCTGTTGCTGGCCGCCGGACAGCTGGCCGGGGAACTTGGCGGCGTGGGCCTTGAGGCCTACGCGGTCCAGGAGCTTCATACCCTTGTCCATGGCTTCGTCACGCGAGCGGCCGAGCACCTTTTGCTGGGCGATGGTGAGGTTGTCGGTGATGGACAGGTGGGGGAAGAGCTCGAAGTGCTGGAACACCATGCCGACGCGCGAACGCAGCTTGGGCAGGTTGGTCTTGGGATCGCTGAGCGAAATGCCGTCGACCGAGATATCACCCTTCTGGAAGGGCTCCAGCGCATTGACGCACTTGATCAGGGTTGACTTGCCCGAGCCGGACGGGCCGCACACGACAACCACTTCACCCTTTTTCACATCGGTAGTGCAGTCGGTCAGGACCTGGAAGCTGCCGTACCACTTGGAAACGTTGTTGATAGAGATCATGGAGGATTCCTCGATACCTTAGCGGATGACGGCGATACGCGCATGCAGGCGCTTGACCGCGCGCGACAGGGTGAAGCTGATGACGAAGTAGATCACGGCCACGGCGGTGTACATGACCACCAGGGCATTGTCGCGGTGGGCGATCTTGTCGGCGGCGCCCAAGAGGTCGGTGGCACCGACCACGTAGACCAGCGAGGTGTCCTGGAACAGCACGATGGTCTGGGTCAGCAGCAGGGGCACCACGTTGCGGAAGGCCTGCGGCAGGATCACGTAACGCATGTTCTGCAGATAGGTGAAGCCCAGCGCCTGGCCGGCACCGATCTGGCCGCGCGAGATGGACTGGATGCCGGCGCGCATGATCTCGCAGTAGTAGGCTGCTTCGAAGATGGCGAAGGTGACGTAGGCCGAGCGTTCGGCGCCGACATCGTAACCGGTGATCAGCGGCACCAGGATGTAGAACCAGAAGATCACCAGCACCAGCGGGATGGAACGGAACAGGTTCACATAACCGGCGGCCAGGTTGCTCAGCAGCGCATTGCTGGACAGGCGGGCCATGGCCAGGATGGTGCCGAACAGGATGCCGACCGTCATGGCAAAACCGGTCAGGGTCAGCGAGTAGGTGAAACCCTGCCAGAGGAAATCGGCCGAGCGGGGGATGGCGGACCAATCGAGTTGCATCATTTACCCCCAGAGATATAGCCGGGCACGCGCACGCGGCGTTCGATCAGGGCCATCAGGCGGTTCACGCTGAAAGCCAGGATAAGGTAGATGACGCTGACGATGGTCATGACCTCGATCGGGTTGGACGGCGCGTATTCACCGGTGATCTGGCGCATCTGGAAGGTCAGCTCGGTCAGACCGATGGCCAGCGCCACGGCCGAGTTCTTGAATACGTTCATGAACTCCGAGGTGAGCGGCGGGATGACGATGCGGAAGGCCATGGGCAGGAGCACGTGGCGATAGACCTGCGGCAGGGTGAAGCCCATGGCCAGGCCGGCGTTCTTCTGACCGCGCGGCAGGGCCATGATGCCGGTGCGTACCTGCTCGGCCACCCGGGCCGAAGTAAAGAGACCCAGGCCTACCATGGCGGTGAAGAATTCAGGCAGCGGCATGCTCTGCTTCATCCAGTCGCCTGCAGCCTGCGGCAGCATTTCGGGCAGCACGAAGAACCACAGGAAGAGCTGCACGATCAGCGGAATATTGCGGAACAGCTCGACATAGGCGGTGGCCAAGCCGGCCAGCCACTTATTGGGCGCGGTACGGGCGGTACCGATCAGGGAACCCAGGATCAGCGCAATGACCCAGGCCGACAGCGCCACGGCGACCGTCCAGCCAAGGCCGCTCAGCAGCCACTGGTAGTAGTGTTCATTGGTGCCCGCCACTTCTTCGAAGATGACGTGCCAGTTCCATTGGTAATTACCCATCAATGTCTCCAAGCAAAGAGGGGCCTCTCGGCCCCTCTTGCAAGCCTGTCTTCAAGCCGATCAGATACCCACGTCGTTGGGGCTCTTGATCGCTTCCTTGAGCTTTTCGCTCATCGGCAGGTTGATCGTGATGTTCTTCGGCGGGATCGGCTGCATGAACCACTTGTCGTAGATCTTGTTGATCTCGCCCGACTTGTAGATACCTGCCAGGGTCTCGTCCGCCACCTTCTTGAAGGCCGGATCGTCCTTGCGCAGCATGATGCCGTAGGGCTCAACCGACAGGGCCGGACCGACGATGGCGAATTCCTTGGGGTTGGTGTAGTTGGCGATCAGGCCGGCCAGCAGGATGTCGTCCATCACGAAGGCGGAGGCACGACCGGTCTCGACCATCAGGAAGCTTTCCGAGTGGTCCTTGCCGTAGACGTTCTTGACGTCGATCTGCTTGCCCTGCTCGTTTTGCTTGATGTAGCGGTCGGAAGTGGTACCGGTGGTGGTGACCACAGCCTTGCCGTTCAGGTCATCCAGCGACTTGATGCCGGAATTGGCCTTGACCAGCATGCGCACGGCGGTGACGTAGTAGTGGTCGCTGAAGGCAACCTGCTTCTGACGTTCCTTGGAGTTGGTGGTCGAACCGCACTCCATGTCGATGGTGCCGTTGACCATCAGCGGGATACGGGTTTGCGAGGTCACCGGAACCATCTTGGTGATCAGCGAAGGCTTGTTCAGCTTCTTCTTCACTGCATCGACAACCTTGCTGCACAGATCCATGGCGTAGCCGACCGGTTTCTGGTTGGCATCGAGGTAGGAGAAGGGGATCGACGATTCGCGATAACCGATGGTGATGATGCCGCTGTCGGAAACCTTCTTCAGCGTGCCGGTCAGTTCCTCGGCCTGCACGGCGCCGGCGAAGGCGGATGCAACCAGTGCCGAGAGGATCAGGGATTTCTGCATTGCGATTTCTCCTTTTATGGGGGGTGGTTCGACTGCCCTGCAAAAACTATAGCCGCTGCGCGGCGCGACGCGTAGTCCCCAACGCGGCCGACAACACGGTTGCCGATGGCGCAGCTTGGGCTGGCGCAAGAAGGTAGCAAACAACCCCCTCATTACGGCTCGGCAAGTGTAGCGACGGGAAACCCCGCAGCAAGCGGGGAATCCCTAATAAGTTGTCATAAGCGCGGAAAAGCCCTGAAAAAGGCGCGCTTTTCAGTGTTTTGTGTCTCTTTGAGCCTACAACTGTCCTGACAGGCTCAGGCTGGCAGGGCGTTGCTCAAGCGCACATAGTCGCTCACCAAGAGGTTCTCCGGGCGGGCGCCCGGATCGATGCCCAGCTCGGCAAAGAGCTCATCGCTGACGATGCCCTTGAGGTTGTTGCGTACGGTCTTGCGGCGTTGCGCGAAGGCTTGCGCCACCAGCCGCTCCAGCGCGGCCAGATCGCGCGCCGGAATGGGGAATGGCCGCGGGATCATGCGCACGATGGCGGAATCGACCTTGGGTGGCGGGTTGAAGGCCTCCGGCGGCACGTCCAGCAGCTTTTCCATATGGAAGTGGTACTGCAGCATGACGCTCAGGCGACCATAGTCGGCGCAGGCAGGGTCGGCCACCATGCGCAGCACCACTTCGTTCTGCAGCATGAAGTGGCAGTCGCGCACCTGCGGCGCATAGCTGGCGAGGTGGAAGAGCAGCGGGGTGGAGATGTTGTAGGGCAGGTTGCCGACGAGGCGGATCTGTCCGCCGGGGGCTATCTCGCTGGCCAAGGCGCCGAAGTCGAACTTCAGCGCGTCCACGTTATGGATGATCAGCTTGCCGGGTGGGAAGCGGCCGCTCAGGCGAGCGACGATGTCGCGGTCGATCTCGACGGCGTGCAGCACGTCGAGCTTGGCGAGGATGGGTGCGGTCAGCGCGGCGAGGCCGGGGCCGATCTCGACCATGGGATCGGCCGGCTGCGGGTCTATGCAACTAACGATGTCGGCGATCACGCCCTGGTCTTCCAGGAAGTTCTGGCCGAAACGCTTGCGGGGAATATGTGTGCTCATGGCGCTATTGTAGGGTGCAGGCACCACTCCCTCCCAGCCCGGCGTGGCAGGAAAATCCCCCGCTCAGGCGGAGACCCGGCTCGCGGCCAGCGTCAGTGCGAGCTCCACTGCGGCGCAGAGGCTGCCGCCATCGGCCCGGCCGGTACCAGCGAGGTCCAGCGCGGTACCGTGATCCACCGAGGTGCGGATGAGCGGCAGGCCCAGGGTGAGGTTGATGCCCTGGCCGAAGGTGGCGTGCTTGAGCACCGGCAGGCCCTGGTCGTGGTACATGGCCAGCACGGCGTCGCCCTGGGCCAGTACGGGCGGGTTGAAGAGGGTATCGGCCGGTAGCGGGCCGATCAGCTGCATGCCCTCGCCGCGTAGCTGCTCCAGCACCGGGATGATGATGTCCAGCTCCTCGCGCCCCATATGGCCACCTTCGCCGGCGTGCGGATTGAGGCCAGCCACCAGGATGCGCGGTGCAGCCAGACCGAACTTCTGCCGCAGGTCGGCGTGCAGGATACGCAGCGTCTCGGTCAGCAGCGCCGGGGTAATGGCATCGGCCACCGCGCGCAGTGGCAGATGGGTGGTGGCCAACGCCACCCGTAGGGCGTAGCCGGGGGCGACGGCGTCGCAACGACCGGCCAGCATCATGACCACCAGCGGCGTGCCGGTCTGCTCGGCCAGGTATTCGGTATGGCCGGTGAAGGTGCTGTGTCCGGCATCGCGGATCACCCCCTTGTGCAGCGGGGCGGTGACCATGGCGGCGAATTCGCCGGACTGGCAGCCTGCTACGGCGCGGTCGAGCAGGGCCAGCACATGGCCGGCATTGCGTGGGTCGAGCTGGCCGGCGGTTACCGGCTGGGCCAGCGGGACGTGCAGTACCTCCAGGCAACCCTCGGGTGCCGACGCGTCCGGCTGGTAGGGGTGTAGCGGGGCGGCCTGGGGGCTGAGCCTGGCGCGCTCGGCCAGCAGCTCGGCGTCACCCAGCAGCACCAGGCGGGCATGGAAGGCAGCGGGGGCCAGCGCGGCGCACAGCTCGGGGCCGATGCCGGCCGGCTCGCCGCAAGTGATGGCGATGGTGGGGCGCTGGGCCGGGCTCTGCATGTTCATTTCGTCTCGCTCAATGCAAACGGGCCGGTTGAACCGGCCCGTCAGGGGTGTTACTTGTCGTCCAGTCGCAGCTCGACGAAGGCGGTATCGCGCTGCTGGCGGATCCAGTCTTCGTACTGCTCGTCGGCCTTGCGGTCGCGCAGTTCCATCCGTACGCGGGTGCGTTCCTTGTCCTTGGTGACGTCCTGTTCGCGCCGCTCGACCACCTGGATCAAGTGCCAGCCGAAGGGACTGCGCACCGGCTGGGAAATGTCGCCAGGGTTGAGCGCGTTCATGGCGGTCTCGAATTCCGGCACGGTATCGCCCGGGGAGATCCAGTCCAGGTCGCCGCCCTTCTGGGCCGAGCCGTCCTCGGAATGCAACTTGGCCAGCTCTTCGAACTTCTCGCCCTTGAGGATGCGGTTGCGCAGGTCTTCGATACGGGTCTTGGCGTCACTGTCCGAGGTCAGCTCGTTGACCTTGATCAGGATGTGGCGGGTATGGGTCTGCTTGATCATTTCCTTGCCATCGCGCTGGCGCTTTTCCACCAGCTTGATCAGGTGGAAACCGGCCGGGCTGCGCATGATGGGGGTCACACCGCCATTGGGCAGCTTGTCGATGGCGTCGAGGAAGGTGGGCGGCAGGCGGCCGGCGGAGCGCCAGCCGAGCTCGCCACCCTGCAGCGCATCACCGGCTTCGGAGTAGCTGGCGGCGACTTCGGCAAAGGACTTGCCGGCGGCCAGTTGGCGGGCGGCCTCGTCGGCGCGCTTTTGCTTGGCGACGATGACATCCTGGCCGGCCCCTTCGGGGAGGGCGATCAGGATGTGGGCCAGCTTGTATTCCTTCTCGGCACGGTCCTGGTCCTTGTTGGCGGACAGGTACTGGTCGATCTCGGCATCGGTGACGAACACCCGGCTATCGACCTCACGCTCGCGCAGGCGCTGCATCAGCATGTCCTGGCGGATCTGGTCGCGGAAGCTGCTATAGCTGGTGCCTTCGCGCTCCAGCGCGATCTTGAACTGCGGCACGGTCATCTTGTTCTGGTCGGCGATGCGCTCGACCGTCTGGTCCAGCTGGCGGTCGTCGATACGCAGGCCGGTATCGGCGGCGTAGTCCAGCAGCACCCGTTCGCTGACCAGCCGGTCCAGCACCTGGTGACGCAGGACGTCGTCGGACGGAACGGCAACCTGCTGGCGGGCCATATTGAGCTTGACCGCCTTGATGCGGGTCATCAGCTCATTCTCGGTCACGACCGATTTGTTGACCACGGCCACGACGCGATCCAGCGTCACGGGTTCGGCGGCCAGCGCCGGCACGAAGAGGCTCAGCGCCAGCAGGCCGGCGGTGAAGCGGGGGGTAGAGGGTGTCATGGTGTGTTCAACTTGGTGTAGCCGGGAATGCTGTCTTTGAGCGTTTGCAGCGGATTGGAACCGATACGGCCCACTTCGTTCAGCTCAAGCTGCACAAAGAAGGGGCTGCTGGTCTGGTTGTTCGAAGTCACGAAGCGCTGTGTGACCATACGGAATACCCAGCAGCCGCCATTGTATTCGAGCCCGAACAGGCGCTCCAGTGAGCGACGGTCCTGGATGGACCAGTTCTGCCGTGCCACCACGTTCCAATTGCGGTTGATGGGCCATTGCGCCGAGATATCGAACTGCTTGATGTTGGTCAGCTTGTCGAGCCGGTAGCGCAGATTGAGCAGCTTGCCGTTCTCGGGCTGGTAGCGCAGGTTAAGGGAGGACTTGCGGGTCTCGCCGCCATCCGCCGCGGTCTGGATGGAGGCATCCAGCCACCAGTTGTCATAGGGTTGGCCGCCGACGGTGGCGATCAGGTCCGAGGACTTGACGCTGTCGGCACGCGCCGCTTCGTTCAGGGTGACGCGCTGCGGGCTGAAGTAGAAGCGTTGGCCGATGGCCACCCGTGCGCGCTCGATACCGGTATCGGCCTCAAACAGGCGCGAGGTCACGGCCATGGTCAGCTGGTTGGCGTCGTTGATGCGATCGCTACCGGTGTATTGGTTCTCGCTGAACATCTGCGCGAAATTGAAGTCGGCCAGGCCCGAATCGAAGTTGGGGATGGCGGCCTGATCGCGATAGGGTATGCGCAGATAATAAAGACGCGGCTCCAGCGACTGCACCACATCCTGCCCCATGAAGGTGCTCTCGCGGTCGAAGAACAAGCCGGAATCGACCGAAAAGATGGGCAGGTTGCGGTTGATGGTACGGCCGTCGTCCAGGTTGTAGCGGGTCAGGTGGGCGCCGACCTTGGGGGTGACAAAGCCCCAGGCCTGCTCCAGCGGCACGCTGAAACTTGGGTAGACCAGGGCGCGCTTGCCGTCGAGCTGGGTCGGATGGTGGAAGGATACCGCCTCGCTCTGCAGATCCAGCCGGTAAGGCGAGGGCAGCGGCGCCTGGTAGTTGACCGTGAGCTGCGGCAGCCGGGCGTAGGGGATGGCCACCGGGTTGCTGGGGTCCTGCAGGGTCTGGTAGCGCTGCATGCGCAGCACGGCGGCAAAGCCGGGCTGACCGTAGCTGATATAGCCCTCGCGCGGCAGGAAGGTCTGCGAGGCGACCGAGATCTTGTCGCCAAAGTCGGCGAAGTAACGGTCGTCGGTCACCTTCTGCAGATTCCACTCGCCATGCCAGCCCGGCGCGAAGTCCTGGCGGTGCTGCGAACTGACGGCGGTACGGCTGCCGCCGAACTTGCGGTCGTCGCTGATGGTCTCGGCCGTGATCTGGCCACCGTAGCTCTGGCCCAGATAGCGGAATTCGGTACCCAGCAGCACGCCGCGCTGCGACATCACGCGCGGCGAGATGGTCGCGTCCATATTGGGCGCGATATTCCAGTAGTACGGGGTGGTGATCTCGACGCCACCCGAGCCGGAGCCGAAGGAGGGTGCCAGAAAACCGGACTTGCGCGAACCGTCGAGGGTGAAGTCGAGGTAGGGCGAGTACAGGAAGGGCACGCCCTTGAATTCGATGGTGCTGTTGCGCGCCGTGCCGATATTGGTGGTGTAGTCGAGCTCCAGATCACGGGCGCGGATAAACCAGTCGTCCTGGCCCACGCTACAGGTGGTGAAGCGGGCGTTCTGGAAGCGGTATTTGCTGGGGCCTTCGAACAGGAGCTTGACCGCGTCGCCACGGCCGGCGCGCTCGCCGAGCTGGTACTTGGGGGTGGCCAGCTCGCCGGTACGGGTGTCGTTCTTGAGGTAGAGCTCACCGCCCTCGATCACGTCCTTGTCCTGGGTGATGCGGGTCTTGTCGCCGGCGCGGATCTCGCTCGTGTCCTGGAACAGCTTCATCCAGTCCGCCTCGATGCGGCGACCATCCTGGTCGGCCTGGACATGGCCTCGCGCCACGATCTCCTTGCCATTGGTACCTTCCACCTTGTCGGCAAGCAGGGTGGTCGGGCCTTGCGCCTCTTCCGCCTGGGCGGTCAGGGCACAGCAAACGGCAAGAGCGAGCGGTAGGGGAGCGAAACGCGGCATCGGCGCTGGGCAGGGGGCTTAAAACGAAGTGCGCTAAAATCGCATACTTTCGGGTTGCACACAAACGGGCGATACGCGCCTGGCGCCGCGCTCCGTCCACCGGCAGGCGGCCTCAGGCCAGTACCGGCGCCCTACCCGTCTCGCATCATCATAGAATGTCAGGCCATGGAAAGAATCGAATCACTGCGTAATTGGCTACACCAACAGCTGCCCGGCGACTTGCAGCTCTCAGCGCCTATCGGCGATGCCAGCCAGCGGCGCTACTTCCGCGTGACCCTGGCCGACGGCAGCCGCCGCATGGTCATGGATGCGCCGCCAGCGCTGTCGGACTGCCGACCCTTCATCAAACTGGCCGAGTTGCTGCGGCCCGCCATACGGGTGCCGCGCATCCACGCCCAGGACCTGGGGCAGGGCTTTCTGCTGCTGGATGACCTGGGCAACATCGACCTGCAGACTGCGCTCTCGGCCACCGACGAGGGTGGTGCCGAGTGGCTGTACCGCTGGGCGATCCAGAGCCTGATCGCCATGCAGACCCGGGTGGACGCCAGTGCGCTGCCTGCCTACGACGCCGCCACCATGGTGGAAGACCTAAACCGCTTCAGTGAGTGGTACGCCGACAAACACCTCGGCCGGCCGCTGACGGGTGAAGACCTGGCGGTCTGGGAGCGCAGCCGCGCCCTCTTGGTGGCGCGCGCCCAGTCGCAGGCCAAGGTGGTGATCCACTTCGACTTCCACTGCCGCAACCTGATCGTGGCCAGCAGCCAGGATGGCGTCGCCGGGCAGGATGAAGGCATAGGCGTGATCGACTTCCAGGATGCACGCAGCGGCCCGCTGAGCTACGACCTCGCTTCCCTGCTCAAGGATATGTATGTGCAGTGGCCCGAGGCCTTCCGCCTGGACCTGTGCATACGCTACTGGGAGGCGGCACGCGCGGCCGGGCTGACGGTACCGGCGAGTTTCGACGACTTCTACGCCGACTTCGAGTGGATGGGGGCCTTCCGCCATATCCGCACCCTGGGCACCTTTGCCCGGCTGGCGCACCGCGACGGCAAGCCGCAGTACGTGGGCGACATGCCGGTGGCGCTGCACTACCTGCGCGAAACCTGCGTGCGCTACGCGGAGCTGCACCCACTCTATAAATTGCTGAACCGGTTGACCGACTTCCAGCCCGGCGTAGGCTATACCTTCTGACCCCCTGGCCCGGCGCAAGCGTCGGGCCAGCGCATTTTTAGAACCTCCATGCCCCTCTTTGCCCTCGCGCTGGTCGTCATCGCCGCCTTCACCCATGCCTCCTGGAACCTGCTGGCCAAGCGCGCGGCCGATAGTCGCCACTTTGTCTGGCTGTACTCCATCGGCACCGTGGCGCTTTGGCTGCCGGTGATCGCCGTGGTCTGCTGGCTGCAGCGCCCGGTATTGGGCTGGCCGGAGGCGGTGGCGCTGATCGGCAGCGCGATCTTGCATACCGCCTACTCCATGGCGCTGCAGCGGGGCTACAAGGTGGGCGATCTGTCGGTGGTCTACCCCATGGCACGCGGCACTGGGCCCCTTGTGTCCTTCTTCGGTGCCATGCTGGTGCTGGGCGAGCGGCCGGGCTGGTTGGCGGCGGGCGGGGCGCTGCTGGTGGTGCTGGGGGTATTCCTGCTGGCGGGTGGGCCGCGCCTGTTCAAGCCCGGTGCCGACCGCAAGGGTCTGGGTTGGGGCATCGCCACCGGGGCCTGCATAGCCTGCTACACGGTCTGGGATGGCCGGGCGGTGAAGGTGCTGCTGCTGTCGCCCTTTCTGATCGACTATGCCGGCAATCTGCTGCGTGCCCTGCTGCTGACCCCGCGGGCGCTGGCCGACCGCGCCGCCCTGCTGCCCGAGTGGCGCCGCTACTGGAGGCCGGCACTGGGGGTAAGTGTGCTGGGGCCGCTCGGCTACACCCTGGTGCTGTTTGCCATGCAGATGGCGCCGGTCAGCCATGTGGCGCCGGCACGCGAGCTGTCGATGATGATAGGCGCCTGGTATGGCGCCCGGCTGCTGGATGAGGGCGATCTGCAGCGCCGCCTCCTGGCTGCCGCTATCATCGTGGTCGGCGTGCTGGCGCTGGCGCTGGGTTAGACCCCGCGCGCCGCCTGATCAGACCCGATAATACCGATACTCGACTACGTACCCCGCTGAAGGAAACCCGCCATGAGCTACCCGCAGGCCCACACCGGTCCCGTGCTGTACGACTTCCGCTCCGACACCGTGACCCGCCCCACGCCGGCCATGCAGGCTGCCATGGCCAGCGCCGAGCTGGGTGACGATGTGTGGGGCGACGACCCGACCGTCAACCGGTTGCAGGCGGTGGCGGCCGAGCGGCTGGGCTTTGAGGCCGGCCTGTTTGCCCCCTCGGGCACCCAGACCAATCTGATCGGCCTGATGACCCATTGCCAGCGTGGCGACGAGTACCTGGTGGGCCAGGATGCCCATACCTACAAGTACGAGGGTGGTGGCGCGGCGGTACTGGGCAGCATCCAGCCGCAGCCGCTGGAGAATGCGCCGGACGGCAGCATCCCGCTCGCCAAGCTGCAACGGGCGGTCAAGCCGGATGACGCCCACTTCGCCCGTACCCGCCTTTTGGCACTGGAAAACACCATAGGCGGCAAGGTGCTGCCGGCAGACTATGTGGCCAACGCTACCGCCTGGGCCCACAGCAAGGGACTGGCCACCCACCTGGATGGCGCCCGGCTGTGCAATGCCGCGGTCAAGCGCGGAGTGGAACTGGCCGAGATCGCGCGCGGTTTCGATTCGGTCTCGGTCTGCCTGTCCAAGGGCCTGGGTGCACCGGTCGGCTCGCTGCTGCTGGGTTCCAGGGACTTCATCGCCCAGGCCAAGCGCTGGCGCAAGATGTTGGGCGGCGGCATGCGCCAGGCCGGACTCCTGGCAGCCGCCGGCCTCTACGCGCTGGAGCATCACGTGGCGCGCCTGGCCGAGGACCACGCCAACGCCGCCAAGCTGGCACAGGGTCTCGCCGCGTTGCCAGGCATCACGGTGGACACCCCGCAGACCAATATCGTTTTCGTCGAGGTGGCGGAAGAGCACGCCCAGGGCTTTGCCGAGCATCTGGCACGGCACGGCGTGCTGATCAGCGGCACGGCGCAGCAGCGCTGGGTGACGCATCTGGATGTGAACGAAGCGGCGGTCGATGGCGCACTGGCTATTGCCCGCCAGTACTTCGGTTAGGGCGTGACAGGGGAAGCCCGCCTATACTCGGCTCACGCCGACGGCGCATAATCGCGACGCTTCCCTCGCCCTGCTGATACCTCATGATCGTTCGCCCCCGCCCCCACTGGCTGCGCCTGCTCTTTGTCTGGCGCGGTTCGGTGCTGCCCCGCATCCTGCCGCAGCTCCTGCTGGTGATGGGCCTGGCCGTTGCCGTGGTGCTGAGCCATGGCGAGCTGGCCGACCGCAAGGTCACACTGACCGCCACACCCTTTACCCTGATCGGCATTGCACTGGCGATCTTCCTGGGCTTTCGCAACAATGCGAGCTATGACCGCTACTGGGAGGCTCGCAAGCTATGGGGCGCCATGCTGGTGGAATCGCGCGCGCTGGCGCGCCAGCTGCTGACACTGACCAGCCTGCCGCCGGCACATAGCCGCCGCCTGATCCACCTGGTGATCGCCTGCGTGCATGCGCTCAAGCTGCAGCTGCGCGAGCAGGCCGACACGTCACCCTTGGCCCAATGGCTGAGCCCGGTGCAGTTTGCCCGCCTGCAGGACAGCAGCTCCAAGCCGACCCAGATCCTCTTGCTCCTGGGTGAGGAACTGCGCCAGCTGCGTCGCGACGGTCTGCTGTCGGAATGGCTGGCACCGGCGCTGGAGCGGCATATCGATGGCCTCGGGGAAGCCATAGGCGGTTGCGAACGCATTGCCGGCACGCCCTTGCCCTTTACCTACGGGGTGATGCTGCACCGTACCGTCTACCTGTTCTGCTGCCTGCTGCCCTTTGGCCTGGTGGACAGCATAGGCATCATGACCCCCATCATGGTGGGCTTCATGGCTTACACCTTCTTTGCGCTGGAGGCGATAGGCGAGGAGATCGAGGAGCCCTTCGGCACCATGGCCAACGATCTGCCGCTGGACGCGCTGGCGACCAATATCGAACTCAACCTGCGCGAGCTGTGTGGCGAGACCGACTTGCCATCACCCCCAACTGCCGTGAACTACATCCTCCGTTGAGAGCCCGGATAAACTGGCTGGCGTCGTATCAGGGTATTGCCCAGCACGGGCGCCCGAGCTATCCCCGCAAGGAGGAGGCCGAAGTAGTAAGCCACCTGAAGGTGGCAACGACTTCGCTCACCCGGGCGCTCACCGTTGGTGAAACCTAACAGCAGGACTCTCCCCTGTTTGAGCCCCGGCCCCTCCCGCAGCTTTGCGCGCACAGGTTGTGGGCGCTAAAGCGCCGAGAACTCTGGCAGCCGCTCCGCCGGCGGGGTACCTCGCTGACGCTCGTCAAAGCCTTGAATGAGTATCGACTTTCCAACCAACTGGGTTGACTACCCCCACCAAGAGACCTGCCTATGCGCGCGATGATTCTTGCCGCCGGCCGCGGCGAACGCATGCGGCCCCTGACTGACCATACCCCCAAGCCCCTGCTGGACGTGGCCGGTACGCCGCTGATCGGTTGGCACCTGCGCCGGCTGGCCGCGGCAGGCATACGCGAGGTGGTGATCAACCATGCCTGGCTGGGTAAGCAGATCGAGGCCGCGCTGGGCGACGGCGGCAACTACGGCCTGCAGATCCGCTATTCCCCGGAGGCGGTGGCGCTGGAGACCGCCGGCGGCATCGCCCACGCCCTGCCGCTCTTGGGTGATGCGCCTTTTGCCGTGATCAACGGCGATATCTATACCGACTACCCCTTTGCGCGCCTGCCCTTGCTGGCGCAGAACCTGCCCGAGGGCGCCAGTGCCCACCTGGTCATGGTCGGCAAGCCTGACTACAAGACCGGTACCGACCTGTCGCTCGATGCTGCGGGCCAGGTGCTGCCGTGCGAGGGGGAACGTGTACCGCTGACCTTTTCCGGCATTGCAGTCTATCGGCCCGAGTTCTTTGCCGGGATTCCGGCCGACCGGCCCGGCCCCTTGCTGCCGCTCTTTCTGGCGGCCATGCGCGAGAACCGGCTGCATGGCGAGCGCTACGACGGGCAGTGGCTGGACGTGGGCACGGTCGAGCGGCTGGAGGCAGCCCGCTTCGCCGCTCGTCGCCCAGGGTAGGCAAGGCGGCCAGGGCTGGCCTATATGTGGTTCATGCACCCGTTTTGCGGTGTTTATGGAGACCCGATATGCGTATGCTTGCCCTGACCGCCTGCCTGGCCTTGCTGGCCGGCTGCGCTTCCCAACCTCAATCCGAATACGTGATCGACCACCAATACATCGCCAAGGTCAACGAAGGCGCCCGCATCGGTGGCGGCCAGATCGTCTGGGTCAACTACCCAACCAAGAAGGTACCGGTGCAACAACAGCCCGGATCCTGATCGCAAATCGGTCATTCACGCACCAACAAAAAAGCCCGCATCACGCGGGCTTTTTTGTTGGTGCCGCTGCCAATGATCGAACGCTCCTCGGCGCCCGAGTGACCGCTCGCACCAGCTAGCCCGTACTCAGGCTCAATGCATGGGGGCGAAAGCGTCGGCCGCCATGGACAGGGCGGGATGGTCGGGGACGGGCTTGTCGAGGTAGTAGCCCTGCACCATGTCGACGCCGAATTCGACCAGCATCTTCAGCGTCTCTTCGTCCTCGACGAATTCGGCTACCGTCTGCTTGCCCATGTCACGGGCAATGGCAGCCATGCCTTTGACGAAGACCTGGCTGTCGTGGTCGCGCGGCAGATCGCGGATAAACAGGCCATCGATCTTGAGCACATGGGCTTTGAGGTGTTTGAGGTAGGCAAAAGAGGAGAAGCCTGCACCGAAGTCGTCCAGGCAGACGGTGCAGCCGGTGGAACGTAGCGCCTCGATAAAGCGCTGGGCGTCGCGCATATCGCTGACCGCGGCGGTCTCGGTCAGCTCCACCATCAGCCGCTCGGGCGCAACCTGGTGGTCACGCAGGAGATCGCTGATGTAGTTGGGCAGGCTGGTCTCGTCGAAGCTGCGGCCGGAGATATTGACCGCAATCGAGGGCATATGGGGACGGGAAGCCAGCATACGTATGCTCTCGCCGATCACCCAGCGGTCGATATCGAGAATGCGGCCACTCTTTTCGGCGTGCGGGATGAAGTGGCCGGGCGGGACGATATGACCGGGATTGTTGGGGTCCTTCATGCGCACCAGCGCCTCCAGGTGGGCCACCTTGCGGCTGCGTGCCTCGTAGATGCCCTGGAAGAAAAGTACAAAGCCATCGCACTCCAGCGCCTGCTGGATGCGCTCGTTCCAGGTCAACCGGTTCACCATCTCGCGGCTGCCATCGCGCTCGGCCTGGTACATGCGCCAGGTCGCCTTGCCGGCGCTCTTGGCCTGGTACATGGCGGTATCGGCGTGGGCCACCAGGTCCTCGGCATTCTCGGCATGCAAGGGGTACATGGCGATGCCGAGGCTGGAGGAGAGCCTGAGCGGCTGGTTGTCGACATTGAGCTGGATGCTGGACACGGTGCTGACCACGCGCGCTGCCAGATGGCTGACTTCGGCCTCGTCGCAGTTGGGGACCAGGATGGCGAATTCGTCGCCGCCCAGGCGGGCGAAGAACTCATTGCGGCGCACCTGGCCGGAGATATCGTGCGCCACCCGCTTGAGCAGCTCGTCGCCAGCGCCATGGCCGAAGGTATCGTTGACGTACTTGAACTCGTCGAGGTCGAAGTACAGTACCGCCAGCGCGTCCTGGCTGCGCTCGGCCTCGGCCAGCATGCGCTCAAGCTGTTCCTGGAAGGCATGCCGGTTGTGCAGGCCGGTCAGTGCGTCACGCTCGGCCAGGAAGACCATGCGCTCGTTGAGGATGTGCTCCTGGGTCACGTCCTCGTAGACCCATAGCCGGCCGGTGAAGATGCCGGTCTCGTCGCGCACGGTGTAGCTGTGCTGGGTGACGATGCGACCGTCGTTCATGGTCAGATCCCCGGGGTAGACATCCAGCGAGGCCATGGCGTCGCCGGCCTCGAGGTGGCTGGCGAAGTCGTAGTTGGCCGGCCGGTTGAGCGCCATCTGCAGGACCTGGCCTATGGGCTTGCCGACGATGACGGTGGCGTCATCGATCAGCCAGAGGGTCTTGAAGGCCGGGTTGTGGAATACCACCAGATTGTCGTTGTCGACGAACAGCACGCCAAAGCGCATGGCCGACAGGAGCGCGGTGAGGCGGGCACGCTCGCCCTCGGCGCGCGACAGATAGGTCTGGTTGAGGGCCTGCGACTGTTGCAGCTCGAACACGGCACGCTTGAGCGCCAGCCGGTCTTCCTTGAACTGGGTGTTGTCGTCGATGGAGGCGCGGATGCCGAGGTAATTGGCCTGGGTGTCGTAGATGGGCTGCCAGCTCATGGCCGCCCAAAAGGTCTTGCCATCGCGGCGCATGGCGCGGAATTCGAAGTCCTGCCCCTGGGTGCCGGTCAGCGCCTTGTGCACGGCTTCGCCAAGCTTGCTACGCTCCTCCAGCACCGCCAATGGCACCGGAAAGTGCAGCATCTCCATGCATTCGGCCACGGTGTAGCCGGTCAAGCGCGATACCGAGGCATTGACCCAGACCAGCCGGCCTTCCGGGTCCAGCCATAGCTCGACACCGTAGGTGTAGTCGGCAATGGCGAGGAATTTCTCCTCGCTCTGCTTGAGGGCTTCCAGCCGTTCCTGGATGCCGGCCGACATCTGGTTGAAGCGCTCGGCCAGTTGGCTGACCTCGTCGTCGCCATCGACCTCGATGGTTGCGGGGGTACTGGCCGAGGCCTGCTGCTCGGCGGCGTCGATCAGCCGGTAAAGGCGGCGGGTGAGCCAGAAACCGATCAGGGCCAGCAGCACGGCCGATACCACCGCGCCGGTCACCACCACGCCGGTGATCTGCCAGACGATACGGTCGGCCGATTCCCGCAGCATCTCGGTGGAGATGCCGAAACGCAGCTGGCCATAGCGCTGGCCGGCCATCTCGACCGGGATGCTGACATGCACGATGGGTGGCATGTCGCGACTGGACTCGAGCTTGCGCAGATCGTCCGGCGACGGCAAGGGCCGGCCCAGGCCAGCCTCGCCGGCATCCCAACCCTGCTTGGCCACCACCTTGCCCTGGCGGTCGAACAGCACCAGGTAGTCTATGCCCTCGGGCGTGCGTACTCCGTTCAGCAGCTCGGAGGCCGGGGCGTAGTCCAAAGAGGCCATGGACGGCGCCAGCGAGGCGTTGAGCAGGCGACCCAGTTCCTGGATACGGATATCGGTGGCCTTGAGCACCATCTCGGACCAGACCTGCGAGACCGAGCTCAGCAGCACCGCCAGCACGGCAAACTGCACCAGCAGGATGGAAAGGACCAGCCGGGCCCGCAAGGTGCGGAAGAAGGGAACCTGCATGTTGCTTATTCCGCCTTCAGACGACGTTTGAGTTCAAGATAGAAAGGTTCGACCGGTGCCAGCTCGCCGGGCTTGATGGCATCGGCCCCGGCGAAGCCTACCCGGCCGGCGAAGCTCTCGCCATGCTCACGCGAGTTGACGAAGCCGGCCAGACTATCGGTATAACGCTTACGCAGCGCCGGGTCCACGTCGCCGCCGACCAGTACCACCATATGCGGCAGGCTGCGGGTCTCGGCCAGCACCCGCAAACCGTCGCGGATATCGCCGGGCATGTTGGCAAAGGCGGTCTTGTTGACGATGGCGGCCTGGGCGTCACCCCGCACGACAGCCATGGCGGCGGCGTTGTGAAAGTCATAGTAGCGCAGCGACACGCGCAAGCCCTGCTTGCGCAGCCATTCCTCGCCCAGCATGGCGGTGGCGGTCAGCGGATCGGGCAGGGCGATGGTGGCGTCGCCCAGGTCGCCCACCTGGCGCGGGCCGGCTTCACGGCGGACGACGACCAGGCCGACGAGGCTGCTGCGACCGATCAGCACCGGCACATAACCGGCCTGCTCTTCGGCATAGCGGGCGGTATGCGGGCCGATCACGACGATATCGAAGTCGTGGTTCTCAATGCGGCGGACAAACTGGCGGTAATCGGGCGCGGTAAGCAGCACTACCGGCCGACCCAAGGACTTCTCCATCGCGGCTTGCAGTGGCTGAAAGCCCGAGATCAGCAAGCGGGGGGTGAAATAGGGCTCAAGGCCGATGCGTAGGTCCGGGCTCTCTGCATGCAGCAGCGGGCCGATTGCCAGGATGGCAAGCAGACACAAGCACCTCAACATCGCAACTCTCCGCCCGGCTTGTCTGGCCGGCGGTCGTCCAGGGCCGCCGGAACCGCTCCGGTATCACCAGCCTAGCAGTGCGTTCAGTGTGTCGCTCGAATTCGGCAGCCGCTTTTGCAATTACTGCTGCCGGTGTCGCACTTATAGCGTCTTGATAAAGACCTTGGAGCGGCGCTGCCAGTTGTAGAGGGTCTTTTTCTTCATGGGCAGCACTTCGACATCGGCCGGCTTGAAGCCGCGCTCGATAAACCAGTGGGCGGTACGGGTGGTGAGCACGAAGAGCTGCTTGATCTTGAGCCGGCGTGCCTCGCGCTCGACATGCTTCATCAGCTGCTCGCCGCGTCCACCGTCGCGGTAGTCCGGATGGACGGCCAGCCCGGCCAGTTCGGCGATCTCGCCCTCCTCGAAGGTATGCAGCGAGACGCAACCTATGATCTTGCGGTCGTGCTCCAGCACGGCGAAGCGCTCGATCTCGCGCTCCAGCAGCTCACGACTGCGCTTGACCAGCACGCCCTGCTCTTCCAGCGGCTCGATCAGCGCCAGGATGCCGCCGACATCGTCGATGGTGGCGCGGCGCAGGGTCTCGAGCGACTCGCGCGAGATCATGGTGCCTATGCCTTCATGGGTGAACAGCTCGGTCAATAGACCGCCGTCCATATGCCGCGAGATCAGATGGGCGCGGCCCACGCCGTGCCGTACCGCACGGATGCAGCAGGGCAGGTAGAAGTCGATGTCGTCGGTGACATGCAGCTCGCTCGGCACGTAATGCTCGGCCTCGGCGGCGGTCAGCTCATTGAGCAGGGTGCCTTCCTCGTCCACCACGCCGGGCTGGTCGAGCAGGAAGATCAGCTTGTCGGCCTGCAGCGCCACGGCCGTCGAGGTGGCGACATCTTCCAGGGTGAGATTGAAGACTTCGCCGGTGGGTGAATAGCCGATGGGCGAGAGCAGGATGGTCTCTCCGAATTCCAGCCGGTCGCGCATGGCGGCGACGTCGAGCTTACGGACCTCACCGCTGTACTGCATGTCCACGCCTTCGCGCACGCCGATGGGTTGGGCGGTGACGAAGTTGCCGCCGGCCACCCGGATATCGGCATTGGCCATGGGGGAATTGGCCATGCCCATGGACAGGGTGGCCTCGATCTCGAAGCGGACCTGGCCGATGGCCTGCAGCACCTGGTTGACCGATTCGCGCTCGGTGATGCGTACACCCTGCTCGAAGCGGCAAGGCAGTTCGGCCTCATGCAGCCGCTCGTTGATCTGTGGCCGGGCGCCATGCACCAGCACCAGGTTGACGCCCAGGCTGACCAGGGTGTTGAGGTCGTGCGCCAGCCAGCCGAGGTCACCGTCGCGGATCAGATCGCCACCGAATGCCACCACGAAGGTGCGGTTGCGGAAGGCATGGATATAGGGGGCAGCCTGGCGGAACCAGAAGACGAATTCGGGGGAACCTATGTCGGGCATGGCGGCTTGCTCGGGGCGGGTATCTGAACCGCGCAAGATTAGCAGAAACTGCTGCAGTGGCCGCGTAAAAAACCCGCCTATCCGCCTTGTGGCAGCAAGCTATTTGACGGCCGTGGCCTCGCGTTGCTCACGCCAGCGCTCGAAGGCCTCCGCCGCCATGGGCTTGCCGAACACATAGCCCTGGATACGGTCGCAACCCATGGCCTGCAGTACCTCAACCGTGGCGAGGTCCTCCACGCCTTCGGCCACCACCTTGAGCCCCAGCCGGTGGCCCAGCTCGATGGTGGAACGGACGATCTGCGCGTCACCCTCGTTCTGGGTCAGCTCCAGCACGAAGGCCCGGTCTATCTTCAGCTCGTTGACCGGCAGGCGGCGGATATAGGCCAAGGAGGAGTAGCCGGTGCCGTAGTCGTCGATCGCCAGCGAAAGGCCCATGGCGCGTAGCTTCTTGAGCGTATCGAGCGCGCTGGCCGGGTCTTCCATCAGGCCGCTCTCGGTGATCTCCAGGCACAGCCACTCGGGCGCCAGGCTGGCGAGGTCGAGCAGGTTGGCCACCGTGGCCGGTAGACCGGGATCGAGCAGGTCCTGGGCGGAAAGGTTGACCGAGACCTTGACCGGCCGACCGTCCTTGGCCCAACGGCCGGCCTGCCGTATTGCATGCGCCAGCACCCAGCGGGTGACCTCCTTGATGTAGCCGGTCTGCTCGGCGAAGGGGATGAACTCGTTGGGCGGCACGAAGCCACGTTGTGGATGTATCCAGCGGACCAGGGCCTCAGCCTCGTCAGCCAAGCCATCTTCCAGGCGGACCTTGGGCTGGTAGTAGAGCGTCAGCTCGCTATGCTCGACCGCCTGTTGCAGCTCGCCCAGGAGCGACAGGTGTTCTTCGCGGAAGCGCTGAATGCTGGCGTCGTACAGCATATGTCGCTGGCCGCTGCTCTTGGCCCGATACATGGCCATGTCGGCGCAGCGGATCAGGTCTATGCCGTTGTCGCCATGCTCGGGAAAGCCGGCGGCTCCGATACCGGCGCGCACATCGAGCTGCCGGCCATCGAGCTCCATGCGCCGCTCCAGTGAGCGACGTACCCGCTCTATGCTGTGCATGGCAGTGCCGATGGTGATGCCCGGCAAGAGGATGGCGAACTCGTCGCCCGACAGGCGCGCCACCACATCTTCGCTCCTTACGCTCTCGGTAAGCCGCTCGCCGACCTTGGCCAGCAAGCGGTCACCGGCCGGGTGGCCCAGGGTGTCATTGATCTGCTGGAAGCGGTCCAGGTCCAGGAGCAGCAGGGTCAGCGTACCGCCTTCTTCCTTGGCACGGGCGATGGCCTCCTCCAGCAATTGGCCAAAGCGCACCCGGTTGGGCAAGAGCGTCAGCGGGTCCTGATAGGCCAGGGTACTGATGCGCGCCTCGCGCTCGGCGATGGCGACCTGCATATGCGAGAGCGAATCGGCCAGTTGGCCGATCTCGCTATGGTCACGGGTATCGATGTCCTGCTGGTACTGCCCCTGCTTGATGCGCCCGGCCACCTCGGCCAGTTCGCGCAAGGGACCGGTGATACGGCGGGCGATGCGGATGCCCACCACCAGGCAGACCAGCAGGGCGCCGATGGCCAGTGCGATCAGGGTACGCTGCAGCTGTTGGAAGGGCTGCATGACCTCGGCCAGCGAGCCGGCCAGGAGCACATAGATCGGGCCTTCTGGGCTCTCACCGAGCTTGACCAGGCGGGTTTCGTACTCGGTACCGGCCAGACTCAGACTGCCGCTGGCTTGCCCCAGGTCGAGGAAGCCTGCCAGTTGCAGGCGCTGTATATCCGGCAGGGTGGAAGCCTGGATCCGCCAGTCCTTGCCATTATGGCCAAGGAAAGAAACCTGCAGCCCGGATACGGCCTGCAGGTCCCGGGCG
This sequence comes from Chitinimonas sp., assembly GCF_036568685.1. GTDB lineage: Bacteria > Pseudomonadota > Gammaproteobacteria > Burkholderiales > Chitinimonadaceae > Chitinimonas. Next base: position 30,060 of record NZ_DATCSC010000027.1, read on the forward strand.
GTGCGGTCGTTGATCTCGAAGCCCATGGTGACCCAGGCGATGATGATGGGGCTACGTACCGGGACCGCTACCAGTTGATACAGCTTGCCGTCGATACGCTCGATGCCGCTGGCCCCGCCACGCTGGCTGGCTTGCTTGAGCAGGTCGGCGAAGGGGTAGGGCTTGCCGGCTCGCTCGGGGCATACCGTATCGGCTTTGACGATGTTGTCGAGGTTGGACAGCATCACGAGGTCGGCATGGATACGCGAACCGTGGTTCTCCAGCGCCGACAAGAGGGTGTCGGCATCGTCCGCGGCGATGGCGTCGCGCAGGCCGAAATCCTTGGCCAACACCTGGGCGCCGATGGTGAGCTGTTCGCCGCGTTGCTCCAATAGCCGGCGGAACACCCGCTCGCCCGTTTGCAGGTCCTGCGCCGCCTCGGCACGCGAGATACGCAGATTGGTGACGTTGACGACGGTGAAGGCCAGCAGCAGTACCAGGGCCAGGAGGCCGGAGAAGGCGACGACGATGCGGAAGTTGAGGCTGGTGGTACGCATGCGGCGGGCAGGGCTATCTCAATAATTGCCAGGCTGGCGGGGTGGCGGTGGGGCGAGCTTGAGCCGGAAGGTGAAGTGGGTCTCGCCACCGGCGGCTACCTTGACCTTCTGGCTGGCGGCTGGCGCGACCTGGTAAGGATGCCAGACCTTGAGTTCGTAGTCGCCATTGGTCAGGTCGGCCAGTACCAGTTGGCCTTTGCCATCGGTCTTGGCGAACCAGGGCGTATCGACCACCAGCAGAAAGCCCACCATCCAGTCATGGATATTGCAGCCCAGCACCACCTGGCCTTCCTTGTCGAATACCACCGGTGCAGCGGGCGTACCCGAGTACAGTTTGAGCTCGAAGCGCTTGGCCGGCGAGAATGAGTAAAGGCTGTGGCGGATATTGTCCTTGTTGGGGAAGTTCACCGCGCTGCCGACCTGCACCACGCTGACCAGGGGGACGAATTCCTTGTTCACCTGGTCGATGCTGCCGACGAGCTTGCCCTTGGGGGGCTTGGTGCCGACAGGTTCGGCGTAGGCCACGACCTCGGCCAGCGGCTGGCCGCCGCTATCCTGCACCGTCACTTCAAGATTGGCCGCAACGGCCGATGGCACCAGCAGGCCCACCAGCAAAGCGCCGCAACCACCCAGGGGCTCGCACCAACCAAACACCCTCATGGCTTGCTATCCACCACGTCCCGCTTCATGGGCGCCAATATGGCCAGGAGGGCATTCTTGTCAGCCTGGGCGATGCCGCGGGCGTCCAGCACCGCACGCAAGTGGCCGACGAGGCCGTAGAACTCGGTCTCGGTGATGCCGAGCCCGGCGTGCGATTGCTTCATGGTGTCGCCGCTGTATCGGCAGGGGCCGCCGGTCAGCTGGCAGAACTGCTCGCCGATGAGCTGCTTGAGCCGCTTCATATTGACCTTTTCCAGGCTGCGACGGGTGACCGGGTCGCTGGCACTCTTGTCCAGGAGGTCGGACGCGATGCCGTAGACGCCCTGCTCGCCGCCGAGCCGGTCGTACAGCGTATCGGCCGAAACCTGTACTGCCAGCGTGGCCACGATGGCCAGCATGATCTTGTTCAGTTTCATGATGCCTTCCTCCTGGCGGAAATCAGCAGAAACCCCGACAAAGTATAGACTGCAGAAAAATGCGCCTAATAGCTCGGGAGGAGTGCCATGCGTACCTTGCTCTACGCCTTGCTGCCCTTGTTTGCCTTCGCTGCGCACGCTGCCGGCGGCAAGCTCCCTGCCACCGCTGGCATGACCCAGCTGGAAGGTGCCGGTGGCGCCGGCCTTGCCCCTTGGGCGCTGATCGGCAGCTACGCCAGCCGGGACGAGGTGGCGGGCAACGCATTCTATACCTGGGTGAACAGCCAGGGCTTCTGGCTGGATTCGGTCGGGGCATCGGTAGGCCTCTTTGACCGGGTGGAACTCTCTTACGCACGGCAGCGCTTTGACCTGGGCGATACGGTGCCGGGCGAGCGCATCCGCCAGGACATCTTCGGGGTGAAGGTCAAGGTCTATGGCGACACGGTATTCGACCAGGACCAGCCCTGGCCGCAGGTGGCCGTGGGCTTGATGGCCAAGAAGAACAAGGACTACGACTTCGTGCCCAAGCTATTGGGCGCCCGCCACGACAGCGAGGTGGAGCCCTATGTGGCGGCCACCAAGGTATGGCTGGACGGCGTGGGTGGGCGCACTACCCTGCTCAATGGCACGTTGCGCTATACCCGCGCCAACCAGTTGGGCATCCTGGGCTTTGGCGGCGACAAGTCGGACAAGCGCAAGCTGCGCTTTGAGGGTAGCGCCGGGGTATTTCTGACCGACAATGTGGTACTGGGCGCCGAGTACCGGCAGAAGAGCGACAACCTCTCGGTTTTCAAGGAAGAGCGCTTCCTGGACCTGTTCCTGGCCTGGGCGCCGAACCGGACCTTCTCGTTGGTGGCGGCCTATGCCGATCTGGGCAATATCGCCAACAAGGACAAGCAGAAGGGGCCGTACGTGAGCTTGAAGGTGGATTTCTAGGGTTCGCGTCCTTGGTTTTACCTTGCTTCATGAAGCCGGCTTGGCTGAGCCCCCAACGCATTCCATCCGGGCTCCTGGGCGTTGGTCCCGCCCTTTCTGCATATCGTCGCAAGTCGCCTGTATTGCCAGGCCGGTTTTGTCAGGATACGTCCATCAAAACCGAAACAGCGCAAGGAGCGACATCATGCAAAAGCAAGACACTTTCTTCCGCCTGGGTACCGCCGCCGTTGTCAGCCTGGCCATGTTTGCCGCCGTGCACGGCCTGGCCAATGTCTCGCAGCACCATATCGAACGCACCCTGGCCCAGTACGCTGCCGCCGACCAAGTGCAACTGGCCCAGGCCCTCGCCGTCCGTCACGCCTGAGCGGTTTGCCAGGGCTTGGCTTCGGGTAGCCAGGCGCAGAGGCATAGCATTACCACCCAAGCCGGCAGCCAGATCCACA
>NZ_DATCSC010000028.1:0-41515 GCF_036568685.1 Chitinimonas sp.
AAATGTTATAACGTAACGTTTTGGCCGGCAAGCCGACATGACGATCGGCAGGGTTCAGGCTTGCTCGGTAGGTGGCGTGACTTCGGCCTCTGCCTGCTGCGCCGCCAGGTACTTGGCGCGGATGGCGCGGCGCTTCATCAACTGGATGCGAATCACGATAAAGCCGGGCAAGACCCCGGCAAACAGAAAAGTGAAGATGCCCGAGGCGATATGGCCGTCGGCAATGCTGACTACGGCGACGATGCCGATGACGTAGAGATAGGCGAGCGAGACGATAAGCATGCGCAAGGGGGGGGGCTGGTGCGATCAGGCGCGTATTTTAGTCGGTATCGCCAGAGGGCAGCGTGTTTGATCGTAAATCAAGCAAGCGCTCGATTAATGCCTGGTGCGGCGCTAGAATAGCAATATCAAGCCCTTACCCAACGGAAGCCCGCCATGCGTACCCGCATCACCGAACTGTTCGGCATCGACAAACCGTTGATCTGCCCCGGCATGAGCTATATCGCCGTACCGGAGCTGGTGGCCGCGGTGGGTAACGCAGGCGGCCTGGGCATCCTTGCCAGCGGCCCCTGGACGGCCGAGCAGACCCGCGCTGCTATCCGCCGTGTGCGTGAGCTCAGCGACAAGCCCTTTGGCGTGGGCGTGACCCTCCTGATGCCGGGCGCCGCAGAGAACGCCAAGTTGGCGCTGGAAGAGAAGGTGCCGGTGATCAATTTCTCGCTCGGCAAGGGTGACTGGATCGTGGAGGGGGCCCACCGTTACGGCGGCAAGGTGATCGCCACCGTCACCACCGAGAAGCACGCCCGCGCCGCCGAGAAGATCGGTGCCGATGCGCTGCTGGTCACCGGCCATGAAGCCGCCGCCCACGGCGGTGCCGTGACCTCGCTGACCCTGATCCCGGCAGTGCGCGATGCGGTGAGTCTGCCCATCATTGCCGCTGGCGGCTTTGCCGATGGTCGCGGCCTACTGGCGGCGTTGGCGCTGGGGGCCGATGCGGTGGCCATGGGCACCCGCCTTGCCAGTACCCGCGAGAGCCCGGTGCATGCCGCCACCAAGGGCATGATTGTCAGCAAGAGCGTCAACGATACGATCTACAACGCCAATTTCGACGGCATCCCCTGCCGCATCATGGATACCCCGACTGCCCAGCGTAAATCGCGCCGCGCACTGACGCTGGTCGAGGCAGTACCGCGCGCCATGCTGGCCGCCCGCCGTATTGGCATGCCGTTCTACAAAGTCCTGGCCGGCGCCCTGGCCCAGCCGGCCGCCATCAAGCAACTGGCTCAATTTGGCGCGGCCACCGAATCGATCCGGCTGGCCATCGAAGAGGGCGACCACAAGCATGGCGTGCAATTGATCGGTCAGGCGCAAGGTTTGATCAAGGATATCCCCAGCGTGGGCGACCTGTTTGAGCGGGTGCTGCAGGAGGCCGAGCAGGTGCGCGGCCGGCTGCCCGCCTGATACACGCGGCGCCTTCGGCCCGCCTGAGCCATGGGCGGGCCACGACATAATGTGTAAGTCGCTACCTTCCCCTGTTTGGTGGATGTTCCGAGCCTGCGCTTTTGCTAAGCTCGCCCCGCGCGCAATCTCTGTAGTCGTTCTGCATGCGGGCGTAGTGGCTAGCAGCCGCCTATGAACATAAACAAACAAGGGGGAAAGGCCAAAGCGTTTGGCTAGGGGACATTTGCGCTTGCAAGGGGCGGGCCTACTGCTGGCTTTGTCGTTGGCATGCTGTGGTGGCGGTGGCTGCTGCGAAGGCATTACCACGACTCCGGTCAACCTGCAACTGAGCAGCAGTGGCACTGAAGCGTTCAGCGGCGGCGGGTCGATCATTACCCATCACTGCGAGCGGTCAGGCTAGTAGCGATACGGTCAGTTGGGAGCTGGAGGGCGTCGGCGGCCTGAGTGCTACCACCGGTGCCAGTGCGCAGCACACACTGCCACCGACGATCGCCTCCGCCGGAGTGTCCACGGTGACTGCCACGGTGCGTGGTGTGAGCCAGAAAGTAAATATCGAGCTGCACCCCTATGGACAGATCACCCTGATCGCGGGGCGGATGGATGCGGAGAGTAATCTGGATAGCCCAGACCCGTTGGCAGCCAGATTTTTTGCCCCGGCCAACTTGACGCGAGACGCAAACGGTGGCCTTTACCTGTGCGACGCGCAAGGCCCCCCCTCTGGCGGCGTACTGCGCAAGATGGTACCTGATGGCACGGTCAGCACCCTGAGCACGTTTGACGTGCAGGGGAATCCAGTCACTTCCTTCAACTGTGGCGACAGAATTGGTTGCGGACGGCCGTGGGGGACTGTACTTGGCTACCGGGGATCGTATCGCCTTTCGCGCTGCCGACGGGAGGTTTCGCAATCTGATGGCCACGTCCGCACCGGCCGCCCAACGCGACGGTCCGATTGCTTCTTCACTGATGGGTGCGCCTCGCGATATCGCCGCGGACGGCCAGGGAGGCATCAACTTCCTGGATCAGCAGGGCGGGTCACATTTGCTAGACGAACTTGACGATCCGGTCATCTGCATCCGTCATCTCTCGGCACAGGTTGGGGTCAGCACGCTGATGGAGTGGTGGACATTCAGCAAGGCCCCGGGCTGGCCAACGAGATTGGCGATGGGCAGCGATGGCAATCTCCGCGTGCTTTATACAGACCGTGCATGGCCTTGCTAGTTTTGTATCCAACGTACAACTCAGACGCCTGCGATCTTATGTTCTAACGGCACGCAAATTGGACCTGTTTATACGATCAATCCCCAAAAACCTTTTGATCAATATAATGCCAACACCCACCGCGGCTATATGGTGGTAGATGGGAGCGGAAATACCTATTTCCTCATTGGCAAGAGCGACGTGCTGGGAAATATACCCAAATGATCCCAGAGGTGGGGTGGTCGGCGAGCAAGGCAATCTTCTGGTGGCCGATGCAGGTAATCGGACTATCCGCCGCATTACTAAGGGCCGGAAGATTACGATCTTGCCTGCGCCACGTCTACCCGCCGGATGGTAGATGGTCCCGCAGCCGAGCTAGCTTCAACTATATCGCTGCAATCACTCAAGACGTTGACGGTAGGCTGCGCGTGCTGGAGTAGTGAGAGCGTGGGCTGAGCTGGGTGGTCCCCTAGCCTGGGGCACTAGAGTGCTACGTGACGTCTCGCTGGATTGCACGGTGTCGGATTCGCGAATTCTTCCCGATTCCAACGGCCTAGTGGGGGAAGCACTGCCTGGGGGGCTGTCCCAGGACAAGCAGGGTAATGCCTACGCAGTCATTTGTTCGTCTGATCTTTCCGCATACAAGCGGCTTCTCAAGTTGGATGCAACTGGGGCGACGAGCATGTTATTTGAAGATTCGACGAAGACTGGTTATGAAAACGGTCCGCTGGCGCAGGCTTATTTCAAATCTTCCTACGCTACCGCCATCGATGCGGCCGGCAACCTCTATGTGACAGATACGTTGACACATAGCATTCGCAAAATCACACCATGCGGCATGGTCAGTACCTTCGCCGGCAATATGGGGCTGGCGGGGGAGAGATGGCCTCGGCGATATGGCACTCTTCTATTCGCCCGGACCGGTCACGATTGATGTTGCGGGTAATCTCCACGTATTTGACATGGGGGTGTGGGCAGGATACAGCCCGGTGACAGCTGCATTGCGCCAGACTAACCCCGCCGGTGAAGTCGGCACGCTCTACACGGTTCCGTCGAGGAATTCGAACGGGGCGTCGCTATTATTGGCGTGTGTGACTGGTATGGCCGCTGGCGAGCAGGGAATGTTCATATCACTGGCGGCCAAGACCCCGAATATGCTCTTCCAAAGATTTGCTCGGGTTGGGGCTATGTTCCGAAGGGTGTGGTGCACAAGGTAATGCCAAACGGCAGGCCCCAAGTGGTGGCCTGAGACGCTAGCAATCGGCTTGTCGATACTCGCTTGGGGCTTTGCCAGGTAGCCTCGACTATCCGACCCGCATCAGCTATCTAGGCAAGCGCCGTTTTGAGGTGGCGGTGAGCGACAGTGTGCTGATGCTGACCCTGCCCTAAAGAAGGACTCAAACAAAAAGCCCCCGGTGTTTGCGGGGGCTTTTCTTGCCGGCAGACAGATGGCCTGCGCTGGGTGGATCAGCCCAGACGCTTGGCAACCACGTCCCAGTCGACCAGCTTCCAGAAGGCTTCCAGGTAGTTGGGGCGGCTGTTGCGGTAGTCGATGTAGTAGGCGTGTTCCCACACATCGGCGGTCAAGAGGGCGGTGTCCGCGGTGGTCAGCGGGGTAGCGGCGGCGCTGGTGTTGACGATGTCGAGGCTGCCGTCAGCCTTCTTTACCAACCAGGTCCAGCCCGAACCGAAGTTGCCGGCGGCGGCGGTATTGAAGGCCTTCTTGAATTCATCCACCGAGCCCCACTTGGCGTTGATGGCGTCCAGCAGCTTGCCGGCCGGGCCGCGGGCTTCGCCGCTGGCGTTGGGCTTGAAGCCCAGCCAGAAGAAGGTGTGGTTCCAGACTTGGGCGGCGTTGTTGAACAGACCGCCGGCCGGGGCCTTCTTGACGATCTCTTCGAGCGAGGCGTTCTCGTGCTCGGTGCCCTTGATCAGATTGTTCAGGTTGGTGATATAGGTCTGGTGGTGCTTGCCGTAGTGGTACTCGAGCGTTTCCTTGGACATGTGCGGGGCCAGGGCGTCGATTGCATAGGGCAGTTCGGGAAGCTTGTGTTCCATGACTTATTCTCCAGGACGGTTAAGAGCCGGGCCCGGGTAGGGGCCGGCCTGGGATCGGGGTGGGCCATCATAGCGCGCACGCGTGGCTGCGCCAATGGTTGACTAAAACACTACGCTATTGCTGCGGGCTATATAGATGGCCCTTGCGGGGCGGGCCGGCGGGCTTTGCGCTATCATGCCGCGATCCCTACGCAGATACACGATCATGATCTGGCTTGCCCTCGTCTTTGCGCTGCTGCTCGAACAATTCCGCCCTATCAACCGCGGCAACCTTTTCTATGGGGCCTACCGGGGCTTCGTCGACGCGGTCGAACGTAACTTCAACGCTGGTGAATACCAGAATGGCGTCGTTGCCTGGGTGATCGCCGTGCTCACGCCCACCGCCATCGTCTCTATCGTCTGGGGGGCGCTCTTTATGGTGCACTGGAGCGCGCCCTGGCTGTTCGGCCTGGCGGTGCTCTACGTCACAATGGGCTTTCGCCAGTTCAGCTCCGCCTTTACCGGTGTGGCCGACGCCTTGAAGGAAGAAGACCTCGCCAGCGCCCGCAGCCTGCTGGGAAGTTGGACCCGCGAGCCGGCCAGCGAGTTGCATGAGACCGAGGTGGCCCGGGTTGCCATTGAGCAAGGCCTGATCGACGTCTACCGCCACGTGTTCGGCCCCATGTTCTGGTTCATCCTGCTGGGCCCGGCTGGCGCCGTGGCCTACCGTGCCGCCACCATCCTGCAACTGAAGTGGGGCGTGCGTGATCGCCGTCGTGGCGAGCTGTTCGGCAGCTTTGCTGCCAAGGCGGCCGACATCATCGATTGGCTGCCCATCCGCGCTACCGCAGCGAGCTTCGCCATCGTTGGCGATTTTGAAGATGCCGTGTTGTGCTGGCGCCAGCAGGCCGAGCGCTGGAGCAGCGAAGCCTACGGCATCCTCCTGGCTGCCGGAGCCGGTGCCATCGGTGTGCGCCTGGGCATGCCGCTGCACCAGGAGCATACCGTCCGCTTCCGCCCCGAGCTGGGCCTGGGTGAGGAGGCCGACGCCAATATGTTGGCCAGCGCCGTGGGCCTGGTCTGGCGTACCTTGCTGTTCTGGCTGCTGCTGATCTTGCTGATCACCGTGGCCGGCCATTTTGGCCGTTTTGCAGGGTGATGATGAGGGTGTTTCGGCTTTAAGGTTGGCTTAATCTGGGCTGCCTAATGTGTGAACCGTTGCCGGTGCTGGCCTAAGGCCAAACACCTAGGACCAACGACCTCACACCTGAATGGAGTTCACCATGAACAAGCTGCTCGCCGCCCTGATCGCTTCCGCCTTCGCCTTCGTTTCCTTCGGCGCAGTTGCTGCCGACGCTCCTGCCGACAAGCCGGCTGCTCAGAAGACCGAAAAGAAGGCCAAGAAGCACCACAAGGCTGCCAAGCCGGCCGCCAAGACCGAAGAAAAGAAGTCCTAAGCGGACCTCTGCTTCGCCTAGAAAAGGACGACTTCAGGTCGTCCTTTTTCTTTTGCTCTGGTCGACGGGCACTTTAGTCTGCGCGCAGGGTCGGTGAGGACGTTAAGATGACAGTCTCACAGGAGTCACCATGCCCAGCATCCATTTCCAGGACGGTAGCGCCCGTGCTGTCGCCAATATCTTTTGTATAGGCCGCAACTACGCCGCCCACGCCGCCGAACTCGGCAACCAGGTCGAGCCTGAGCCGGTGGTTTTTCTCAAGCCTACCTCGGCCCTGCTGGAAGAAGGCCAGCCGCTGCGGCTGCCTGCCTTCTCGCAGGATGTGCACCACGAGGCCGAGCTGGTCGTGCTGATCGGCCAGGGGGGCAAGCACATTGCGCCCGAAGCCGCCCTGCAGCACGTGGCCGGCTATGCCCTGGGCCTGGACCTGACCGCGCGTGATCTGCAGACTGTCGCCAAGCAAAAGGGTCTGCCCTGGACCTTGGCCAAGGGCTTTGACGGATCGGCCTGTGTGTCGCGCTTCGTGCCGGCTGCCGCTCTGCCGGCGCCGGGCGAGGCCACCTTCAGCCTGGACGTGAACGGCCAGCGCCGCCAGAGCGGCGACTGCCGCATGATGATCTACGATCTGCCCTTCCTGATCGCCTATTTGTCCGACCGCTTTACCCTGCAGGCGGGTGATCTGATCTATACCGGCACTCCGGCCGGCGTGGCGGCCCTGCAAGCGGGCGATCAACTGGCGCTGAGCTTGCCCGGCCTGATCGACGCCCGCTTCGAGGTAGCCTGAGCCATGGCCAGGCCGCGCCGGCTGCGTGCGCGTGGGCCCTGGCAGGACGAGCTGCCGGATCACCGGCTGCTGCCGGCCGAGCCGGTGCCGCGCTGGTGCAAGCACCTGGCGCTGCTGGGCTTTGGCTTGTTTTGGTTGCACTACCTGGGGTGGCTGGGGGACGGGGGCGAGCGCGGTCTGGAGACCGGCTTCACGCTATTCCTGATCGCCCAGCTACCGCTGTTGTGGCGCTGGTTGCGCGGTCAGATCGGCCGCTGGCGCGGCCGTTGAGCGGCCGCTGGCGCGTGTTCAGTCTGCCTTGGGCAGGCTGGCCAGGTCCCAGCGCGGCTTGACGGCGAAGGGACCGGCAACGCGGCCATGGCGCAGCCGCTGGGCGCCAGCGTAGGCGATCATGGCGCCGTTGTCGGTGCACAGGTCCAGCGGTGGGTAGTAGACCTTGAGCTTGCGCTTGGCCGCCATGGCGTCGAGCCCGGCGCGCAGCTGCCGGTTGGCACCCACGCCGCCGGCCACCACCAACTGCTTGAGCCCGGTCTGCTTGAGCGCCTGCCAGCACTTGGCCACCATCAGTTCTACAAAGGCAGCCTGAAAGGCGGCACAGATATCGGCGCGGGTGGTCTCGTCGATCTCGCCCTGCTTCTTCACCAGCGTCAGTACGGCGGTCTTGAGCCCGGCAAAGCTGAAGTCCAGATCGCCGGAGTGCAGCATGGGGCGCGGCAGGGTAAAGCGTAGCGGATCGCCGCTATCGGCCAGCTTGGAGAGCGCCGGCCCGCCGGGGTAGCCCAGGCCCAGGAGCTTGGCAGTCTTGTCGAAGGCCTCGCCGGCCGCATCGTCCAGGGTCTCGCCGAGCAGTTGGTAGTCGCCCACGCCGTGTACCGCCATCAGCTGGGTATGACCACCCGATACCAGCAGCGCAACAAAGGGGAAGGCCGGTGCCGGCTCGGCCAAGAGTGGCGAGAGCAGATGGCCCTCCAGGTGGTGCACGCCGATCACCGGCTTGCCCAGTGCCACGCCCAGGCCATTGGCCACGGCGGCGGCGGTCAGCAGCGCACCAGCCAGGCCCGGTCCTTCGGTGTAGGCAATGGCGTCGAGGTCGGCCAGAACCTTGCCGGCGTCCTGCAGGCAGGCCTCGGTCAAGGGCAGTACGCGGCGGATATGGTCTCGCGAGGCCAGCTCAGGCACCACGCCGCCATACTCGGCGTGCATGGCCATCTGCGTATGGATATGGTGGGCCAACAGGCCACGCTCGGTGTCGTAGAGCGCGACACCGGTTTCATCGCACGAGGATTCGAGACCAAGTACCAGCATGGGTGTTTCCGTTCAGTCCAGCGTGACCGTCAGGTCACTGCGCTCGGTCGAGACGATGTTGAGCACATCCATGATGCGCAGGAACCAGTCGCCCAGGGCAACGCGGGAGAAGCCGGCGTCGTGCCAGACGATCTCCACCTGGCCTTCCACGTCGTTGGACAGCACGTCGTAGACGGCATCCAGCGTGTGGCCCAGTTCGTGATCCAGCTCCAGCTGGCCTTCCAGCTGCTCGTAGAAGTCTTCGACCTGGGAAATGTTGACGAATTCGATGCGGGTCAGCGGCATGCGGGTATCTCGGTAAATTGCTGGTAGTGGTCGACCGTCACGTAGCGACGGCCGGTCTGCCGGGGTTCATAGATCAATCGCTTGGCGTTGCGCTTGCCGCCACGGTAGTCCAGATCGGCCTCACGCCAGTCGCCGCGGGGCAGGCGGCCTTCAAAGTTGCCAAAGCGATCGCCACCTATGCTCTTGCCTGCCGGTAAGGGCTGGCCCGGGCGCCAGCCTTGGTCCTTGGCGGCACGCTTGTCGAGGTAGTCCTCGGGCAGGCGGCCATGCTGGTTGAGCTCGCTCAGGGTGGCAGCCAGCCTTGGCGCATCCAGCTTGGCGGGCAGTTCGCGGTTCAGTTGCTCGGCGACCTGGCGGCAATCGGCCAGGGGGGCGGCAAAGGCAGGCAGGGCAAGCAGCAGGAGCAGAAGGATGCGCATTGTAGGGCCGGCTTGGACAAAGAGGCGAATTATCGACCGCGGCGGCGGCCAGGTCAAAACCTGATCGGTATGGCAAGTCCATGATCAGTAAGGGGTTTGCTGTAAGTCAGCGAGCCGGGCATGGAACCGAGGGCCGAGCCTGCTTATCATAGCCAGCATGAACAGACGCACTATCCACCTGGCCAGCCTGCTGGCGCTGGCATGTTGCGGGGTTCCGGCCAATGAGCTGCCGGACCTTGGCGATTCGGCATTGGCCAACCTGCCACCGCATGAGGAACGCCGCATCGCGGACCTGACCACCCGCGAACTGCGCCGCTCCGGTGCAGTGCTGTCGGACGTGGAGATCGCCGACTACCTGCAACGCCTGGGCTATAAGCTGGTGGCCGCCAGCAACGACAACCGGGTGAACTTCCGCTTCTTCCCCATCGACGACGGCGCCATCAATGCCTGGGCCGTGCCGGGCGGCGTGATCGGCGTGAACGGCGGCCTGATCGTGCTCACCCAGCACGAATCGGAGCTGGCAGCGGTGATGGCGCATGAAATCGCCCACGTCACCCAGCATCACTATGCCCGCATGCTGGAATCGCAGAAGGGCTCGGGCCTGATGTCGCTGGGGGCCTTGGCGCTGGCCATCCTGGCGGCTTCGCGCAGCTCCACCGGTGACGCGCCCATGGCCGCAATCGCCGCTACCGAAGGCTACCAGGCCCAGCGCTATCTCGATTTCTCGCGTGACTTTGAACGTGAAGCGGACCGGGTGGGCATGCAGACGCTGTCGAGTGCCGGCTTTGACGTGCGGGCCATGCCGACATTCTTCGACCGCATGCAGAAGTACTACCGCAATGTGGACAACGGCGCTTTCGCCTTCCTCCGCACCCACCCTGTGACCGGTGAGCGGATAAGCGACAGCGAGGCGCGCGCTGCCCAGCAGCCCTACAAACAGTGGACCGACAGCATGGACTACCTGCTGGTGCGCGAGAAGGCACGGACCCTGCAGCTGGGTAACCGCGGGGCGATCGATTACTACCGCGGCACCACCGAGCAAAAGAAATACGCCAGCGAGGCGGCGCAGCAATACGGCTACGCCTATGCCTGTCTGTTGGCCAGCCAGTACGAGGAAGCCTGGAAGCACCTGGAGCTGGCGCGCAAGGCGCTGCCTGCCGGCCATCCCATGCTGGAATCGCTGGCCGGCAACATTCGCAACCAGCAAGGCAAGTACGAAGAAGCAACGCAGATCTACCAAGCAGCGCTGCAACGCTACCCCAGCGCGCCGGCGCTGGGCTACGGGCCCATCGACGTGCTGCTCAGGCAGGGGAGCGCCAAGGAGGCGGTAGCGCAGATTGAGAAGGCGCTGGGCGAGCGGCCCAGTGACCCCGAGCTGCACAAGCGGCTGGCGGAAGGCTACGAGAAGCTCAACCAGGCCGGCCCGGCCCATAGGGCCATGGCCGAATACTACGCCTTGATCGACGAGCCCACGGCGGCCATTGAACAGCTCAACGTTGCTCGCCGCAGCGGCGGGGACTTCTATCAGTTGTCGGCCATCGAGGCCCGTATCCGCGAGCTGCGCGACCGGATTCCGCTCGACAAGAACGGCAAGCCGATCAAGGATCGCGACGACGGCCGTTAGTGCCACTCAGCGAGGCTTGGTGCCTCGCTGGCGTTCAATCGTCGTGGTTTAGCCGCCGGCCTGCTCCATGCCCGCCTTGCGGCGCATGCAGGCAAGATAGAGATTGCCGTCCGGGCCGGTACCACTGCGCTGGGCGTGCCAGATCATTTCCCCCAGGCAATCCATCATCTCGTGCTGGGCGCGATGTTCGTCGCCCGTGTGCTCGCACAACGCCTGGTAGAGCTCGCGTACGCCATGCGGCTGGTTGATGGACAGCTGCTCCTCGATGGCGAGGTGCATATTCATATGTAGGAAAGGGTTGGTCTCGCCGAACTCGGGCAGATAGTTCTGCTCCAGATAGCGCTCCGGTGCGTCCACGATCTTGTGGTACTCGGGGTGGCGCACCAACACGGCGAATGCGATCTTCTCCAGGTCGGTCAGCGGCGCGGACTGCTTTTGCTTGGCCCAGGTGTCGAACAGAAAACGCCGGGCCTGGTCGCGGGTGGGATTGAACATGGGAAGCGCGATCGGGTAGGGGTAAGAAACCCGCTATTGTCCTCTCTTATGCCGAACTCTGCATAGCGAGACTATCCCGCATTAGCCAGGTAGACCGGCCAAAATGACGCTCTGGTGCAATAGCCGGTTGGCGCCGCCCTGGTGGCTGATCTGGCCGTTTCCGTAGAAGCCGGCCAAGGGCGTGCCCGGCCAGCGTTCGACCACGGTCTGCCATTCCCGATCCAGGCCACCGTGCAGCGCTGCCCCGCGCGAGGCGCAGGAGAACATCAGCGCGGCAGCCGGCGACGGCGCTTCGGTCAGTGCCCGCATCTCGGCCAGGGCGGTATCGGCCGAGCGTTGCACCCAGGCCACCCGTTGGCCGGGAAAGAGTTGCGCCGCCACGGTGACGCCACAGTCCGGGTTCAGCGACACGATGGGCCAGCAACCCAAGGGCTGGTCGCGGTCGTCCAGGGTGGCGAGGCCCAGTTCATGCAGTGGCGGCAGGTGGTTCTGGGTGCGTCGCAAGGTGGCGCTGGCAAGGCGTCCGTCCAGGGTCTTGAGGTCAAAGCCGGCGCTATCGGTGACTCGGTAGGGTGGGCTGATCAGCGCCATGCCACGTGAAAGGCCCAGCTGCGCAGGGGGGAGCGCAAGATCACAGCAGCCATCCGGCACAAGCTGCCCCTGCCGCCATACCTTGTAGGGCCCGAGGCCGGTCGCGTCGCCGGCTATGCCGCCATAGCGTGGGGTGGCGGTCTCCAGCCAGGCAATATCGATGGCATTGGGGGCAGCCAGGCTCAGGCGCGGGCCTGCCACGGCAGGCTGGGGCTCGTCCCAGGCCAGTACGCAGGCGGCGGGTGCGTCTACCACCCAGTCGTCCTCGTTGAATACCCCCAAGGCGGTGCAGCCGGTTACCGCCAGGGTCTGGGCGGCCCGTGCCGCCGCCACCAGGGCGGGGCGCGGGTCTTGGGCAAAGTCGGCGGTCAGGAACAGCAGCAGTGAAGCCGCGCGCGGCTGCCCAAGCCGGGATAGCGCCCGCTCGACCGCTTCGGCCGCCAGTTGCGGGTGGGCGCGCGCAGCGCGTGCAAGCCCGGAGGCATAGTGGATCGACATGTTTACATTATCCTTCATGCCGCCCGGCTTCGCGCAGCGCTATCATGTTGTGATTGCAACCGCGAACGGAGATGTGCCCATGGCTGACACCGTCTATGACTTCACCGCCAACCGTCTGGATGGCAAGGCCGAAAGCCTGGCCGACTACCGCGGCAAGGTACTGCTGATCGTCAATACCGCCAGCGAGTGCGGTTTTACCCCGCAATACGCCGGGCTGGAAAAGCTGCAGCAGCAGTATGCCGACCGGGGGTTGGTGGTGCTGGGCTTCCCCTGCAACCAGTTCGGCAGCCAGGAGCCGGGGGATGCCGCGCAGATTGGCGCCTTCTGTGAAAAGAACTTCGGCGTCAGCTTTCCCATGTTCGAAAAGATCGACGTCAATGGCGACGGGGCCCACCCGCTCTATCGCCACCTGAAATCGTCGGCCAAGGGGTTGCTGGGTACCGAGGCGATCAAGTGGAACTTCACCAAGTTCCTGGTCGACAAGCGCGGCCACGTGGTGGATCGTTTTGCACCGACCACCAAACCCGAGGAATTGACCGGCCAGATCGAAGCGCTGCTGTAGGCGAGCGACAGGGTGTAGGGGATACCGGCAGGGCGATAAAGGCCTGCCGTCATTGCCCGGCGAGGTGATTTCGGCTAGAATTCATGGTGAAAATCACTGAATTATCAGAGGGAACGGGATAGGCGCGCCTATCCCGTTTTCTTACGTCTAGGGTAGGGTGCGCCTGCCCGGGCCGATATACGCAATCTAGGAGTCGCTGGTGTCCCAACAACGTCCCCAAGCCCTGCTCGCCCTTGCCGATGGCACGCTGTTCCATGGCATCAGCATCGGTGCCAATGGCCACACGGTCGGTGAAGTCGTTTTCAACACCGCCCTGACCGGTTACCAGGAAATCCTGACTGATCCGTCGTACTGCCGTCAGCTGGTCACGCTGACCTATCCCCATATCGGCAACGTCGGTGTGAACAAGGAAGACTGCGAGTCGAACGGCGTGTTCGCCGCCGGCCTCATCATCCGCGATCTGCCGCTGCGTTCCTCCAACTTCCGTCAGGAAGAAACGCTGGACGCCTACCTTGCGCGTAACAACACCGTCGCCATTGCCGATATCGACACCCGCAAGCTGACCCGCATCCTGCGTGAAAAGGGTGCTCAGCCCGGCTGCATCATGGCCGGCGAGATCGATGTGGACAAGGCTATCGCCCTGGCGCGCGGCTTTGGCAGCATGGCGGGCCAGGATCTGGCCAAGGTTGTCAGCTGCAAGCAGCCCTACGCCTGGTCCACCCGCGAGTGGCAGCTGGGCATGGGCTATGCCACCCAGACCGATAGCCGCTTCCATGTGGTCGCCTACGACTTCGGCGTCAAGCACAACATCCTGCGCATGCTGGCCGAGCGCGGCTGCAAGCTGACCGTGGTACCGGCCCAGACCTCGGCCGAGGACGTGCTCAAGCTCAATCCGGACGGTGTCTTCCTCAGCAACGGCCCAGGCGATCCTGAGCCTTGCGACTATGCCATCGCCGCGATCAAGACCTTCCTGGACAAGAAGCTGCCGGTATTTGGCATCTGCCTGGGTCACCAACTGCTGGCGCTGGCCGCCGGTGGCAAGACCAGCAAGATGAAGTTCGGCCACCACGGCGCCAACCACCCGGTCCAGGATCTGGACGATCGCCGCGTGCTGATCACCAGCCAGAACCATGGCTTCCAGGCGGATGAAACCAGTCTGCCGGCCAATGTGCGGATCACCCACCGCTCGCTGTTCGACGGTACCGTGCAGGGTATCGCCCTGACCGACCGTCCTGCCTTCAGCTTCCAGGGCCACCCGGAAGCCAGCCCGGGCCCGCATGACGTGGCCTATCTGTTCGATCGCTTCACCGCCGCCATGGCGCAACACAAGCAATAAGGACACGCCATGCCCAAGCGCACAGACATCCAATCCATCCTCATCATCGGCGCCGGCCCCATCATCATCGGCCAGGCCTGTGAATTCGACTACTCCGGCGCCCAGGCCTGCAAAGCCCTGCGCGAAGAAGGCTACAAGGTCATCCTGGTCAACTCCAACCCGGCCACTATCATGACCGACCCGGAGATGGCCGATGTAACCTATATCGAGCCCATCACCTGGGAAGTGGTCGCCAAGATCATCGAGAAGGAGCGCCCGGACGTGGTGCTGCCCACCATGGGTGGCCAGACTGCACTGAACTGCGCGCTCGACCTTTGGCGCCACGGCGTGCTGGAGAAGTTCGACGTCGAACTGATCGGCGCCACCCCTGAGGCCATCGACAAGGCCGAGGACCGGCAGAAGTTCAAGCTGGCCATGGACAAGATCGGCCTGGGCTCGGCCCGCTCCGGTATTGCCCACACGCTGGAAGAGGCACTGGCCGTGCAGGCCCGCGTCGGCTTCCCGGCCATCATCCGTCCCAGCTTCACCATGGGTGGTACCGGTGGCGGCATCGCCTACAACATCGAAGAATTCGTCGAGATCTGTACCCGCGGCCTCGACCTCTCGCCCACCCACGAGCTGCTGATCGAAGAATCGCTGCTGGGTTGGAAAGAGTATGAGATGGAAGTCGTGCGCGATCGCAACGACAACTGCATCATCGTCTGCTCGATCGAGAACTTCGACCCCATGGGCGTGCACACCGGCGACTCCATCACCGTTGCTCCGGCCCAGACGCTGACTGACAAGGAATACCAGATCATGCGCAACGCCTCGCTGGCGGTGCTGCGTGAGATCGGCGTCGATACCGGCGGTTCGAACGTGCAGTTCTCGGTCAACCCCAAGGATGGCCGTCTGATCGTCATCGAGATGAACCCGCGCGTGTCGCGTTCCTCGGCCCTGGCCTCCAAGGCTACCGGCTTCCCGATCGCCAAGGTCGCCGCCAAGCTGGCGGTGGGTTATACCCTGGATGAGCTGAAGAACGACATCACCGGTGGCCTGACCCCGGCTTCGTTCGAGCCCTCCATCGACTACGTGGTCACCAAGATCCCGCGTTTCGCCTTCGAGAAGTTCCCGCAGGCCAACAGCCGCCTGACCACCCAGATGAAGTCGGTGGGCGAGGTGATGGCCATCGGCCGCACCCTGCAGGAATCCATGCAGAAGGCCCTGCGCGGCCTTGAGACCGGCCTGGCCGGTTTTGACGAGCGCACCACCGATATGGACGTGCTGGCCGCTGAGCTTGGCGCGCCTGGTCCTGAGCGCATCCTCTATGTGGCCGATGCCTTCCGCGTTGGCATGTCGCTGGACGAGGTGTTCAGCCACACCAAGATCGACCCCTGGTTCCTGGCCCAGATCGAAGACATCATCCTCGACGAGAAGGCGCTGCAGAGCGTGACCCTCGACAACCTGGATGCTGCCGAACTGCGCCGCCTCAAGCGCAAGGGCTTCTCCGACCGCCGTATTGGCACCCTGATCGGCGCCGAGGCCGCCGCCGTGCGCGCCCGTCGCCACAGCATGGGCGTGCGCCCGGTTTACAAGCGGGTGGATACCTGTGCGGCCGAGTTCGCCAGCAACACCGCCTATATGTACTCCACCTACGAGGAGGAGTGCGAGGCCGCGCCGACCAACCGCAAGAAGATCATGATCCTCGGCGGCGGTCCCAACCGTATCGGCCAGGGCATCGAGTTCGATTATTGCTGCGTGCACGCCGCACTGGCGCTGCGTGATGATGGTTACGAAACCATCATGGTCAACTGCAACCCCGAGACCGTCTCGACCGATTATGACACCTCCGACCGCCTGTACTTCGAGCCGCTGACGCTGGAAGACGTGCTGGAGATCGTCCATGTCGAGCAGCCGGCCGGCGTGATCGTGCAGTACGGCGGTCAGACCCCGCTCAAGCTGGCCCGCGCGCTGGAAGCCAACGGTGTGCCCATCGTCGGTACCACTCCCGACATGATTGACGCTGCCGAAGACCGTGAGCGCTTCCAGAAGCTGCTGCAGGATCTGGCGCTGCGCCAGCCGCCCAACGCCACCGCCCGCAACGAGAAGGACGCGTTGGTGCTGGCGGCCGAGATCGGCTACCCGCTGGTGGTCCGCCCCTCGTACGTGCTGGGCGGCCGTGCCATGCAGATCGTGCACTCCGAAGACGACCTGAGTCGCTATATGCGCGAGGCCGTCAAGGTGTCCAACGACAGCCCGGTGCTGCTGGATCGCTTCCTCAACGATGCCATCGAGGTGGATGTGGATGCCATCAGCGACGGCGAGAACGTCATCATCGGCGGCATCATGCAGCACATCGAGCAGGCCGGCGTGCACTCGGGCGACTCCGCTTGCTCGCTGCCGCCCTACTCGCTGTCGGACGAACTGCAGGACGAACTGCGCCGCCAGACCATCGCCATGGCCAAGGGCCTGAATGTGGTCGGCCTGATGAACGTGCAGTTCGCCATCCAGGGCGAGACCGTGTTCGTGCTGGAGGTCAACCCGCGCGCCTCGCGTACCGTGCCCTTCGTTTCCAAGGCCACCAGCCGTCCGCTGGCCAAGATCGCGGCCCGCTGCATGGTTGGCCAGAGCCTGCCCGAACAGGGTATGGTCGGCGAAGTTATTCCGCCGTACTATTCGGTCAAGGAAGCGGTCTTCCCCTTCATCAAGTTCCCGGGTGTGGATAGCATCCTTGGACCAGAGATGAAGTCGACTGGCGAAGTCATGGGCGTCGGTGATACCTTCGCCGAGGCTTATGTGAAGTCGCAGCTCGGTGCCGGTGAGCGCCTGCCGACCTCCGGCAAGGTGTTTATCTCGGTCCGTGACGGCGACAAGTCGCAGCTGCCCGAAGTTGGCCGCCTGTTGGTGGATGCCGGCCTGGAACTGGTTGCCACCCGTGGCACCGCCGCCGTGCTGCATGCGGCCGGTATTCCGGTGACCGAGGTCAACAAGGTCAAGGAAGGTCGCCCGCATATTGTCGATATGATCAAGAACGGTGAAATCGCGCTTATCATCAACACCGTTGACGAGCGCCGTGCCTCGATTCAGGATTCCTACTCGATCCGTTTTGAGGCACTCAAAGGTCGCGTTCCGATCTACACCACCGTGGCGGGCGGGCGTGCAGCGGCCTATGGCATCAAGCACATGAAGGAATGGACGGTCTACTCGGTGCAAGGTCTGCACCAGCGTTTGCAGACTGCCTAAGTCCCACTGGTCCCAGCTGGCCGCCGCGCCTTTGCGCGGCGGCCCTGTTTTTGTCCCGATGGTTTTGCCATCGGGTTTGTTTTTAAGACCCGGCCCGACAGGAGGCCGGCATGGAGAAGTTGAGCATGGTCAAAGTACCCCTTACCACCCTGGGCGCCGAGATGCTGAAGTCGGAGCTGCAGCGCCTCAAGAGCGTCGAGCGTCCCAATGTCATCGCTGCCATCGCCGAAGCGCGCTCGCACGGCGATCTGTCGGAAAACGCCGAATACGACGCTGCCAAGGAGCGCCAAGGCTTTATCGAAGGCCGTATTGCCGACCTGGAGGGCAAGCTCTCCAATGCCGTGGTGATCAATCCGGCCGATATCGATGCCGAAGGCCGTATCGTGTTCGGTACCACCGTCGACCTGGAGGACCTGGAGTCCGGTGATACCGTGACCTACCAGATCGTGGGTGACGACGAGGCTGACATCAAGCTCGGCAAGATCTCGGTCTCCAGCCCCATTGCCCGTGCGCTGATCGGCAAGTCCTCTGGCGACGTGGCCGAGGTGATGGCGCCTGGTGGCATTCGCGAATACGAAGTACTGGACGTCAAATACATCTGATCGTCACCTAAGAGGCCCGGATGCAAACCTTTCCGAATGCATTGCGCTCCTTCCTGACCGTGTTCTGGATAGGTGGCATGTGGATCATCGGCGTGCTGGTCGGTCCCCTGTTGTTCCATTACCTGGATAACGGCCTGGCTTTCCGCGTGGTCACGGTGTTTTTCCGTGCCATGGCCTGGGTCGGCATCGTCGCCGGCCTGTATATCCTCCTGCACATGCTGTGGGAGGAGGGGCTGCGCGCTTTTCAGACACTGGAGCTGTGGCTGATCGTCGGCATGCTGGCACTGACCCTGGTCAACCACTTTGCCGTCTTCCCCATCCTGTCTGACGTGAAGCCCACCATGCATACCGCAGCGGAAGGTATGTTCGGCGGAGGTTTTCAGAGCTGGCAGACCATTTCCAGTCTGATTTACCTGATCCAGAGCGTGTTTGGCCTGATCTACGTAATCCGCGGTCCTGTCAAATAGTATTCGGGTGTTCTGTCGTATCGAGACGACGGCCGATCGATAAATGCGACTTTTTTGTGACGGTCTCTATCGGTCGGCGCTAATCTTCCTCGCTGCATCCGCACAAAACCCAACG
This sequence comes from Chitinimonas sp., assembly GCF_036568685.1. Classification (GTDB taxonomy): domain Bacteria; phylum Pseudomonadota; class Gammaproteobacteria; order Burkholderiales; family Chitinimonadaceae; genus Chitinimonas. The sequence goes on from NZ_DATCSC010000028.1 coordinate 18,458, forward strand.
CGGAGCAATCAGGGGAGAACCGAATATGTCCAATACCAATCTTGAGATTGTGTGCCGGCGCCTGCCCGCCGGTGACGGCGAATTGTCCGCGCCGGCATTGGGGCTCAGCATCAACCAGCGCAAGCTGCTGCAGTGGATGGACGGCCAGATCACCGTCGCCGGCTTGGCTGAACGCCTGGCCAGTGGCCACGCGGTCGAGACCGAACAGGTCCTGCGTGATATTGAACGTCTGCACAAACTCAATCTGATCGTGGCGCCCGGCCTTGCTGCCGGCGCCAATCAGCCCGCCGCCAGCGCCCAGTTCGCCCGCAAGAAACGCAGCCCCCTGTGGCTGGTCGGTGGCGGTGCGGTCGCCGTTGTCGGTGGCCTCTTGGCCTTCGGCAGCCTGAGTGGCAACGACCCCAAGCCCGCAGCCGCTGGTCAGCAAGTGGCAGCCAATGGCGCGGCCGGTGGCGAGGTAGCGGAAGAGCCCAAGGACGAAAAGATTTTTGGCGTGATGCCCAATCCGGGCCGCTGGTTCTCGCCAGGGCAAAAGCCCGAACCCAAGCCGGAACCTGCACCTGCCGCCAAGCCCGAGACCAAGCCGGCCGATAACAAGCTGGCACAGGCCACGCCAGCCAAGCCGGCAGCGGCACCTGCTGCCGTAACGCCGGCAGCGGTCAGCCAGCCTGTGGCTGCAGCTCCGGCGCCGGTACAGGCGGCACCGGAGCCCGCACCTGCCAAGGTAGAGCCGGTTGCTCCGCCGGTACAGGTGGCCAGCGCCCAGCCTGCCCAGGCCAAGCCGCCAGCGCCAGCCGCTGTGGTACCGCCGCCGCCCAACCGCAAGCCCATCTACCGCGAATCGCCCGAGTTCCCGCGCGAGGCTTCGCGCAACGGCGTGGATACCGGCACCGTCAAGGCGCGCATGACGGTCAACGAGGCCGGACAGGTGGTCAAGGTCGATATCATCGATGCCAAGCCGCGCCGGGTGTTCGATCGGGCGGTGGTGGCGGCGCTGTCCAAATGGAAGTTCCAGCAGGCCGCGAGTGGTTTCACGGTGGATACCGAGATCGAATTCAAGGACAATTAAGTCCACGGTGCTGCAAAAGCTCTTGGAGCCGCTAAGAAAACAGCGGTTCTAGGTAAAAAAGACCGGCCTGGGCCGGTCTTTTTATTTCGCCTTGTACTTCTGGGCGGGCTTGCCCTTGCTGTTGGCCGGCTTGCCGGCGCGGCCGGTAGCCACGGTTTCCTTCTTGGCCGGTGCCTTGGCGGCGGCCGGCGCGGCCGGACGCTTCTGGCCAGGCTTGGGCAACTGGATCTTGGGCTTGCCATCCTGGGTAGGGCGGTACAGTACCAAGAGCTTGCCGATATGCTGCACGGCGGCACAGCCCAGTGCCTCGCAGATCTCGTCCAGCCAGCCGGCGCGTTGCTCGCGGTCGTCGCCGAGTACGCGGACCTTGATCAGCTCGTGCGCGTCGAGGTTCAGGGCGATCTCGCGCAGCACTGCGTCACTCAGGCCATTGTTGCCTATCATGACGACAGGGTTCAGCCCGTGGGCCTGGGCGCGCAGGTAAAGGCGCTCGTCTCTAGTCAGTTCCATCATGTAACTCCGCGAAAAAGCGACGAATTCTAGCTTATTCAACCACCTGGCGTAGATAAGTCTTTAGTCCATGACACGAAGCAAAACCAGCAAGGCGTGGCTGCAGGAGCACGTCAACGACCATTATGTGCAGCAGGCCCAGAAGGACGGCTACCGGGCTCGGGCCGCCTACAAGCTGCTCGAGATCGACGAGAAGGACAAGCTGCTCAAGCCAGGCTTGTGGATTGCCGACCTAGGTGCCGCGCCAGGTAGCTGGTCGCAGGTGGCACGCCGCAAGATAGGCGACAAGGGGCGGGTGTTCGCGCTGGACATCCTCGAGATGGATCCTATCCCAGGGGTGGAGTTCATCCAGGGCGACTTCCGCGAGGACAAGGTGCTGGCACAATTCACCGAACTGCTGGGTGGCCGCCTCGTGGACCTTGCGATCTGCGATATTGCCCCCAATATGAGCGGCATGGCCGTCACCGATCAGGCCCGCAGTTTCTACCTATGTGAGTTGGCGCTCGATTTTTGCCGCGATTGGCTGAAACCCGGCGGGCATTTCCTGGTCAAGACGTTTCAGGGTTCAGGCTATACCGAGTACATGCAGCAGATGCGCGATACCTTCCAGACGGTGGTTACGCGCAAACCGGCCGCCTCGCGCGACCGTTCGACGGAAATCTATCTGTTGGGTAAGGGAAAAAAGCCCTGACGGGCCTTCTTCCAGCCGATAGAATCCGAATTGCAGTATCAGGCCGCCGCCGGCGCGGCCGTTTCCAGACCGCCGGCAATAGGAGCGTCCCGTGAACAATCTGGGCAAAAACATTGCAATCTGGGTGATCATCGGTCTGGTACTGATGACTGTGTTCAACCAGTTTTCCAAGCGTCAGGAGCAGAAGAGCCAAGTCAGCTACTCGGCCTTCATGCAGGACGTCGAGGACAACCGCGTCAAGACCGTGGTGATCGAGGGGGGGCGTACCTACCCCTTCTACCTGATCCGTGGCCAGAAGACGGACAACTCCACCTTCTCGACCGTCGGGGTGCCCGACGCACGCATGGTCGATACCCTGCTCAAGCACAACGTCGACTTCTCGGCCCAAGCGCCTGAGGAGCAATCGCTGCTGATGAGCCTGTTCCTGAACTGGTTCCCCATGCTGCTCTTGATCGGCGTGTGGATATTCTTCATGCGCCAGATGCAAGGCGGCGGCAAGGGTGGTGCCTTCAGCTTTGGCAAGAGCCGCGCCCGCATGCTGGATGAGAACAACAATACCGTGACCTTTGCGGACGTCGCTGGTTGCGATGAATCCAAGGAAGAAGTCACCGAGATCGTTGAATTCCTGCGCGACCCGAGCAAGTTCCAGAAGCTCGGCGGCCGGATTCCGCGCGGCGTGCTGATGGTGGGCTCGCCCGGTACCGGTAAGACCCTGCTGGCCCGTGCCATTGCCGGTGAGGCCAAGGTGCCTTTCTTCTCGATCTCCGGTTCGGACTTCGTCGAAATGTTCGTTGGTGTGGGTGCTGCCCGCGTCCGCGACATGTTCGAGAATGCCAAGAAGAACGCCCCCTGCATCATCTTCATCGATGAAATCGACGCCGTCGGCCGCCAACGTGGTGCCGGACTGGGTGGCGGTAACGATGAACGTGAGCAGACCCTCAACCAGATGCTGGTCGAGATGGATGGCTTCGAAGGCAACTCCGGCGTGATCGTGATCGCCGCCACCAACCGTCCTGACGTGCTGGACCCGGCGCTGCTGCGCCCCGGCCGCTTCGACCGCCAGGTGATCGTGCCGCTGCCGGATATCCGTGGTCGCGAGCAGATCCTGGGTGTGCACATGCGCAAGGTGCCGATCGCCAACGACGTGGATGCCGCCGTGCTGGCCCGCGGCACCCCCGGTATGTCGGGTGCCGACCTGGCCAACCTGGTCAATGAAGCTGCCCTGTTCGCCGCCCGCGGCAACAAGCGCCTTGTGGATATGCACGACTTCGAGCAGGCCAAGGACAAGATCTTCATGGGTCCGGAACGTCGCTCCATGGTGATGACCGAGGACGAGCGCCGCGCCACTGCCTACCACGAGTCCGGCCATGCCGTTGTGGCCAAGCTGCTGCCGGGTACCGATCCGGTGCACAAGGTCACCATCGTGCCGCGCGGTCGTGCCCTGGGCCTGACCTGGCAGTTGCCGGAGCGTGATGCGATCTCGCTCTACAAGGACCAGATGCTGAGCCGCCTGGCCATCCTGTTTGGCGGCCGTATTGCTGAGGACCTGTTTGTCGGCCGTATCTCGACCGGTGCCTCGAACGACTTCGAGCGTGCCACCGCGATCGCCCGCGATATGGTGACCCGCTACGGTATGTCGGACCTGCTGGGCCCCATGGTCTACGGCGAGAACGACGGCGAGGTCTTCCTGGGTCGTTCGGTGACCACCCACAAGAATCTGTCCGAAGCGACCATGCAGAAGGTGGATTCGGAAATCCGTCGCATCATCGACGAGCAGTACGCGCTGGCCCAGCGCCTGCTGGAAGAGAACCGCGACAAGGTAGAGGTCATGACCGCCGCCCTGATGGAATGGGAAACGGTCGACGCCGAGCAGGTCGAGGACATCATGCAGGGTCGTCCGCCGCGCCCGCCCAAGCCTTCGGCCAGCATCAAGCCGCCGCCTTCAGGCGATACGCCGAGTGGCACGGTGCCTGAGCCGACCACCCGACCCGCCCAGGAACTCTGATCTAAACCCCTCAACGACAGCGAGCTTGCTCGCTGTCGTTGCCATTTGGTAGCCCGTATATGCTGCACGCCGGTCGTTTTCGCCTTGCCCTGGACCGTCCCTTGGTGATGGGCATCGTCAATATCACGCCGGATTCCTTCTCTGATGGTGGCCGTTACCTCGACCTGCACGCCGCGCTGGCACACGCCAGGCAATTGCTGGCAGACGGGGCGGATATCCTCGATATCGGCGGTGAATCCACCCGCCCTGGTGCAGCCACCGTACCGGAGCAGGAAGAGATAGACCGGGTGGTGCCGGTGATAGCGGCGCTGCGCGACTGTGGCGTGCCGCTGTCCATCGACACCCGTAAGACCGAAGTCATGCAGGCAGCGCTGGCGGCCGGTGCCGATCTGGTCAATGACATTGCGGCCCTGGAGGCGCCCGGTGCGCTGGCGGCAGTCGCGGCCAGCGGCGCAGCGGTCTGCCTGATGCACAAGCAAGGTGAACCCCAGACCATGCAGGCCGAGCCGCACTACCAGGATGTGTTGGCCGAGGTGGCCGACTATCTGCTGGCGCGGCGCAATGCCGCGCTCGCAATGGGCATAGGCGCCGAGCGTATCGTGCTCGACCCGGGCTTTGGCTTCGGCAAGACGCTGGCGCACAACCTGACCCTGTTCCAGGCCCTGCCCAGGCTTTGCGGGCTGGGTAGCCCGCTCTTGGTGGGGGTGTCGCGCAAATCCATGCTGGGCGCCTTGCTGGACGGTCGCCCACCACAGGGGCGCGATGCTGCCAGCGTGGCGGCGGCGCTGCTGGCTGCGCAGCGCGGTGCCGCCATCGTGCGTGTGCATGCGGTGCGTGATACGGTGGATGCCCTGCGGGTGATGCGGGCGCTGACCGCCTGAGCCGGCTGGCGTTAGAATGAGTTAGCGGCCCACCGAGTGGCCGCACGAGGATAGGAAAACGGAGAAGATGAGCAGAAAATACTTTGGCACCGATGGCGTACGCGGCCGGGTTGGCGACTACCCCATCACTCCCGACTTCACCATGCGACTGGGCTACGCTGCTGGCAAGGTGCTGTCGGCACGCCGCGGCGACGGTACCAATGCCGCCGTGCTGATCGGCAAGGACACCCGGATCTCCGGCTATATGCTGGAGTCCGCCTTGCAGGCAGGCCTCTCGGCTGCCGGTGTGGATGTACATCTGACCGGCCCCCTGACCACGCCGGGCATCGCCTACCTGACTCGTGCGCTACGCCTGTCGGCCGGGGTGGTGATCTCGGCTTCGCATAATCCCTTCGAGGATAACGGCATCAAGTTCTTCGGCGAGGGCGGGCTCAAGCTCGACGATGCGGTGGAACTGGAAATCGAGGCCGAGCTCGATAAGCCCATGACCTGCGTGACCGCCGACGAGCTCGGCAAGGCCTGGCGCGTCAACGACGCCGCCGGCCGCTATATCGAGTTCTGCAAGAGCACCTTCCCCAACGAGCTGGACCTGCGTGGTGTCAAGATCGTGGTGGACTGCGCCCACGGTGCCGGTTACCAGATCGCCCCGCACGTCTTCCATGAGCTGGGTGCCGACGTGATCGCCATGGGCAATCTGCCCAACGGCACCAATATCAACGATGGTGTCGGCGCCACCAAGCCCGAAGCCATGCGCCAGCGGGTACAGGCTGAGGGTGCCGACTTCGGCATCGCCCTGGATGGCGATGGTGACCGGCTGGTGATGGTGGACAGTGCCGGCACGCTCTACGACGGTGATCAGCTGCTCTATGTGATCGCCAAGTTCCGTCGCGAGCACGGTCAGCTGAGCGGCGGTGCAGTGGGTACCTTGATGTCCAACCTGGGCCTGGAGCACGCCTTGGCTAGGCTGGAGATCCCCTTTGCGCGTGCCAAGGTGGGTGACCGCTATGTGCTGGAAGTGCTGAAGGAGAAAGGCTGGCAGATTGGCGGCGAGAACTCCGGCCACCTCCTGTGCCTCGACAAGCACACCACCGGCGATGGCATCGTCTCTGCCTTGCAAGTGCTGGCGGCCGTACGCCTGTCCGGTCGCAGCCTGGCGGACTTCTGTGCCGACCTGCACATCTATCCGCAGATTCTGCGCAATGTGAAGATCCAGAAAGGCTTCGACTTCCGCGACAGCCTGACCATCCAGGCTGCGCTGGTCGAAGCCGAGTGCGAACTGGCCGGCCGTGGCCGGGTGTTGCTGCGGCCTTCGGGTACCGAGCCGGTGCTGCGGGTCATGGTAGAGGCGGACGATCTGGCGCTGACCGAGCGCTGGGTGGCCCAGCTCTCCGAGGTGGTGGCGCAAGCCGCCATCTGAGGCAGGAAGACCCAAAAAAAAGCGACGCCTTGGCGTCGCTTTTTTTGCTTCCGGCAGGGGAGGGGATCAGCCGAACTTGCCGGTGATGTAGTCCTCGGTTTCCTTCTTGGTCGGCTTGGTGAAGATCTGGTCGGTGGAACCGACTTCAATCAGCTCGCCCAGATACATATAGGCGGTGATGTCCGATACGCGGGCCGCCTGTTGCATATTGTGGGTCACCATGGCGATGGTGTAGTCCTGCTTGAGCTCGTGCACCAGTTCCTCGATATGGGCGGTCGAGATCGGGTCCAGCGCCGAGGTCGGCTCGTCCAGCAGCACGACTTCGGGCTTCACGGCCACCGCACGGGCAATGCATAGGCGCTGCTGCTGGCCGCCGGAAAGGCCCAGGCCCGACTGCTTGAGCTTGTCCTTCACTTCATTCCACAGCGCAGCCTTTTGCAGTGCCCATTCGATGCGATCGTCCATCTCCGAGCGGGAGAGGTTCTCGTACAGCTTCACGCCAAAGGCCACATTGTCATAGATCGACATGGGGAAGGGGGTGGGCTTCTGGAATACCATGCCGATCTTGGCGCGCAGCACATTCAGATCCACACCCTTGTCCAGCACGTTGCCGCCGTTGAACAGGATCTCGCCCTCGGCGCGCAGCTTGGGGTAGAGGTCGTACATGCGGTTGAAGGTGCGCAAGAGGGTGGACTTGCCGCAGCCGGACGGGCCGATAAAGGCAGTGACCTTCTTCTCGGGGATGTCGAGGTTGATGTTCTTGAGGGCGTGGAAGTTGCCGTAGAAGAAATTCAGACCGCGTACGGCGAGCTTGGAAGCGGTGGTTTGCGTAGTCATATCGTCACTTTCTGGCGATGGTAGCGAGGCCTTGGGGCCTTACGCGTGTTCTTTCTTGATCAGGCTGCGGGCGATCACATTCAGGGCCAGTACGGCCAGGGTCACGATCAGCGCACCGGCCCAGGCCAGCGAGATCCAGTTCTCGTAGGGGCTCATGGCGAACTTGAAGATGGTGACCGGCAGGTTGGCAAGCGGCTGGTTCATATTGGCGCTGAAGAACTGGTTGTTCAGGGCGGTGAACAAGAGCGGCGCCGTCTCACCGGAGATGCGCGACACCGCCAGCAGTACGCCCGTGATCACGCCGGCCTTGGAGGCGCGCAGGGTCACCGAGCTGATCACCTTCCAGCGTGGGGCACCCAGGGCGTAGGCGGCTTCGCGCATCGAGTTCGGCACCAGTCGCAGCATGTTCTCGGTGGTGCGCAGCACGACCGGGATCACCAGCAGCGCCAGAGCGATACTGCCGGCCCAGCCGGAGAAGTGACCCATCTGCTTCACGAACACGATCCAGACGAACAGGCCGATCACGATGGATGGGGCCGACAGCAGGATGTCGTTGATAAAGCGCGTGGTCGGAGCCAGCCAGCCACGATGGCCGTACTCGGCCAGGTAGATGCCGGCCAGGATGCCGATGGGGGTGCCGATCAGGGTGCCGAAGAAAGCCATCAACAGGCTGCCGAAGATGGCGTTCCAGAGACCGCCGCCGACGCTATCCGGGCCCGGCGTGACCTGGGTAAAGACCTGCAGGCTCAGTGCGGCCACGCCGTTGCTGAGCAGTGTCCACAGGATCCAACCCAGCCAGAACAGGCCAAAGGCCATGGCCAGGGTGGCCATGGTGAGGTTGAAGGCATTGACCAGGCGACGGCGCGCGTACAGGGATTTGTTCATATCATTGTCCTCGCGCGATCAGGAGTGGCTGCCCTCGCCCTTTTGCAGGCGCAGCAGCAGCAGTTTGGAGAAGGACAGCACGACGAAGGTGATCAGGAACAGGATCATGCCCAGCTCGATCAGCGCGCCGTAGTGCAGGTCGGCGCTCGCTTCGGCAAATTCGTTGGCCAGGATGGAGGCGATCGAGTTGCCGGCGTGGAACAGCGAATCCACCGAGTCGTAGGAGTTGCCGATCACGAAGGTGACGGCCATGGTCTCGCCGAGGGCGCGACCCAGACCCAGCATGATGCCGCCGACTACGCCGTTCTTGGTGTAGGGCAGGACTACATTCCAGACTACTTCCCAGGTGGTGGCACCCAGACCGTAGGCCGATTCCTTGAGCATGGCCGGCACCACTTCGAACACGTCGCGCATGACCGAGGCGATATACGGGATGATCATGATCGCGAGGATCAGGCCGGCGGTGAACATGCCGATGCCGAAGGGCGGGCCGTCGAACAGCTTGCCGATCAGCGGAATGCCCGAGGTGACCTCGGTCAGCCAGGCCTGGATGGGCGGAATGGTGATGCCCAGGCTTTCGAAGTGCTTACCTTCCATCAGGATGGGGGCAACCACGAAGAGGCCCCAGATGCCGTAGATGATGGACGGGATGCCGGCCAGCAGCTCGATGGCAATGCCCAGCGGGCGGCGCAGCCAGATCGGCGACAGTTCGGTCAGGAAGAGGGCGATGCCGAAGCTCACCGGCACGCCGATGGTCAGGGCGATGGCCGAGGTGATCAGGGTGCCCTGGATGGGGCGCCAGGCACCGAAGTGCTGGTTTACCGGATCCCAGGCGGAAGAGAACAGAAAGCCGCCGCCGTATTCGGCGATGGAATTCCAGCTGCCGTGGATCAGCGAGATCGCGATGGCGGACAGCAGGGCCAGTACCAGCAGGGCGGCACTGCGCGTCAGGTTGAGAAACACGGCATCGGCGAGCCGGAAGCGCTGTGTACGGGCTTGATCGGACATGGGTGTCTCAGGCTTGTTTGCAACAAAGCGGCAGGAATCGATGTTGAGCACCAATTCCTGCCGCCTAAGCTTCTCCACAGCCGCCGGGGCGGCCGCGGAGGGAGCGCAGTTTACTTTAGAACAGCAGCGCCAGCGGCGTCGGTCATTTGCTTCCAGGAAGCCTTGATCTGGGCAACCACTTCATCCGGCATCGGGATGTAGTCCAGGTCCAGCGACAGCTTGTCGCCCTCCGGGCCGTAGGCCCAGTCGAAGAACTTCAGCACTTCGGCAGCATTCTGTGCCTTGTCCTGCTTCTTGTGCATCAGGATGAAGGTGGCGCCGACGATGGGCCAGGAAGCCTTGCCCGGTTCGTTGGTCAGGATCTCGTAGAAGCCAGGTGCGTTCTTCCAGTCGGCGTAGGAGGCGGCAGCACGGAAGGCTTCCTCGCTCGGGGTCACGAACTGGCCATCCTTGTTCTGCAGGCTGACGTAGGACAGCTTGTTCTTCTTGGCGTAGGCGTACTCGACGTAGCCGATGGCACCCTTCAGGCGTTGCACATAGGCGGCCACACCTTCGTTGCCCTTGCCGCCGATACCGGCAGGCCAGGCTACGGCGGTGCCTTCACCGACGTTCTTCTTCCACTCCGGGCTGACCTTGGAGAGGTAGTTGGTGAAGATGAAGGAGGTACCCGAACCGTCGGCGCGGCGGACGATATTGATGCCCAGGGTCGGCAGGGTCAGGCCCTTGTTCAGGGCGGCGATCTCAGGCGCGTTCCAGGTCTTGATCTTGCCGAGGTAGATGTCGGCCAGTACTTGCGGGGTCAGCTTCAGCTGGCCGGGGTTGATGCCGGGCAGGTTGTAGACCGGTACCACGCCGCCCATCACGGTGGGGAACTGCTGCAGGCCATTCTTGGCCAGGTCTTCCGGGGTCATCGGGGCGTCGGAGGCGCCGAAGTCCACGGTCTTGGCTTGGATCTGCTTGATGCCGCCACCGGAACCGATGGACTGGTAGTTCAGGCCGGTACCGGTCTTGTTCTTGTAAACCTCGGCCCACTTGGCGTAAAGCGGGTAGGGGAAGCTGGCGCCGGCGCCGGTGATGTCGGCGGCTTGGGCGATGCCGAAACCCATACCAAAAGCGGCGATCACGCCGAGTTTGCGGCCAAGGGACAGATACATGCTGTTTCTCCGTGTGTTGAATTCGGTATTCAAAGCGCTCAAACCTTGCCGGTCCTCGATTGGTCAGCCAGATTTTGCAGACGGAGCGATAGTAATCATCGAATATTTCGGAAACATTACAACTCGGTTGCATGTCCCTCTGACGAGGTGTTGGTTTGACGCAGTGCAAAACAAACCTTAGAATGCCGGGCCTTTGCTGGGTGCTGAGTAAGGCCAAATGATACGCAAGCGGGTGGTGGGCAACTGGAAGATGAACGGCTCCACCGCGGTGATCGGTGAGGTGCTCGATCAGCTGCGCACGGAGCGCTACGGCGCTGAAGTGTCGGTTTGCGTGCCGGCCCCGTACCTGCATCTGGCGGTCGACAAGCTGGCTGGTTCGCCCTTCCAGGTGGGAGCGCAGAACGTCAGCGAGTATGGCGACGGCGCCTATACCGGCGAAGTATCCGCCCGCATGCTCAAGGATGTGGGTTGCAAGCTGGCCATCATTGGTCACTCCGAGCGGCGGCGTTATTTTGCCGAGTCGGACGCGACGGTGGTTGGCAAGCTGGCTCGGGTGCTGGAGGTGGGGCTGTACGGCATCGTCTGTGTGGGCGAGACGCTCGCTGAACGGGATGCCGGTCGTGCCGAGGCAAAGATAGAATCACAGCTGGCCCAGTTGCATACCTTGATGGCGCGCGGGGCTGGTCCGGATCGCTTCTGCGTGGCTTATGAGCCCATTTGGGCGATAGGTACCGGGCGGGCTGCTTCTAGTGAGCAGATCGCCTCCATGCATGAATGGATCAAGCGCTGCTTGGGCTCGTCCTATGCGGTGCTGTACGGCGGCAGTGTAAAGGCTGGCAATGCGACGGAAATCATGTCGATTGCTGGTGTCGATGGCGTGCTGGTAGGTGGGGCATCGCTGGACGTGAAGGATTTTGGCGAAATTTGCCGAGCTGCGGGCTGAGACTAATATGGAAGTTCTGAAGGGCATCATCCAGGTATTGAACGTGCTTTCGGCGCTGGCGGTGATCGTGCTGGTGCTGCTGCAGCATGGCAAGGGTGCTGACATGGGCGCTGCTTTCGGTAGCGGCTCGGCTGGCAGCCTGTTCGGTGCAAGTGGTTCTGCAAATTTTTTGAGTAGAAGCACCGCAGTTTGTGCTACTATCTTCTTCTGTTCTCTGTTTGCACTTGTCTGGGTGGATTCCAAGCCCCAGGGCGGTGCGGCGGTGGGGGTGATGTCCGGTGTGACGCAGACCCAACCGGTTGAGAAAAAGCAGGATACGCCGGTCAAGCCGGCTCAAAACGACGGTCAGAGCAGTATCCCTAACTGATCTCGTTCAAAAATTTGGTGCGCTGCCGACATGGTGAAATTGGTAGACACGCTATCTTGAGGGGGTAGTGGCGCAAGCTGTGTGAGTTCGAGTCTCACTGTCGGCACCAGATTCTTAACTGTCGCGCTGGCCTTCCCGAAGTGGGCCTTGCGACGGTGTCAATGGAAGCTAGACTTCCATCACGTCTAAATACTATTTACCGTACCGGGGAGCTTTCATGCTCGAGAATTACTTCCCAGTCCTGCTCTTCATGCTGGTCGGGTTGGTAGTGGGGGTGCTCCCCATGGCGCTTGGCAAGGCGGTCAGTCTATTGCTGGGTACCAGCCGTCCGGATGCTGAAAAGCTCTCTCCTTACGAATGCGGTTTCGAGGCCTTTGAAGACGCGCGCATGCAATTTGACGTGCGTTATTACCTCGTAGCCATTCTGTTTATCCTGTTTGATCTCGAAGTGGCCTTCCTGCTGCCCTGGGCGGCGGTTATCAAGGAGGTGGGCTTTCCCGGCTTCGTCTCCATGATGGTCTTCCTGGCGGTGCTGGTGGTTGGCTTCGTATATGAGTGGATGAAGGGGGCGCTGGAATGGGAGTAGCCGAAAATCCTGTGGCCCAGGATGTGATGGACAAGGGTTTCATCACCACCACCGTCGATACGGTGGTCAACTGGACCCGTACCGGCTCGCTGTGGCCGATGACCTTCGGTCTGGCCTGCTGTGCGGTTGAAATGATGCACGCCGGCGCAGCCCGTTATGACCTGGACCGCTTCGGCATCGTGTTCCGCCCGAGCCCGCGCCAGTCTGACCTGATGATTGTTGCCGGGACCCTCTGCAACAAGATGGCACCTGCCCTGCGCAAGGTCTATGACCAGATGCCAGAGCCGCGCTGGGTGCTTTCCATGGGCTCCTGCGCCAATGGTGGCGGTTACTACCACTATTCCTATTCTGTCGTGCGTGGTTGCGACCGTATCGTCCCTGTGGACGTGTACGTGCCTGGCTGTCCGCCGACCGCAGAGGCCCTGCTCTACGGCCTGATTCAGCTGCAAAACAAGATCAAGCGCACCAACACCATCGCGCGTTAACCATAGAAACGCATCATGGCAACCAAACTCGACGCGCTGTTCCAATCGCTACAAGCGGCCTTGGGTGACAAGGCCGTTTCCTTGACCAATGCACTGGGTGAGCTGACCCTGGTGGTCAAGGCTGCTGACTGGCCAGCCATCTCCCGCACGCTGTGTGACCACGAAACCCTGCAGCTGAAGACCTGCGTCGACTTGTGCGGCGTGGATTACAGTGCCTACAAGGATGGCGGCTGGGATGGCCGACGTTTTGCCGTGGTCTATCACCTCTTGTCGGTCTCGCTCAACACCCGCCTGCGGGTGCGTGTCTATTGCGAGGACGACGAGCTGCCCATCATCAATTCGGTGCTGGATGTCTGGCCGGGTGTGAACTGGTTTGAGCGCGAGGCGTTCGATCTGTACGGCATCGTATTCACTGGTCACCCGGACCTGCGTCGCATCCTGACCGACTACGGTTTTGTCGGTCACCCCTTCCGTAAGGACTTCCCGCTGTCCGGCCACGTGGAAATGCGTTACGACCCGGCCCAGGGCCGCGTCATCTACCAGCCGGTAAGTATCGAGCCGCGCGAAATCACCCCGCGCATCATTCGCGAGGAGAACTACGGTGGCTGAGATCAAGAACTACACGCTGAACTTCGGTCCTCAGCACCCGGCAGCGCACGGCGTGCTGCGCCTGGTGCTTGAGCTGGACGGTGAAGTCGTACAGCGTGCCGATCCGCATATCGGTCTGTTGCATCGCGCGACCGAAAAGCTGGCCGAACACAAGACTTTCATCCAGTCCGTGCCCTATATGGATCGTCTCGACTATGTGTCGATGATGAGCAATGAGCACGCCTATGTGATGGCAATCGAAAAGCTGCTCGGCATCGAAGTGCCGATCCGCGCCCAATACATCCGCGTCATGTTCGATGAGATCACCCGCGTGCTGAACCACCTGATGTGGATCGGCGCGCATGGTCTTGATTGCGGCGCGATGACCGTATTCCTGTATGCCTTCCGTGAACGGGAAGACCTGATGGACTGCTACGAGGCAGTGTCGGGCGCCCGTATGCACGCGGCCTACTATCGTCCGGGCGGTGTTTACCGTGACCTGCCGGACAGCATGCCGCAGTACCAGGCTTCCAAGGTCCGCAATGCCGCTGCCATCAAGCAGCTCAACGAGAACCGCCAAGGTTCGCTGCTGGACTTCATCGAAGACTTCACCCGCCGCTTCCCCACTTATGTCGACGAGTACGAAACCCTGCTCACCGACAACCGGATCTGGAAGCAGCGTACCGTCGGTATCGGCGTGGTGTCGCCTGAGCGTGCCATCCAGCTGGGCCTGACCGGCGCCATGTTGCGCGGCTCGGGTGTGGAGTGGGATCTGCGCAAGAAGCAGCCCTACGAAGTCTACGACAAGCTCGATTTCGACATCCCGGTCGGCGTCAATGGCGACTGCTACGACCGTTACCTGGTCCGTGTCGAGGAAATGCGCCAGTCCAACCGCATCATCAAGCAGTGCGTGGACTGGCTGCGCAAGAACCCCGGCCCGGTTATCGTCGACAACCACAAGGTGGCCCCGCCCAGCCGTCTGGACATGAAGTCCAACATGGAAGAGCTGATCCACCACTTCAAGCTCTTTACCGAAGGCATGCACGTGCCCGAGGGCGAAGCCTACGCTGCTGTCGAACACCCCAAGGGCGAGTTCGGCATCTACCTGGTCTCCGATGGCGCCAACAAGCCTTACCGCTTGAAGATTCGTGCACCTGGCTTTGCCCACCTGGCAGCGCTGGACGAGATGGCCCGTGGCCACATGATTTCGGATGTCGTGGCGATCATCGGTACGCAAGACATCGTGTTTGGGGAGATTGACCGCTGATGCTGAGCCCGGATTCCCTCGCGCAGATCGATCGCGAACTGACCAAGTACCCGGCCGACCAGAAGCGCTCGGCCACCATGTCGGCCCTGCGCATTGCCCAGGTCGAAAAGGGCTGGCTGACGCCTGAGTTGATCAAGTTCGTGGCTGATTACCTGGGCATTGCGCCCATGGCCGCCCACGAAGTGGCGACCTTCTACAACATGTTCGACCGCAAGCCGGTCGGCAAGCACAAGCTGACCGTGTGCACCAACCTGCCGTGCGCGCTTTCGGGCGGCGCCGATGCCGGCGAATACCTGCAAAAGAAGCTGGGTATCCACTACGGCGAGACCACAGCGGATGGCAAGTTCACCCTCATGGAAGGGGAGTGCATGGGTGCCTGCGGCTACGCGCCGGTGATGCTCGTGAACAACCACACCATGTGCAACCATATGACGCCGGATGCGATCGATCGCAAGCTGGCTGATCTCAACTAAGGCCGGGGACGAAGCGCATGACCGTTTACGTCAAAGGCGTTGTATTCGACGGCGTCGACTTTGATGATCCGAACTCCTGGAGCATCGACGCCTACATGAAGCGTGGCGGCTATGCCGCCCTGAAGAAGATTCTGTCCGAAGGCATCACCCAGGACGCCATCATTGCCGAGCTCAAGACCTCGGCCCTGCGTGGCCGTGGTGGTGCGGGCTTCCCCACCGGTCTGAAGTGGTCCTTCATGCCGCGCAGCTTCCCGGGGCAGAAGTACTTGGTCTGCAATACCGACGAGGGCGAGCCGGGTACCTTCAAAGACCTCGACATCATCCTCAACAATCCGCACGCCCTGATCGAAGGCATGATCATCGGCGGTTTCGCGATGGGCATCGACGTCGGCTACAACTATATCCACGGTGAAATCTTCGAAGCCTATCAGCGCTTCGAGGCTGCCATCGAAGAAGCCCGCAAGGCCGGCTTCCTGGGCAACAACATCCTGGGCAGCGAGTTCAGCTTCCAGCTGCACGCCCACCACGGTTACGGCGCCTATATCTGCGGCGAAGAAACCGCGCTGCTCGAATCGCTGGAAGGCAAGAAGGGCCAGCCGCGCTTCAAGCCGCCGTTCCCGGCCAGCTTCGGCCTCTACGGCAAGCCAACCACGATCAACAATACCGAGACCTTTGCCTCGGTGCCCTACATCATCCGCGAGGGTGGCCAGAAGTTCCTGGAACTCGGCAAGCCCAACAACGGTGGCACCAAGCTGTTCTCGATCTCCGGTCACGTCAATCGTCCCGGCAACTACGAGATCCCGCTTGGCACGCCTTTCAGCGAACTGCTGGAAATGGCCGGTGGCATGCGTGGCGGCAAGAAGCTCAAGGCAGTCATCCCCGGTGGCTCGTCCGCCCCGGTACTGCCCGGCCACATCATGATGGAAACCACCATGGACTTCGATGCCATCGCCAAGGCGGGTTCCATGCTGGGTTCGGGTGCCGTGATCGTGATGGACGAGACGGTCTGCATGGTCAAGGCCCTGCGTCGCCTGTCCTACTTCTATTACGAAGAGTCGTGCGGCCAGTGCACCCCCTGCCGTGAAGGTACCGGCTGGCTGTACCGCGTGGTCGACCGTATCGAGCGCGGCGAAGGCCGGCCCGAAGACCTCGACCTGCTGGATTCGGTAGGTAAGAACATCGCCGGCCGCACCATCTGTGCGCTGGGCGACGCCGCTGTAATGCCGGTGCAGGGCATGCTTCGTCACTTCCGTGACGAATTCATGCACCACATCGAGCATAAGAAATGCATCGTGCCGGGATATTGATCCGCCACGTGTTTTAGCAGCAGATTGCAAGACCAACTCCTGTCGGCGGGTGAGGCGTAAGCCTGCACCCGCTTGCAGTTAAGACGAAAGTTCGGGCAGCCCGACCATGCTTGAAATCGAAATCGACGGTACCAAACTGACAGTTCCCAACGGCACCACGGTCATTGAGGCCGCGCGTTCCAATGGCACCCACATTCCGCACTTCTGCTACCACAAGAAGCTGTCGATTGCGGCCAACTGCCGTATGTGTCTGGTGCAGGTGGAAAAGGCGCCCAAGCCGCTGCCGGCCTGTGCGACCCCTGTCAGCGACGGTATGAAGGTTTTCACGCACTCCGATATGGCCGTCAAGGCACAGAAGGGTGTGATGGAGTTCCTGCTGATCAACCACCCGCTGGATTGCCCGATCTGCGACCAGGGCGGTGAGTGCCAACTGCAGGATCTGGCCGTCGGTTACGGTGGTTCGAGCTCCCGTTACGAAGAAGAAAAGCGCGTGGTGGCGAACAAGGACCTCGGTCCGCTGATCTCCACCGACATGACCCGCTGCATCCACTGCACCCGTTGCGTCCGCTTCACCGAAGAAGTCGCCGGCATGCAGGAAATCGGCATGGCCAACCGCGGTGAGCACTCCGAGATCATGTCCTTCATCGGCATGACTGTGGATTCGGAAATCTCCGGCAACGTGATCGACCTGTGCCCGGTCGGTGCGCTGACCTCCAAGCCTTTCCGCTACACCGCCCGTACGTGGGAGCTGTCGCGCCGCAAGAGCGTGAGCCCGCACGACGGCCTGGGCGCCAACTTGATCGTTCAGGTCAAGGGCGACCGCGTCATGCGCGTGCTGCCGTTCGAGAACGAGCCGGTCAACGAGTGCTGGATCGCCGACCGTGACCGCTTCTCCTACGAAGCCCTCAATAGCGAACAACGTCTGACCAAGCCCATGCTCAAGCAGGGTGGTCAGTGGATCGAGACCGATTGGCAGACCGCGCTGGAATACGTCGGCAATGGCCTCAAGTCCATCACTCGCGATCATGGCGCCGATAGCATCGCCGCCATCGGTACCGCGCACTCGACCGTTGAAGAGCTGTTCCTGCTGAACAAGCTGAGCCAAGGCCTGAATGCCGGCGCCGCCAGCTTCGGCGGTCGTTACGCCGATGCCCGCCTGGCTGCCTCGCAGCAAGGCGCTACCTGGCTGGGCCAGGCCATCGCCGACGTGGCGCAGTCCAAGGCTGCGCTGGTGATCGGTTCCACCCTGCGCAAGGAACAGCCCCTGCTGGCCCAACGCCTGCGCCAAGGTGTGAAGCGTGGCCTCAAGCTGTCGCTGATCAACCCCATGGCCGACGAGCTGTTCGTCGCCCCGTCTGCCCAACTGATCGTTCGCCCGGACCAACTGGTCGAGGGCCTCGCCGCCGTGGTCAAGGCCGCCGCCGAGATCAAGCAGGCTGCCGTACCGGCCGCCGTGGCCGCGGTTGAAGTGAACGCCGCCGCCCGCGCCATCGCCCAGCAACTGGTTGATGCGACCGCCAACGAAGGCGACCGCGCCACCGTATTGCTCGGCAACCTGGCTGCCCATCACCCGCGCGCTGCCGAACTGGCTACCCTGGCCAACCAGCTGGCCGCCATCACCGGCGCCACCTTGGGTTGGATGAGCGAAGCCGCCAACACCGTCGGCGCCCAGCTCTTGGGCCTGACCGCGACCGATGCGCTGGCCAAGCCGCGCAAGGCCGTGCTGCTGTTCAACACCGAAGTCGAGTTCGACAGTCACAACCCGCAAGCTGCGCTGGCAACTGCCAAGCAGGCTGAAATGGTTGTCGCCTTCTCCGCCTTCAAGCACGGTGCCGTCGACTACGCCGACGTGCTGTTGCCCATCACCCCGTTCTCGGAAACCGCCGGCAGCTTCATCAATATGGATGGCCGCCTGCAGAGCTTCAACGGCGTGGTCAAGCCGCTGGGTGACAGCCGTCCGGGTTGGAAGGTGCTGCGTGTGCTGGGCAACCTGCTGGAGATCGCCGGTTTTGATTTCGACAGCGCCGAAGCGGTTCGCAACGCCGCCCTGCCGCAAGGCGAGGCTGGCATTGCTGCCAAGCTGAACAATGCCGTGACCGAAGTGGCTGCCAGTCTGCAAGCACCGGCTACCGGCCTGGTGCGCCTGGGTGAAGTGCCGATCTACCAGGGCGATGCCCTGGTCCGCCGCGCACCCTCGCTGCAAAAGACCCGCGACGCCGCCGCCCCCGTGGTCGGCCTGTCCGCCGCTACCGCCGCCCAACTGGGCGTGGCTGCCGGTGACAACGTCAAGGTCCAGCAAGGCGATGCCAGCGTGACCCTGCCGGTCGCGATCGACGCCGGTCTGTCTGACGGTACCGTCCGCGTGGCGACCGCCCACCCGAGCACTGTGGCGCTGGCCGCGATGTTCGGTCCCATCAATGTGACGCGCGCCTGAGGAGAGAAGAACAATGATCGACGCGCTGCATAACGGCATCCTGTCCCTGTTCGGGCCCACCCTGGGCATCCTGGTCTGGACCCTGATCAAGATCGTCTGCATCGTCGCGCCGGTATTCGGCGCCGTGGCCTACGCCACGCTGTACGAGCGCAAGGTCATCGGCTACATGCAGATCCGTATCGGCCCTAACCGGGTTGGTCCCTTCGGTCTGCTGCAACCGATCGCCGACGGCCTGAAGCTGTTGCTCAAGGAAATCATTTCCCCGAGCGCCGCCTCCACCGGCCTCTTCTTCCTGGCGCCTATCATGGTGCTCGCTCCGGCGCTGGCCATCTGGGCGGTGGTCCCCTTCGCTCCCGGCCTCGTGCTGTCGGACGTGAATGCCGGCCTCTTGTACGTGATGGCCATCAGTTCGCTGGGCGTGTACGGCATCATCGTCGCCGGTTGGGCTTCCAACTCCAAGTACGCCTTCCTCGGTGCACTGCGCGCCTCGGCCCAGGTGATCTCCTACGAACTGGCCATGGGCTTCGCCCTGGTGGGCGTACTGATGGTATCGGGCAGCCTCAATCTGACCGATATCGTCAATCAGCAGAACCACGGCATCGGTGCTGGCTCGATCTTCTCCTGGAACTGGCTGCCGCTGTTCCCGTTGTTCCTCGTCTACCTGATCGCCGGCGTGGCCGAAACCAACCGCGCCCCGTTCGACGTGGCCGAAGGTGAATCGGAAATCGTGGCCGGTCACATGATCGAATACTCGGGCATGTCCTTCGCCCTGTTCTTCCTGGGTGAATACGCCAATATGTGGCTGATCTGCGCGATGACGTCGATCATGTTCCTGGGCGGTTGGCTGTCTCCGTTCCCGGCCTCCATCCCGGTGCTGGGCGCCGCCAGCGCACTCTGGCTGTTCCTCAAGATGGCCTTTGTGATGTTCCTGTTCCTGTGGTTCCGCGCAACCTTCCCGCGTTACCGCTACGACCAGCTGATGCGCTTGGGCTGGAAAATATTCATCCCCGTGACCCTCATCTGGATTGTGGTGGTCGCTGCCTGGATGCAAACCTCGTACACGCTGTGGTAAGCCGATAGCCATGGAAAAGATTCAGAACTTCCTCAAGACCTTCCTGCTGTATGAACTGGTCAAAGGCATGGCGCTGACCGGCCGTCACCTGTTCCAGCGCAAGATCACCGTGCAGTTCCCGGAAGAGAAGACGCCGTATTCGCCGCGCTTCCGTGGTCTGCACGCCCAGCGCCGCTACGCCAACGGCGAAGAGCGCTGCATTGCCTGCAAGCTGTGCGAAGCCGTTTGCCCGGCCATGGCGATCACCATCGAATCGGAAGTACGCGAGGACGGTACCCGCCGCACCTCCCGCTACGACATCGACCTGACCAAGTGCATCTTCTGTGGTTTCTGCGAAGAGGCCTGTCCCGTCGACGCCATCGTGGAGACCCATGTGCTTGAGTACCACGGTGAAAAGCGCGGCGACCTGTACTACACCAAACCCATGCTGCTTGCCGTGGGCGACAAGTACGAAGCCCAGATCGCGAGCAATCGCGAAGCCGATGCCAAGTATCGCTAATCGGAAATCAAGAGCCCGGCTGCCATGACTTTGACTACCGTCATCTTTTATATCTTCGCGGCGATCCTGATCGCCTCCTCCCTGCGCGTGATCACCGCCAAGAACCCGGTGCACGCTGCACTGAGCCTGGTGTTGTCCTTCTTTACCGGTGCCGTGCTGTGGATGCTGATCGAGGCCGAGTTCCTGGCCATCTCGCTGGTGCTCGTCTACGTCGGCGCGGTCATGGTGCTGTTCCTCTTCGTTGTGATGATGCTGGACATCAACTTCGAAGAGCTGCGCGAAGGCTTCTGGAACTATCTGCCGATCGCCTCCTTGGTTGCCATCGTGATGGCTGCCGAGATGGTGATGGTGCTGATCGCCCCGACCACCGGCCTGTCGCACTTCTCGGAAGTCGCAGCCTTGCCGGCAGGTGTCTCCAACATCAAGCAGCTGGGTGTGCCGATCTACACCGACTACCTGCTGCCGTTTGAGCTTGCTGCCGTGCTGCTCTTGGTGGCCATGATTGCCGCCGTGTCGCTGACTCTGCGCCGCCGCAAGAACACCAAGTACATCAACCCGGCTGAGCAGGTCGCCGTGAAGCGCAAGGACCGCGTCCGCATCGTCAAGATGCAGGCCGAGGTCGAGCTGCCGGAAGCCCCGGCAGCCGATGACGCTGCCGACAAACCTGCCGCCTGAATCGAGACGACGAGTAACAAGCCATGACGCTGACCCATTACCTCGTGCTGGCCGCGATCCTGTTCGCGATCTCGGTTTTCGGCATCTTTATGAACCGCAAGAACGTGATCGTGCTCTTGATGGCGATCGAGCTGATGCTGCTCGCCGTGAACATGAACTTCATCGCGTTCTCGAAGTACCTCGGCGACACCGCCGGCCAGATCTTCGTGTTCTTCATCCTGACCGTGGCTGCAGCTGAATCCGCCATCGGTCTGGCGATCCTGGTCGTGCTGTTCCGCAATACCCGCTCGATCAATGTGGAAGACCTCGACAGCCTGAAGGGCTGATCGTTGCGGAACCGAGCCCGACGAATCAACAAGAAACAGCCTGCGCGAAAACATGGATAAACCAACGCTCTACCTGCTGATCGCCCTGTTCCCGCTATTCGGCGCCATCATTGCCGGCCTCTTTGGCCGTGCGATCGGTCGCGCCGGTGCGCACTGGGTCACCATACTCGGCGTGGCCGCCTCCTGTGCAGGCGCTTTCTATGTGCTGTTCGACCAGATCAATGGCGGCGCGGCCTATAACGGCAACGTCTACACCTGGATGACCGTGAACGGCCTCGACGTTTCGGTCGGCTTCCTGGTCGACAAGCTGACCGCCATGATGATGGTGGTGGTGACCTTCGTGTCGCTGATGGTGCACATCTACACCATCGGTTACATGGAAGAAGATCCTGGCTACCAGCGTTTCTTCAGCTATATCTCGTTGTTCACCTTCTCCATGCTGATGCTGGTGATGAGCAACAACTTCGTGCAGCTGTTCTTCGGCTGGGAAGCGGTGGGCCTCGTGTCCTACCTGCTGATCGGCTTCTGGTTCAAGCGCCCGACCGCCATCTTCGCCAACCTGAAGGCCTTTCTGGTCAACCGCGTGGGTGACTTCGGCTTCCTGCTCGGCATCGGCCTTGTGCTTGGCCACTTCGGTTCCTTCTACTACGCCGACGTGTTTGCCCACGCCCCGGCCCTGAAGGACGCCACCATCAGCCTGTTCCCGGGTGTGCAGTGGTCGCTGTTGTCGGTCACCTGCATCCTGCTGTTCATCGGTGCCATGGGTAAGTCCGCCCAGTTTCCGCTGCACGTCTGGCTGCCCGATTCGATGGAAGGCCCGACCCCGATCTCCGCACTGATCCACGCCGCCACCATGGTGACGGCCGGTATCTTCATGGTCAGCCGTATGTCGCCGCTGTTCGAGCTCAGCGATACCGCCCTGAACTTCATCATGGTGATCGGCGCCATCACCGCGCTGTTCATGGGCTTCCTCGGCATCATCCAGAACGACATCAAGCGCGTCGTGGCCTACTCGACCCTGTCGCAGCTCGGCTACATGACCGTGGCGCTGGGCGCCTCGGCCTACTCGGTCGCCGTGTTCCACCTGATGACCCACGCCTTCTTCAAGGCCCTGCTGTTCCTTGGTGCGGGTTCCGTCATCATGGGCATGCACCATGACCAGGACATCCGCAATATGGGCGGTCTGCGCAAGTACATGCCCATCACCTGGATCACCTCGCTGGTGGGTTCGCTGGCCCTGATCGGTACCCCGTTCTTCTCCGGCTTCTACTCCAAGGATTCGATCATCGAAGCGGTGCATGCCTCGCACCTGCCGGCAGCCGGCTTTGCCTACGCCGCCGTGATCATCGGTGTATTCGTGACCGCCTTCTACTCCTTCCGCATGTACTTCCTGGTTTTCCACGGCAAGGAACGTTGGATGGATCCCAAGCACGATCACCACGAGCACGATCACCACAGCGATGAGCATGCCGACGAGCACCATCACGGTCTGGGCCCCAACGACAAGCCGCGCGAGTCGCCCTGGGTGGTGACCCTGCCGCTGATTCTGTTGGCCGTGCCTTCGCTGATCATCGGTTAC
>NZ_DATCSC010000029.1:0-109116 GCF_036568685.1 Chitinimonas sp.
CGCGCTGTCGATCTGGTCGTAGCCCTTGGCTTCGCCACCGAACTTCTTCGACAGAATGGTGGTGATCGCGGCGGTCAGCGTGGTCTTACCGTGGTCAACGTGACCGATGGTGCCAACGTTTACGTGCGGTTTGGTCCGCTCAAATTTCTCTTTTGCCATTTTGGAGTCCTTGATTGCGAATAGAAACGATCAAGCGATGGTGCCCATGGGCAGAATTGAACTGCCGACCTCTCCCTTACCAAGGGAGTGCTCTACCCCTGAGCTACATGGGCATTCCACACAAAACAGATGGAGCGGGTGAAGGGAATCGAACCCTCGTCGTAAGCTTGGAAGGCTTCTGCTCTACCATTGAGCTACACCCGCACGACAGGACTTCGAACCACTTGCCGCACAGCGCCTGGTACGCCGCACAACTAACCTGCTACTTCAGTAATTCTGGTGGAGGGGGAAGGATTCGAACCTTCGAAGGCAGAGCCGTCAGATTTACAGTCTGATCCCTTTGACCGCTCGGGAACCCCTCCTGAATGAGCCGCGCATTATGGGCACACTCTCCCCACCTGTCAAACCCCTTTGCAAAATATTTCGCAGGTGGCGGTTAATTTTTTTGCCCATTGCCCGCCAAGCGAGCCGGCAAGCGGCTTGCAGGGCGTCGCATGGCGGCAACACCCTGCCTGTCAGATCAAGAAGTTAGCCTCGAAGGGCAGGGCTGAAACGCATAGATATAGTTAGTAGCGAGGACGTGCCGCCGGCACCTATTCACCGCGCAGCAAACGCCGTTCTGCCCGCGCCAACAGTTCCGGCGCCCCCAGCAGCACCAGTACATCACCGGCCTGCAGGGTCTCGCCATTCTCGGGCTCGTCGATACGGGCGCCGCCACGCCGCAGGGTCTTGAGCAGCACGCCCAGCTCAGCCAGGCCAACCTCGCCCACGCTGCAGCCTACCGCGCGGGCGCTGGCATCGAGCTGTAGCGAATGCAGCCTGGGCTGCGCCTGCTCATCCAGGCTCTCATCGGTAGCGCCGCGGAAGAAACCCTTGAACAGGCTGTAGCGCTCCTCGCGCGCGCCGCGGATATGCCGCAGCACCCGGCTCAAGGGCACGCCCAGCAGCATCATGGCGTGCGAGGCCAGCATCAGGCTGCCTTCCATGATCTCGGCCACCACCTCGTCGGCCCCGGCAGTACGCAACCGCTCGATATCGCTGTCGTCCCAGGTCCGCACGATCACCGGCAGGTCCGGCCGCTCCTTGCGCACCACGCTCAGGATCTTGAGCGCCGAGCCGGTATCGTCGTAGGTCACGATCAAGGCGCGCGCCCGCGCCAGGCCGGCCGACATCAACACTTCGCGGCGGGTAGCATCGCCAAAGGAGACATTCTCGCCAGCCACCGCCGCTTCCTTGACCCGCTCCGGGTCGAGGTCCAGCGCATAGATATTGATGTCCTCCTTCTGCAGCAGCCGCGCCAGGGCCTGGCCACTACGGCCGTAGCCGCACAGGATGACGTGGTCCGAGGTGGCCATGGTCTTGGCGGCCAACTGGGTCAAGCGCATGGCCTGCAGCATCCAGTCCGAGGCAATAAAGCGTCTTACGAGCGCATCCGAATGCTGGATCAGGAAGGGTGCGGACAGCATGGATAGCAGGATGGCTGCGAGGCCGACCTGCTCGGCCGCGGCCGGCAAGAGGCCGGAGCCTGCCGCCAACGCCAGCAGCACGAAGCCGAACTCCCCGCCCTGCGCCAGCGCCATGCCGGTACGCACGGCGGTGCCGGGACTACGACCAAAGACACGGGTCATCAGTGCAATTGTCGCCGTCTTGCCCACGGTGAGGAATAGAAATACCAGCAACACCGCACCCAGCTGCTGCCAGACCGCCGGCAGGCTCAAGCGCATGCCCACGGTAATGAAAAAGAGGCCGAGCAAGAGATCACGAAAGGGCCGGATGTCTTCTTCCACCTGGTGCCGGTATTCGGTCTCGGCGATCAGCATGCCGGCCAGGAAGGCGCCCAGCGCCAAGCTCAGCCCAGCCTGGGCGGTGG
This sequence comes from Chitinimonas sp., assembly GCF_036568685.1. GTDB lineage: Bacteria > Pseudomonadota > Gammaproteobacteria > Burkholderiales > Chitinimonadaceae > Chitinimonas. Next base: position 2,030 of record NZ_DATCSC010000029.1, read on the forward strand.
CGTAGGCGATGCCCAGCGTCACCAGCAGCACGTTGAGCACAAACAATTCGGTGGAACGGCCCTTGGCCACCAGGTGGAACAGCGGTCGCAACAGGCGCGGACCGAAGTAGAGCAGGATCACCAGGGTCAGGGCGATCTTGAGTACCGCCCAACCCAGCACCTCCCACGGATCGCCACCAGCACGCCCCAGGGCCGGGATGATGATGAGCAGCGGCACCACGGCCAGATCCTGGAACAAGAGGATACCGATGGCGTGCTGGCCGTGCGGCGCATTGACCTCCATGCGCTCGGCCAGGAGCTTGCTGACGATGGCAGTGGACGACATCGCCAGTGCGCCACCCAGCGCCACACCGGCCTGCCAGGGCAAGCCTGCCAGCATTGCGCCGCCCAGCACCAGCACCAGGGTGCCGATGACCTGTGCGGAACCAAGACCAAATACCACGGTACGCATGGCCATGAGCTTGGGCAGGCTGAACTCCAGCCCCAGGGTGAACATCAGGAAGACCACACCGTACTCGGCCAGCTCGCTCGCTTCAGCCGATGAGGCGATCAACCCCAGTGCGTGCGGGCCGATGGCAATCCCCACCACCAGGTAACCCAGCATGGCCGGGAGCTGTGCCTGCCGGCACAGGGTGACGACCGCCACAGCGGCGGCAAGCAGGAGCAGGACGACTTCTAGAGCGTGGTGGGGCATGGCAGGCGCAAGGTGGGCAATGCAAGGATTATACGAAGATGCGCGGCGGGCATAGGCGCCCGCGACGGGACGAGGAACGGCGCATCCCTTATACTTCTGTCCTATGACTGCACAAAGCATACCTACTTCGCAGGATCTGCTCGATCTTGCCCGCGAAGTCCTGACCATCGAGGCCGACGCCATCCGCGGCGTGGCCGCGCGCCTGGACGAATCCTTCGTCGCCGCGCACGCCATGATGCTGACCTGCAAAGGCCGGGTCGTGGTCAGCGGCATCGGCAAATCCGGCCACATCGGCCGCAAGCTCGCTGCCACCCTGGCCTCCACCGGTACGCCTGCCTTCTTCATGCACCCGGCCGAGGCTGCGCACGGCGACCTGGGCATGATCACCGGTGACGATGTGGTACTGGCGCTGTCCTATTCCGGCGCAGTGGAGGAGCTGGTAAGCCTTTTGCCGGCCATCAAGCGCCGCGGCGCCCGTATCGTGGCCATTACCGGCAACCCGGACTCCGCCCTGGGCCAGGCAGCCGATGTGCACCTGAACGCCCGCGTGGACAAGGAAGCCTGCCCGCTCAATCTGGCACCAACCGCCAGCACCACCGCCACGCTGGCGCTGGGCGATGCACTGGCGGTGAGCCTTTTGGAAGCGCGCGGCTTCAGTCGCGACGACTTTGCCCTTTCGCACCCTGGTGGCAGCCTGGGCCGCAAGCTGCTGGTCCATGTGCGCGACGTGATGCACCAGGGCGAGGCGCTGGCCGTGGTCGGCCGCCACGCCAGTGTGCGCGACGCGCTGTTTGAAATCACCCGCAAGGGCCTGGGCCTGACCGCCGTGGTGGACGAGGCCGGCAACCTGCTGGGCGTCTTTACCGACGGCGACCTGCGCCGGGCCATGGACCAGGATGTCGACCTCAAGTCGGCCCGGATCGAGACCGTGATGACCCGCCAGCCCAAGACCATCGAGGCCGGCCGGCTGGCGGTGGAGGCGGTGCAGCTGATGGAGAAGTCCAAGGTCTACGTGCTGCTGGTCCTGGAGCACGGCAAGCTGGCCGGCGCCGTGCGCATGCACGACCTACTGCAGGCCGGCGTGGTCTGACCCCCGAATACCGAGACAAGGAAGCCCTGTGCTGGAACGCGCCCAACCCGTAAAACTGATGATCTTCGACGTCGATGGCGTCATGACCGACGGCAGTCTGTTCTATACCGATGCCGGTGAAGAGATCAAAGCCTTCAATTCGCTCGACGGCCACGGTCTCAAGATGCTGACCGGCACCGGCGTGCAACTGGCCATCATCACCGGCCGCACTTCGCGCCTGGTTGAGCACCGTGCCCGCAACCTGGGTGTGCAGCACCTGATCCAGGGTGCGCATGACAAGCTGGCCTCCTTCGAGCAATTGCTGCTTGAGACCGGCTACACCGCCGAGCAGTGCGGCTACATGGGTGACGACGTGATCGACCTGCCGGTCATGCGTCGCGTCAACTTCGCAGTCGCCGTGCCGGATTCACCCACCCTGGTACGCCAGCACGCCCACTATGTGACCGGCGCCCGGGGCGGCCACGGAGCGGTTCGGGAAGTCTGCGAGTTCATCATGCAGGCGCAGGGCACCTTTGACGCACTGATGGCGCACTACCTCCGGTGAGCATGCTGCCCGACCGCGCCGCGCGCGCCCTCCCGCTGCTGCTGCTCGGCCTTTTGGCCGGGCTGGCCTTGTTGCTTGACCGTGCGACCAGCCTGCCCTTCTTCTCGCCGGGCATGGGCCGCAACGACCCGGACCTGCAGATCAGGCGCTTCGTGGCCACCGGCTTTGGCCCGGACGGCAAGCCGCTCTATACGCTGACCGCGGACGCCATGCAGCATTACCCGCTGGACGACCGCTCCGAACTCGCCCATGCCAAACTGGTCCGCACCCTGCCGGGCGAGCCCACGCTGGACGTGACCGCCGCCCAGGCAAGAGTGACTGAGAGCGGCGACAAGATTGAATTCGAGAAAGATGTCGTCATGTACCGGGAGCCGACGCCCGCCCTGCCCGCCATGACTCTGCGCACCAGCCACATGACCATGGATACGGTCGCCGGCCAGGCCAACTCGGAAGCCCCCGCCACCTTGCTCAGCAACGGCGATAAGGTGCAATCGACCGGCTTCGATTACGATCATACGAATGCGCGCCTACAGCTGCGCTCCAAAGTGAGCATCAACTATGCCCCGCCAAAACGCTAAGCTCGCCCTGCATATGGCTGAGATTCTGAACTGCAACGCTGCGACCGGCGTAGCCGGTCGTTTTGACGTCCCAGCTCAGCCACCGCAATCGCGTTTCCCTGATTTATCCCTCTCCCCCCGAGCTTTGCACGCACAGGTTCTAGGCTCGCAAGCTCGCCAAGAACTCTGGCAGCCTCGCCGCCGCGAGGGGGCCGCGCTTGAGCGCGTCAGTGGGTTTTTCCGGCGTGGTTTAGGCATTCTCGCCAGCCTGGCGCTGCTGCCCGTGTTGGCCCACGCCGAGCTGGCCGATAGCTACAAGCCCATCAATGTCGACGCCGGTCGCGTCGCGCAGGACCAGAAGGCCGGCCGTGCCGTGCTGGAGGGAGGCGTCCATCTTACCCAGGGCACCCTTTCGCTTGATGCCGACACCGCCACCATCATCGACATGCCCAACGGCGAACGCGTGGTGCACGCGGTGGGCCGGCAGGTGAAGTTCCGTCAGAAGATGGAAGGCCAGAACCTGTGGCTGGACGCCAAGGCCGACAAGCTCGACTACGACAGCAAGAGCGGCGAGGTAAAGCTGACCGGCAATGCCTGGGTCAAGAAGGGCGAGGATGAAAGCACCGGCAGCCTGATGACCTACAACTCGGTCAGCGAACAGTTCAGTGCCGAAGGTGGCGCCGGCACCAGCAGCAACGCCGACGGCCGCGTGCGCATGGTCATCCAGTCCAAGAAGAAGGCACCGGAGGGCGAAGCCAAGCCATGACCGCCCGTCTGTCCGCGCAACACCTGCAAAAACGCTACAAGACCCGCACCGTGGTGCGCGACGTGTCCATGCACGTCGATGCCGGCGAGGTGGTCGGCCTGCTCGGCCCCAACGGTGCCGGCAAGACCACCAGTTTCTATATGATCGTGGGCCTGGTGGCCCTCAATGGCGGCCAGATCTTCCTCGACGACACCGACATCACCCATCGCCCCATCCATGAGCGTGCGCGCCTGGGCCTCGGCTACCTGCCGCAGGAAGCCTCCATCTTCCGCCGCATGACCGTGGCCGAGAATGTGCGCGCCATTCTGGAGCTGCACGAGCGCAACAGCGATGCGGTCGAACATCGCTTGGACGAACTCCTGCGCGAGCTCAATATCGGTCACCTGCGCGAAAGCAGCGCACTCTCGTTGTCCGGTGGCGAGCGCCGCCGGTGCGAGATCGCCCGCGCCCTGGCTGCCAACCCGCGCTTTATCCTGCTGGATGAGCCCTTCGCGGGCGTCGACCCGATTGCGGTGATGGATATCCAGAAGATCATCCGTTTCCTCAAGGACCGCCAGATCGGCGTCCTGATCACCGACCACAACGTCCGGGAGACCCTGGGCATCTGCGACCGCGCCTACATCATCAATGAAGGCAGCGTGTTGGCCTCGGGGACCGCCGAGGAGATCGTCCATAATGACAACGTTCGCCGGGTCTACCTCGGCGAGCATTTCAGACTGTAGACAAGCCCGGCATGAAACAGTCTCTCCAGCTCAAAGTCTCGCAGTCCCTGACGCTGACCCCTCAGCTGCAGCAGTCGATCAAGCTGCTGCAGCTCTCCACGCTCGACCTCAACCAGGAGATCGAGCGCTTCCTGCAAGACAACCCCATGCTCGAGCGGGAAGACGAGAACGAACCCGAGGTGCACCAGGTCCGCGAGGACGGCACGCCGGTCGAAGCCGCGCCGGAAACCCCCTCGCTCGATGAAGCCCCCTCCAGCGACAGCGCCGAGCCGGACTTCGACATGGACGACGCGCTGGGGGACAACTACTGGAACGAGGCCAGCGGCAGTGGCAAAAGCCGTGACGGCGACGACGACGAGTTTGATCCCCAGGCCAACGTGGCGCGCATCTCCACCCTGCGCGAGCACCTCTTGGAGCAACTTGGCCTGTTGCCACTCAGCATGCGCGACCGCGCCATCGCCAATCTGGTGATCGATGCCCTGGACGACCACGGTTACCTCGGCCTGAGCCTGGAGGAAATCTTCGAGCTGATCCCGGTCGAGCTGCGCGAGGAGCTGGAACTGGAGCTCGAGGAACTGCAGATCGGCTGGCAACTGGTGCGTCAGCTGGAACCTTGTGGCGTAGCGGCGGTCGACCTGAAGGACTGCCTGAGTTTGCAGATCAGGCAGTTGCTGGCGCATGAACCGGCTAGCGGATTGGCCCTCTCCATCGTGGCTGAACATCTCGATTTATTGGCCAACAAGGACTACAGTAAGCTTAAGAGAACGCTGAAATGCGACGACACGGCACTGCGGGCCGCCCAGCTGTTGATACAGCGGCTGAACCCGCGGCCTGGCGCCGAATTCGGTGAAATGGACACGCGCTACGTGGTGGCCGATGTGACGGTAAAGAAGCTGCGTCAGGGCTGGACGGTACAGCTCAACGAAGCGGCGATGCCCAAACTCAAGGTCAACCAGCTGTACGCCAACCTGCTCCGGCAGCAGCGCGAAAATGGCGCCGGGCTGTCAGGGCAGTTGCAGGAAGCCAAATGGCTGATCAAGAACGTCCAGCAACGCTTCGATACCATCCTCCGGGTGGCGCAGGCGATCGTCGAGAAGCAGCAACGCTTCTTCGAGCACGGCGAAGTGGCCATGCGGCCTCTTGTGCTGCGCGACATTGCCGAGGAGCTCGACCTGCATGAATCGACCATCTCCCGCGTCACCACCCAGAAATACATGCTTACGCCGCGAGGCATCTATGAATTCAAGTATTTCTTTGGCAGCCATGTTGAAACCGATTCCGGCGGCGAGTGTTCCGCGATCGCCATCAAGGCCCTGATCAAGCAACTGATCCAGACTGAAGACCCCAAGAAACCGCTCAGCGACAGCACGATTGCCGAGGTGCTCGGCAAGCAGGGTATCAATGTTGCCCGCCGTACCGTCGCCAAGTACCGAGAAGCCATGCAAATCCCTCCCGTGAACCAAAGAAAGTCCCTGTAGCCGCCTTGCAGTTCGGCGGCGTCCTTAACACAAGGAGAGTCGTATGAACCTGACCATCAGTGGGCACCACCTCGACGTAACCCCAGCCATCCGCGAATACGTGGAGACGAAGCTGGAGAGGGTCACACGCCATTTCGATCATGTGATCGATATGGGCGTGATGCTCAGTGTCGATAAGCTGCGGCAGAAGGTGGAAGTGAATGTCCACCTGCGCGGCAAGGATATACACGTGGAAGCCACCGAGCCCGATATGTACGCCGCCATCGACCTGGTCGCGGACAAGCTGGATCGGCAGGTACTGAAGCACAAGGAAAAGCGTTACGGCGATCGCCACAGCGATGCAATGAAGTACCAAACCGGCCCGGAAAGCCAGGAAAGCGCACAACCGGCCGCCTGAGCGCGGTCCAAATAATCGCAGCATAGTGCGAGAGGGAGCGGGAACGGTACAGGGACACCGTTCCCGTTTTCACGTGCACGGTCAGATTTCACTGCAGGCTGAATCTTCAGCGCATCAGCCGGGTGTTAATCGGCAAATGATGTTCACAGGCGCATTTGCTTCTATATCTCTCACTCCCCCGCCCTCGCTCCGCGAGGGAGCCTCGCTGACGCTCGTCAGTGGCTTCGATGACCTTCTTCCGTGACACTCGTAGGGCGGGTCTTTAGACCCGCGCGGACCGCCTTCGCAGAAGGCGTATTACTCGCCGAAGCGTCTGTCTCCCTTTGCTCAATCCTCACATCGCGAGGCTCTGTAGCATCTGCGCACGATCTGTCAGCTAGCTCTCAGCAATATGTGCTTGCTTACCTTGTTCTCGGGATTGTCCGGCGTACAATGGCGGCCTATTTCAGCACCAGCACATTCATGGCTTCGATCGCCTCCATCCTGCCGCCAAGCAACGTCTTTCTCGATCTTGACCTCACCAGCAAGAAGCGCTTGTTTGAGCAGGCCGGGCTCTTGTTCGAGAACAGCCACGGCATTGCCCGCAGCGCCATCTTCGACGCCCTGTTCGCGCGCGAGAAGCTCGGCTCCACCGGCCTTGGCCAATGCGTCGCCATTCCGCACGGCCGTATCAAGGGGCTCAAGGAAGCGGTCGGCATGTTTGTGCGCCTCAAGCAGCCCATTCCCTTCGAGGCCCCGGACGGCAAGGCCGTGCAGCTCGCCTTCGTGCTGCTGGTGCCGGACCAGGCTACCGATCTGCACCTGATGATCCTGTCCGAGCTGGCCCAGCTGTTCAGCGACAAAAAGGTGCGCGAAGCCTTGCTGCAAGCCCCTACCGCCGAAGCAGTGCACCAGCTGCTCACCCAGTGGCAAAGTTGAGGGCCTGCGGCTACCCCAAGGTCGTATCCGCCTCGTAAACGCCCGGCTCACCCGGGCGTTTGGTATTTAATAGGCTCCTGGCCCGCTGTCGCTATATTGGTATCCGGTCATAAACGGCTACAGCCCACGCCCGCCACACGCTAAGATGACGGCAATGACGCGTCGGTCCTATGCCGACACCGTTTCGCTCCTATCAGTCCACGGAATACCACCGCCGCCATGCCGCAGATCACCGTCCGCCAGCTATTCATCGATAACGCCGAGAAGCTGCGCCTGACCTGGCTGGCAGGGCAAAGCGGCGCCAATAACCTACTCTCCAACGAAGCCGACAGCCAAAAGCCGGCGCACGCGCTGGTGGGCCACCTCAACTTCGTCCACCCCAACCGCATCCAGGTGCTGGGCCTGGCCGAGATCGCCTACCTGCAGGAGGTGGAGCCCGCGGCGCTGAAGAAGTCGCTGGACCATCTCTTCAGCACCGATATGGCCGCCATGATCGTGGCCAACGCCCAGGCCACGCCCGACGTGCTGCGTGAGGCCTGCGAGCGCGCCCACGTGCCGCTCCTGACTTCGCCCGAGCAGTCGCCCTACCTCATGGACGTGCTGCGCTTCTATCTGGCCAAGGCGCTGGCCGTCTCCACCAATCTGCACGGTGTGTTCCTCGATGTGCTGGAGGTCGGTGTGCTGATCACCGGCGAGAGCGCCATGGGTAAGAGCGAATTGGCGCTGGAACTGATCTCGCGCGGCCATGGCATCGTCGCCGACGACGTGGTCGAGCTCTACCGCATCGCCCCCGATACGCTGGAAGGCCGCTGCCCGCCACTACTGCGCGACTTCCTGGAAGTGCGCGGCCTCGGTGTACTGAATATCCGTACCATCTTCGGTGAGACGGCGGTACGGCCCAAGAAGAACCTCAAGCTCATCATCCACCTGACCAAGCAGGCCGAATCCATCACCCCGCTCGACAGGCTGCAGATGCAGGCCGCCACCCAGTCGGTGCTGGACGTGGCTGTCCGCAAGGTGGTCCTGCCGGTGGCCGCCGGCCGCAACCTCGCCGTGCTGGTCGAGGCCGCGGTGCGCAACTACATCCTGCAGCTACGCGGCATCGATTCCACCCGTGAGTTCATCGAGCGTCACCAGCGCTTTATGGAGTCGGGAGAATAGCCATGCCCATGGCCACCACCCAGATCGTGCTGATCTCCGGCCTCTCCGGCTCGGGCAAGAGCGTCGCACTTAAGCTGCTCGAGGATCTGGATTACTTCTGCATCGACAACCTGCCGGCCACCCTGCTCTTGCAGACGGTCTGCATGCTGCGCGAACAGGGCCACCAGCGCATCGGCATCAGCGTCGACATCCGCGGCGCGCAGAGCCTGCCAGCCCTGCCGGCCTGCGTGGCTGAGCTCAAGGCGCAGCGCGCCGATGTGCGGGTGCTGTTCCTGGAGGCCAAGACCGAATCCCTGCTCAAGCGTTTCTCCGAGACCCGCCGCAAGCACCCCTTGAGTACCCAGAACCCGGACCTCACGGTGACCGAATGCATCGTGCTTGAGCGCGAGGTCCTGGCCGAGATCGCCGACCTGGCGCACCGCCTCGACACCAGCGACCTTTCGGCCAATGCCCTGCGCGGCTGGGTCAAACAATGGCTGGCACTGGACCAGTCGCGGCTCACACTGATCTGCCAGTCCTTTGGCTTCAAGCACGGCCTGCCGCTCGATGCCGACTTCGTGTTCGATGTGCGCTGCCTGCCCAACCCCTACTACGACCCGGTCCTACGCCCGCTGACCGGTCGCGACAAGCCGGTGATCGATTACCTCGAAGCCGAAGCCACCGCCCAAGCCATGTACGAGGACGTACGCGGCTACCTGATGCACTGGCTACCCCTGTTCGATCGTGACAACCGCAGCTACGTCACCGTTGCCATAGGCTGTACCGGCGGCCAGCACCGCTCGGTCTGGCTGGCCGAAAAGCTGGCCGAGCATTTCGGTGCCGAGCGCCAGGTGCTGGTGCGGCACCGTGAATATCCCGGGGACCTGGCATGAGACCCGTCCCCCGTACCGTCACCCTGGCCCTGACCGGAGCCTCTGGCATGCCCTTCGGTCTGCGCCTCTTGGAATGCCTCTTGGCCGCCGGGGTACAGGTCTACCTGCTCTACTCGCAGGCCGCCCAGGTGGTGGCACGCCAGGAGCTGGGCGAGACCTGGCCCTCGCGGGCGCGCGAACTGGAAGCCCTGCTCAGCCAGCGCTACGGCGTTGCCACACCGCAGCTCAGGGTGTTCGGCCGTGAAGAATGGTTTGCCCCGGTTGCCTCCGGCTCCAACCCGGCCGACGCCATGGTCGTCTGCCCCTGCACCATGGGAACCCTGGCGGCCATCGCCGCCGGCATGAGCGACAACCTGATCGAGCGTGCCGCCGATGTCAGCATCAAGGAGGGGCGCCCCCTGGTCCTGGTTCCGCGCGAAACGCCCTACTCGGCCATCCACCTTGAGAATATGCTCAAGCTGGCCCGCCTCGGCGTCTGCATCCTGCCGCCCAACCCCGGCTTCTACCACCATCCACAGAGCATGGCCGACCTGGTGGACTTCGTGGTCGCCCGCATCCTCGACCAGCTCGCCGTGCCGCACCAGCTGATGGCCCGCTGGGGCAGCGAAGACGCCCCGGACGCCGCCTGAGCCGGCATCCCCCGGCACCACACAAACACATAGAACCTAATAACGGAGGCGAGTCACGCCTCGCTACAAAGGAGAAGCAGATGACGATGGATGTAGTGGACTACGAGATCTTTGGCGACGACATGCAGTACGTCGAGGTCGAGCTCGACCCGGGCGAAGCCGCTGTCGGTGAGGCAGGCACGATGTTCTATATGCAGGATGGCATCCAGATGGACACCATCTTCGGCGATGGCTCGGCGCAGCAAAGTGGCTTCATGGGCAAGCTCATGGGCGCCGGCAAGCGCCTCCTGACCGGCGAGTCGCTGTTCACCACCGTCTTCGTCAATCAGGGCATGGGCAAGAAGCGGGTCGCCTTCAGCGCCGCCTATCCGGGCAAGATCATCCCGGTGCACCTGCCGGACGTGGGCGGCACCCTCTTGTGCCAGAAAGATGCCTTCCTCTGCGCCGCCAAGGGCGTGTCGCTGGGTATCGCCTTCCAGAAGAAACTCGGTGCCGGCTTCTTTGGCGGCGAAGGTTTCATCCTGCAAAAGCTGGACGGTGACGGCCTGGCCTTTATCCATGCCGGCGGCGCCATCATGGAAAAGACCCTGCAGCCCGGCGAGACGCTGCGGGTCGATACCGGCTGCGTAGTCGCCTTCGCCCCGACCGTGGACTTCGACATCCAGTACGTGGGCAATATCAAGAGCGCCCTGTTCGGCGGTGAAGGCCTGTTCTTCGCTACCCTGCGCGGCCCAGGCAAGGTCTGGCTGCAGTCGCTGCCACTGGCGCGCCTCGCCAACCGCATCGTCGGCGCCTCAAAGGTTGGTGGCAGCAAGGGCGGCGAGCAGGGCTCGGTGCTAGGCGGCTTGGGCAACCTGTTCGAACAAGAGTAAGTCAGCGCCCCAAACAAAAAAGCCACCCTAAGGTGGCTTTTTTGTTGCCTGCCAATCGCGTTACCGGGCCAACTTGTTGTTGATGGACTCAACGTCACGCTCGCTCAGGTTACCCACCGCTGCCGACAAGCGCAGCTGGTTCAGCAGATAGTTGTAACGAGCCTGCGCCAGGTCGCGCTTGGTCGAATAGTACTGCTGCTGTGCGTTCAACAGGTCCAAGGTGGTGCGCACGCCCACTTCCTTACCCAGCTTGGTCGAATCAAGCGAACTCTGGGCCGATACCAGGGCCTGCTCCAGTGCCTTGATCTGTGCCGCGCCGGATTCCACGCCCAGATAGGCCTGCTTGGTGTTTTGCGCCGTGCTGCGGCGGGTTGCTTCCAGGTCGAACTGGGCCTTGTCGCGCAGGGCGATGGATTCACGCAGCTTGGAACTGGTGGCACCACCGGTGAAGATGGGGATATTCAGCTGCACACCGATCGAGGTATTGCTGCTGTTGTTGGCACCACGCGCCACGGCCAGGCCATTCTTGTTCCAGGTCTCGCCGTACTGGGCAACCAAATCCAGGGTAGGCTGGCGCAGGAGGCGATAGCGGTCGATCTCGGCCTCGGCAATCGCCAAGGTGCCGCGCTGGCTGTCGATGGCCAGGCTCTTCTGCTCGGCCTGCTTGAGCCAGACATTCATGTCAGCCGGCTCGGGCGGCTGGGCCGCCATCTTGCCCGGCAGCACCGAAAGACCTTCACCCGGCACACCGGTCACCTGCAGAAAGGCGTTCTGCTTCACCGCCAGGTCGTTCAGCGCGGCGATCTCGCTGGCCACGATGGCGTCGTACTTGGCTTGCGCTTCGTGGGTGTCGGTAATGGTGGCAACGCCCACCTCGAAGCTCTTCTTGGCCTGGGCCAGCTGCTGCGACACTGCGTCCTTCTGGGCGCGCACGTATTCCAGGCTGTCCTGGGCGTACAGCACGTCGAAGTAGGCCTGGGCCACTCGCAGGATCAGGTCCTGACGAGCGGAGGCGAAGCTCACCTCGGCAAGGCGGGCCTGCTCCTGCAGCTGGCTGCTGCCTACGCTGCTTGAGGCCCGATAGATGGGCTGGGTGGCCTGCACGGTATAACCATAGGTGTTGCCCGAAGCGGAACCGCTGGCGGTCGTACCGGCGGCGGTCATGCCCTCGCTCTCGGTCTTGGCATGGGTATAGTTGCCATCCAGACCTACCTGCGGCAACCACAGCGCCCGCGCCTGGTTGGCCTTTTCCTGGCCGGCACGCAGGGCGGCCTCGGCACCAGCGTAGGTGGCGTCGTATTTCTTGGCTTCCTGGTAGACCTGCAGCAGGTCGGCGGCCAGGGCGTGAGAACCCGCGGCGAGCATCACAGCCAGCGACAGGGCGCGGATTGCATAGCGTTGCATGGTTGATCCTCTGAATGAGCGCGTTATATAAGCATACCGATCGGTATCTTACTATGAGTCGTAACTGAATTCTAAGTCAGTTTATTGTCCTAGGGTGGAATCCTTGCATAAATCCCACCGCTGGCAACAAGGCCGGCCGGGCATCCGGCCAGCCTTGTCGGATCGCTAGTGGGCGTCCAGGGGCTTCTTGACCCCGTACCAGGTGGCGTACAACGCCGGCAGGAACAAGAGCGTCAGCACCGTGGCCACCAGGAGCCCCCCCATGATGGACCAGGCCATCGGGCCCCAGAAGGTGGAGCGGGTCAGCGGCACCATGGCCAGGATGGCCGCCGCCGCCGTCAGCATGATGGGCCTGAAGCGCCGCACCGCCGATTCAACGATGGCGTGCCAGGGGTGTTCCCCCTCGCGGGTGTGCTGGTCGATCTGGTCCACCAGGATCACCGAATTGCGCATGATCATCCCAGCCAGTGCGATCACCCCGAGCTGGGCCACAAAGCCGAACGGCACCTGGAACAGCAGCAGGATGGCTGCCACGCCTATCATCCCCAGTGGCGCGGTCAGCAGTACCAGCACCATCTTGCCGATGTTCTGCAGCTGGAACATCAAGAGCGTCATCACCGTCAGCAGCATCAGCGGCATGACCGCCACGATGGAACCCTGGCTACGCAGACTGGACTCCTGCGAGCCGCCGATCTCGATGCCGTAGCCTATGGGCAGGCTGTCCGACAAGGCCTTCACCTTGGGCCACAGCGCCATGGTCACGTCCGGCGCCTGGGCTCCCTCCACGTCGGCCCGTACCGAGATGGTCGGCATGCGGTTGCGGCGCCAGATCAGGCTCTCCTCGCTCTCCAGCTTGAGGTGGGCGATCTGGCTCACCGGCACGTATTTGCCGGCACCGAGGTAGACCTTGGCATCCTTGAGGTTGTCGAGGTCGGTACGCTCCGGCGCATCCAGCCGCGCCACCACATCGATGGTACGGTCGTACTCGCGGTACTGGGTAACGGTAATCCCGGAGAGCGAGGTCTGCAGCGCGGTCGACAGTTGCTGCGAAGTCATGCCCAGCGCACGCGCCTTGTCCTGGTCCACCTCCAGCCGCACCACCTTGACCCGTTCGCTCCAGTCGGTATTCACATTGCGTACCGCCGGGTTGTCACGCATCAAGGCCGCCACCTGCTCGGCAATACCCTTGATCCTGGTCTGGTCCGGGCCAGAAACGCGGAACTGCACCGGGTAGCCCACCGGCGGACCATTCTCCAGCCGGGTCACACGGCCGCGTACCAGGGGAAAGTCGGTCTCGAACAGCTTCTGGATCTTGACCAGCACCTGGTCACGCACATGCTCGTTCTTGGTCATGACCATGAGCTGGGCGAAGTTCAGGTTGGGCAGCTGCTGCTCCAGCGGCAGGTAGAAGCGCGGGCTGCCGTTACCCACATAGCTCGTGACGCTCTCGATATTCGGGTCACCCTTGAGCTTCTGCTCCAGCGCCTTCACCTGCGCCTCGGTCTGCAGATAGGTCGAGGCCTGCGGCAGCCACACATCCACCATCAGCTCGGGCCGGTTGGAAGACGGGAAGAACTGCTTGGGCACGAAGCGGAACAAGCCCACCGACACCACGAAGGCCAGCACCGTGATCACGATCACCGTCTTGCGGTAGTCCAGGCACCAGCTCACCAGCCGGCGGAAGCGCACATAGAAGCCCTTCTGATAGACAGCGTTCTCATCACCATGGTGCTTGGTCTCCGGCAGGAGCTTGAAGCCCAGATAGGGCGTGAACACCACCGCCACAATCCAGCTCAGGATCAGCGAGATACCGACCACCTGGAAGATGGACACGGTGTACTCGCCGGCATTGGACTTGGCGAGGCCCACCGGCATAAAGCCGGCGGCGGTGATCAGGGTACCGGTGAGCATGGGGAAGGCCGTGGTGGTGTAGGCATAGGTCGCCGCCCGCAGCCGGTCCCAGCCCTGCTCCAATTTGAGCGCCATCATCTCCACCGCGATGATCGCGTCGTCCACCAAGAGGCCCAGCGCAATGATGAGCGCACCCAGCGAGATACGCTGCAGATCGAGTCCAAAGGCATACATGACCAGGAAGGTCATGGCGAGCACCAGGGGGATGGACAGGGCCACCACGAGGCCGGTACGCAGGCCCAGCGAGACAAAGGACACCGCCAGCACGATCACCACCGCCTCGATCAGGCTCTTGATGAACTCGTGGATGGAATCCCCCACCACCTTGGGTTGGTCGGATACGGCGTGCACCTGCACCCCTACCGGCAACTCAGCGCGGATACGCGCCAGGCTGGCATCCAGCTTCTGGCCCAGCTGGATCACGTCGCCACCCTTGCGCATGCTGATCGCAAGGCCTATCGCCTCCTGCCCGTTGTAGCGGAACTTGATCGCAGTCGGATCGGTATAGCCACGGTAGACATGGGCCACGTCACCCAGACGGAAGGTCCGGCCATTGGCGCGCAGACCGATATTGCGGATTGCCTCGATGGAATCGAACTCGCCGGTCACCCGCAGTGCTACCCGCTCGCTGCCCGTCTCCACCACCCCGGCCGGCACCACCGCGTTGGTGGCCTGCAGGGTCTGGAATACCAGCTGCGGGTCTATCCCCAGGGACGAGAGCTTGGCGTTGGACGTCTCGACATAGATCTTCTCGTCCTGCACGCCCACATAGTCGACCTTGTTCACGTCTGGAACGCGCAACAGCTCGGCACGGGCGGCGTCTACATACTTCTTCAGCTCGGCATAGCTGAAACCGTCGGTGGTGAAGGCATAGAGGTTGCCAAAGGTATCGCCGAATTCGTCATTGAAGAACGGCCCCTGCACCCCGCTGGGTAAGGTGTACTTCATGTCGCCTATCTTCTTGCGCACCTGGTACCAGACATTCGGCACCTCGTGCGGCGGCAGGGATTCCTTGAGGCTGATCAGGAGCTGGTTTTCACCGGCCTTGGAGTAGGAGCGCACATAGTCGATCTCCGACATCTCCTGCAGCTTCTTCTCCATCTTGTCGGTGACCTGCAGCTCCATATCGCTGGCCGAGGCCCCCGGCCAATAGGTCTGGATCACCATGGCCTTGAAGGTGAACTCGGGGTCCTCCTTCTGCCCCAGCCGGGTGTAGGAAAACACCCCGGCGAGCATAAAGACCACGATGAAATACAGCACCAGCTGCTGGTGCTTGAGCGCCCATTCGGACAGATTGATACCGCGCATGCTGTATACCTCTCCGAATGACTAGGGACGGCTAAGTTGGCTCTCGGCCAACCTTACTGCCTGATTGGCATGCAGGAGGTGCGCACCCGCGGTCACCACCGTCTCACCCGCCTTTAGGCCGCCCGCCACCAACACCACGTCGTTGCGGGCGCCAGCCAGCTGCACCGGCCGCGCACTCACGCGCTGGGTCTGGGTATTCACCACCCATACCTTGGGCTGGCCATCCTGGTCATAGATCGCCGTCAGCGGCAGGCTGTAGCCCTGCTGCGCATTCACGCCGGGCAACAGCACATTGGCGGTCATGCCCAGCCGCACGCTGTCGTCCGGCTTGATAATGGTGATACGGGCCGCATAGGTGCGGGTCACCGGGTCGGTATCCGGCGCCAGCTCACGCAGCTTGGCGTCGAACTGCTTGTCGGCGGCCGCCCACAGCGAGACCTTGAGGGTCGGCGCCTTGCGCAATTCCTCCACGCGCGACTCCGGAATGCTCACCACCACCTCGCGCTCGCCGTCCTCGGCCACCTTCACCACCGGCGTACCGGCCGCCACCACCTGGCCGACCTCGGCGTTGAGGGCGGTCACGAGGCCAGCACGCTCGGCCTTGAGCACCGTATAGCCCCCTTGGTTGCTGCTGAGTTTGTACTGCGAGCTGGCAGCGTCGAACGCTACCTGGGCCTGGTCCACATTGGACTGGCTGACAAAGCCCTGTGCCTTCAGCTGCTTGGCCCGCTCCAGGTCCATACGGGCCTTGTCGAACTGGCTCTTGGCCGAGGCCTGCTGTAAGGCCACGTCACGCGGGTCCAGCTTCATCAGTGCCTGGCCGGCCTTCACCGCCTGGCCCACCTCCACATAGCGCTCGATGATCTGGCCGGCGAGCCGAAAGCCCAGCTGGCTCTCCCGCCTGGCCTTTACCTCGCCCGAATAGCTCGCACCGGTGGCAATGCTGGCAGGCTGCACCACCACGGTCCGCACCGGCCGCACATCCTCGTGCTTGGGAGCCTCCTTGCTACAGGCGGCCAGCGCGGTCGCCACCACGGCCGCCAGCAGGGCCAGTTTCCAATTGTTCATCTCTCTCTCCGCTCGGCTTGCTCGGCCGGGCGGGCGCCCAGGCCGTATATCAGGGTCTGGATGACTTCATCCAGGTACTTCGGAATATCCAGTCCAGCGGTGTGGCAAGCCTCGGTGTGCATCCACACCATGGCCATCACCACCGGCGCTGTCACCACCTTCACCGCCAGCTCCAGCGGCATGGGGCGGAATTCGCCCCGGTCTATGCCGTACTGCAGCGCCTTGGCAATCACGGCCTCGCCGCGCGCCACCACCTCTTCGCTATGAAAACGCGCCAGCTCCGGAAAGTTGTTGGCCTCGGCGATCATCAGCTTGGGTATGCCCGAGAGGCGGGTCGCGCCATGCACCGCCCACCAGGTGTGCACCACCTCGGTCAAGAGCTCGGCAGCAGTGCCGGTATATTGGTTGATCAGCTGCTCGCCCTCCTCCAGCGTAGGCGAGAAGGATTCGCGTATCAGCGCCTTGAGGATGTCTTCCTTGCCGCCGAAGTAACGGTAGATCGTGCCGGCGGTCACGCCGGCAGCCCGGGCAATATCCTCCACCTTGGTCGCGGCAAAGCCGCGCGCCACGAAGAGGTCGAGGGCGGCGTCGAGAATCTCGCCGGGGCGGGCATCCTTGCGGCGTACCCAACGCCCGGCAGCCTCGCCGTCGGCGGACGAATCAGGGGATAGGTCGGCAGCAGACATGATATCGTTCATTTCAGAAAAATAAATGAATGTTTATTTATTTTTCGAACTATACCCGCCGGCCTTGCGCCGCACAAGCCGGTTGCAATGCACAATCGCGCCCGCCCGTCGGCCGGAACGGCGGTAAAATCGCCCAACTACAACGCCAAGGATTTGCCATGCCCACCGTCGAGCCGATTTCCGCCCAGATCGCCGCCAACAAGGCCAGCGTACTGGCCGAAGCCATGCCCTATATGCGGCGCTTCTACGATAAGACCATCGTGATCAAGTACGGCGGCAATGCCATGACCGAGCCCGAGCTCAAGGAAGGCTTCGCCCGCGACGTGGTCCTGCTCAAGCTCGTGGGCATGAACCCGGTGGTGGTGCACGGCGGCGGCCCGCAGATCAACGACCTATTGGCCAAGGTAGGCAAGCAGGGCGAGTTCATCCAGGGCATGCGCGTCACCGACAGCGAGACCATGGACATCGTCGAGATGGTCCTGGGCGGCCTCGTCAACAAGGAGATCGTCAGCCTGATCAACCAGCACGGCGGTCGCGCCGTCGGCCTGACCGGCAAGGACGGCCACATGATCCGCGCCAAGAAGATGTTCCTGCGCGGCGAGAACGATGAAGAACAGATCGACATCGGCCAGGTCGGCGAGATCGAATCCATCAGCCCCGATCTCGTGGCGCTGCTCGACACCCGCGACTTCATCCCGGTCATCGCCCCCATCGGCGTGGGCAGCGAAGGCGAAGCCTTCAACATCAACGCCGACCTGGTCGCCGGCAAGCTGGCCGAAGTGCTGGGCGCCGAAAAGCTGATCCTGATGACCAACACCCCCGGCGTGCTCGACAAGCAAGGCCAACTGCTGACCGGCCTTACCCCCAAGATCGTGGACGAACTGGTCGCCAACGGCACCATCTCCGGCGGCATGATCCCCAAGATCAGCTCGGCGCTGGAGGCCGCGGTCAACGGCGTCAACGCCGTCCACATCATCGACGGCCGGGTGAAGCATGCCCTGCTGCTTGAGGTTCTGACCGACCATGGCGTGGGGACCATGATCCAACGAGATGAACCCTAATTGCTGCAGTGAAGGTTGGTAGCAGTCGATAAGCGCCCGGCAAAGCCGGGCGTTTTGCTGCATACGAAGTTCAAACGCGCTTCGCTTCTATATCAACCACTCCCCCCGCCCTCGCCTCAGGCGAGGGAGCCTCGCTAGCGCTCGTCAGCGGATTCGATGACCTTCTTCGGAGCCACTATCCCGTAGAGCGGAAAAGCGCAGCGCCTTCCGCCACAGGCACGTTGGTGGAAGGCGTTGCCACGCGTACCCCCCATAGCAAACGCATTTCCAACGCGCGCCACGATCAATGCCGGCGGCTCACCGGCCTCGCTCCGGCATAAATTCCAGCGAAATTTCCCGCACATAGAGGTTCTCGTCAGCCTCGCTAAAGAGCAGCGAGCACGCCACGCCACCCACCTTGAAGCTGTACTCAGCCAACGGCTCGGTTGCATGCGGGGTCAATAAGCGCTGACGCCGGCCTTCAGGGTAACGCGCCAGCACCGAACCGAGCTTGAGACCAGGCGCCTCAATCGTCAGCGCTGCTCGTGCTCCATCGCTTACTCTCGTCTTCAAGAGCAAGGCCTTACTGCTGCCCAAACCTGGTATGCGCACATCTCTACAGTCGTAGACTTCGAATTGCTCGTTCTGCACACGCAAGCCACAGCTCCCACCCAGAAAACCCTGCGTAGCCCCAGCCTCCTGCAGCAGACTCGGCCTAACGTGGGACAACCACCCCAAGAAGGTTGCCTCTTCGCTGACTTTCGTCTGGGCCAACACTGGGCTAACCAAGGCAAGCCAGAGCAAAGTTCTGAACACGATTCCCTTCCTCACTTGTCGGCACACATATGGCGTGCGCGCACATTTTGTTTTGGTGACCAGTACCCTAAAGGTAATGCGCCATATCAAAGGTACGGCCTTTTGTTGCAGAACGCACTGTCACCAAACCGAGACACTAACGAGCGTCAGCGAGGCTCCCTCGCGGCGGCGAGGGCGGGGGGAGTGGGCGATATGGAAGCGAAGGCGCGCCCGAGCATCAACTGCCAATTAGCGCCCGGCTCTGCCGGGCGGTGAGCTGAGCGCCTGGATGCCACGCAGACCGAGCGACTCCACCCCATGACGCATTGCACAACCATTCCTTCTTGGGTGCGGGCTTCACGGCTGTTTATAGTGGTTCTGGTGCCGTTCCCGATCTTCCATGGAGAGTGTGTCGCATGAAAACCGCCCGTCAGCTCCTGCAGGAAAAGTCACGCCAGGCCATCTTCTCGGTGCCGCCGACCGCCACGGTCTACCAGGCACTGCAATTGATGGCGGAGAAGGACATCGGCGCCGTGCTGGTCATGGAAGGCGATGACCTGGTCGGCATCTTTTCGGAGCGGGATTACGCCCGCAAGGTGGTGCTGCAGGGCAAGACTTCGGCGGGGACCCCTATCGTCGACATCATGACCAAACGGGTAGTATTCGCCAAACCGTCGCAGACGGTAGACCAGCTGATGGCCATCATGTCCGAGAAGCGCTTTCGCCACCTGCCGGTGATGGATGGCGAACATGTGCTCGGGGTGCTGTCCATCACCGACCTGGTGCGCGAGCAGATTGCCGAGCAGCAGTTTCTGATCGAGCAGCTGGAGAACTATATCCACGGCTAGCGCCGCGCCCAAGCTCAGCCCAAGCCGGCCACGCGCCGGCTTTGTTTTTGCCCGCTTTCCGGAGTCCGCTTGAAGTTCCTGCCATCCCTCCTGCTCGCCGCCCCGCTCGCCGTCCAGGCCGCCCAAGCCACCGACTGCCCGCCGCTGGATGTCACTCCGCTGTTGGCGCGTCAGCCCGACTTCCTGCTGCTGGGCGAGATGCACGGCACCGAACAGGCACCCGCCTTCGCCGGCGACCTGGCCTGCCAGTTGCTCAAGACAAGCCGGCCTGTGATCCTGGGTCTGGAGCTCCCCTCCTCCGAGCAGGCCCGGCTCGATGCCTACCTCGCCTCCGAGGGCGATGCGGCAGCCCGTGCCGCTCTGCTCAAGGGCCCGCACTGGGACAGCGCCAGCTGGGCCGATGGCCGCAATAGCGCCGCCATGTTGCAGCTGATCGAGCGAGTACGCAGTTGGCGCCAGGCCGGCAAGGCCATACAGCTGCTTGCCTTTGCCGATGGTGGCGACGCGGGCTACGCCCAGCGACTCAGCGCCGCTCGCAAGCAACCAGAGCAACTGGTACTCGCCCTGGTCGGCAACGTGCACGCCAACCGCGCCCAGCTGAACAAGCTGACCGGTGCCCGCCCCATGGGCTCGCTACTAGGCGACAGTGGCAACACCCTCAGCCTCAATATCAGCTACCCCGGTGGCGAAGCCTGGATCTGCCAGACGGCCGAGGTCGCCAGTTGCGGCATCATGGGCTTGCGTGGCAGCCCCAAGGCCATCGCCGCCGGCCAGATCACCCTGGTCGAGGCCCGCCGCGAGAATACCCTGCTGTACGACGGCTGGTTCGACGTTGGCCCGCTCAGCGCCTCCCTGCCGGCGGTACCCCTTCCGCCCGTCAAGACGCCAGGCTGAATCCCATGCCCACCTGGATCTTCGACCTCGACAACACCCTGCACGACGCCGAGCCCTACATCTTCCCCGAGATGAACAAGCTCATGACCGCCTACGTCGCGCAGCACCTCGGTATCAACGCCGCCGAGGCCGACGCGCTGCGGCTGCACTACTGGCAACGCTACGGCACCACCCTGGCCGGCCTCTTGCGGCACGGTCATGTCGACCCGGAACACTTCCTGGCCGAGACCCACCGCTTTCCCGATCTGGCCCGCCAGCTACGGCCCATGCAGGCCCTGCACGCCACCCTGGCCCAGTTGCCTGGCCGCAAAATCCTCTTCACCAACGCCCCGGAGGCCTACGCCGTCAGCGTACTGCGCGGCCTGCGCGTCGCCCAGTTGTTCGACGGCCTGGTGGCCATCCAACATACCGGTATGCGCCCCAAACCCAGCCACAGTGGCTATCGCCGCCTGCTCCGCCGCTACCGGCTGCAGGCGCGCGACTGCATCATGGTCGAGGACACCGCCGCCAACCTCGTGACCGCCAAGCGCCTGGGTATGCGCACCGTTTGGCTCGGAGCCAAGACCCATCGTAACGCCCATGTGGATGTCGCGATCCACCGCCTCCTGGACCTGCCGCGCCAAGCCAACCGGCTAGGTTGGCTTGGATAAATTCCAACTGGTTATTTTCAGAATAACTAACAGTATTTAACCGATATATAGAGATCCGCTAAAGTTTGTCCCGCTGCCACGGTCACCCACCAAGGCCGCGCTTTGATACATCCAACGGACAACCCGTGATCTCGCTGCACCACCTTTACAAGACCTACCCGGTCAACGGCCAAGCCTACACCGCCCTCAACGATGTCAGCCTCGACATCGCACAGGGTGAAATCTTCGGCATCATCGGCCGCTCCGGCGCCGGCAAGAGCACCCTGCTGCGCACGCTCAACCTGCTCGAACGCCCCGATAGTGGCCAGGTACTGATCGCCGATCAGGACGTTACCGCCCTGGACGCCGCCGGCCTGCGCGGCCTGCGCCAGCAGATCGGCATGGTCTTCCAGCACTTCAATCTGCTGAGCCATCGTACCGTCGCCGGCAATATCCGCTTCCCGCTCGAACTCGCCGGCCAACTGAGCCCGGTCGAGATGGACGCCCGCGTCGACGAGCTGCTGGAACTGGTCGGCCTCAGCCAGCAACAGGCCCAGTACCCCAGCCAGCTCTCCGGTGGCCAGAAGCAGCGCGTCGGCATTGCCCGCGCATTGGCCAACCACCCCAAGCTCCTCTTGTGCGACGAGGCCACCTCGGCGCTGGACCCGCAGACCACCCAGTCCATCCTGGCCCTCTTGCGTGACATCAACAGCCGGCTGGGCCTCACCATCGTACTGATCACCCACGAGATGGCCGTCGTGCGCGCCATCTGCGACCGCGTTGCAGTCATCGACCATGGCCGCATCGTCGAGCACGGCCCGGTTGCCGAAGTCTTCCTGCACCCCAGCCATGAAGCCACCCGCAATATGGTGGCCGAGGACGGCCATGCCGCCGCACTGGACCACGCTGGCCGTCTCTACGCCAACATCGGTCAGCTCTTGCGCCTAACCTTCGTCGATGACGCCACCTATGAGCCGGTGCTGAGTGAGGTCGGCCGCGAGCTCGACCTGCCCATCCGCATCCTGCAAGGCAGCGTCGGCCGCATCAAGGACCGCCCCTATGGCCAACTGATCGTCGGCATAGACGGCGAGCTGCCCGCGGTACGGGCCGCCCTCGAAGCCCGCGGCGTACGTTGCGAGGAGGTCGCAGCATGAACGGATTCGACTGGAACCTGATCGACTGGGCGGATATCGGCACCGCCAGTCTCGACACCCTCACCATGCTTGGCGTCTCGCTGGGCTTTACCATCCTGCTGGGCCTGCCGCTGGGCGTGCTGCTGTTCCTGCTGAGCCCGCGCCAACTGCTGGCCAACCGAGCCGCCTACGCCACGCTGGCCTTCGTGGTCAACGCCCTGCGCTCCTTGCCCTTCGTCATCCTCTTGATCGTGCTGATCCCGGTCACCGTCAAGCTGGTCGGCACCTCCATCGGCGTGGCCGGCGCCATCCCTCCACTGGTGGTTGGCGCCGCGCCCTTCTTCGCCCGCCTGGTCGAAGCCGCCCTGCGCGAGGTCGACCGCGGCGTGGTCGAAGCCAGCCAGGCCATGGGCGCCACGCTGTGGCAGATCGTCGGCCGCGTGCTGTTGCCCGAGGCGCTGCCGGGCCTCTTGGCCGCCAGCACGGTCACCGCCGTCACCCTGGTGTCCTACACCGCCATGTCCGGCGTGATCGGCGGCGGCGGCCTCGGTGACCTCGCCATCCGCTATGGCTACCAGCGCTTCCAGACCGAGGTCATGGTCGTCACCGTGCTCGCCCTCCTGGCCCTCGTACAACTGCTGCAGATGGGTGGCGACTGGCTGGTCCGGCGCGCCACCCGCAAATAGCGCAACCGAACTCCCCGCCCTACCAAGACCATAAATCCAGACCAAGGCCCCCAAACATGAAACTGCTCAAGTCCCTCCTGATCGCCGCCACCGGCCTCGCCGCCCTCTCCGCCCAGGCTGAAAAGCTGGTGGTCGCCGCCACCGCCGTGCCGCACGCCGAGATCCTCGAATTCATCAAGCCCAAGCTGGCCCAGCAAGGCGTGGAGTTGGATGTGAAGGTATTCACCGACTACATCCAGCCCAATGTGCAACTGGCTGAAAAGCGCGTCGACGCCAACTACTTCCAGACCAAGCCCTACCTCAATGAATTCAACAAGAACCGCGGCACCAGCCTGATCACCGGCGTTGCCGTCCATGTCGAGCCCTTCGGCGCCTATTCCCGCAAGGTCAAGCAAGCCAGCGAGCTCAAGGAAGGCGCCGTAGTCGCCATCCCCAACGAGGCCTCCAATGCCGGCCGCGCCCTGGTGCTGCTCGACAAGAATGGCGTGATCAAGCTCAAGGATCCGAGCAACATCCTTTCCAGCGTCAAGGACATCGCCAGCAACCCGAAGAAGCTGAAGTTCAAGGAACTGGAAGCCGCCACCCTGCCGCGAGTGCTGGACCAGGTCGATCTCGCCCTGATCAACACCAACTACGCCCTGGAAGCCAAGCTGGTTCCCACCCGTGACGCCCTGTTCATCGAAGATGCCCAGTCGCCCTACGCCAACTACCTGGTCACCCGCACCGACAACCAGGCCGCCCCGGCGGTGAAGAAGCTGGCCGCCGCACTCACCAGCCCGGAGGTAAAGAAATTCATCGCCGAGAAATACAAAGGCGCCGTGATCCCGGCCTTTTGATACTAGATAGCAGCACCCGGTTTTCGTAGTCCGTAGTACCCGTATCGCAGCTTGATGCGGTTCGTTAGACCTGTCTCACTCCATACGTAGTCCTTGAGCCACGCCTTGCGCGTGGCTTTTTTTTGTCCGGGTGGCAAAATGGCCGCTCATCGCACCACCGGTACTGCCCCATGTTGATCCGCAAGCTGTTCAAGTTCGAGAACGCCCACATCGTCCGCAATTGCAGTAGCGACCGCTGTCGCCATTCCATCCACGGCCATAGCTACAAGGTCGAGGTACTGCTCGAGGCGAACGCGCTGGATCACGGCCAGATGGTCTACGACTTTGGCCTGATGAAGGGCACCATCCGCGATGTCATCGACGCCTTCGACCACGCCATCTGCTTCTGGGATCGGGACGAGGCCGACTACATCGCCTGGGCCCAGCGCTACTCGCAGCGCTGGATCTCCATGCCGGTATCCCCCTCGGCCGAGCAATTCTCGCGCCTCTTCTTCGTGCTGATCGATGCCATCCTCAAGAACACCCGGATGGCCAACGGCGAGCAGGACGTCGTACTGCACTCCGTCATCGCCCACGAGACCGAAACCGGCTACGCCCAGTGCTTCCGCGCCGACGCCTACAACCCGCGCATGGGCGACATCAAGCTGACCGAGATCGTCTTCTCGGAGCAGTGCAAAGCCGAATGGCACGACCCCACCATGCTGGACAAACTCCTGCGCGGCGAACCCTTTCTCAACCCCACCAT
The DNA here is from genome assembly GCF_036568685.1 of Chitinimonas sp. Classification (GTDB taxonomy): domain Bacteria; phylum Pseudomonadota; class Gammaproteobacteria; order Burkholderiales; family Chitinimonadaceae; genus Chitinimonas. The sequence continues at coordinate 26,713 of NZ_DATCSC010000029.1, forward strand.
CCCCCTCCAGGTAGAGCCTCGCTAAGCCCTGAGTCGTTGGCTTAGCGGCTATCGCCGCGATATCCGCACTACGTGCGGCTTGGGGTGGGAGTCCGTCCCGCAGCCGGGTTACTTTCTATCTGACGTACCGCGTCGCCGGAGAAAGTCGCCAAAGAAAAGGCGACCCCGGGTTCCCCGCCCCGCTACGCGGGGTCCCTTCCGCTTCTCGCCAGTCTCGGCCGGAGCGCGAAACTCGCCCCGTAGGCTCAAACAACGCGCCCCAGATAGCCCCGATCTTGACTGCGATGCTCAGCGGCTCACACGGGGACCCCAAATCCCTCCGTGGCCGGCATTCGCTGATCTCAAAGAAAAAACCGCCGCGCTTAATCAGTACGATGGGTTCCGAATGCACCACAGGTAATCGAAGCCCCTGACGAGCGTCAGCGAGGCTCCCTCGCGGCGGCGAGGGCGGGGGAGTGGAAGCGATAAAGCGAAAGGGGTAGCGATGCTGCCAGCCCTCACAAATGGCAAGCGCTCGGTTTTCCCGAGCGCCTCAACTGTCCGTGCCCATTACGCGGCGCCAGTTCAAAAATAGGCTACCCCAATATCGTCGGCTGCCCACTCCGCCGCCAATCCACCAAGGTCAGCCACACCAGATAGAGCCCGGCCAACCAGGGCCAGACCTCGGACAAGGTCTGGGTCAGCCCACCAAAGTCACGCAGATGGCCGTAGTGCCACTTGAACAAGCCGCTCATGCTGGCAGGCTGCGCAGTCAGCGGCCACAACTCTTCCACCCACTGTGCCAACACCACGCAGAGTAGCGCCGACAAGGCCTGCCAGCGGCGCTTGAACCGCAAGGTGACCGCCAGCAAAAAGCCGGCCGCCAGCGCACCGATCAGCACGTTGAGGTTGAACCAGGCCAGGAATTCCGCCGGCTTGAGCAAGGCCCCGGCAAAGACGATCTTGACCAGCAAGGCAAGCAGCACCAGGCTGCTGATGCCCTTTACCGCATCGCGCCGGTGCGCCAGCAGGGTGGCGATCAACAGCCCCACCGCGGTCAGACTCAACATCACCCCCAAGGATTCCAGCACCCGCAGAAAGAGGATGGCATTGCCAATTGGCGACACCCAGGGCTGTGGCAAGCCGGTAGGTTGCACCACCACGCCAAACAGGGGTACCGCCGGGTTGAGCTGAGTCAACAGCCACAACACCATCAGGGTCAGGCCAAAGTCGGCCTGCGCCCCCTCGCGCAACCAGCGCTGCCGCCAGACATGCCAGCTGCGCAGCACCAGGAGCTTGGACATCAGCCCCGCCAGCAGTGCACCCAGGAGCCCGCCCAGAGCGTTGTAGAAGAGATCGAGGTTGGAGGCGACCCGGTCGGGCAGGAACTGCTGCACGAACTCCACCGTGCCCGACAACATGGCCGCCAGCAGCAAGGCCGCCAGCGGCGCGTGCCAGCGGCAGCGGAAATACAGCGCCCAGGCATAGCCCAGCGGTATATAGGCCAGCACGTTGAGCGTATTGTCGGTCAGCGTGTGGTAATAAGGCAGGGGGTAGAACAGAAAGGCCAGCACCGGCTCGCCGGTATAACGCCAGCCGCTGAAGGGGTACCAGCTCACTACCAGGATCACCGCATGCCAGGCCAGCAGAAAGTGCCGTCCCAGCCAGGACGGTGCCGTGCTGCGGGCGAGGTAGGAAATCGGTAGTTGCAGGCGCATGGAGGGCAAGATTACCACGGGCCAGCCAAGCGCCAGCACAGGCTGTATAACGAAAAAAGGAAGCCGCAGCTTCCTTTTTTCGTTCGGGCTCAGGCCCGGCGATCAGACGCGCAGGCTGTCGATGTTGCCACCGCTGGCCAGGTGGTCGGCCACCCATTGCGGCTTACGGCCACGGCCGCTCCAGGTCTGCTCCGGATTGGCCGGGTTCTTGAACTGGGCAGCCACCGGACCGCGCTTGCTACCACGCTTGCCCTGCACTTCGGCACCCAGCAATTCAGACAGGCTGAAACCACGTTCTGCCGCCAACTTTTGCAGATCGGCGATGGCCTTGTGCTTGTCCTCTACCTTACGGCGGGAAATTTCGCGGTCAAGATCCTTTTGCAGCTGGTAAAGCTGGGGCAGCGCCAGGCTGGACAAATCCACCATTTTCCATTCTCCAAATTCAGTCGACATCATGGTCAATTAAAGCTTGGTTTTTATTATGCAGCTCCACCAACACTGAATCAACCCGATATTGCAACAAAAATGCTTTATATGAAGCACATATGTCAATGGGATTAGCATTTGCCGATAATCAGGCAGCGTGTCGCTCCACCGGTTGCATCAAGGCATTCAAAGCCTCGTAAGCCTTTTTCAGACGCGCATCCAGCTCGGCCAATTGCTGCTGGATAACCGTATCGATCTCGTTCAATTCCTCGATCCGATCTTCCAGCGTATCGGTAGCCTTATGGATACGCTTGACGCTTTCCAAGCGGCGACGCAACTGCATCTGATGCTCACGCACCTGCGTTTCCATTGGCGCCATCACCGCTTTGAGCCAATTCTCTGCATCGCGGTTGGCAACCTCGTAGACATAGACAACGCGGCTGGCAATAGTTTCAAAGAATTTCTTGGTCAGCTTGTTTTGCGAAGTTGTCAGGATCGCGCCAAAGGTATTGAAATGCTCATTGAAGCTCTTCTCCAGGCGCGCGATTTCCTTGTGATATTTCAAGGTGGAGAAAGGCGGCGGGGTAACGGCACCCAGACCATGCTCTTCGCTGAATTTCTTGTACATCCCGGCCATCATGGCCTGGATTTCCGCCACCTGTTCAGCAGAGCGCGTGATATTGCCGTTGATATCCTTGAAGAACTTCTGCATCGCGCCGGTCAAGCCCGAGGAAAAGCTCGATGCATCCATTTCCACGCGGATCTTGGTGATCCGGTTCTTCAGGTTATCCATGCCCAGATAGCCGAACAGGACGTTGGTCTGCTGCGAAAAGACGCTACGCAGCGCCTGGAAGCGCTGCATACCGCGCTCGAAGTGCACCTTCTCTTCCTGGATCTTGTCCAGCATGTGCTCGATCACGTCGCGGTTCTTACCGCGCAGCGCAGTCAGTTCCTCCAGCTGCTCGCGCACACCGTCGCCACGGGCGTTGAGGATGCCACGGGTGGCCAATACCAGGTCTTCCACCTCGGTATGGGTATTGTCGCGAACGATCTCCTGCTTGAAGGGAATCAGATCCTCCGACAGTGCCTTTTCCAGCTGGCGCAGGCGCGCCTTTTCCAACAGCGGCAGGTCGTCATTGATCTTGGCCACCAGACCCTTCTGGGCAGATACCGGGAACACCTGGCTGGGCTTGATGCCCAAGAGGTCGGCGCTGGTCTTCACCTGCTTGTCGATCTCGGCATTGATCTCGGCCTCGCTCTTGAGGCTGTCCCACAGGCCGTCGATCTTGTTCAGCACCGCCATGCGGCCACGCTGGCCACCCTGGGCCTTACCGATATGGTTACGCCAGACGTCGATGTCGGTCTTGGTCACGCCGGTGTCGGCGGCCAGGATAAACAGGATGGCGTGGGCGTTCGGCAAGAGGTTGAGCGTCAGCTCAGGCTCGGTACCGATGGCATTCAGACCCGGGGTGTCGAGGATCACCAGGCCTTGCTTGAGCAAGGGGTGCGGGAAGTTGATGATGGCATGGCGCCAGCAGGGGATCTCGATCTGCCCATTCTGCACCGACAGCTTGTGATCCGGGTCCTGCTCATCGTAAAGGCCCAGCTTCTTGGCCTCGTCCACCGTCACCCACTTTTTCTGGCCCACTTGCTGGAAGGCAGCCAGCATGGCTTCGCCGGAATCGATATCCAGCGAGATGGTGGTCCACTCTTCCGGGTAGCGGCGGTATTCCGAGGTCGTGGTATCGGTACCGCGGGTCTCGATCGGCAAGAGCTGGATGCAGTTTGGGCGCTCGGCGTCGTACTGCAGCTCGGTCGGGCACATGGTGGTACGACCGGCCGAGGAGGGCAGCACGCGCTGCTTGTATTCGGCAAAGAAGATGGCATTGATCAGCTCGGACTTGCCGCGCGAAAACTCGGCCACGAAGGCGATATTGAGCTTGTCCTCCCGCAGCTTGTCGATCAAATGCTGGATGCGCATATTGGTCTGCGCATCGTTCAGGTCCTGCTCGGACAACCAACGCTGCAATTCGCCAATGCGTTGAATAAGATTGCTGCGCCATTCACTGTACGCTTCAAAATTGGCGACCAGATTGTCGTTCGACATCCTAATTTCCTTGGCGCATGGCAGCCTAGGCTACGTGCGCATGTATTGGCGAATAAATTTCGTTGTCATTAAATAACGCGGCAGGCCAGCGTGCAAGCGCGGTCATCAGCAGGCCTACGCCTTTCGGCGTCCCGGTTTTATCCACAAGGCCCCGCCGCCGCCTGCAATCTCAACCTGAGGCAAACCTTGGCGGCGTGCTCAAAAGTCGCCCGGCAAGACAGTCCGGCCAGGCGAAAGCGCTTTTTATATATATCTGCATGCAGCATCAGCGCGGCTGGCAATGCGGGCACCAGAATGTGGCACGCTGCCCCAGCCGCGTTTGCCGTATCTCTTCACCACAACGCAGGCAAGGCTCGGCTTCACGCCCATAGACAAAATAGCGCTGCTGGAAATAACCCGGTTTGCCTTCACTATCGACAAAATCACGCAAGGTGCTGCCGCCAGCGGCAATCGCCTCAAGCAGGGTTTCCTTCACCGTCTGCACCAGCCGCTCACAATCGGCCCGGCTCAGCTTCTCGGCCGGCCGGGTCGGCTTGATCCCGGCGCGGAACAGCGCTTCATTGGCGTAAATATTGCCAACGCCGACCACGATATGGTTATCCATCAGCGCGAGCTTGATGGCGACCCGCTTGCGCCCCAGTGCAGCTTTTAAATACGCCGCGGTAAAACCTTCTTCCAGAGGCTCTGGTCCGAGCCTGGCCAGCAGCGGATGGCCTTGCAGCTCGCCCGGCTGCCACAGCAGCGCGCCAAAACGACGTGGGTCGCGGTAACGCAAGGCACGTGGCCGCTCACCGCCAGCCAGCAGCAGGTCCACATGGTCGTGCTTGCCGGGCGGGGTGTCGGCATCGACCACCCGCAGGCTGCCGGACATACCCAGATGCAGGATCAAATGGCCGTGGCCGAGGTCAAACAACAGGTACTTGGCCCGTCGCCAGATACGCAGCAAGGGCCGGCCGGCCACCAATGCGTCGAGTTCCGGCGGTACCGGCCAGCGCAGACGCGCGTCGCGAACAACGGCACCTTCGAAGCGCCCGCCTTCGATGGCCGCCGCAATACCGCGGCGGGTGGTTTCGACCTCTGGCAATTCAGGCATGGTTTGCGCCGAAAGGGTTAAGATACAAAGTGAGCGGCCGACTATAGCACGGCCGCAGACGCCGCCGAGCCGGCGACAAGGACACCAGCATGCCCACCTCTCTCTCCTCCCGTACCGGTCTCTCCCTGCTGCTTGCTGCCCTGCTTGCCGCCTGTGCCACACCGGTTGCTCCGCCCGCACCGGCCACCACTGCCGCAGCCGTTGACGACGACAACGCTGACGATGCCGCCGGCAATGCCGACGAACAGCAATATCCCAAGCAGGCAATGACACCCGACCTGCTGTTCGGCTTCCTGGTCGGCGACTTCGCCGCCAATACCGGCAACAAAGCCCTGGCTGCCGATACCTGGCTGGAGCTGGCGCGCCGTACCCGCGACCCACGGGCCGCAGAGCGCGCCGTGGAAACGAGCTTCCAGGCTGGCAAGGCAGAAGACGCCATCGCCGCCACCCGGCTCTGGCGCGAACTGGCACCGGACAATCTCCGCGCCCGCCAGACCCAGCTCTCGGTCCTGGCCCGCACCGGCCAGCTCAAGGCCGCCGAGGCCGAGCTCGACCAATGGTTCACCGAGCGCCCGGCCGACGTCCCGGCCCTCTTGATGCAAATGCATAGCTTCTGGGCGCCGCAGACAGACCGCCGCGCCGTGCTGGCCATGACCCAGCGGCTGGCTGGCCGCTACCCCAAGCTGCCGGAAGCCTCCCTGTCCATCGCCCTGGCCGCCAGCCGGGCCGGTGACGTCGACACCGCGCTGGCCGCCAGTGACACCGCCATCCAGCTACGCCCGGGCTGGGAAACCGCCATCCTGTTCCGCGCCACCCTGACCGACGCCCGCTCGCCCGAGGAGGCCGCGGACTACCTGCGCGCCGCGGTACAGCGCCAGCCCAAGTCGCGCGATCTGCGCTCCGCACTGGCGCAGCAACTGAGCGGCATCAAACGCTTTGACGAGTGCTATGCCGTCTATGGCTCGCTGGCCAAGGACTACCCGGACGAGGTCGAATACACCGTGGGTCTGGCCCAGGCAGCCATCCAGGTACAGCGCTACGCCGAAGCGGAAACCGCGCTCGAACGTGCGCTGACCCTCGGTGTCGCCAAACCGCAGGCCATCCACTACTACCTGGGCCTGGTGACCGAGGAGCAGGGCAAGCTGCCGGTCGCGCTCAAGCACTACCGCGAGATCGAAGACGGCGAACACCTGCCCGCCGCACTGACCCGCATCGCCCGCATCGAAGCCAAGCTGGGTCACCAGGATGCCGCCCTCGCCGCGGTCAACCGCCTACCCACCGCTACTGGCGCCGACCAGGTCGCCCGTATCCAGCTCGAGGCGCAGATCTGGCGCGAGCTCAAACAACTCGACAAGGCCCGCGAGGCGCTCGATGTAGGTCTTGCCAAGCACGCCGACAGCGCCGACCTGCTCTACGACCGTTCGCTGATCTATGACCAGCAAGGCGATCTCGATAATGCCGAGCGTGATCTGCGCCGTTATCTGACGCTCAAACCCGACAGCCCCATCGGCCTCAATGCGCTGGGCTACACCCTGGCCAACCGCAGCACCCGCTTCGAGGAAGCCGAATCGCTGCTGCAGAAAGCCCTTAGCCAGGAGCCGGACAATCCGGTCATCATCGATAGCATGGGCTGGCTGCAATACCGCCGCGGCAACCTGGCCGAAGCCGTGAAGTGGCTGTCGCGCGCCTTCACCACCCTGCGCGACCCCGAGATTGCCGCTCACTACGGCGAGGCACTGTGGCAATCGGGGAAACATGCGGAAGCACGCAAGATCTGGGAAGAAGGCAAGAAGCTCGACCCCGGCCACGAAGTGCTGAGCGAAACCGTACAGCGCCTGACGACGGGCCGCTGAAATGAAGGCGCTCCGTATCGCCCCGGCGCTGGTCGCCGGCCTGTTGCTGGCTGCCTGCGCCACCCAGCGCCCGGCACCCGGCGCACTCTCGCACCTGCCGGAGCAATACAGCGTGGCCGGCCGCGTCGCCGTCAACGCCGCCGGCAAGGGCTATAACGCCCGCTTCAGCTGGACCCATCAAGCTGCGCTCGACACGGTGGATGTCAGCAATCCGCTGGGCCAGGTCGTGGCCCGCCTGGAGCTGGCGCCGGATGGTGCACGCTTCTTTGACAGCGACGGCAAGCGCAAGGAGGCCGGCGACGTCGAAGCCCTGAGCGAGAAGGAACTGGGCTGGCGCCTGCCCGCCGAAGGCCTGCGTTACTGGCTGCTCGGCCTGGCCGACCCGCGTCGACCTTCGCAATGGCGGCAGGAGACGGGTGCCCAGGTACTGGAACAGGATGACTGGCAGATCCGCTACCCGATCAAGGCCGGCCAAGCGGAAACAGGCCGTACTGCTCCCAACGCGCTGACCCTGATCAGGCCCGACCTGGAAGTCCGCATCGCCCTCTATGACTGGGAGCTGGCTACGCCGGCCGCCACGCCATCTAACAACCCCGCCAGCCACTGAGCCGGCCGACCAGCCTATCCATGACGCCGTACCAAAGCTTTCCCGCCCCCGCCAAACTCAATCTCTTTCTGCACGTCACCGGTCGCCGACCCGACGGCTACCACCTGCTGCAGACCGCCTTCCGCTTGATAGACCACGGCGATACCGTCCATATCGCCGTACGCGATGATGGCCGCATCGAGCACGACAACCCGCTGCCGGGCGTGCCGGCCGAGAGCGATCTGATCATCCGCGCAGCCCGGCTGTTGCAGTCGCACACCGGCAGCAAGCTGGGCTGCAATCTGCGTTTGGACAAGCGCCTGCCCATGGGCGGCGGCGTGGGTGGTGGCAGCTCCGACGCCGCTACCGTATTGATCGCCCTCAACCACCTCTGGCGAACCGGCCTCAAGCGAGCTGAATTGCAGGCGCTGGGGCTGCAATTGGGCGCCGACGTGCCGGTTTTCGTGTTTGGCCGCAATGCATTTGCAGAAGGCGTAGGCGAACTGCTACAGGAAATTTCTCTGCCGCCTCAATGGTATAGTGTGTTGATTCCGCCCGTATCGGTCCCCACTGCCGCAATTTTTTCGGACCCAGGCTTGACACGTGATACCAAGCCCATAATAATGGCGGCCTTTCCGAGCTGCCAGGTCCGAAACGATCTCGAAACGGTAGCCAAACGGAAATACCCCGTCATCGCCGAATACCTGTCCTGGCTAGGGCAATATGGCGAAGCGATGATGACCGGATCCGGTGCCTGTGTGTTTGCTGCATTCAATACACAAGCGGAAGCCCAGCGTGTACTGGACGCCCTGCCTGCCACAATGCAAGGGTTTGTCGCGCAGGGATTGATGCAGCACCCTTTGTTTGATTTGTTGGATTGATGTTTGGATCCGGCAAGTTTGTAGGGGAGTCGCCAAGTGGTAAGGCATCGGATTTTGATTCCGACATTCGTAGGTTCGATCCCTACCTCCCCTGCCAATATCTGCAAAGCGTTCGGGCGGTTGCGCCATGCGCTCACCTAACGCAAAAAGAAACCAGAAAGCGTGTAATAACGATTACACGCTTTCTTTTTTTGTTAAGGATCAGGACATGGCCTACGACAGCTTGATGGTCTTCACCGGCAACGCCAACCCCCAGTTGGCCGATGCGGTCGCCAAGCACCTCGATATCACCGTAGGCCGTGCCACCGTCGGTCGCTTCAGCGACGGCGAAGCCACCGTGGAACTGCTGGAGAATGTTCGCGGCCGCGACGTCTTCGTGCTGCAGTCCACCTGCGCCCCCACCAATGACAACCTGATGGAAGTGCTGCTGATGGTCGACGCGCTCAAGCGCGCCTCGGCCGGCCGTATCACCGCCGCCATGCCTTACTTCGGCTACGCCCGTCAGGACCGTCGTCCGCGTTCGGCCCGGGTGCCGATCTCGGCCAAGGTGGTCGCCAATATGTTGCAAGCCGCCGGTGTGGACCGCCTCCTGACTGTCGACCTGCATGCTGACCAGATCCAGGGTTTCTTCGACATCCCGGTGGACAATATCTACGCCACCCCGGTGCTGCTCGACGACGTCCGCACCAAGAACTACGAAGACCTGATGGTGGTCTCGCCTGACGTGGGCGGCGTGCTGCGTGCCCGCGCCATGGCCAAGCAACTGAATACCGAACTCGCCATCATCGACAAGCGTCGCCCCAAGGCCAATGTGGCCGAGGTGATGCACATCATCGGTGATGTCGAAGGCCGTACCTGCCTGATCATGGACGACATGGTCGACACCGCCAACACCCTGTGCAAGGCCGCCGAAGCACTCAAGCAACACGGTGCCAAGCGCGTGCTGGCCTACTCGACCCACCCGGTGCTGTCCGGTCCGGCCGTCGAACGCATCGGCCAGTCCGAGCTCGATGAGCTGGTGGTCACCGATACCGTGCCGCTCAGCGAAGCCGCCAAGAAATCCAACCGCATCCGCGTCGTCAGCCTGGCTCCGCTGCTGGCCGAGACGCTGCGGCGCATCAACAACGAAGAATCGGTCTCCACCCTCTTCGTCGATTGACCCTGATTTGCGGCCGACCCATGCGGGTTGGCCGCTTTCGCAAGCACTGCCTGGTCGCGGGCGGTGCTTTTTATCTGTAGTTGTATTGGAGTAAGACTATGTCTATCGAAGTTATCGCCACCAAGCGCGTCGAACAGGGCACCGGAGCGAGCCGCCGCCTGCGTCACGCTGGCAAGGTCCCCGGCATCATCTACGGCGCAGGCCAAGAGCCCGTCGCCATCGAACTGGTGCACAACGACCTGTACTACGCCATGCAGAACGAAGCTTTCCACGCTTCCATCCTGACCCTGAAGGTCGATGGCAAGGCCGAGCCCGTGCTGATCCGTGACGCTCAGTACCACCCCTGGAAGCAGATCGTCATGCACGTCGACTTCCAGCGCGTGAACCCGAACGAAAAGATCCACACCAAGGTTCCGTTCCACTTCATCAACGCTGACGTGGCTCCTGGCGTGAAGCTGGGCGGCGGCATCGTGTCGCACGTCATGACCGAAGCCGAAGTCGAGTGCCTGCCGAACCAGCTGCCCGAGTTCATCGAAGTTGACCTGAAGAACCTGGAAGCCGGTCACTCGCTGCACCTCGACAGCATCAAGCTGCCGGCTGGCGTTGCTTTCGTGGCCCTCAAGCATGGCGACAACGGTACCGTTGCCACCATCCTGTCGGTCCGTGGCGCTGCCACCGAGGAAGCCGCTGCCGAGTAATCGGTCGCGCCTCCGCGCAACGGCTCGTCGCCTTCACCGGCTGACGGGCCGTTTTTACTTGGCGCCTCGCAGCGCCCCCCTCTCGACCGCTACGCCATCATGACCACCACGCCACCTATCCGCCTCGTCGTCGGCCTCGGCAACCCCGGGCCGGAGTATGCCGATACCCGCCACAACGCCGGCTTCTGGTGGGTGGATGCACTGGCTCGCGAGCTGGGCACCACGCTCAAGGTCGAGAGCAAATTCCACGGCCTTGCCGGCCGCGCCCGCCAGGGCGACGGCGAGGTCTGGCTGCTGGAACCCAGCACCTATATGAACCGCTCTGGCCAGTCGGTGGCCGCGCTGGCACGCTTCTACAAGATCCAGCCACAGGAAATCCTGGTCGTCCATGACGAGCTGGACCTCCTGCCCGGCGAGACCAAGCTCAAGCAGGGCGGCAGCCATGCCGGCCATAACGGCCTCAAGGACATCCAGGCCCTGCTCGGCACCGCCGACTTCTGGCGCCTGCGCGTGGGCGTCGGCCATCCACGCTCGCTGGGCCTGAACCAGCCGGTGGTGGACTTCGTACTGCACCGTCCGCGCCAGGACGAACAGCCGCTGATAGCCGAAGCCATCAACCGCACCCTGGATGCCTGGCCCCTGCTGGCGCGTGGCGAGTACGAGCGTGCCACCATGCGCATCAATACCAAGCCCAAGCCACCCAAGGCGGCCAAGCCGGCGGCGTGATGGCGCCGCTCGCAGCGTTTACAATGTTGTTTTACCGGAAGGATTACCCATGAGCCTGAAATGCGGCATCGTCGGCTTGCCCAACGTCGGCAAGTCCACCCTGTTCAATGCCCTGACCAAGGCCGGCATCGCTGCCGAGAACTACCCCTTCTGCACCATTGAGCCCAATGTCGGCATCGTTGAAGTACCGGACCCCCGCCTGGCCGAGCTGTCCAAGATCGTCAACCCGCAGAAGATTCAGCCCGCCATCGTCGAGTTCGTCGATATCGCCGGCCTTGTAGCCGGCGCGAGCAAAGGCGAAGGCCTGGGTAACCAGTTCCTGGCCAATATCCGCGAGACCGACGCCATCGTGAACGTGGTGCGCTGCTTCGACGACGAGAACGTGGTCCACGTCTCCGGCCGTGTCGATCCGCTGGCCGATATCGAAGTCATCGTCACCGAACTCGCACTGGCCGATCTGGCCGGCGTCGAGAAGGCCATCCAGCGCGAAGGCAAGAAGGCCAAGTCGGGCGACAAGGATGCGCAAAAGCTGGTCGCTGCCTGCGAGAAGCTGCTGCCCCACCTCAACGAAGGCAAGCCGGCCCGCACCCTCGCGCTGAGCGACGATGAGAAGGCCCTGCTCAAGCCGCTGTGCCTTTTGACCATCAAGCCCGCCATGTATGTCGGCAACGTGCTTGAAGATGGCTTCGAGAACAACCCCCACCTCGAGCGCCTCAAGGCCCACGCCGCCGCCGAAGGCGCGCCGGTGGTCGCCCTCTGCGCCAAGATCGAGATGGAACTCTCTGACCTCGACGACGAAGACAAGCAAGCCTTCCTGGCCGACCTCGGCTTCGAAGAGCCCGGCCTCAACCGCCTGATCCGCGCCGGCTACAAGCTCCTGGGCCTGCAGACCTACTTCACCGCCGGCGTGAAGGAAGTCCGCGCCTGGACCATCCATGTTGGCGACACTGCCCCGCAGGCAGCCGGTGTGATCCATACCGACTTCGAACGTGGCTTTATCCGCGCCCAGACCATCTCTTTTGACGACTACATCCAGTACAAGGGTGAGCAAGGCGCAAAGGAAGCCGGCAAGATGCGCTCGGAAGGCAAGGAGTATGTGGTGAAGGACGGCGACGTCCTGAACTTCCTGTTTAACGTCTGATCTTTGTCGACGATGGCAGCATGACCAACTACAGCTCAGCACCCGGCATAGCCGGGTGTTAAGCGGCAGTTCAAAACTGAATCGGCGCCGACGTTAACGGCTTAATCGCTTCCTACTCCCCCGCCCTCGCCGCCGCGAGGGGCGGCAGTGATCGTAACCGCTGCCGTGTGGGTGGTAGCGTGAAAAAAGCGGTGCAGCCCCAATCTGAATCTTTTGTTTCATCGCAGTGTCATCTATCGCTGCTAGTTTCTGAGAGGAATACCGATATGGCCAGAACGGTAAATTGCATCAAGCTTGGTCGCGAGGCCGAGGGGCTGGACTTCCCGCCGCTGCCGGGCGAGATGGGCAAGAAGATCTTCGACAATGTCTCCAAGGAGGCATGGGCAGCCTGGGTCAAGCACCAGACCATGCTGATCAACGAGAATCGCCTCAATCTCGCCGATAGCCGCGCTCGCCAGTACCTGCAGCAGCAGTTGCAGAACTACTTCTTCGGCAGTGGCGCCGACGCCGTGCAGGGCTATGTCCCGCCGCAGGAGTAAACGCAACGCGCAATCAGATGGCCGCCTCGTGCGGCCATTTTGCTTTGTGGCTGCAGGCAGCCCGGCGGGATGGTTATACTGCTTCGTTCCGGCCAAGTCATCGCCAGTCAGCTAGCCTCTAAACATGACCCACGCACACCACCCGCAGACGCCCTCCGAACACAGCACCGACCTGTTCCTCAACCGGGAACTGGGGCTGCTGGAATTCAACCGCCGCGTGCTGGCCCAGGCCGAGGACGCCAACAACCCGCTGCTGGAACGGCTGCGCTTTTTGTGCATCGTATCTTCCAATATGGATGAGTTCTTCGAGGTCCGGGTGGCCTGGCTCAAGGAAAGCATCCGCATGCACAACGCCCGGCCGGCGCCGGATGGTCTCTCTCCCGAGGCAGCCTTCCATCGCATCGCCGAGGATGCACATGCCCTGGTGGAGAAGCAGTACAAGATCCTGCGCGAGGTATTGCTGCCAGCACTGGCCGAGGAAGGCGTGGTCTTCCTGCGCCGTACCATGTGGACCGAGTCGCAGCGTGCCTGGGTGCGCGAATACTTCGACCGTGAGCTGGCCCCGGTCCTGACCCCTATCGGCCTGGACCCCGCCCACCCCTTCCCGCGCCTCTTGAACAAAAGCCTCAACTTCGTGGTCGAGCTCGATGGACGCGACGCCTTTGGCCGCAGCTCCGGCGTCGCCATCGTGCAAGCGCCACGCATCTTCCCGCGCTTTATCAAGCTGCCGCCCGAGGTCTCCGGCGTCGAGCATGGCTTCGTCTTCCTGTCCTCGGTACTGCATGCCCATGTGGATGAACTCTTCCCCGGCATGACGGTACGGGGCTGCTACCAATTCCGCGTCACGCGCGATTCCGACGTCAACGTCGACGAAGAAGACGTCAAGGACCTGCGCGCCGCCCTACAGGGTGAACTCAGTCAGCGCCAGTTCGGCGACGGCGTGCGGCTCGAGGTGGCAGACAACTGCCCGCACCATATCTCCGACTTCCTGCTCGAGCAGTTCGGCCTGCAGCATGAAGACCTCTACCGCGTGGACGGCCCGGTGAACCTGGTGCGCTTCATGCAGGTGCCCGACCAGGTCGACCGTCCCGACCTCAAGTTCCAGCCTTTCATGCCGGGCGTGCCCAAGGAATTGCGCAAGCAGCCGGACATGTTCTGCGCCATCCGCCAGGGCGACATCCTGCTGCACCACCCCTTCCAGAGCTTTACTCCGGTCATCGACCTCTTGCAGCAGGCCGCCCGCGACCCGCAGGTGGTCGCCATCAAGATGACGGTCTACCGCACTTCCAAGGAATCGGCGCTGATGGAAGCGCTGATCGAGGCTGCCGAAGCCGGCAAGGAAGTGACTGCGGTGGTGGAGCTGATGGCCCGCTTCGATGAGGAGGCCAATATCAACTGGGCGGCCAAGCTCGAACGCGTGGGTGCCCATGTGGTGTACGGTGTCTACGGCTACAAGACTCACGCCAAGATGCTCCTGATCGTGCGCCGCGAGGAAGGCCGGCTGCGCCGCTACGCCCACCTGGGTACCGGCAACTACCACCAGCGTACCGCCAAGCTCTATACCGACTTCGGCCTGCTCACCGCCAACGAAGAGAAGTGTGCCGACGTCAACGACGTCTTTATCCAGCTCACCGGCATGGGCAACCCCGGCAAGCTCAAGCACTTGTGGCAGTCGCCCTTCACCATGCACTCCTCCATGGTGGCGGCCATCAACCGCGAGGCCGACATTGCCCGCGCCGGCCGCCGGGCGGTCATCATCGCCAAGATGAACTCGCTGCTGGAGCCGGCCCTGATCCAGGCGCTGTACGACGCAAGCCAGGCCGGCGTCACCATCCACCTGATCGTGCGTGGTGTCTGCACCCTGCGCCCCGGCGTGAAAGGCTTGAGTGAGAACATCAAGGTGCGCTCCATCGTCGGTCGCTTCCTCGAGCACACCCGCGTGTTCTATTTCTATAACGATGGTGCCGAGAACCTCTACCTGGGCTCGGCCGACTGGATGGGCCGCAACTTCTTCCGCCGTATCGAGGTCGCCTTCCCGATCTTCGACGCCAAGAGCAAGCGCCGCGTCATCCGCGAAGGCCTGCGCCCCTACCTGGTCGACAATGCCCAGGCCTGGGAGATGCAGTCCGACGGTCGTTACCGCAAAAAGAGCGCGCGTGGCGGCAAGCTGCGCAGCGCGCAGGGCATGTTGTTGGCAGACCTGGCCGCCAAGGCCAGGGATTAAAAGAAATGGGGCGCTACGGCGCCCCTTTTTTTGAGCCGTTAACAAAACCCAACGCAGCGGTTCTGGCTTCCCCCGAGGAGGAAGCCGTGGTTGTAAGGTGCCAAGGCACCAACAACCACGCTTAGGCGTGCAAACGAAGCCAACGGCAAGTTGGCACTACAAGGCCAGAAGGGTTCTGTTAGTGGCTCATAATGGGATAGAGGATGAAGACCAACCTAATACTCTGGCGCCATGCCGAGGCCGAGGACGGCCCGGATGACCTCAGCCGCAGTCTGACCGAACGCGGCCACAAGCAGGCCCGCAAGATGGCGCAGTGGCTATCCGCCCGTCTACCCAGCCATGTCCGCATCCTGGCGAGCGAAGCGCTACGCGCCCGTCAGACCGCAGCCGCACTGGACCCGGCCCACCAGGTCGACGCCGGGCTCAACCCGGGTGCCAGCACCGATGCCTATCTGCAGATCGCCAACTGGCCCGAGTACGGCGGCACCACCATTCTGGTCGGCCACCAGCCGACACTGGGGCGCCTGGCGGCAAAGCTATTGAGTGGCATGGAGGCCGACTGGGCGGCCAAGAAGGGGGCGATCTGGTGGCTGCAGTACCGCTTGCGGGACGGCAAGGCCCAGGTGGGCCTCAAGGCCATGTTGGCGCCCGATCAGCTGTAACCGGTGCCAGGGCGGGGCTCAGTCCTCGCCACCGCCACCATAACGGCAGGCGCGGGCGGCGCGTTTGTAGAGCTCACGCGTCTTGTCCGACTCACAAGTCGCCGTCGCCCAGCACAAGAGATTGCCCTTGGCCTCGACATACTCCCGGCGCGCCGTCGCGCAGAGATCCTTGTCGATGCGCGTGCTGGCCGAGGTACGCGTACCGCTGACGCGCACCGTCTCATCGCCCTCGATAAACCTGGCAGCCCTCTGCCCCTGCAACTCCAGTTGGCCTTGCAGATCGCTGCCACTACCGCCGATCACGCTCTCAACCGTACGCACGCGGTCAGCGCGACTGCCCTGGGCACAGGGCAGGTCGGAGAATTGGCGCTTGCCATTGGCGTCGGTACAGAGATTGACGCTACCCGCCCAGGCCGTCGAGCCCAGCAGCAGCGCCAGCAGAGCGCTACGCAAGCCAGGCATGTTAGAAGCCTCGCGCCATAAAGCTGGCCACGATGGGCAGCAGGAGCAGCAAGGTCAGCTCCAGTCGCACCAGCATCAGTACCCGGCGGTACTCGGCCGGAGCCGGCGCCAATGCCTCCACGCTGGCCGCGGCACGGCGCCAGGCGAGGATGCGCAGGGTCGGGTAGATGGACATCAGGCCCAGGGCCACGAACAAGGTCAGCTTGAGGTGGAAGAGCCCGCTGTGTAGATAGAAATCACTACCCTTCTCCAGCCAGATACGGCCGAGACCGCTACCGATCTGTGCCATGGCCAGGAGGCCGTAGAGCGCATCGATGCGGCCCAGCTTGCGTAGCGTGCCCGTCTCCATGCGCGGCGCCAGCAGCATATGCTCGGTCAAGAGACAGGCCATCAGCAGCATGGCGCCCAGGTAGTGCAGACCCGCTATCAGCGCCGTGCTCATCATGCCCGCTTCTCCAGGAGGTCCAGCGCCAAGCCCAGGCTGGCGCGGTAGTGCTGATCGGCGACTTCGCGCTCATCCAGCTGCTCCAGGAGCTGGCCCAGCTCAGCATGTGCCACCGGCGTGGCGGCCACCGCCACGCTGGCTTCCAGGTAATTACGTGCCTTGCCCCAGAGCGCCGCATCGCGACACATCCGGCCCAGGGCCAGTAGCAATTGGTGATCGTTGGGGTGATGGCGCAGCCAATCCTCAGCCCGCGCCAGACGCTTCACCGCGTCGCCTTTCACACCCAACCGATCCAGCTCGCCATAGACCTCCAGCGGCGCCACATCCCACTCTGCTTCCAGGGCATCGACCAACACACTCTCGGCCTGTTCGCCCTCGCCTACGCGGATGAACTCCTTGGCAGCGGCGGCGGCCAGCTTGGGCTGTACCCGCTCCTCGCGTTTGAGCCCCCCCCACCAGCGGTTGAGTTCGCGCGGCTCCATGGGCCCCAACTTGAGCTGGGCCAGGCGTGCCTGGCTGCGGATACGCGCAGCGTGGTTCGGGTCCAGGCCGTCGCTCTTCTCCAGCAGATCAGTCAGCTCGATCACCCGTGCCGGATGGTTCTCCTGCTGCCGGATCTTGAGTTCCAACTTGAGCGCGGCCGTCAGCTTGGGCGATTGCGCATACACCCGCTGCAAGGCGGCCAATGCTTCGCGGTTGCGGTACTGGTCGTAGCACATCTCGGCTTCCAGCATATCGAGCGCCAGCGAGCGGCCACCGCTGGCGTCGCGCGCCTCCTCGACAAACTTGTCGCGCGCCTCGTAGTCGCGGCCCAGATGCGCCGAGCGGGCCGCGATCAAGGTGTCGATCAGCTTCATATCGCGCTCATCTTCGGCCTCGCGGGCTACCCGGCTGGCACGTACCGCCTTGTGGTAGCGTCCCTCGGCCATGGCCGTGATCGCGTCGCGGCGATAGCGGCGGGCATCACGCTGGCGCTTGGCCGCATGGTAGCGGCGTACATTGCGCGGCATGGCCAGGAGCCAATCCACCAGTTTGACGATGGCGTAACCGCCCAGCACCAGGAGGGCAAACAGCAGCACGAAGGCATTCAAGGACAGCTCTACCCGCCAGGGCGGGAAGAACAGCAGGGCGTAACCGGAGTTGTAGCGGGCGAACAGGGCCAGGCCGACCGCCAGGCCGAACAGGGCCAGCAACCAGAACAGGAATCTCACTTGCTGTCCTCCCGGCTGGCCTTGCGGCGGGCATCACGGGCGGCATTCAGGCTGTCGGCCAGGCTAGGCAGTACCTGCGCCGGCTGGGCGCTCTGCAGCTCGCGCAGCGTGGTCAGCGTGGCGATCACCGGCTTGGCGCGGATATCAAAGTGCTTGCGCAGCTCCGCATCGGCCGCCACCAGATCATGCCGGAAGGTCGGCTCGTCACGCTGCAACAGCGCCAGGCGAGCATTCAGAAGCCGCAACTTCACATGCTCGCGCAGGTAGAGCGACTGCTCCGGCGCCAGCAACACCGGGTCCGGCTGGTCTATGCGGCGTATCTCCACCAAGGCGCCCAGGGCACGCCCCAGCTCGCCCCAGAAGCCGGTGCGCGGCGCAGCCTCGCTGGCGGCCTGGTCCTCGGGTGTCTTGGCGTCGACCACCAGAGGCAGACGGTCCACGCTGCCGGCCAGGGTATCGAGCTTGTTGGAGAGTCCCACGTAATCGACCCACGGCACCCGTTTGAGGCTGTCGATATCCTTGGCCAAAGCACGTCGCAACGGCATCAGGCGGGGCTTGTCATGGCCGGCCAGCCGCTCATCCAAACGGTACAGCGCAGCCAGACTGGCGCCCACATTGCCGGTCAGTTGCAGCTGCTGGCTGGCCAGCGAGAGCGTCAGCTCGGCGTCGGCCAGCAAGGTTTCTTCCTGGTCACCGGCGATCGCGCCGTACAAGGACTGCAGATCGACCTGCTGGGCGCGCAGTTCCTCAATATGGTGGTTGATCGACTCCAGCTGCGCGTCGAGCTGGCTCATACGACCACCGTCGCGCTGCTCACCAGCACTCAGCATCTGCTGGCGGCGCTCCAGTTCGTTGAAACGGCTGCCCAGCTCCGCGCGCAGCATCTGCCGCTGGTAGTGGACGATGGCAAGCGAAACCAGCACCGCCAGCACCACCGCCGTGACGATCCAACGCCATTGGCCTTGCGGCCGGGCACCGGCCACAGGGGCGTGCAACGGCGCCGGCTTGCCGGCATCGGCGCTCGCGGCCGGCACCGCTGTCGGCGCGGGGGCCGGCGCGGAAAAGTACTCACGCAGCGAGGCCACGATGCCGGCATCGCCGGTACGGGTGCCCACCACTTCGCTCACGCCAAACTGGCGCACCGTCTCGGCAATGGCCGGGTGGCTGGCAAAGAAACGGGTTTGCCGCAGCTGGCCCGCCAACACTTCGTCACACAGGGCAAACAGGTTCTGCGCTGCCTCGCTACTGGTCACGATCACCCCGTCGCAACCGTCGGCCAGCAAAGCCGCCACCTGCTCGCGGCCCAGTTCGGGCGGCAGGCGCCGGTAGGCCTCCACCACCTCCACCGTGGCGCCACGCGCCAACAAGGTATCGGCCAGCAGCTCGCGGCCGCCGTTGCCACGGAACAGCACCACCCGCCGGCCGGCCATCTGCTGCAACAAGGGGTGCTCCAGCAGTCCCTCGCTGTCAAAACGTGCCTCCGGGCTGATCACGTCGCGCATGCCCAACTCTTGCGCCCGCGCCTGCGAGGCCGGCCCGACCACCGCCACCGTCAGCTCAGCGGGCCAGCTCACCACCTTGGCGGCCACCTCATCGAGCGCGGTCGGGCTGACAAAGACCGCCAGGTCAAAGTCCTCCAGTCGCGCCAGTACCGCCGTCAACAGCTCCGGTGCACCGCTGGGTGCGATGGCGATCATGGGCGCGCGCAAGGGCACGGCCCCTTGTTCGGTCAACAGCTCAGCCAGGTGCTCGGCCTGTTTGGCCGGGCGGGTCAGCAGGAAACGGCGGGAAGCAAGCGGCTTGGTCATAAGATCAGGCTTTGGGAATAAGCAGGGCGCGAGCGCCCTCGGTCAGCATCAGGTCGGCCACCTGCCGACCCAGTCCTTGGGCGGCGGCACGGCTGCCGTTCGATTCAGCGCGCAATATCTGGCTGCCATCGGGGCTGGCGACAAAACCCCGCATACGCAGGAAGGCGTCGTCCACCACCTCGGCAAAGCCGCCCAGCGGGGTCTCGCAGGAGCCATCCAAGCGCAGGCTCATGGCCCGCTCGGCGGTCACGCAATCAGCCGTCTCGGCGTGGTTCAGCGGTGCCAGCAGGTTCATCAGTTCCACCCGGTCAGCGCGAATTTCAATCCCCAGTGCGCCCTGGCCCGGTGCAGGCAGACTCTCTTCCGGGCTCAGCAGGGCGCGGATGCGATCGGCGAGGCCCAGTCGCTTGAGCCCGGCCGCCGCCAGGATGATGGCGTCGTAGTCACCGGCATCGAGTTTGCCCAGCCGGGTCTGCACGTTGCCACGCAGGGGTTTGACCACCAGACCCGGGTAGGCTGCACGGATCTGTGCCTCGCGACGCAGGCTGGAGGTACCCACCACGGCGCCCTCGGGCAGGGCGGCGAGATCGGCATAGGTATTGGAGACAAAGGCATCGCGCGGATCTTCTCGCTCGGTGATGGCCGCGATGGCAAAGCCCTCGGGCAGGCGCATCGGCACGTCCTTCATGGAGTGCACCGCCAGGTCGGCACGACCTTCCTGCAAGGCCGTCTCCAGCTCTTTGACGAACAACCCCTTGCCGCCGATCTTGTTCAAGGTCACGTCGAGGATACGGTCGCCTTGGGTAGTCATACCCAGGAGCTCCACCTTGAGGCCGGGGTATAGCGTTTCCAGGCGGGCGGCGATGTGGCGGGCTTGCCACAGGGCAAGGGCAGATTCACGGGTGGCGATGACGAGGCGATCAGGTACAGACACAGCGGGCAGTCTCAGGGAATGGACGTATTTGCTCGGATTCTAGCACGTACGCCGTGCCTGACCCGGCGGCGGCAGGCTGTGGCGATCTCCCCACAGCTCGGCACCAAGCGCTAAAAAATCCGCCCACTCGCGGCGGCGAGGGCGAGGGGAGTGGGTTCTATTGAGCGGGGCGGGGTCGATTTTCCACTGCCGGTTAGCGCCCGGGTGAGCGAAGTCGTTGCCACCTTCAGGTGGCTTACTACTTCGGCCTCCTCCTTGCGGGGATTCCCGGGCAGAGCCATGCCGCCGGAGATCACCACCTCCCGTAGAGCATCACCTTCCCATACCCCCGACCTGTTGCGCCAGATAGGTTGCGTAGTTGTCAGTCATGCCGCCGATAAAGTCCAGCACCCGCATGTAGCTCTCGTATAGCGGCCACTCGCGGTGCGGCGCGTTGTACTCCATCAGGTCCAGGATGCGCTTGTTCCTGAAGCTCAATCGTTCCGGCTCTATGCGCAACTGGTAGGACGCGCCGCAGAAGGCCTCCAAAAGGATATCCAGGCAGGTGAAGCTGCCTACCTCGATCTCGACCTTGCGGCGGTTATTGAAGATGCGCTCGCGCGCCAGCTGCTTGGCGTCGCGTATGCCGTGTCGCACAAAGTCGGGGCAGGCGGCGATCAGGTCGCCCTCGTACTCGCCGGCCAACAGCGCATCGTGGTGGCGCAGAAAGGCCGCCGTCACTTCGCGTACGCAGCGATCTACCGCCTTGGAGCGCAGCAGCGACATCTTGCGGCGCACGCTGGGTGCACCGGCCACTTCCAGCGCCAGCAGGTCGTCGTCGATGCCGGCCAGGCGGATCAGCATGGGGGCGATGGTATCGAAGGGCAGCATGCCGATCTCCACCCCGTCCTCCAGGTCCAGGATGGCGTAGCAGATATCGTCGGCTGCCTCCATCAGATAGCTCAAAGGGTGGCGGCACCACACGCCCGGCCCCTTGGCGATCAGGCCCAGCTCCTGCGCTACCTCATCCAGCAGCTTCTTCTCGGCCTGGTAGCAGCTGAATTTCTCCTTCACCCCGGCATGCTCGCTGGTCCAGGGGTATTTGAGTGTCGCGCCCAGGGTGGCAAAGGTCAGTCGCATACCGCCATCGAAGCGGTGGTTTTCCAGCTGGGTCACCACCCGAAAGCCCTGCGCATTACCCTCGAAGGTCTGCACGTCACGACGCTCGTCGGCACTCAGGTTCTGCAGCAGATAGGCATTGCCCGACTGGCGGAACCAGTCGCGGATGGCGTATTCGCCAGCATGGCCAAAGGGCGGGTTGCCGATATCGTGGGCCAGGCAGGCCGCCTGTACGATGGCACCGATATCGTAGGGAATAATGTGCGCCGGCAGCTTGTCGCCCAGCGCCTGCCCCACCATGATGCCTAGCGAACGACCCACGCAGCCAACCTCGATCGAGTGGGTCAGCCGGGTGTGCACATGATCGTTTTCGGTCATGGGATGCACCTGGGTCTTGCGCCCCAGCCGCCGGAACGGCGAAGAGAAGGCCAGCCTGTCGTGATCCTTGTGGAAGTCGGAGCGGCCGATGGCGGGACCGGTCTCCGGCAGACGGCGCGGTGCCCGCAGGCGATCCGCGGACAGCAATTGCGGCCAATTCATGTGCGGCATGAGACAGCTACCTTGCAAGCCCGTAGTGGGAATGCCGCATTGTAGCTGCCCGGCGCGTGCTTGCACGCGCCGGCGGGGCTATAGAACCAAGGCCCGTGCCTGAATCGCCGCAAAATCACAGTTGCCGGGCAGCGTCCCGAAGCTGTCGCCCCAGTCTCCCGCCAAGCGTGATTGCACAAAGGCCTCGGCCACAAAATCCGGGGCATGCTGCAATAAGAGGCTGGCCTGCAGCGCCAGCACCAGCTGCTGGGTCAGCCGCCGTGCCCGTGCTTCCAACCCCGCTGTCTCGGCAAACTGCCGTTGCAGCGCGGCCACATGGCCGTCATAGGCCGGGTGGCGGCCCAACGCCGGCGCCAACTCCGCCTGCAGCACTTGCAGCGTGCGCGGGCTCTTGGCCAGCGCGCGCAGCACGTCCAGGCACATGATATTGCCCGAACCCTCCCAGATCGAATTGACCGGCATTTCGCGGTAGATGCGGGCATGCACGCCCTCTTCCACATAGCCATTGCCGCCCATCACCTCCATGGCCTCGGCCGCCAGCTCCGGCCCGCGCTTGCAGACCCAGTACTTGGCCGCCGGTGTCAAAAGGCGTCGCAGCAGCGTCTCGCCCTCGTCATCCTGGGCGTCGAAGGCACGCGCCATGCGCAGTGCCAACACGATGGCCGCCTCGGTCTCCAGCGCCATATCGGCCAGCACATTGCGCATCAAGGGCTGCTCGGCCAGCACCTGGCCGAAGGCCGCGCGGTGCCGCGCATGATGCAGCGCGGCACTGAGCGCCTGCCGCATCATGCCGGTACTGCCCAGCACGCAGTCGAGCCGGGTATACGTCCCCATCTCCAGGATGGTAGGCACGCCCCGCCCCTCTTCGCCCAGCAGCACGCCATAGGCCGCCTGGAACTCCACCTCGCTGGAAGCGTTGGACTTGTTGCCCAGCTTGTCCTTGAGCCGCTGTACCAGTACAGGGTTCTTGCTACCGTCCGGCTGCCAGCGCGGCACAAAGAAGCAGGAGAGGCCCGCCTGGACCTGCGCCAGCACCAGGTGGGCATCGCACTGCGGGGCCGAAAAGAACCACTTGTGCCCGGTCAGCCGGTAGCTGCCGTCCGGCTGACGCTCAGCCCGGGTGGTATTGGCCCGCACATCCGAGCCTCCCTGCTTCTCGGTCATGCCCATGCCGATCAGTGCGCCACGCTTCTGTGCCAGCGGCAGATCGCGGCTATCGTAGTCTCGGCTGCCTATCACCGGCAGCCATTCGGCCGCCAAGGCCGCATGGCGGGCAATGGCCGGCACAGCACCATAGGTCATGGTGGTCGGGCACAGGCTGCCCGCCTCCACCTGTGCCTGCATCAGATAGCCCGCTGCTCGTGCAGCATGGACGCCCGGTCCCGGCTGCGCCCACGGCCCGCTATGAAAGCCGCGCGCCACGATGCCCTGCATCAGCGAGTGCCAGGCTGGGTGGAATTCAATCTGATCGCGCCGAAAGCCCTTGCTGTCAAAGGCCCGCAAAACGGGCGGGTGCTGGTTGGCCAGCCGGCCCAGCTCCTGCATCTGCTGCGTCCCCAAGACCGCGCCCGTCCCCAGCAGCAGCGCCTCGGCACCCTTGGCGCCTTCCCGCAAGGCGGCCTCGCGCAAAGCCGGGTCGGCCGCGAACAGGTTGTAGTCCGGCAGGGGTGGCGACTGGTTCAGTACGGTGTGGGTGGGCCAGGTCATGGGAAGCTCCTCGTATATTAAGGAGAGACTAGACCCTGCCCATGAATTCGAGCAAGCGCTCGGAAAATCAGGGTTTGGCTTGAAATTCTAGAACGATGACAAATCCCACTGACTCGCTCCAGCGAGGGCAGGGGGGAGTGGCGCGCACCTGGGTATCAATTGCAATTTAGCGCCCGGCTGTGCCGGGCGGAGCACTAACGCAGCAGGCACCCGCGCTCACGGAATATCTGCATACGGCATGCGCCGCTCGATAATGGCCGCCTTGCGCAGGAGGCCACGCGCATTACGGTTCTTGTCGTAAAAGCGCGGGTTGGGGACCATGGCCGCCAGCTTGGCCGACTGGCTCGCCCCCAGCCCTGCCGCACCGGTCTTGTAGTAGTGCCGCGCGGCCGCCTCGGCGCCGAACACGCCATTGCCCCACTCGATCACATTGAGGTAGATCTCGAAGATACGTCGCTTGCTCATCACCGCCTCCAGCATCAGGGTGATGGCAGCCTCCTCCATCTTGCGCAGATAGCTGCGCTTGCCGCTCAGAAAGAGGTTTTTGGCCAGTTGCTGGCTGATGGTCGACCCACCGGCCGAGATCCGGCCCTTCTTCTGGTTCTTCTCCCAGGCGGCCTGTATGCCCTCCCAGTCAAAGCCCTCATGCTCCAGGAACTTAGCATCCTCGCTCGCCACCAGCGCCCGCTTGAGCTGCGGCGAGATTTTCTCGTAGGGCACCCACTGGTGCTTGAGTTCGGCATCCGGGTTCTTGTCCTGCAGCGCACTCAGTTGCTCGTCCATGAAGGCCGTGTCGGCCGGGTTGTGGTCGCGCCACCACAGCACGTGGGCAAAGATCCACAACTGGTAGAGCAGGAACAAGAGGATCAGGGCCAGCAGAATGCGGCCGAACAGGCGGAATAGACTCATGGCGGGCGATTATATCGCCGCCCACTGCTAGCCGCTGTCCTTGGGTAGTCGGGGCGCACGCCGCGCCGCCCGGCGCAAAAAACGCACCTGGGTGGAGAAGTCGGTACAGTAGTGGCAGATAAAGAGGTGCAGCCGCAGCCGCACGCGCTCGCCCAATGCGAGTTGGCGGTCGAGTCCTTCGGAAACGAGCCGGGTGGCGTCCTTGCACTTCATCGGGCCTCCTGACCGAACCAGTTTTTTTCCAGACACAGGCGCAAGCTCATGCGCGCCCGGTAAAGCAGTACCGAACAATTGGTCGCGGTGATCTCAAGATTCTGACAGATCTCCTCGATCTCGAAGCCCAGACTCTCCCGCATGGCAAAGACCAGCGCGGTACGCTTGGGCATGCGCTCGGCACACTCCTCATATACCCGCCAGAAATCCTGCTGCTCCAGCGCCGCATCCGGGTGCGCCCAGGTCCGCGGGCCATCGCTGCCCCAATGGCCGGTCTTGTCGAACAGACTGTCAAAGTCGCTGACGCTGCCATCCTCGTCCAGCCGCTCATCGAGCTGCAGCGGGTCGCGGCTGAGCTTGCGCTGCGCATCGATCAGCTTGTGCTTGAGTATGCCGGTCAGCCAGGTCTTCACACTGGATTGGGCGGCAAAACCCTCCTTGGCCTGCAAGGCAGCCAGCAGCGTGTCCTGCACCGCCTCCTCGGCAGCCGCCTCGTCGCGCAGACGGTACAAGGCGTAGCGCAGCAGATAGTCCCGGTATTCGGCCAGTTGCTGGCCATCGGGCGCACTCAAGACATCTTCTCCCCCAGATTCTCATCCGCCATGACCCGGTTACGACCGGCGTCCTTGGCGCGATAAAGCGCGGCATCGGCCGCGATCAACAACAGGTGCAGCTCGGCATCGGCAGCCCTGAGCTCGGCCACTCCCACGCTGATGGTCACCGGTACCAAGGTGCCATCCTCCAGCGTCAACGGCGCATTCTCCACCCCCTCGCGTATCCGTTCGGCCGCCTCGATCGCCCGGGCCAGCCCGGTTTCGGGCAGCAGCACCACAAACTCCTCACCGCCCAGGCGGGCCGGTAGATCACCTTGGCGACGCGAAGTTTCCAACAACCGGGCAACGCGTACCAGCACTTCATCACCAACCGCGTGGCCAAAGGTATCGTTCACCTGCTTGAAGTGGTCCAGGTCCAGCATCAGCAGTGACATGGGCCGCTGGTGTCGGCGCGCCAGCTCGAACAGTTCACTGCCGCGCTCAAAGAACCGCCGCCGGTTGGCAAGACCGGTCAGGGCATCGGTACTCGCCTGCTCCGACAGCCGGGTCTCACGCGCATGCCGGGCAGTCACGTCCATCAAACTCAAGAGCACATCCTCGCCGCCATCGAGCAAGGTCGCCGAAACCACCACCCAGCGCTCTACCCCGTCGGCACAACGCAAGGCATGCTCCATCTCGCGCAGGGTACCGGCCTCGTGCAACGCGCGGCTGAGCGCATGCCACTCCTCGGGCCGCACAAACAGGTCGGCCACCGCGACCCCGGCCAGCTCAGGCAGGGGCATGCCGAACAAGGCGGCCAGATCGGGCGTGCCGTAGCGTATACGGTCCGGCCCATGCTCGATCAGCCCCAGGGCACAGGGCGAGGCCTCCAGCATGCTACGCATGCGCTGTTCGCGCGCCCGCAGCAGCATCTCGCTCTCAGCCAAAGCCTTGGCCTGGCCACCGGTGCGCCAGAGCAATGCCAGTACCCCCATGCCCAGCAGTATCAACAGGCCCATGCCGAGCAAGGACACCGTCAGGCCAGCCCGCCAATCTTTCAGATAATCGTTTTCCGAGATGCCTACCCCGACCAGGAAGGGGTAACCCCGCACCTGCCGTGCCACTATCAGGCGTCGCTCACCGTCGACGGGTGTCACCATCTCATAGGCCTCTTCGGCCCGCTCGATAGGCCGCCAGGCCTGGGCCGGGAAGACCTTGCCGATTTGGTCCTGACGCAAGGCCGGCAGCCGTGCCACCAGCCTGTGGCCCTTATCCAGCACCACCGCCTCACCAGCGGAGCCCAGGTCGATATCGTCAAAATGACGCCCCCAGGTCTCGACATGCATGCCGGCCAGCACCACCGCCTTGAGTCGGCCATCCGGGCCATATACCGGTCGCGCAAAGGCCACCCCCAACCGTCCGGTGGTACGCAGCACATAGGGCGAGGAGATCACCGCGGGCGCACCGCGCGCAGTAGTCGCGTGCAGCAGCGGCGCCAGGTAGAGCAGGTCGGAGAAATCCGCCTGCGGCAAGGCCATGGTCGAATAGGCCACCCGACCATGTGCATCCAGCACCGTCAGCACCGCCATATGCGGTACCCGCGCCACCTTGTCACGTAGCAGCATGATGGCCTCGAAGCCGACCGGATCGCTCCAGTCCGAGGGCGGCTCGGTCGGCAGCCGCTCCACATCGCGCGCCACGTCCTTGAGCATCAGGTCGATCTCACGGGTCGTGGCCAGCACCCGCTCTTCCAGCAGCCGCGCCGTATTAAAGGCCTGCAATGCCGCCCGCTGTCGGGCCGCCTCATGACCATTGGCCAGCCACCAGCCCATGGCGGCCGCCAGCATCACGATCAGCACCAATACCCCGGCCATGGCCAGGCGGGTATTGCGCGGCATGTCGGCGTAGTGGGTTGGTCGCTGCGGCGAAAGCAAGATGGGCTTATCCCTGGGTAGCAGTGTTTGACCTAGACAAATTAGCCCAATACCGGTCTTTCCGCTGCCCGTGACCGGCTGCTACAACCAGTGCGGCCCATCTCCACGGGCCGCGTGCGCGGCCAACACCCGCTGGAACGCGCCCGGATCCTTGCGGAAGGTCAGCTCGCCAGCCTGCGGCTTGTGCCAATCCCACAATCTCGATACCCAGAAGCGCAAGGCCGCCGCACGCAGCATCAAGGGCCATGCCTCACGCTCATCCGCCGAAAGCGGACGTACCGACTGGTAGCCGGCACACAGCGCGGTAGCCAGGGCATCGTCCATCCCGCCATCTGGCAAGCTGCACCAGTCGTTCAGCGTGATCGCCAGGTCGTAGATCAGGATGTCGTTGCAGGCGTAGTAGAAATCGATAAAGCCGCCTATGCGTTCACCATGCATCAGCACATTGTCACGGAACAGATCGGCGTGGATCACCCCGCTGGGCAGATGGGCAAAGCGATGCCGCGACTGCAACGCCACCTCGGCCTGCAACTGGCTGCGCTCGGCTGCACTGAGGTAACCGTACAGATCCTGTGCCGCGGCGTTCCACCAGGCCGGGCCACGGGGGTTCTCCATCCGCCCGGCATAGGTCTCGCCGGCCCGGTGCATCTGCGCCAGCATGGCGCCCAGCGCCCGGCACTGGCCCGTGCTGGGGCGCTCCACCGGCTGCCCCTCCAGCCAGCTCACCAGCACGGTGGGCTTGCCGTTCAGGCTATCGATGTACTCGTCGCGCAGATTGGCGATCGGCGCCGCGCAGGCAATGCCATGGTGCGCCAGATGGGCCATCAGGTTGACGTAGAAAGGCAGCTCGCTGGCCTGCAGGGTCTCGAACAGGGTCAACACATAGCGCCCCTGGCTGGTGGTCACCGCGTAGTTGGTATTGGTAATGCCGGCGGCAATCC
Organism: Chitinimonas sp.; assembly: GCF_036568685.1. Lineage (GTDB taxonomy): Bacteria > Pseudomonadota > Gammaproteobacteria > Burkholderiales > Chitinimonadaceae > Chitinimonas. Next base: position 55,249 of record NZ_DATCSC010000029.1, read on the forward strand.
CCTTGAGCTCGGCCAGCTCGCCCAAGGAATAGTGCTTAAGCCATTCGCGCAATTGCGCGGGAGTGACGGTAGTGAAGACGGACATGGGACGCTATCGGCCAGAAAGGCGCGCCCAGTCGGCACGCCGGGGACAGGGCGGCCAGGCCGCCCTACCTGCTTAAAAACGCTTGATCACCCACATCGGCGGGCGGATCACCTGCTGGCCGTCCTTACGGACCAGCTTACCGGTGCCATCGTCATCGCTCAGGAAGTACTCCGGCCCGACCTTGGGCTTGACCTTCACCAGATAGAGCCGGCCGCCCACCCGGTATTCGGTCACGGTGGCATCGTCACGCTGGATGATGGTCACCTCGGGCTCCTCCGAGGGATCATCCGCCGCCGCAGCCGGCAGCGGTGGGGGCGGCGGCACCACCGGCTTGGGGGGCTCAGCGGCGTGCAAGGGGAAGGCCGCCGCCATCACGAGGGCCAACAGCAGGGTACGCATGGTGCTATCTCCGGGCAGGCCCGCCGGCAGCCGGCGGGCAGGGTTCAGGTCACAGGCTGAGCTGCATCTCGCGCTCGGCCGGGCTCAGGCCAAAACCGCGCGTCTCGTAGAAGGAAAAGATGGCATCGACCACCGCACGCGGCTCGTCGATCACCTGCATCAGGTCCATGTCCACGGCATTGATCATGCCCTCAGCCAGCAAGGCATTACGGAACCAGTCCAGCATCCCGCCCCAGAAGGCACTGCCGACCAGGATGATGGGCATCTTGCGGGTCTTGCCGGTCTGGATCAAGGTCAGCGCTTCCGAGAGCTCATCCAGTGTGCCGAATCCACCCGGCATCACCACATAGGCCGTCGCGTTCTTGACGAACATCACCTTGCGGGCAAAGAAATGCCGGAAGGTCTGGCTCACGTCCTGATAGGGGTTGCCATTTTGCTCGTGCGGCAGCTGGATATTGAGCCCCACCGAGGGAGACTTGCCATGGAAGGCACCCTTGTTGGCCGCCTCCATGATGCCCGGGCCACCGCCCGAGATCACACTGAAACCCGCATCGCTCAAGAGCCGGGCGATCTCCTCGGTCAGCTTGAAATAGGGATGGTCACGGGGCGTGCGGGCCGAGCCGAAGATGGACACCGCAGGTTGGATCGCCTGCAGGCGCTCGGTCGCCTCGACGAATTCGGACATAATCTCGAAAACGCGCCACGCCTCGCGCGAGCGGTAGGCATGGGTGGCGGCCATTGCAGCCGGGTCGGAATCGCTCGGTAGTTTGCTCTTGGCACTCATGGTTTCTTCTCTATCTTATGTATTTTGTAGGAGCTGTCCGGCCCCCAGCGGTTCCCGCCAGCCTACTCCTGCAGCCTGACCAGGGTTATCACACATGTCCACCAAAACGCTCTTGCTGATCGACGGCTCCTCCTATCTGTATAGAGCGTTCCACGCCCTACCCGATCTGCGCAGCCCGGCTGGCGCACCCACCGGCGCGCTACGCGGCATCCTGGCCATGCTCAAGCGGCTGATGAAGGATGTGCCAGCCGATTATATCGGCTGCGTCTTCGACGCCAAGGGCAAGACCTTCCGCGATGACCTTTATTCGGATTACAAGGCCCAGCGCCCACCCATGCCGGACGATCTGCGCGCCCAGATCGAACCCATCCACGCCGCCATCGCCGCCATGGGCCTGCCCATCCTGATGGTCGAAGGCGTCGAGGCCGACGACGTGATCGGCACCCTGGCCCGCCAGGCCGACGCCGCCGGGATGCAGGTCGTGGTCTCCACCGGTGACAAGGATATGGCCCAGCTGGTCGGCGGCGGCGTGCGCCTGGTCAACACCATGAGCGAGGAGACACTGGATCGGGAGGGCGTGATTAGCAAATTCGGCGTACCGCCCGAGCGCATCGTCGACTACCTGACCCTGATCGGCGACACCGTCGACAACGTACCCGGCGTGCCCAAGTGCGGTCCCAAGACCGCTGTCAAATGGCTGGCCGAGTACGGCGACCTCGATACCATCATGGCGCGCGCCGGCGAAATCGGCGGCGTGGTCGGCCAGAACCTGCGTGACACCCTGGACTGGCTGCCCATGGGCCGCACCCTGGTCACCATCAAGTGCGACGTCGACCTCAGCAAGGAGATGCCGCAAGGCATGAGCAGCCTCACCCCGCGCGAAGCCGACAAGTCCGCCCTGGCCAGCCTCTACGAGACCTACGGCTTCAAGGGCTGGCTGGCCGAGCTCAAGGGCGACGCCTCGGTCGGCGACAAGCTGGCCGCCGAAGGGAACAAGGCCGCCCTGCGCAGCTACGCCGTCAGCGAGCCCGGAGAACCGACCGAACTGGCCGAGCTGCCGCGCCAGTACGACTGCATCCTGACCGAGGCCGAACTGGCAGCCTGGCTCAAGCGCCTGGAAGCCGCCAACCTGGTCGCGCTCGACACCGAGACCGACAGCCTCGAGCCCCTCTCGGCCCGCATTGTCGGCATCAGCTTTGCCGTCGCGCCCGATCAGGCCGCCTACCTGCCGCTGGCCCACCGCTACGCCGACGCACCCGACCAGATCCCGCTGGAGACTGCACTCGCCATCCTCAAGCCCTGGCTGGAGGACGCCAGCCGCAAGAAACTGGGCCAGAACCTCAAGTACGACCAGCACGTCTTCGCCAACCACGGCATCGCCCTGGCCGGCGTCGCTGAAGATACCCTCCTGCAGTCCTATGTACTCGACAGCACCGAGCGGCACGGCATGGATGAGCTTGCCGCCAAGCACCTGGGACTCAAGGCCATTGCCTACGAAGAGGTCGCCGGCAAGGGCGCCAAGCAGATCGGCTTTGGCGAGGTCGCGGTCGATATCGCCACCCGTTACTCGGCCGAGGATGCCGACATCACCCTGCGCCTCCATGAAGCCTTCGCCCCGCGCCTGGCCGCGGAACCGCGGCTGGACTATGTCTACAGGCAGATCGAGATGCCCAGCCGTGAGGTACTGTTCAAGATGGAGCGGCACGGCGTACTGCTCGACGCCGCCCTGCTCAACAAGCAAAGCCATGAGCTTGGCCAGGCCATACTGCAGCTGGAGCAGGAGGCCTTCGAGCTGGCCGGCCAGCCCTTCAACCTCGGTTCGCCCAAGCAGATCGGCGAGATCCTGTTCGACAAGCTCAAGCTGCCGGTGCTCAAGAAGACCCCCAAGGGTGCGCCCTCCACCGATGAAGACGTACTGACCGACCTGGCCCGCGACTACCCGCTGCCGGCCAAGCTGCTGCAGCACCGCAGCCTGTCCAAGCTCAAGTCCACCTATACCGACAAGCTGCCGCTGATGGTCAATCCGCGTACCGGCCGGGTCCATACCAACTATGCCCAGGCCACCGCCGTCACTGGCCGCCTGGCCAGCAACGACCCCAATCTGCAGAACATCCCGGTCCGCACCGCCGAGGGCCGCCGCATCCGCGAAGCCTTTATCGCCCCCAAGGGCAGCCATATCGTCAGCGCCGACTATTCGCAGATCGAGCTGCGCATCATGGCCCACCTCTCGGGTGACGAAGGCATGCTCAAGGCCTTCGAGGCCGGCATCGACATCCACCGTGCCACCGCTGCCGAAGTGTTCGGCGCCCAGCCGGAAGAGGTCACCAGCGACCAGCGCCGCTACGCCAAGGCCATCAACTTCGGCCTGATCTATGGTATGAGCGCCTTCGGCCTCGCAGCGCAGCTCGACATCGAACGCGCCGCGGCGCAGAACTACATCGACCGCTACTTCGCCCGCTACCCAGGCGTCGCCGCCTATATGCAGAACACCCGCGAGGCCGCCCGCGAGCAAGGCTATGTCGAGACCTGGTTCGGTCGCCGCCTGTGGCTGCCCGAGATCCGCTCCTCCAACCAGGGCCGCCGCCAGGGTGCCGAGCGGGCAGCCATCAACGCCCCCATGCAGGGTACCGCCGCCGACTTGGTCAAACTGGCCATGATCGCGGTGCAGAACTGGCTGGAACAGGACAAGCTCGCCAGCAAGCTCATCATGCAGGTGCACGATGAACTGATCCTGGAAGTGCCCGAGGCCGAACTGGCCCTGGTACGCGAGCGCCTGCCAGCACTGATGGCCGGCGTGGCCGACCTCAAGGTGCCGCTACTGGCCGAGGTGGGGGTGGGGGCGAGCTGGGAGGCCGCGCATTGAGCCCGGCAGGGCTCAGTGTCTTGCTTGGCCGTTGAGGTCTGCGCAGGCGCCCGGGAGCACCCGCGAGGAGTAGGCCGAAATGGTAAGCCACCTAAAGGTGGCAACGACTTCGCTCCCCCGGGCGCTTGTCATTTGTGCGGGCGGAAAGAGGGGCTCAATCCCGATTTAACCCCTACCCCCCCGCCCGCCGAGAACCTCACTGACGCTCGTCACGATGAGGCTCCACAATTTGTTCGCCCTGCAACCGTGTGGCTAAGCCCAGCAAAGCTGGGCCTGAACTGACAACCGATGGTCCGACACGCTTTCGCGTCTATCTATCCCACTCCCCGCCCTCGCCTCTGGCGAGGGAGCCTCGCTGACGTTCGTCAGTGGCCTCGATGACCTTAGTCCGTGCTCCCGTAGGGCGGGTCTTTCTTCAGATGCCCGTTAGCGCCCGGTTTTACTGGGCGGTGAGCCGCACTCCGCCATGCTGCGCTGGCTGAGCAACTTCCCCCTCAGTGCTTAAGCGCGTAGCCGAACAGGGCGGCGCCTTCTGGGGTGAGCTTGCCGTCGAGGGCGAGGTTGGGGAAGTCGCGACGGGCGCGCAGGATAAGGGCGCTGGCGATGCCCTGGCGGCGGCGTTCCGGCATGACGTAGATGCGTTCAACCAGAGGGCTGCGCTGGCCCTTGCAGGGCAGGCGCACGTCCAGGCCAGCAAGGCCAAAGGCAGCGTGTTCCGGGTCGAGGACCTGCAATCCGCAGCCCGGGGTCTGTAATACGCAAGCCAGGCCAAAGACATAGCGGCGGAAGCCCTCATTCTCCAGCACCAGGATATCGTCCTCCCAAGCTATAAGACGTTCCTCGCCATACCAGGGCTTGGCGGCAGACGAACCGGGGGCGGCCAGCAAGGGATAGAGCCTGGCCGGGTCGGCAGTGACAAAGCTGTGGATACGTTTGCCCACGATGGGTAAATGCATGAGCGACTGACTACGCATTGCTGCTTCCTCATCCTGATGTACGGGGACATGGACGTGTCGCCGACACCTGTTCGTAATATGTCATAAGCATATAGACAAAACCGGAAAGGCAGGCAAGCGCGTATGTCTGAAGCAGCCCGCTATAAAAAAGTTTTACATTTGGACACATCCCGCCGCGCAAACTCACGCCGCAGCGCCACGACGCCCGAGCTTTCCTATAGTGAAAGGAGCTAGGGCTGACCAAGCTGCCCTAGGTCCGGCATATCAAGGGGTGGATCATGCTAAAAGCCTTCCGCAACGCGCGCATCTCGCTGCAGGTCCTGATCGTCTGCGCACTGGTCTGCACCATCATCTTCAGCGCCATCACGGTCTACGTAGCCACCCAGACCCGCGCCGTTGCAGTCGCCGACGCCAAGCAGAACCTGGGCAACACCATCAACGTGCTCAACGGCCTGCTGGATGTGGCCTACGGTGCAGCCAAGCGCCGGGGCGAGCGCGAGATCAGCATCTTCAGCGAGGCCATAGGCGGCCGCCTCTACGCCAGCGGCGAGACGGCCCAGGTCGGTGGCGTCACGGTACCGGTACTGCGGACCGACAAGCAGGTCATGACCGGCCAGCTTGGCCCCCTGGAAGCCTTCAAAAAGGCCAGCGGCGGCCTGGAAGGCGCCGTAGTGCAGCGAGTGGACGGCAAGTTCGTGCGTACCGCCACCCTGCTCAAGAAAGACGACAAGCCCATGCTGGGGACCGTGGTCAAGGACGACGACCCGGTCGCTGCCGCCATCCTGGCAGGCAAGCCCTACCTCGACATCGTGGTACGCAACGGCAAATACAGCGTCAGCCGGGCCGAGCCCATCAAGGACGACAGCGGCCAGCTTCTGGGCTACTACTCGGTACGGGTACCGCTGAGCGGCGACATCGAGGCGGTCAACCAGATCCTGGCCGACGTGCGCATCGGCCATACCGGCTCGGTATTCGCCATGGCCGAAGAGGAGGGCGATGCACTCGGTCGCCTCATGGTGGCCAAGCAGGACCTCGGCAAGACCATCAAGGAGCTGGCCGACCCCGCCATGCAGGAGGTCGCCCGCGAGCTGATGCGCAACAAGAGCGGCAACTACCACTACCAGGCCAGCCGCGACGGCGGTATGGCCGAGCGCTTCGTGGTCTATGCCTACAACCCGAACTGGAAGTGGCATATCGGCGCCGGCAGCTACCTCGATGAGTTCATCCAGGGTGCGCTGGACCTGCGCAACAAGCTTATCGTCCTCAGTATGGTCTCCGGTCTCGCCACCGTCGCCCTGCTCTACATCACCATCTCCTCCCAGCTCAAGCCGCTGCGCTCGGTACAGGCGGGCCTCGCCGCCATTGGCCAAGGCCGCTTCAGCACCCGGGTGCCCGAGGGTGACCGCCATTCACGCAACGAGATGGACGGCCTCGCCCTGGAGATCAACGGCATGGCTGGCAAGCTCTCCGAGCTGGTGCAGGGCGTCACCGACGCCTCGCACCGGGTCAGCGAATCGGCCAGCCTGCTCAAGACCCAGACCAGCGATATTGCCAACGCCAGCCTGGACCAAAGCCAGTCGGCGGCCGAGATGGCGGCAGCGGTGGAACAGCTATCGCAAAGTATCGCCGAGGTTGCCGCCCACACCCAATCGGCCCAGGAGTTGGCCGAGTCGGTACGCCGCGCCGCCAGCGACGGACGGGGCCGCATTGCCGCCAGCGTGCAGGAAATGAGCGAGGTGTCGGCCGCAGTGGACGCCAGCGCCCAGGCCGTGGTCGCACTAGGTGAGCATTCCAAGGAGATCACCGGCATTGTCAGCACCATCAAGGACATCGCCGAACAGACCAATCTGCTTGCGCTCAATGCCGCCATTGAGGCCGCCCGGGCCGGCGAGCAGGGCCGGGGTTTCGCCGTTGTTGCCGACGAGGTCCGCAAGCTCGCTGAGCGTACCAGCCTCTCCACCGGCGAAATCACCCAGATGGTCGCCTCCATCCAGGCCGAAACACTCAACGCCGCAGAGCGCATGCAGGTGGTCAACCAGATGACCCAGCACGGCGTGAAGACAGTCGAAGCCGCCGGCGACACTTTGGCCGCCATCGCCAGCCAGACCGGCAAGGTGGTCGACATCGTCGCCGACATCGCCGACGCTACCCGCGAACAGACCACTGCCAGCCATGCGGTAGCACAAACGGTGGAACGCATCGCCAATATGGCCGAGCGCAATGCCCACGCCTGCGCCGACGAGGACGAGACCGCCAACCGCCTGGCCGGCGTTGCCGTGGAACTCGACGGACAGCTCAGTTCCCTATCTGCATAGGATGGCGAAGCATGCACAGGGTGTAGCGGTGAAGGCGGGTACAATGCCGCCTTCCGCCGCTTACACGGGTTAATCGTGCAGTCGAACCGACAACTCTACCTCCGCCTGCTCAGCCACTTCCGCCCCTACACCGGTGCCCTGGTCCTGACCCTGCTTGCCGTCGCCATCGGCGCGGTCAACGACGTGGTCCTGGTGGCGCAGCTGCAGACGGTGATCGACGCCATGCAGCCGCCCGGCGCCGCCACGGCCGGCAAGGGCCTCTCCAGCGGCCTACTGAGTTCGGTCAAAGACATGCTGCAGTGGATACGGCCACTCAATCCACATGAATCGGCACTGTGGGCCATCCCGGTCATCATCTTCTGCCTCGCCAGCGTGCGCATGATGGCCACCTTCGCCGGTGAATACGGCGCCGCCTGGCTCAGCAGCCGGGTGCAGACCGACCTGCGCGAAAAGATGTTCGAGCGCATCCTGCAACTGCCCAACCGTTACTTCGATCACAGCGCCACTGGCGTCATACTGTCTCGCGTCGCCTACGACGCCAGCCAGGTCTCTCAGGCCGGTCTCAACGTCTTCAACGTACTGGTGCGCGACAGCGTGCAGACCCTGGGCTACCTCGTCACCCTGTTCCTGATCGATTGGCAGCTGGCCATCTTCTGCCTGGGCCTCCTGCCGCTGGTTGCCATCATCGTCACCTTCGCCGGCCGGCGCATGCGCAAGCTCAGCCACAGCGGCCAACTGGCCATGGGCGAGCTGAGCCGTGTACTGGACGAAAGCATAGGCGGCCAGAAAGTGGTCAAGATCTTCGGTGGCCAAAGCTATGAGAAACAGCGCTTCAATACCGTGGCCAAGCTCAACCGCCACCTGGCGGTCAAGCAGTCCGCTACCTCGGCGCTCAATTCCGGCATCACCCTGCTGCTGGTCGGCCTGACCCTGGCGGCGGTGATCTACTTCGCGCTGACCCGCGCCCAGTCTGGCGCGCTGTCGGCCGGTGCGTTCGTCACCTTTATGGGCGCGCTCATGACCATGCAGGCGCCGATCAAGAACCTCACCAAGATCAACGAACCATTGCAACGCGGCCTGGCTGCCGCCGAGTCGGTGTTCGGCCTGATGGACGAAGCCGCCGAACCGGACCAGGGGCAGCGCAGCCTGACGCGCGCCCAGGGCCAACTCAGCTTCGAGTCCGTTGGTTTCCGCTACGACCAAGCTGATCGCGACAGCAAGCCGGCGCTGGACAAGGTCAGCCTGACCATCGCTCCGGGCGAGACCGTGGCCCTGGTGGGCAGCTCAGGCAGTGGCAAGAGCACGCTGGCCGGCCTCTTGCCGCGCTTCTACGAGCTGACCGAGGGGCGCATCCTGCTGGACGGCGTGGACCTGCGTGAATACCGGCTCGAGGAATTGCGCCGCCAGATCGCCCTGGTCAGCCAGGACGTGGTGCTGTTCAACGACACGGTACAAGCCAATATCGCCTACGGTGACCCGCAGCCCGATCCTGCCAAGGTGCGCGCGGCCGCCGAGGCGGCTTACGCACATGGCTTTATCGAAGCCTTGCCCGAGGGCTACCTGACCCAGGTCGGCGAGAACGGTGCCCGGCTCTCCGGCGGCCAGCGCCAACGCCTGGCCATCGCCCGTGCACTGTACAAGGACGCCCCGCTCCTGATCCTGGATGAAGCCACCAGCGCGCTCGACACCGAGTCGGAACGGCAGGTGCAAGCGGCACTGGAGGTCTTGATGCAGGGCCGCACCACCTTGGTCATCGCCCACCGCCTCAGCACCATCGAGCACGCCGACCGTATCGTGGCCATGCAGGCCGGCCGCATCGCCGAAATGGGCAGCCACGCTGAACTCCTGGCGCGCGACGGCATCTATGCCAACCTCTACCGGCAACAACGGAGCGAAGCGGGTTGATCCCGCCAGCGCCCTTGGCACCATGACACTATCGATCAACTGGCGCAGCGGGCTCTACAGCCTGCTGCTGTTCGCCTACCCAGCCCTGCTACCCCTCTCCTTTACAGCCGCGGACCAGCCCCTGCTTCTGCTCTCGGTGCTGGGTCTCTATGGCCTGCTCACCCAGCGGCCAAAGCCCTCCCTCAGCACCATCGAGCGCAACGCCCTGGCTGGACTGGGCCTGTTGGCACTGGCCGGTCTCGCCTCGCTGCTCCACGCAGGCGCCAGCAGCCGGCAAATGGTGCCCTACCTCTGCCCCTTGCTGGCACTCTTGTTCTTCCCCCTGGCCCGCAGCAACCGGCTACGCAGCGCCGTCGCCTGGTGGGCACTGGTCGTCGGCCTCCTGATGTCGGCCGGCTACGCGACCTGGCAGGTCGCCATACTGCATATGCCGCGCGCTGTCGGCCATCACTTCCCCAACACCTACGGTGCGCTGGCCCTGCTGATGCTGGCCCCCTTGCTCGGTGCCTGGCCCATCTTGGGGCGCCAGGGCGCCAGCCGGCTGGGGCTGGCTATCGGCATTGCCAGCGGCCTCACGACCATCGTGTTGTCCGGTTCACGCGGTGTCTGGCTGGTCGCGATCGCGCTCGGGGTGTGGCGCTTTTCCGGGCACTCCTACCGCCGCCGCTTGCTGGTCCTTACCCTGGCTGCACTAGTCCTGCTGGCCACCTTGACCATACCTGAGCTGGCCGCCCGCTGGCAGGCCGCCCAGCAAGACCTGCAGCTCTACGGCCAAGGCAACGCCGACAGCTCGATCGGCCTGCGCTTCGTCATGTGGCGCGCAGCCTGGGAAGCTTGGCTGGCGCACCCGCTCCTGGGCCTGGGCCTGGACGGCTTTGCGCCCTGGCTGGCAGCCATGGCCCAGCGTGGCGATGGCCCGCAGACCTTGCTGCAGCATGGCCATGCGCATAACGACCTGCTGAACGCCCTGGCCACCGGTGGCTTGCTAGGCTTGCTCGGCCTGCTGGCCGCTCTCTACCTGCCCTGGCGGGCCTTTCGCCAACGCGCCAGCCTCGGTGGCGTACAGCAGCAGGCGGCGGCACGCGCCGGCCAGCTACTGGTCCTGGGCATCGCCCTGCTGGGCTTGAGCGACACCATGTTCGTGCACCGCTTCCTGCTCACCTGGTATGCCGTGTCCGTAGTCCTACTGCTGGCCTGGTCCGGCCAGCCCGAACAGGACTGAAGCGGTCGCATGCCAAGTTCTGGTCGACATAGCGCCACTTCGCTACACTGCCCTGCTAACCAACCTCCGTATCCGCAATGAGCCACGATCCGCACTCTGTCGGCCTGGTACATGCCCAATGCGCCGAATTCGACGAACCGCTGCAACTGCAGGGCGGCGCCGTCATTCCGCACTACCAGCTGATGTACGAGACCTATGGCACGCTCAATGCCGAGCGCTCCAATGCCATCTTGATCTGCCACGCACTGAGCGGTAACCACCACGTGGCCGGCCGCTATACCGAGGAAGACAAATACCCCGGCTGGTGGGACACCATGGTCGGCCCCGGGAAGCCCATCGATACCAACCGCTTCTTTGTGGTCGGGGTCAACAACCTGGGCGGCTGCCATGGCTCCACCGGCCCCTCCAGCATCGACCCCGCCACCGGCCAGCCCTGGGGCTCGCGCTTCCCGGTGGTGGTGGTCAACGACTGGGTGCACGCCCAGGCCCGCCTGGCCGACCGGCTGGGTATCGAGCGCTGGGCCGCCGTCATCGGCGGCAGCCTCGGCGGCATGCAGGCCCTGCGCTGGACAGTCACCTTCCCGCAGCGGGTGCGGCACTGCCTGACCATCGCCTCGGCGCCTAAGCTCACGGCCCAGAACATCGCCTTCAACGACGTGGCCCGCACCGCCATCCTGGCCGACCCGGACTTCCACGGCGGCGACTACTACCAGCACGGCGTCTCGCCCAAGCGCGGCCTCAAGCTGGCGCGCATGCTGGGCCACATTACCTACCTCTCGGATGAAGGCCTGGGCGGCAAATTCGGTCGCAATCTCAAGGCCGAGGGCTACCAGTTCGGCTACGGCACCGAATTCGAGATCGAAAGCTATCTGCGCTATCAGGGTGACCGCTTCGCCGATGTATTCGATGCCAACACCTATCTTCTGATGACCAAGGCACTGGACTACTTCGATCCGGCCCGCCACTTCGGCGGCAGCCTGCCGGCAGCACTGGCCGCCTCGCCGGCCCAATATCTGGTCGTCAGCTTCACCAGCGATTGGCGCTTCTCGCCGGAACGCTCCAAGGAGACGGTCAAAGGTCTCCTGGATGCCAAGAAGCCGGTCACCTACGCCGAGATCGAATCGGTCCACGGCCACGATGCCTTCCTGATGACGGATGAACCCTATATGCGGCTGATGGACGCCTACCTGAAGCGCGTCGCCGACGAGGTGGGCGCATGAATGCCGTGAGCTTGCGTCCCGACCTGGCCCGCATCGCGGGCTGGATCGCCCCCGAGACCCGGGTGCTAGACCTGGGCTGCGGCGATGGCGAACTGCTGGCCCATCTACGCGACCAGAAGCAGGTCAGCGGCTATGGCGTAGAGATCGATATGGATGGCGTAATCGGCTGCGTCGCGCGCGGCGTCAACGTCATCCAGCGCGACCTGGAGTCCGGCCTCGCCGGCTTCGACGCCCATAGCTTCGACTACGTGGTGCTATCGCTGACCATCCAGTCCATGAAGCGGGTCGAGGCCATCATCGACGAGATGTTGCGGGTCGGCCGCACCGGCATCGTCACCTTCCCCAACTTCGGTTACTGGGAAAACCGCTGGCAGCTGGCGCTGGGCGGCATGCCGGTGTCCGAGACCATACCCTACCAGTGGTACAACACCCCCAATATCCATCTCTGCACGCTACGTGACTTCGAGGCCCTGCTGGCGCAGCATGGTGCACGTATCACCAGCCAGATCGTCATGCACCAGGGCCGCCGTATCACCTTTATGCCCAATCTGCTGGGCAGCCTGGCCCTGGTCCGCTTCGAGAAGCACGAAACCGCAGGCGTCTGAGCAGCAAGGAGGTCCCTGCCATGTATCGACTATTTGCCAGCAAGGGCTGCGGCTCCGCCGCCATCGAAGCCGCACTGACGCTGTGCGGCGTTAACTACGAACTGGTCGAGGCCACCCCCTGGGAGCGCAGCCCTGGCCTGGACGAACTGCGGCGGCTCAACCCGCTGGCCCAGGTCCCTACCCTGCAGCTGCCCGACGGGACGGTGCTGACCGAGAGCGTGGCCATCCTGCTCTGGCTGGCCGAGCAGTATCCCGCCGCCGCGCTCCTGCCCGATAACCCCTCGCTGCGCGCCAGCACACTGCGCTGGCTGGTCTACGTGGCCGTGAACAACTATGCCGCCATCGGCATTGGCGACTTTCCCGAGCGCTGGACCACCGGCGAGGCCGAACAAGCCACCCTCAAGGCCTATGCCCGCTCCCGGCTGGAGGACTATTGGCGCACGCTGGAACAGCAGTTTGCCAATGAGCGCCTGCCACTTGCCCCTACCGGCGCACTCGCCCTGCTGCTCTACACCATGCGCCACTGGCGGCCGGGCAAGGACTGGCTGGACCAGCACTGCCCGCGCCTGATGGCCGGACTGCAACCCACTGCCGATGTGCCGCAACTCGCAGCCATCTGGACTCGCAACTTCAAGACATGACATCACTGGCAACACGTATTCCCGCCCTGATCGACGCCATCGCCGAACAGGGCTGGGTGGTATTGGACGACTTCCTCTCACCGGCCGCCATCGATGCGTTACGCGATGAGGCCGCCAGCCGGCTCGGTGCCGGCCAGTTCCATCGCGCCGGCGTCGGCCGCTCTGAAGGCCACGCGGTACGCGATACGGTACGTGGTGACAGCGTACGCTGGCTAGACGCCGGTGCCCCCAGCCCGGCCGAGCTGCCATATTGGGAAGCCATCACCCAATTGCAGGAAGCGCTAAACCGCGAACTGTTCCTGGGTATACGGGAAGGCGAATTCCACTACGCCCATTACCCGGTCGGCAGCTTCTACAAGCGCCATATCGACCGCTTCCGCGATGACGACGCCCGAACCGTCTCGGTGGTGCTCTATCTCAATCAGGACTGGGTGGTCGGCAACGGCGGCGAACTGCGCATCTGGACCAATCCGGACCAGCCAGCGCACTATGTCGACATTTCACCGCAAGGCGGGCGACTGGTACTGTTTCTGTCCGAGCGCTTCTGGCACGAAGTGCTGCCAGCCCAACAGCCACGCTGGTCACTCACGGGCTGGATGCGTCGCTGACCCTCCGGCCCTGACCAACACTATCCGAACTGGACCATGACAAGAGGAATCGATGTATCCCGTTCTATCGCCACGTCTGCGTACAGCGCCTGTCGGCGTATGGGCTATCGGGCTGATCCTGCTGATCCAGATGGCAGCCGTGTTGTGGATAGGCCTGCCGGGACAACTTAGCTTCGATTCCATCATCCAGTTGTATGAAGGCCGGATGTTGAAGGTCATCTCCTTCAACCCGCCCTTGATGTCCCTGCTGCTCGGCCTGTTCGATCGGCTCGGCAGCGGCCCGGTCGGCTTTGTGCTGCTGTCTTCCACCATGCTGCTGGCAGCAAGCGGGCTGGCCCTGGCCCATGCACAGCGCCTATCCTGGTGGCGCTGGCTGCTCTCCGCCATCATCCTGCTCAATCCGGTGATCCTGCTCTACACAGGTATCGTCTGGAAAGACGTACTGCTTGCCCACGCCATCGTCCTGGCCTACTTCCTGGTAGATCATCTCCATCGCCGAGAGCAGCCTGTTGGGCCGCTGGGCATCAGCCTTACCTTGCTCCTGCTGGCCGTCATCATTGGCGCCCGGCAGCAAGGCATACTCTTTGCCATCCCGCTGGCGATCTGGCTGGCCCTGTCGGCCCGTCGATCTACCGCACTGAGCCTGCTGCTGGCGGCAATGTTTGTGGCCCTGCCCTATGAGGCCAACCAGCTCATGCAAAGACTCACCCATACGGCAGCGCAAACCGAGGAGCCCTCAGCCAATCAGACCGGCCTGCAGGTCTTGATGCGCTACGATCTAGTCGGCATCGCCGCCCACGGCGGCAAGCTGGATCCAGGCCTGCCAGGGCCGGTGATCGCCGAGCTGTCTACGGTGGTACCGCGCTACAGCCCCTACCGGGTCGATACCATAGGGAACGACAGTCCCGGCTACTTTCATCTGCCTCTGAACAGCATCCGGACCTATTGGTGGCAAACCGTCAGCACCTACCCCAAGGCCTACCTGCTGCATCGCCTCGATACCTTCCGCATCTTGCTGGGCTGGGGCGATGTCGGCCAATGCGTACCCCTGCACTACGGGACCTACGGCCCGGTGTACGCCTACGGGGTCAATGGGGACCTGCTCCCCAAGCTGGGGTTAGTTGCAGGGCCGGGCCCGCTGATCATCCAGATCAGCCATTTCCTGGACTACGCGGTGGCGTCGCCCTTGTTCATGCATGGTTTCTATGCGCTGGTCCTGCTCATCACGGCGGTCGTGCTCTACCGGCGCCACAGCTGGGTTCTGCTGACCCTTTCACTCTGTTCCCTGGCCTACCTTGGCAGCTATGCCCTGATCGGTATCGCCTGCGACTTCCGCTATGGCTATACGCTGATCGTCGTCACCTCCCTGGTCACGGCGAGAGTCCTGCTCACTCATCGGCAGCAGCCATGATGCCTATGCCGACCAAAACCGGTTTCCTTGCCCAGTTGCGTCGCTTTCTGCTGGCCGGCGGCTTGGTGGCGGCGATCGACACCGGCTGCTTTATGCTGCTGGTCCAGCTGGGCATGCCGGTGATCGCCGGCAACGCGCTCGGCATGCTGCTGGGCTTTATGCTGGGTCTGTACCTGCACCATCGCTACACCTTCCAGGTCGAGGGCCTGCCTACCTGGCCCATTGCGCTACGCTATCTGACTGCATTCGGGTTCAACCTTGGGCTCGGTACACTGACCATGCAACTGCTCACCCAGTTGGCCCTGCCGCCCTTGCCCGCCAAACTGCTGACCATGGGTGTGGTAACGCTCAGCAATTTCCTGCTGGGTAGATATATCGTGTTCAAATCTATTCATCGCCCACATCTATCCAAATATGACTAAAGTACCGCGCCGCGTTTGCGCCATCGTCCCCGCTTATAAAGTCACGAACCACATCGTCGAGGTGGTCAAGGAACTGATCGACAAAGTCGACCACGTCTTCGTCGTAGACGATGCCTGCCCACAACAGTCCGGCGCCTTGCTGCAGCCGCACTTCCCAGCGGGTCACCCGAGCGTGACAGTGCTCCGCCTTCCCGAGAATCAAGGCGTAGGTGGCGCGGTCATGGCGGGTTATCGACTTGCTGCAGAGCGGGGCTACGAAGTACTGGTCAAGGTGGATGGCGACGGCCAGATGGACCCGGCCTATATCCCTGCCCTGGTCGAACCCATCCTTTCCGGCGATGCGGACTACACCAAGGGCAATCGCTTCTTCGACCCGGTAACGCTGGCCAGCATGCCGCTGGCGCGCCTGATCGGCAACGCTGGTCTATCCTTCCTGAGCAAGCTGTCCACCGGTCACTGGCATGTCATGGACCCCACCAACGGCTACACTGCCATCCACGCCAGCGTGCTGCCCTGGGTGCATCTGGAAAGAGTGGAAAAGCGCTACTTCTTCGAGACCGACCTGTTATTCCGCCTCGGCATCGTGAATGCCATCGTACTGGACATCCCCATGCCGGCTCGTTACGGCGATGAGGTCAGCAATCTGCATATCGGCCAGGCTTTGTTTGATTTTGCCGGCAAGCACCTGGTCCGTACCGTCAAGCGCATCTTCTATAGCTACTTCCTGCGAGGCTTCAGCCTGGCATCGGTCTTCCTGCTGACCGCACTGCCCTTGCTGGCCTTTGCCCTGCTATTTGGTGCCTATGAATGGCACCGCAGTATCGCCACCGGCATCCCAGCAACAGCTGGCTCCATCATGCTGGCTGCGCTGCCAGGCCTGGTTGGTATCCAGTTGGTCCTGTCCTTCTTCAGCCTGGACATGGCCAACGCGCCCAGCAAGCCACTGTGGGTACTGCTCGCCGGCCGCAAACGGCGCGCCTGGCCTGACCGTCTCGATAGCCCGGCCAGCGTCGCATCCACCCAAGCGGGTTAGTCGACAATCCCCAAGAGACGCGCCATCGGTCGGAACAGCCGCTTCACCGCCGGGCGGCGGCTCACCCATTGGCGCAGGGCCAATGCGGTACGCTGCTTCCAGGTGGGCCGCCCCCAGACCGCGGTTGGCGCCAGGGTCAGCTCGGTCCAGGCGATATCGGCTGGCACGTCCGGGAAGGCCTCGACATTGGCAGCCAGGATCCCCTCAAGCTGTACCGCTGTCGGTACCCCGCCGGTTCGTGCCGCTGCGGTGGCCTCCAGCCAGGCATGGCCATACTGTTGGTCGGGTTCCAGATGGCAGCCCTCGCCCCATTCGTTCCAGGCGTTGATGAATACCAGCGGCTGAGGCAGGCGCGGGTTGGCCTTGGCCTCCTCGATCAGCTTGGCCAGCCAGGCCCGGTATGACAAAGGGTGGCTGCCGTAATAGCAGGTGCCGGTCCATTGCTTGCGGGCGGTATTGTCCCAGCTTGGCATAGCACAACGAAAGCGCGGGTACTGGGCTTCAGCGCGCTCCAGGGCAAAGCGAGCCGCATCGCCGTAACGGATGATCCGGCCTCGATGCGCGGGCTGCAGGGCGCTTACACTCCCCGCCACGTCGTGGGTCATGATGCCGTGTGGCGGAAACTCCACGGCGGCATCAAATCCGTAACCGGTCGGGTCCTCCAGGCCAAAACTCTGTACCGCGCACAGATAGGGGTTGCCCAAACCCAGGCGCTCACAGGTCTCACGCCAGCGTCGTACCATCCCGGCCGGATCCGGCAGGATGTCCACCCGGTAGACCAGCAGCATGGGTCGACCATCGATGCGGATATAGCGGCTGTCGGCAAAATAGCGTGCCACATCCTCCATCATCGCGACGTCGTCCTCGGGCGAGTGCTGCTGGGCAATCAGCACATCATGCTCGGCACCATTCCAGCGACGGGTCCAGTTCTCATTGGCCCAGCACAGACAGAACGGGATATCCGGCGCGCCACCGGCCAGCATCGCCTCCAGCGGCTGCTCCAAGAGGCGCTTTCCGCCAAACCAGTAATAGTGGTAGCAAAAGCCGTCTATGCCGTACTGCTTGGCCAGCTCGGCCTGGGCCTGCCGCGCCGCATCCAGACGCAGGTCGTAAAAGCCCAGGTCGGCGGGCAGGTGAGGCTGGTAGTGACCGTCGAAGTTGGGCTTGGCCCGCGCCACATTGGTCCACTCGGTAAAGCCCTTGCCCCACCATTCATCGTTCTCGGGGATGGGATGGTATTGCGGCAGATAGAACGCCAGCAGCCCTACAGATTTCATCGGTGTATCAACTCCGGCCGGCGGTCAGGCGGTGCAGGCGGTATACCACGCGCATGATGATCTCGAGCAACCAGACGGCCACGCGGCGTTGCCATGGCCGCCACTGTGGGCGCGTTGCCAGGTTGGTGTTGAGGGTCGCGTGCGTCTCATAGAGGCATTCCCGCACCGAACGACGTGGCGCGGCAAGGGGGGCCGACTCGACCTTCTGCTCGGTCTCCGCCTCCAGCGGTGGCTCCGCCAAGCTGGCCTGCCTGGTCGCCTCTACCACCTGCCAGGACGCTTCCACAGCAACACTGCCATGCTTGGGCCGCCACCCCTCCAACAACGCCGTCATCAGAGACTGAGGGGCCGTGCCTTGGCGTGCAGCCCGGGTAGCCTCCAGCCAGGCATGGCCATACTGCTGGTCAGGCTCCAGATGGCAACCTTCGGCCCATTCATTCCAGGCATTGATGAATACAAACGGCTGCGGCAAGCGGGGATTGTTGCGGGCCTGCTCGATCGCGCCGGCCAGCCAGGCACGATAGATCAAGGGGTGGCTGTCCAGATAGCAGCGGCCATTGGTACGACGGCGCGCGGTATTGTCCCAGCTTGGCATGACCGCGCCGAAACGTGGGTAAGCCGGCACCTCGGCCGACCAACTCGACGCCTTGACCGTATCGGCATACCGGAAATTATGCCCGCCGAATCCCGGCACTACGCCAGACAAGGTCGTCGTCATGTCCCGCGGGAAGGGGCCGTGCGGCGGAAATTCGACCGCCGCATCAAAACCGTAGACTGTCGGGTCGGTGATGCCAAAGCTCTGTACCGCGCATAGGTAGGGGTTGCCCAAACCCAGGCGCTCACAGGTCTCACGCCAGCGTCGTACCATCCCGGCCGGGTCCGGCAGGATGTCCACCCGGTAGACCAGCAGCATGGGCCGACCATCGATGCGGATATAGCGGCTGTCGGCAAAATACCGCGCCACATCCTCCATCATCGCCACGTCGTCCTCGGGCGAGTGCTGCTGCGCCATGAGTATCTCGCTCTCGCCGCCGTCCCAGCGACGGGTCCAGTTCTCATTGGCCCAGCACAGACAGAACGGGATATCCGGCGCGCCACCGGCCAGCATCGCCTCCAGCGGCTGCTCCAAGAGGCGCTTGCCGCCAAACCAGTAGTAGTGGTAGCAAAAGCCGTCTATGCCGTACTGCTTGGCCAGCTCGGCCTGGGCTTGCCGTGCCGCATCCATCCGCAGGTCGTAAAAGCCCAGGTCGGCCGGCAGGTGAGGCTGGTAGTGGCCATCGAAGTTGGGCTTGGCCCGCGTCACATTGGTCCACTCGGTAAAACCCTTGCCCCACCACTCGTCGTTCTCGGGGATGGGATGGTATTGCGGCAGATAGAACGCCAGCAGCCCTACAGATTTCATTGGTGTATCAACTCCGGCCAGCAGCCATACGCTGCAGGCGATAAACAATTCGTATCAGGATGGCCGACAGCTTGGCTATCAAGCGGCCTCGCAAATGGTTTGGCCGCGGTAAGGCCGCCTGTTTGCATTGCGCGGCATCCAGCTCGCCCATCTGTGCTTCAAGCGGCGCGGTCTCGGCCAAGGTTGGCAACCACCGGCTTCCCGGCTGGAAGCCCGCATGCATCGCCCGCGAGGGCAGCAAGGGCAGATAAGCCGCGACCATCTCAGCGCGAGTACTACCGCGGTAAGCCCGCAAATGCCCGGCCACACGGGTAAGCGCGCTACGCTCTGCCAGCAACTGCTCCAGGCGCGCAGACATCGCCTCCACCGTCGGTTCGGCCAGAAAGCCATTCTCCCCATCGACGATGCGGTCGACAAAGCTGCCCAACCGCGGCGCCAGCGCCGGTATGCCTGCGTGCATCAATTCGGACAAGGTATAGCTGAACGTCTCCGGTACGACGCTCAGCAGCAGGCCGAGGTCAGGACGATACTCGGCCAGCAGGGCTGGCAAGGCCGTACGCTCATAGCTCGGCACCAGGATGACATTGGGCAGGCCGTCGTACTCCCTCCCGCCGTAACCGCACCCCAGCAGAACAACTTCGGCAGCGGTGCATATCCTGGGAAGCAGCTCATCCAGCAAGGCCTTTCCCTTGGCCTCGTACAGGCGGCCGAGGATGACGATACGCGGTAAAGATCCCGCCGGACGCGTCACCGCCACCGCGCCTGCAGGCAGCCAGTCCATACCATGCGGAATGACCGTGATGCCATGCTCAGCGATGGCCGGCTGCAATTGCCGATAATAGCGGGCGACGGATTCGGACGGCGCCAGCAGCCGTATCGGCTTGGCCGCGATAAGCCGCAGATACGCCTGCCGTATCGCGGACCAGGTTGCACCCGATACATGTGAGAACAGGCTGCTCGCCGGGTTGTTGCTTAGGCAATCCTTCAGGCGGGCATCATCGCAACGCTGGCATATGCCCTGGTAGCGGATATAGAACGCCGGGCAGAACGGATAGTACTCATGGCAGACATGCAGCGTCGGCAACGGCGTATCCAGTACGTCCAGCGCATGCCCGATCAATGACGATACCAGGATCCCGTCCACCATGAACACGCGGCAAAGCATCGCCAGGGCGGCCCGGTATTCAGGGTGATGAATGGCCGTGGCGCGGATCGGCGCATTGAAGTGCCAGCGATAGAGGGGTTCCTCTCGCCCAGGCATGCGCACCGCGATTTCGCTGAAGATCCCGGTCGCATGCCCACCGACAGGTGCCAGCAGCAAATGAACATGCTGCGTATCGGCTTCGCAGAAATCCTCTACCCATACCTGCTGGCCGCCACCCCAGCCATGCATGACGTGCAACAGTACAGGCCGGCCGTCATACCAGGCCGGCCAGATGGCGGCAGGGTCTTGCAGGCCAGGTTCGGTCGAGGCGGGCAACTTGGGCATCAGGGCAGGCGCTATATCGCCAGACCAACCCAGCCGCAGGTCCTCCGCCAGGCCCATGCTGTAGCCGGCCGTAGACAGCCGTCTTGCAAACTCGCTGCGCACCGTATCGGCAAGCCAGCGCACCGGCAAGGCCAAGTCGGGCAACAATGCGGGACGTAGCAAGGCGCAAGGGGCCACCTGCTCACAAGCCAACACACGGCCTCGCCCGCAGGCCAGGGCCGTGCGATCCATATCTTGCCAATCGCTCAATGGCGCAACACCGGCCGACACCGCGACGCAATGCGGGGCTGCATCCGCAGCAGCCTGCAAGCGGGCATCCCAGCCGGCTGGCAAATCGACACCGGCGCATAGCGCAACCCAATACTCACTCGCGACCGCGGCGTCTACCTGTGCCGGATCAAAGCGAGTGCAATGCCAGGCAGGGCCTTCGGCCAGGTAAGGCTGCAACCAGGGGCTATCCTGCTCCGCCGCTTCCATATGCACGACGACCGGCCACGCCAAGGCGCTGCGGTCGCGCAGAGCAGCCAGAGTCAGCAGTGCCGCGCCAGGGTCCGCAGCAGAGCAGAATAGATGGACCGTATTCATTTCAGGTCAAGCGCAGCCGTCTCGCCACCGAGGCAATGACGTTGGCCAGACGCCAGCTGCGCGAACCGTGGATATTGGCCAAGGCCGCACGGTAGTATGCGAGCTCCTGCTCCATCTGGGAGGCCCCGTTACCCGCGGCGGGTGCCAGCCCCAAACGGGTTTGCTCGGCCTGATACCAATGCCAGTAGCTCTTGTTGCTGTCTTCACAGCTATAGGGGTCTGGAAACGCCTTCATCAGGTCCGGTCGCGAGCGATACAGGACGCGATGCGCCTGACGTATCGGCTCACCGTTGCCAAAATTGGCGTAGGCACTTGCCCGTTTGCCCAAGCGCGATTGGCCCTGGCGCTCACAGGCACCGATATACCATTCGCGCATCTGCCAGAGCGTCCTGTTCTCCGGCGCATAGCTGGTCAAGGCCGTGGCCTGGGCACCACTATCGAAACCGGAGAAATGGTATAGACGCAAGGTCTGGCCATTGACGGTCAGTCCATCCTCAAGGCTACCTCCCACCTCACGGTGGGTCAGATTCCAGGTCGCGATGTTGTAGGCCGGATCACGTACCACTTCCAAATCATCAAAGAAGCAGGGCGCGAGATCCACCCAGCGTTGATCCGTAAACAGGCCACCAGGGATATCGTCGTAGCAGTAGTCCAGCAAACGCGCTGCCCACCAATCGGCAAACTTGCGACCGCCTTCGGTGTTGGCCAAGGCCAAAAAGCCCAGGTTGAACACGCCATGCTTCAGGGCACAGATCTCATTGTCCACGATGGCCCGGTTGTCTTCCTCGGGCTCGACCAGGTGGGGGGTCAGGAGGACGCTGTGCTGGTCCAGGCGGTCAATCAGCGGCGTCAGCGGGGCAAAAACCACCATGTCCGGATCGAGGTAGAACACCTTGCTGGTGTTCCGACGAGCCAGAAAGTACTTGAAGGCCGGGCCCTTGACGGCGGTGCAGAGCTCGACCACCGAGTGCATGAATGCCCAGCGGGGGAATTCGGCAATGCCCAATGCTTCAGCAGACACCAGTTCATCGAAAGGTTCTGCGTCGAGCGCAAAGTCCTCCGGCGGCGTGTCGGACAGCAAGAGCGCGAAATGGCTATCGGGATGGTGCCGCTTGACCGACTCCGCCAGCACGCGAGCCTTGGGGAGATAGTTGGCGGTGATACTCGTAAAGAAAATCGTTTGGCCGGTTTGCATGGTCTATTTGCTACAGGGAAATCTGAATGGGGGGCCGGCCGCATCGCGGGCCCACGAATAAGGAAAGTACGTGAAGCACCTTTGGCAATTCAATACTGAGCGTATACCCGGCGGGTACACAGGATAATCGGCACTAACTAACCGACAGCTGAACATGGCGCCGGGGCCGGCCAGAAAATCGCGCGTGGCTACAGCTTGATACGGCTCAGACGCAGCTGGGTGCCAAGGCGCCATAGTTTACTCCCCTTCACTGCCGCCAGCATCCCGTTGGCATGCGCCAAAGCCCCGGTCTGCACTGCCAGGTCGGCCTTCAATTGCTGGGTTTCTGCCTCCAGAGCCTGGCGGCGCTGCTCCAGCTGCAGGAGCGCCTGCTCAGCCTCAAGCCGGTAGGCTTGCAACTGAGCGACCTCATAACGCACCGCGCCCAGCTCCAGACCTTGCCGCGCATGCTCGTCCCGCAGCTTACCCAGCGCATCACCCAGCCAGGTGGCATCCGGCGAGTAGGGCCAGTCCATGGAGGCTTCCAATACCCCGCCCTTGCTCAGCGCATCGGTTGGCAGGCCCGCCATGTCGATGGCAAACCAGGGGTCGTCTCCCAGCAAGGCGAGCTGGATCGAGGGGTCCTGCCAGCCCGCCGGCGCTGCCATGATCTGGGTCGCCCCTTTGAAGTCCTGCACGCGAGGGGTGTATTGCCAAATGACGCGCTGTTTGGCATCACGCAATTGCAAAGAAAACAAACGCAGAAAGCCCGGCCTGTCAGCTGGGTCAAAGCGGAGCTCAGCCAGGGGCTGATCCATGGGGGGCAAGGGGAAACGTAGCAGCAGCGACGCATCGCCAATCGTACCGAAGGCGGTAGCGCTGTTCATTTCGGTAAACTGGGCCGTCGCCGTCGTGCGCCAGAACAACTGGGCGGCAAACTGCGGTGCCGGGGCGACGAAGCGTGCCGCCATTTCTGCCTCGGCCGCCACACCACCTGGTTTGGCGCGCAGCACAAACTGGTAGGCATGGGCATCGGCCAGGCTGTGCAGATACCGGCTGACCGCCAGCGGCAGGCGCTCGAGCTGGTGCTGTGCAAATTCCGATGCCGGCAGCGGCCGGGCAACCGAGCGCCAGGCCGTCACCGTCAGACCGGCTGCGCCTAGCATGGCCAACAGGGATTGCCGGGTAAAAAACCGCAAATGGGTCCGGTCCAGCAAGCCTTCGTTGGCATAGTCGAAGCGCCCGGCCATCAGCCCGCCGAGTATGCCCACATAGCTGACATTGGGAATGGAGACGATCAATTCGCCATCGTCGCTCAGCAAGCTCAGCAATGTTGGCAGCAGACTCTCAGGCTCAGGCAGGTGCTCTAGTACATCGGCACAGACGATATAGCGGTAACGCCGTTCGCCCAGCGCGCCCTGCCACTGTGTCTTGGTCAGGTCCAGTACAAACATCTGCCGGTAGGCGTCACCGGCACGCTCTGCCTCTTCGGGGTTGTAGGTAATCCCGTCGATCTCCGGCCTGCCTCGGTCCTGGAAGTACCTTCCCAGTGCTCCGCTGCCCGTTCCTACGTCCAGTATGGGGCCGTCGGCTTCTACCAGGCTCACGACATGACTTAGCGAGTCCTCGGCGTCCATCCTGACGTCGCGCTCATAAACATGGGTGGTAGGAGGTGTCATCATGTCTTGCACCGTTTTTTAAGCGTTGTCCGAATGCCGAATGTAGGGCATCGGCCTATCATTCTGCCGTTTGATCACGGTAGAGCCGGACGGATGTCGGCAGTGCGAGCAAGCCATGCAGTACATGGCTCTGGGAGCGGAAGGCCAACGCATCGTGTATCCAATGATGGATGCGGTGCGCGCCCTGGCTGCCCTCGCCTATCGCTGCCGTAATCACATAATCCCCCGCCACCAGATGGGGCATGCGGAACCGGAATTCGGCGGTCAGTCTGTCGCCGGGTTCGGCGCTATGGCGCTCCAGCGCCGCATGCGCGGTCGTGTTCTCGCCAAACAGCACCTGGCCCAGGCGGTCTTTCACATAGAACCCGAAAATGGGCTGCTCGAGCGCATGGGCAATTTCTGCCTCCAGCCGCAACACTACCGCCTCACCCCCCTCGCTCACGAGCAGTGGCTTACCCTCATCATCACTCAACCTGACCGAGGTCAGCTGCGCGCCGCCCGCCCCGAACGCGGAGCCGGACGATTCGGGCAGGGCGATCGCCCCGCTGCCGACCGAGTAACTCTCATCCTCCGGCGTGGTGGTATCGAGTGTGGCGGGCATCGCCGCGACACCGGCATCTTCGTTGCCATAGCGGCTCTGCAGATACTGCTCGGTGACCGATTTGGCGCTACCCGCCGCCTGCACCTGTCCGCGGTCCAGCCAGATCGCCCGATCACACAGGCCGATGACGGCGCTGCTGTCATGGCTCACAAACAGCAAGGTGCCGCCATTGTCGCGAAACGCGCGCAAAAAGCGCATGCACTTCTGGGTGAAGAACGCATCCCCCACCGCCAGCGCCTCGTCGATCACCAAAATATCGGCCTCGACATGGGCCACCACCGCAAAGGCCAGCCGCACAAACATCCCGCTGGAGTAGGTCTTGACCGGTTGGTGTACAAACTCACCGATATCGGCAAAGGCCAGGATCTCGTCCAGTTTGGCCTCGATCTGCTGTGGAGACAGGCCCAGGATGGTGGCATTGAGACGGATATTCTCCAGCCCGGTGAACTCCGGGTTGAATCCAGCTCCCAGTTCCAGCAAGGCCGCCACGCGACCGCGCACCGACACCTGCCCCTCCGTAGCCGCCAAGGTGCCGCAGATGATCTGAAGCAGCGTTGATTTGCCCGAACCATTGCGGCCTATGATCCCGACCGTCTCGCCCTTGCCAACCGTAAAGCTGACACCCTGCAGGGCGGAAAAATCACGCCCCCAGCGGCCACACCAGCCAGTCAGTACCTCCAGCATCCGGTGGTAGGGTTTGTCGTAGACCGGGTAGCGCTTGCATAGTGCCTGGATCTCTATCATGGGTTCAAAGGACATCGGCAAACCCTCTCCGCAGCCGGCTGAACACCAGCCGCCCCAGCAGCGCAACCAGCACCGCAACCACGCTATAGATGCCCAGGCCTATCCAGTCCGGCCATAGGCCTTCCAATACAACCTGCCGTATCGACTCGATCGGCAAGGTGACCGGGTTGAATCGCATGAGTGGTTGGAAGTTCAAGGGCAAAGCCGATACCGGATAAAAGACCGGTGAGAGAAACTGGAGCGCTGTTACCGCCATGCCTATGACCTGGCCCAGGTCGCGCAGATACACCCCAACCGCCGACAACAGCCAGGCAACGCCGAGCGACAGCATCAAGAACGGCGCGAGGATCAGCGGCAGCGCGAGCATGGTCAGACTGCCCCCTTGCTGCCAGATCGCTGCTGCAATCAATAATACGAAGGTAATCAGGGCGTGAAAGGCGGCGCTGCCGACAGCGACGACGGGCAGCACACCGATAGGGAACACGACCTTCTTTACATAGTTTACCTGCTGCACGATCAGTAGCGGAGCACGGGCGATAATCTCGGAAAAAACCGAGAAGACCGCAATGCCGGCAAACAGCATCAAGGCAAAATGGCTGTGCCCGGCAATGCTGCCTTGCCAACGGGCAGCAAATACCACGCTGAACACGAAGGTATATATGGCGAGCATCAGCAGCGGCGTAACAAGCGACCAGAGCACGCCCAGCAACGAGCCCCGGTAACGTCCCTGAATCTCGCGGGTGACCAGCTGGAATATCAGCGCCCTACGGCGAAACAACGAAGAAGGTGCGTAGAGCATGGCGGTTTGCGTTGATGCCGAAATGGCAAACGATTCAGCGGTTTACAGAGAGAGCGACAGGGCGAAATGCTGCAAGCGCTGCCGACAGGCGCGACGCAGCGAGCCGAGTGCGCCGAGTTTGGGCTTGCGGCAAACCAGCATCGTGTCTTGCCACACCATGCTGTCATCGTAGGGATTGTCACCGCCCCAGTTGGTTTCGGCCTTGATGACTTCCATGCCGGCGTACTTCGCCATGGCGCGCATGCCATCGGGGTAGAAGCGCCAGCAGTCGACCGGATAACGGTGCTCTGGCCCCGCAGAGGGAACCAGGATGCAGACCATGCCACCGGGCTTGAGGACGCGGGACATCTCCAGCAACGTCACCCAGAAATACTCGACATGCTCAAACACCTGGCCGGAGATAAACAGATCAACGGACGCCGAGGGGATTTCCCGCCAGTCGTAGGGCCGCTTCAATACGACATCAACGTTAGGCCCGGTGTGCAGGTCCACGCCGGTGTAGCGCCAAGCCGGGTCGTCAAACAAGGGGCGGTAGCACGCACCAATTTCGAGGCTGCCAAGGTCAAGGATATGTAGCGGTTTACCGGCCTGGTCCGCGAGGAATTCCTGCCGAAACTGCTGCATCTTGGTAAGGGAGCTGCCGTGCATGGGTGCCTATCCAAATAATCTGTTAAAACAATAGCTTGAGCAACTTTGCTTGCGAAGCAAACGACAACAGCATAGCCGGCAAGCGGACAACGCCCGCCACCCTGAAAGGGTGGGGTGTAATGGTGTATAATGACAGGTTTGCAACCCAAAGGCACCCTTCGCCGTTGTGAACCAGCCTGTCTCAGCCGTGTCACATCCGCCAGGCTATTGAATAGAGCACGCAGTGGAAATCACTCAAAAACCTTCTTTCATTACCGCGATTTCAACCAACGCCACGCAAGCCGGGCGCCGCGTTGCCGCCTGGTTAGGCATGGCTGCCAGCGATCAGGTTTTCCCGCGCAAGCGCTGCCATTTCACGACGGTGCCGATCAAAGGGGTGCCCCGCAAACATCTGGAAGCCGCCATCAGACTGCGTTTGCAGCAATTGGGCGTGTTTGAAGAGGTGGGTTTTGCCTATCGAGTGACCGGCGACCAGGCCCATGCTTGGTACTGGGACGACGCGCAGGCCCGCCTGCTGTTTGCCGGCAAGCGTGTACTGCCGTGGCCCGAGCCGCTTTGGCGCAAGCCGATCAGCGAAAGCGGTGTGCGGCTGATTGCGTGTAGTGAAGGCTATGAACTGGAAGGGCTGAACGATCAAGGTATCTTCCGGTCCCGCTGGTTTATGCAGCGGCCATCCGAGAGTGAGCAGCAGGCCGTCTATCGCGACCTGGGCCTGGACTATCCGGGTAGCACCAATACAATCGCCACCATTCAGCCTGGCAAGCCCGGTGGTCAATGGCGCATCAGCACCGGCCTTGCGCAGCCAATCTCAACTTGGGCCCTGGTTATTGCGCTGGTCGTGATCTGTGCCGGTGCCATCGCAGCCATTCAGATTACCCAGCTTGCCCGTCTTAACCAGAGCATTCATAGCCTCGAGACCGAGGCCAAGTCCTTGCGTCAGCAGAGCGCGACCGCTATCGCGCTTGAGGGGGCACTAACAGAATTGCGCCCCACCTTGAACGCGATGGATGAGTACACGTCAGCGCCGAGGCAGACCCACTGGCTGGCCGAGCTCGCCAAGCGCGAAATTATCGGCAGCAGTGCGGATGTCTATCTGACCGAATGGAACTACACCGGTGGACGTGTAACCGCCACGTTCCGTTTTGGCCCCAAAGCGCGCAGCACCGAACTGTTGGCGCAGCTCGAAAAAAGCGGCCTCTTTTCCAACATTGCCTTAATTCCCGAGCCCCCCGCTGGCACGGTCCGCCTGCTGCTCCAGCTGCCGGAAAAGGACCAGCTCCAGCCTAATAGATAAGTCATCGCTCAGCTCCACGAATATCAAATTACTCCAGGAACTCCATGTCATCCAGCGCCAACCAAGGCCGCGGCTCCATGCGGCAAGCCATGCAAAGCATGGCGGCAGAACTTCGCGCCAATCCCCGCTTGCAACTTGGGTTGGCCGCCATCATCGCTATCGCGGTCGTCGTGGGCCTCCTGAGCCTGGACGATGCGCGCCTTGCCGCACAGCGTAAATACAACGCACTTCAAACCGAAAATGCCCGCATGCGCAAGCAGCTTGGCGGGTCGGTGCGTCAGCAATGGTTGCAATCTAGCCTGGATAAAGCTCAGGCACGCGCAGATGCGATGTGGCAGGTCAGCTCTCCCGTCATGGCGCAAGCCGAATTGGGTGATTGGCTTATCAGTGAGCTGGACGATGTGGGCGTCAAGGGCGCCAAGATTGACCAGCCCTCGCTGCGACGCCTCTCCGACCAAAAAGCCGACCCGGGCCACACCAAGAAAGACGAGAAGAATTCGCAAGATTGCGATACCGCCGAGTGCCAGCTGATCGAACTTCGGACCACTGTCCGACTCCCTTATGATCTGGGTGTCCTCAACAAGGCACTTGCAAAAATTGAGGCAGCGGATCGCCCTATCCGGGTGGATCAGATGACGTTTAACACCAACGAGCGCCGTGCCGAGCTCATCGTGCAAGTGCTCGCCAAACTTTCCGATCAAGTCAGGCCGGCCGATCCTGCCGGGTCGGATAAAGTAGCCGCCCCCGTTGTAGATACGAGCAAGCCCGCCGCAGCTGAACCTGCCCAGGATGTGCCCAAGAAAGTCGTGGAGGTCAAATGGTAGGTCTGGCTCGAATCAGCATTCTCACCCTGGTCATCTGGGGCTTAGTCGCATTGACTGCATGGAGTGTCTATACGCCACCGCAGGCAGGCAAGGTCGTTGGCGCGGCGCGTCACGGCAGCGACGCCGACTTCGTCCCGCCGCCGGATTTGAAAGCAGACCTGAGTGTTTTGACCAAGGCCGACATCTGGGGCGCGCGAGCCGCTCCGGCAAATCAAGCCGCCAATAGTGGCTCGGCAAAACCGCAGGCCGAGGTATGGTCGCGTGTCGCGATCGTCAAGGAAGCGGCGGGGGCATTTATTCTGCTGAGCTCACCCAGTGGCGAAGTCAAGCCCTTCAAGGCAGGCGACACGCTGCCTGACGGTAGCAAGCTGCTTCGAATCAGTACCTCGGAAGTTGTGGTTAAGCCCTCGTCTGGCGGTAGCCAAGCCGTACATGTGCTCAATTGAACAACCCTGAACAATGGAAATCCAATAGTAATGCGACTACTTAAATCCCAGCCTCAAGTTGAAAGCGATACAGCTCTTCGCTTTGGGAGTGAAATGTCGAGCCAAACATTGGTCTCGCTGGTTGTATCAAGTAGCGTTCTTTGTGCATGTGCCGGTACACCGTGGATGGAAGGCGTGCAGCGCGAGCCCATTGAGCGGGGACGCTCGTCCTCTGTCACAAAGGTTGAAGCTGATGGACGGCCTACCGACCAGAATCGATTCTACGAAACCCCCGTCGCTGCGGTTACTACTCAGCCCAAGGCGCCGAGAATTTCTCAACCCCAAGGCATACCTGATGAGCCGGGAAAGGTTGCTACCGTGGTGTTTAACGGTATGCCGTTGCCACAGTTTATTGATTCTGTATTCGGTGTTGTACTAAAGCGTACGATTGCAATCGACCCTGCGGTGCAGCAGCGTCGAGACTTGGTAAGTATGCGCGCAGATAAGCCGCAAACACCTTCTCAGCTTTTCGAGTCTGCTAAGACGGTTTTACGCGCATATGGTGTCACGGTGCAAGAATTGCCTGGTTTAGTGCGCTTTGTTGCCGATAGTGCGGACTCCGGTTCGCTGCCGGAGGTTAGACGCGGCCGCGCGCTACCAGAGGTTCCCGAGGCACTACGCCCACAGTTCCACATTGTTGAGCTGGAAAACACCAATGTAACCAGCGCAACGAGCTTTATACGGAATACATTTACCGGAAAAGTTACTGTTCTTGATGATCAAACAAGAAATGCCTTGATTCTTAGTGGCTCCCCCGCGAATGTGTCTGCCGCGATGCAAGCGGTGATTGCTCTCGACCAGCCATTAATGCGCGGGCGAAACAGCGTCCGGATTGTTCCGATTTATTGGTCTGCGGAAGAGCTTACAAAGCGACTTACAGATGTACTGGGTTCGGAAGGCTACTTCGCGGGTAATCAGCCGGGCTCTCAGGCGCCTATCATTCTGTTGCCGATAGGCCCTATCAATTCAATCGTTGTTTTTTCAAATAATCAGAACACGTTGGATCACGTACTTCGCTGGGCTGAAGAGCTAGATCAGCCTACGGAGGTTCGTAATAGCAACTATTTTATCTACCCCGTTAGGAATGCGGATGCGTCCGATATCGCAAATACGCTTTCACAGATAATGGGTGGCGGCTCAGTCCAGGCAGCTTCGCCAGTAGGCAACTCAACCTCTGCGCAAGGAGGAGGGGCTGCGGCAGGGCGCCTGAACTCTCGGGTTGTTGTAGACAAGGCATCCAACAGTATCATTTTGCAGGCCTCATCTTCCGAGTATCAGCAATGGTATGGCTTGCTGAAGGAGCTCGATCGCCCCTCAAAAAGCGCGCTAATCAGCGTTTCGGTTGCCGAAATTCAATTGGAGGACACGGTAAACTTTGGTTTTGAATGGATGTTGAATCAGCTAAAAATTGGTGAGTATAAAGGCACCATTGGAACTATTGGCAACCTGGGAACCTCAGGTATAGGCGGGCTTTCTATGACGCTAAATGGCGGGAATGCCAACATGCTGCTAAATGCGTTGGCAAAGACTACTAAGACTAGGTTGCTATCCAATCCGTCACTTATGACCCGCAGTGGCGAAGAGGCGACAATATCTATTGGTGATGAAGTGCCTACAATTACGTCCACTCAAAGTACAGGCACCAGCACCACGACCGGCTCAACCACTGCTGCCAATCTGGTGCAAACAATCCAGTATCGAAACACCGGCGTGATTTTGAAAGTGAAGCCGGTGGTTCGAAACGGTGGCAGAATTGATTTGAACATTTCGCAGGAAGTTAGCAACGTCAAAACGAACTCGGCCGGCCAGACGTTGACACCATCGATTTCTACGCGGAAGGTAGATACCAAGCTAACCGCGCTGGACGGGAACACCATTGTCCTGGGGGGGCTACTCACGGACAATCGTAACAACACCGACACCGGGGTCCCTTACGCCAAAGACATTCCGCTGCTAGGGAACCTGTTCAAGTCCCGTAGCGATGGCTCAACTCGTAATGAACTGGTGATTCTGATCACTGCTTACGCGATCGATGATGACTTTGATGCGCAGTCGATCGTAGATGCAGTTCGTAAGCGCTTGCCGTGGAGCGCCCCACTGGTATCCAAAAACGCTTTGGCGCGAGAATCGCAAGCACAAGCTGAAGCAGCAGAAGGATCGGCGCGAAAAATCGCCAAACCCTATGTGCTTAGGGCGTCACCATCGCCGGCGCCCGTTCTGCCCGACTCCTCGCCACAGTCGCTGGCACCGTTACCCAGTGATGCCGCAACAGCGGCAGCTCCGAAGGCGGGAGATTCAGCATTTTCAAGTAGTTTGTCTCCCACCCCTGTGGATCCGCCACTCAAGCCGCTTGGGCCCGGAGGGCAGGTTACCGACGAGGCGCTGAAGAAGGAGCTTTTAGAAGCGCTCAAAATCAAGCGCTGATCAGCTGCTTGATCTCTGCAAAGCCCCGCCTTGGCGGGGCTTTGCATTAGGAGGGGGGAGGGCCGGGGCGAAACTCACGTTGCTACCGTGCAACATCGCTTACCGGAAAATTCACACTCCAATCATCTTGAGGCTTTGTTGACCAAGGAAGGGACTGAGGCCGACCCTCAACAAGTCATTGTTTAATAAGGGCATTATAATATAGCAGCCCAAGCAGCTTGACCTGCTGCTTGGCGGCTGCCGTCTCCAAAACAGTAGCAGCCATCCGAGAGGCTGCATGTGCCATTGCACGAGTCACTTGGCATATATCCAGCGTATGCATTAAGCTCGGACGCAGCGACTTAGTAATGCAGGGCACAGGGTCAATGCTTGCGGTGTCTGTTCTGCAAGGACAGCAACCCTTTCTGTCGCAGTCGCAGTCGCTGCACAAGTGTGGTAGGTCGTTACGGCCGAAACATGTGAAGTGGCATTGCCCGGCAAACAAAGTTGCATGGGTCGGCCCGTGCGGTTAATATGGCGCAGCCAAAAAATCAGGCGGCATGCGCAACGTTACTGCTAGGGTTGGCATGCATTCGAAGGCATTAATGTTTTCTGAGGACCTCAAAGAAATGAAACAACAACTGATCTCTCGCCTGGTTGTGGGTGCGTTGGCCGCTATTGCTGCCAATTCGGCCTTCGCCGGTCAAATCCAAGCATCCTCGGTGTCGATCGCTCGTGAAGTAATCACGACGGACACCCAGGCCGTAACCTCGCCGTCGATTGCCTACCGTTTCAACGGTGACGTTGACGCTCGCCTCCAAGTGCAAACTTTCCAAGTCCAGTTCACCCTGGGTGGCGACGCCACTTGGAATACTGCTGGCAACATCGCGCACGTGTCGGTTACCAACGGCATTACCGCTGCAGCTCTGGTTAACGGTACTGACTTCACCGTCACTACCCTGGCTCTGAGCGCCGATAAAAAGACACTGTTTGCTACCATTTCGGTGCCCGTTGCAACTGGTCTGGTACAGCAGCCTATCGTTGCAATTTCGCAAAGTGCTGTCGTTGCAAACAACCCCACCATCGTGAACCTGAAGAAGGTTGTTGGCGATGTGGCCGAGTGTGATACCGCTGTTAAGGTTCTGCCGGTTGACGTTAAGCACTATGTTGCGCTGTCCGATCCTTCCGCCCTGGCAACTGACGTGACCGCTACCGCCGATGAGCACAAGCGTCCTGCCGCCGCCAACACCACCACGCTGATCACCTTCCCGACCAACCTGCTGGTTAATGTTACCAAGTCTGGTCCGGATGCCAAGCTGCGCGTTGCTGGTGGCAATGTGGACTTCACCGGTACCGCTGATGCGACTCCGAACGCTGCTGACGCAAACGGCGTGTTCCAGTCGTTCCAAGGCGCAACCCTGGCCAACCTGGGCTCGCTGACTCTGAAGCAAAATGCTCAAGGCTACGACAGCAATCTGGCTAACCAGTACATGCTGAACAATGCCACTGCTCCCGCCGGTGTGAAGGGCATTGCTACTGCTGCTGTCAACAACGGTCAAGTTGAAGTTTCCCGCTTCGACGTCAAGGTCTCCGCTTCGCAAGGTTTCGTGGTCGGCGGCGCGATGTTCTTGTCGACCAACGAATCGTGTACCGCTCCGATCGCTGGATCTAACGTTGCAATCACTTCCACAAACGCGGCTGGCCCTGTTACTTTGACCATCCCGACCGCTGGCATTAACGCCGCGTTCGGTGCTGCTGGTACCAACCCGGTTCACGTTTGCTACAACGTAGCCGCCGCTACCGCAGTTGTCCCGGGCAGCTCGTTCTATGTTGATTCGGCTACCCTGGTTAAGGCTGCTGCAGGTACTGACCTGAACGAACAAAACAACTTCTGTAAGGGTCCGCTGTACGCTCTGTCGGGTTCGGTGAAGATTGATGTTCGTAACTATGCTTCGACTGCTCGCGCAGATGGTTGGCTGAGCGTTCTGCGTCTGATCAACCCGAGTGAAACTCGTACCGTTGATGTTTACGGTCAGTACATCCACTCGAATGGCCTGTACGGCAAGTGGGGCAAGCTTGCTACCCTGGCCCCGCGTGCTGTGCTGAACTTGACCCCGGATGTTGTGGATGCCAAGCTGATCAATGCACCTGCTCACTCGGTTACTGCAAACAACGCCACCACCGCTGTTGGCACTACCGGCGATGCACCGCGACTGCGTATCACCAGCGAAAACAGCGACACCTTGCGTGTGCAGAACTACCTGTACAACCCCGCTTCGAAGAATTTCATCGAAGCCTCGGGCAGCCAAGGTGTTGACTTCACCGGCTCGGCCGATCGTGCTCCGTCCAACGAAGGTCAGTACCAAGAGCAAGATGCTCAAAAGGGCCTGAACGGCGGTAACTAAGCTTTTAACCGCAAGGCTATTGGCTGAAAACCGGGGAGCTCGCTCCCCGGTTTTTTTACGTCTAATAGTAAGCGGCGGTTACATGCCAAGGTAAAATCCAACCCTTCAATCAACGAGTGCTCTCTAACGTGTCTGCAATGCTTGCCCCCCGCCTAGGCGAGATCCTGATCGCCCGAGAGGCGCTAGATCAATCCTCCTTGCAGCGCGCCTTGGCGCTGCAGAGAGAGAGTCAGGGCGATCGTTTGGGCGCCATACTGATTCGGTTGGGGTTGATTTCGGAGTTCACGCTGCTGGAAGCGTTGAGCCAGCAGTTGGGATATCCAGTATTTAATTTGGCGGAGCAGCAGGATGCGGCGCCTTTGTTGCGGGCGAGCCATCAGCAATATCGGATTAGTCGGGCGTTGGCGGAACGTTATAGCTTTGTGTTGCTGCCGCGTGGCGATGATGTACCGCAGATCATTTGCCGTGATCCGCTGAACTCTGGCCTGCTGGAGTTGCTGGATACGCAACTGACCTTGCAGGGCAAGTATGAATGGGCCCTGATAGCGCAGCGTGACTTTGAGCGCCTGTTGGTTGAGGTGTACCGGCAAGGGGCTGACCCGGTAGCGGGGGATCAGGACTTACGTCGACTGGCTGAAGACGCGCCGGTTGTGGAGTTGGTCAATGCCGTGCTAGCGCGGGCTAATGACAAGGGGGCCTCCGACGTACACGTTGAGCCCCTGGAGTATGGGTTTACGGTTAGATATCGGGTTGATGGACAGCTGCAGTCCACCGAGCATTACCCGCGTGAGCGTTTTGATGCCGTGGTCAGCCGGATCAAGCTGGTTTCCGGGCTGGATATTGCAGAACGACGCTTGCCCCAGGATGGCCGTTTCTCTGGCCGTGCCGGCGGGGTCGAGGTAGATATCCGAGTCTCCGTCATCCCTTCCGTATTTGGTGAGTCGCTGGTGCTGCGTTTGTTGCCGGTGTCGCAAAACAAGCGCTTTGCCTTGGATAGCGTCGGTTTTGAGCCTGACCATCTGAGCAAGTTCCAAGAATGGATGAGCTTGCCGGATGGCATCATCCTGGTGACCGGGCCGACCGGTTCGGGTAAAAGCACGACCTTGTATGCGGCCTTGTCTGCTTGTGATCGGGAGCGTGAACGTATCCTCACGGTGGAAGATCCTGTCGAATATAAAATCGATGGCGTCACGCAATTCCAGGTCAATACCGATATTGGTTTTTCTTTCCCGGCGGCACTGCGCTCTATTCTTCGCCACGACCCCGATACCATCATGATTGGTGAAATTCGAGACGTGGAAACTGCGCGCATTGCGGTACAGGCCTCGCTGACGGGTCACCGCGTGCTCTCGACACTGCATACCAACGATAGCGCCACGGCCTTCCTTCGCCTTGTCGACCTTGGTGTAGAACAGTTTCTGGTTGGGGCCACGGTTCGGGGCATTATTGCCCAGCGCTTGGTGCGTAAACTCTGCAACAGCTGCGCACAACCCTATGATCCCAGTAATCTGTTGCCGGCTTATGCAAAGAAGGCCCTCAATAAGCTGTGCGTGCCGGCGAGCCAGTGGCAATTTCGCAAGCCAGTGGGGTGCAGCGCATGCAGTGGCACCGGCTACCGGGGGCGGCATGCGATCTACGAATTGCTTTCCGCGACGGATGGTATTCGGGCCACCCTCAGCAAACCGTCTCCATCGCACCAGGAATTGCTTGGCGCCCTGCAGGATGATTTCCGCTCTCTCTACGAAGATGGCATGTTGAAGGCCGTTCGGGGCCTGACCAGCCTGGAGGAGATCTTTGCGGTGGCGGGGACCGCCTTCTCCAATAGCGTGGCGGAGTGAGCGTGAACCTTTACCCGCAATCGGCGTCTCAATTCGCGGACGGCATATCTATGTATGGGCAGCGTGGGCATGGCTGAATACCGATTTGGCGCAGCCAGCCCGGATGGCAGGGTTGAGTCTGGGCATATCCAGGCGGAGTCGCGTGAAGACGCTTTGCGCCAGTTGGAGGAGCGACGGTTGGTCGTCTTTCAGCTGGAAGAACGGAGTGCGTCCGCACCGAACGCCGGCTTTCGTCGCACCAAGGTTTCGCATGATGACTTGGTCGTACTGATCCGCGAGCTCGCCACCATGGCCAATGCGGGCATCAGCCTCGCCGACGCCCTGGCCACGCTGAAGGATGCAAACGCCGCCACGCCTTTGTACGAGCCACTTGAACGCATGGTAAGCGCCATACGCGGCGGTGATGGCTTCTCGACCGCACTCGATAAGGCCAAGCTGGCCTTACCTGTCTATGTCTTGGCAATGGTGAGGGCGGGTGAGGCGACCAGTAATCTCGGCATGGCGCTTGGTCGCGCCGCAGATCAGATGGACTTCGACGCCAAGATGCGCTCGCAAACGAGAGAGGCGCTGGTCTACCCCACCATCCTTGTCGGCACAGGCACGGTGGCTATCCTGTTTATCTTCTCGTTTGTTGTGCCGCGCTTTGCCGGTCTGCTCAAAGGGCGCATGGATAGCCTGCCTTGGATTTCATCCCTGGTCCTGAAGCTGGGTATGTTTTTCAATGCCTATTTTGTGCAGACATTGATCGGCCTGGTGCTTGTCGTTGTCTTGTTCGTTACCGCGATACGCAACCCGAAGCTGAAGCTTCGATTGCTTGAGATGGCCGCACACATGCCCATTCTTGGCGACTGGATCAAGAGTGGGGAAACCGCTCGCTGGACGAATTCGCTCGCCATGCTGCTGGAAAGCAAGGTGGCCATTCTGTCTGCGCTCGAGCTGACGTCGGGCGCGGTTCGCCTGGGCAATACCGCGGCCCAATTGGACAAGGTGCGTAGCGAAGTAAACCGCGGCCGTCGGCTGTCCCAGGCTATTGAACACCAGCAGCTGCTGGAGCCGACCTCGCTATCGATGGTGAGGGTTGGCGAACAGTCGGGTGAGCTTGGCCCTATGCTGCATCATGTTGCTCAATACTGGAGCAACAAAAACCAATCCACGCAACGGCGCATGGTGTCGTTGATTGAGCCGGCCAGCATTTTATTGCTGGGCCTGGTAATTGGTTTCGTCATGGTTGGGGTGGTATTGGCCATGTCCACATTGTCTGAGGTGAAACTGTAATGTTGATGAAGATGCCGGGTAATAGGAACGAAATTGCGAGAGGCCGGAGCAAAGGTTTTACCTTGCTTGAAATGCTGGTTGTGTTGGTGATTATCGGGATGTTGGTGAGCCTGGTCGGTCCGCGCCTGTGGAAAAACATTGACCGGTCCAAAGTGCAGACAGCGGCAACACAGATCAGGCTATTGAAGGGGGCCGTGGAAACCATGCACCTCGATATCAGCGCCTACCCCACGCCCGACCAGGGTGGCTTGACGCTGTTGGTGAACCGTCCAGCCGACGAGAAGCTGGCCAAGCGTTGGCGCGGCCCTTATCTGGAAGAAGCAGTGCCCGATGATCCTTGGGGCAACCCCTACCAGTACGTCATACCCGGCCCGAACGGCAAGCCTTATGCGATCTATTCCTACGGTGCGGACGGCAAAGAAGGGGGCGATGGCGATGATGCCGACATCGGCCTGCAAAGTGCTGGAAGCAGCACAGAAACCCCGTCGAAATAACGTTCAGGATGTCTAGGCTGCCTGCCACGGGCTTCACCCTGCTGGAGATGCTGGTCGTTCTGACGATACTGACCTTGTTGATGAGTTTTGTTGGCCCAAATTTCCTGGGCCAGCTGGAAACATCAGGGGACAGATTCGCGACCGATCAGTTCCGATCCCAATTGGTACAGCTGCCACGGTGGGCTCGCCTGCTTGGCCAGCCTATCAAGGTGGACGAGATCAGCGACAATTGGCAGCTGGGCAATGAGGAATTGTTGACGCTTCCTCCGGGCTGGGGCGCCAAGTTTGAGCCCGCCCTGGCGATCTCCACTTCCCAGGTTTGCACCTCGAGTACGGTCACCGTATTCAAAGCCAAGGGTGAGCTTGCCACGACCTTTCTGATCGAGGGGCCGGGCTGTACGGTTACAGAGGCAACGCAGTGAGCGTACTACATCGGGCGCGTGGCTTTGGCATGCTGGAAGTGCTGGTTGCCTTGGTGCTAGTCACTTCGGTAGGCGTTGCCGTCATTCTATGGGTGGAGGGTGGCCTGCGCTCGGTAAGCCGTTTGCGCGAAGAATATGATCGTATGCAGGCCGTCAAATTGAGCCAGGATTGGATGCGGTCCGCGCCGGAAGATCTCCCCGCCGAGGGGGAGGCCAAGGTCGGGGGTATCTTGATTCGCTGGAAAGGCCAGCAATTGGCGAGCAACCCGCAATCCGGCTATCCGAGAGGATATGGGGAGCACGACATTGTGCTCTTTCAATATCAGTACCAAGTATTCAGGACCGAGCCAGAAGAGCAATTCTGGTTTGATAGCAGTGCGCTGGTATTGCGCGCGCCCCTGGTACGGAACTTCAAGTCCCCGATTTGAGTATGCGTAGGCACGGTATAGCGCGCATCAGCAAGGGCTTCACCCTGATCGAGATCATGGTGGCGTTGGCGATCACCGCCTTGGTCATGACGCTGCTGATGGGGGCGTCCTATTACATCCTGCAAGTCAGGGTGAAGCTGGTCAACGAGGTCAGTGAAGGAGAGCTGCACGCCCGCAGGCAGCTCTGGCTGCATGAAATTGCCTCCAGCATGCAACCGTTGGAGCGGGAGGCGCCGGACGGTTTTGAAGGTAAACCAGAGGGTTTTCATGGGCTGGCGGTTCGTTCTCTACGAGGAGAATCGAATGGCGCGCCGGAGTTGGTGAACCTGCTCCTCAAACGTAACGAGAGCGGGGAGATGGCCCTGCATTATCAAGCGGGCGACGCCGATATCGTGTTGGCAAGCTGGCCTGACGCCAATGCCGCCTTCAGCTATCAAAATCGGGCAGGGAAGCTGCTCGATAGCTGGACCAGTGCGGAGCAAGCCACGGAACGACTGCCGCGCGCGGTTGCCTTGAAAGTCGGCCGGCGCAGTGACGATAGCGCGCTGGACTATTACTGGATACGCCTGGATGCCGAGCCTTGGATAAAGCAACAGTCACCCGCGCCATTTACAGCGCCAGGTAGCTGATGGCATTGCGTGAGCAGGATTCCATGAAGCGTTTTGTGAACCGCCGTTCAAATTTGCGCCCTTCCAGACAGCGCGGCTATGTGCTGGTCATGACCATCGCCGCCTTGGCCTTGCTGACCATGGCGGGTGCCTATATCAGCCAGCAGATTACGACTGCGATTCGTCTGGCTGCCGCTGAGCAAGCCTATACGGAGCAGGAGCGGCAGGCGAGGGATGAGCTTGCGCGGATCATCTACACCTTGTCCACCACCAAGCGTTCGCCTATCGGCATCGGCAGTGACGCGGTAGCCATACGGTTGGATGGCCGCTGGTATGACACCGGCGGCAAGATTGCCGTATCGCTGCAGGACGCCCGTGGGCTGGTGAATTTGCGGACCGCTGAGCGTACAACCACCGAGCAACTGTTGGTGGGCTACGGCGTACCGATCAACCGCACCGCCGCACTGATCGATGCACTCGAAGACTATGTCGATGCGGACTCGCTACGTCGCCTGCAAGGCGCGGAGGCGGACGACTACAAGGAAAAGAAGTTGCTCCCACCGCGCAACTTGCCCTTGGTGTCGACCCAGGAGTTGCAGCGGGTTTACGGCTGGAAGGATGAGGCTTCTCTTTGGGGTGGGGGCGGCATATTGGATAACACGGTACTCGCCGATGAGACGGGGCTCAACCCTGCCACCGCGACATGGCGTACCCTGGTGGCCACATTGAAGATGTCCGAGCAGGATGCGAAGTCACTGATCGCCGCAAGAGAAGGCTTGGACGCCATTGCGATGGCGCAACTGGTTAAGCCCATCGTGGGGCAGTTCTCCGGTGCCGATCTCTTGAAGATACATACGCCGGTACTCTTTCCGGCCATGACAACCGTGATTACCCTGGCCCCCAAAGGGGGGCAATTTGGTTGGCGAGCCACCTTTACGATTACGCCAGACCAACATACCAATACCTGGTTGCTGAAAGACTTTCACGAAATAGCACTGGATAAAACGGTGCCGGAAGGTGGCTTGCCGCCCCTGCCAGACGTCAGCCCGTTTGCAACCAATATTCTGGAAGAACAAAAGGCCATCACCTTCTAGGTGCATGATGCGCGTGGCTTGGGAGATATTGTCCCGGGGATATAAATGCCCGGGTCTGTGTCCATAGGCGACGCGGTCAACTTCTACGGACATTTTTTATGCATGCCATGAAAATCAAATATCTCGGCTTCTTTCTTGTCATCGGGCTCTCCCTCGCGGCCTGCACGGTCAGTAACTCGGCGGGTGACGATAACTCCGGCGGTGATTCGGGGGGCAGTGGAAACGGATCGCTACGCGCTGACCGCAGCAATTATTATGTGGGCGAGGTTGCCACGCTGATACCGACCTTTACCGGTAGCGTTGCACGCATAGAGCCCGGCATAGGAGTGGTAAAAAGCGGGGTGGCCGTCAAGACCTCGCCGCTGACCGATGCCACGCAGTACCGGCTTATCTTGGGGCAGGGAAACAGCGCGCCTGTAGCGACGGTGAACCTTGCGGTCGATTTCCGTAACAGCTATCGCACCGCTGCGACGGGCTTCCCCATCGTGCAGCAGGCCACCACCTTGCTCTCTGACGGTAGCGTGCTGGTCAGTGGCGGAAACCGTGGCGATGGGGGCCTATCTACCCAGGTCAACCGCTATGACATGGCGAGCCAGAGCTGGAGTCAGGTTGCCACGCTCCAGAATGGGCGCTCCGAGCACCAGATGACGCTGTTGTCGAGCGGCAAGCTGTTGATAACCGGCGGGAACCGTAGCCTCGCCAATGGTGCGACGGCGGAGCTGCTGGATCTGAACACCGGCATCAGCCAAGCCCTGGGTGCCATGCGTAGCAGCCGGATAGGGCACGTGGCAACGGCGCTCCGGGATGGACGGGTGCTGATCACCGGCGGCCGTACGGCGGACGCCAGCTCGAAGATAACCAACACCGCCGAACTTTGGGACCCGGTTACGCAGGTATTTACGCCTACCGCCACACCCATGGGCACGGCGCGCTCCTATCATTCGGCCAGCCTGCTCCCCAACGACAAGGTGCTGATCGCGGGGGGCTATACCGACGGTAATAACGCCCAGTACACCGAGGTATTCGACCCCGCCAACAACAGCTTCAGCCCCTTGCCTGGCGGCCCGGCGGAGCTACCCGCCGCACAGCTCGCTCTGACCAAGCCTGATACCAGCATCTGGCTGCTGGGTGGCGTGAACC
Organism: Chitinimonas sp.; assembly: GCF_036568685.1. Classification (GTDB taxonomy): domain Bacteria; phylum Pseudomonadota; class Gammaproteobacteria; order Burkholderiales; family Chitinimonadaceae; genus Chitinimonas. Next base: position 96,826 of record NZ_DATCSC010000029.1, read on the forward strand.
AGACCACCAGTGCGAGCTTCAAGAGCGCCTACCAATACGTGCCCGGCTCCGCCACGGTTGCCGCACTGCCTGATCTTCCGACCAGTGTGGGTTATAGCGCGGGGATTGCGCTAGGTAGCGGCGATGTGCTGATGTTTGGGGGCCTGATAGACGCAACGACCACGACTGGCCAAGCATTCCGTATTAGCGCTACCGGTGGTAAAACGATCGCGACCATGCCTTTGGCACGCTACGGGCATACCGCACAACGGCTGTCGGATGGCCGTGTGTTGATATTCGGCGGTACCGATCAGCAAGGCAGGTTGCAGTCCAATGTGCTGATTTACGAGTAGCGAGCCGGCTGGGTGTAAACCGAGAGCCCGATAAAAAACCCGCATCATGATGATGCGGGTTTTTCTTTTGCAGTTCAGGTTTTGCGATCGTCCGTGCGCCACCTCGATGTGCCAAGGCGATGCCCACTTAGGCACTCGGGCATTGCTTTCTGGCCCCCTTGGCGGACTGCTGGCAGTCCACGCCAGTCCATCTGCAATCGATCGGTGCGATGTGCCGCAAAGCCCCATGGACGGCTTAGGATACTTTCTTGGACGCCAAGGGGTAGGACGGCGCTACGTTGGACGGCGCGCGCAGGTAACGGGTCTTTACCTGTTTGATCAGCGACTTGCCGGCCTTGCCCAGGGGGCGCTCAATGACGATATGCAGCAGCGCCGCCAAGAGCAAGCATGTGACGATCAAGACCGGAATGGCAAGATCGAGCCTTGCGCCTGTAGGAATCACGATGTGTTCTATTGCTGCTGGCACCAGCCAACGGAAAGCGATGACGTGAACCAGATAGAAGGCATAGGAGATATCTGCGAGGAAATAGATCACCTTGCCGTTCAGGAAGCCGGCCCCGGACTTTTCCATGGCCACGACACCGAGCACAAGGAAAAATGAGGGCACTCCCCAATAGATCACCGCATTCAGCGCCCAGACGGTATCGGGCACGAACCACAGGGCGGTGGATGCCATGCCAAGCAGGCCTATCAGTGCGATGGCTTTTGCAAAGCGGGCTACATATCCGTTCTTATAAAGAAAGGCTGCGGCCATCCCGGCGCAGAATTCGATCACGATGGGATTGCCCAGGACGGTTGCGTATTTTCCGGCGCTGGTGATGTTGATCAGCACAACGCCGGCCATGGCGAGCGCCAGCCAGCACCGCTTCAGCCCCAGCCAGGCTACCAGCAAGGCATAGAGCAGATAGAAATACATCTCGTAGTTCAGCGTCCAGCCCACTCCAAGCAGCGGGAAGTAGCTATCAACCGGGATAAATAGCAGGGACTTGATCAGTACGGCGTCGGGCACGCTGCCCTTGGCACTCGTCAGCCAGACAAAGAGGGTGAGTATCCAATACAGCGGGACGATGCGGACGATGCGTCGCGCAAAGAACTCGAGCGCACCACGGCCGCCAGACTGCAAAGCCTGGATCGCAATGACAAAGCCGCTGATGGTAAAGAATATATGCACACCGGCGCCCCCGATCACATTGAGGTGTAGCGCATTCCAAAGCATGGGCTCCGCCATGCTTCTCGCGCCGGCCTCGCCATACAGGAAAAATATGGAGTGCATAAAGACGACGAGAAACGCAGCCAGTACCCTAAGGGCCTGAATTGACCCAAACATGCCAATCACGGCAGCGCTATTTTTTTGTTGCATTTATATATCCCACATCGCATGTATATTCCGCACCGCGTGCCCCTGGAAAGAGGGCTCGCAGAGGTACATCCTAATGATTTCCGGTCTGAAAATCGAAAAGATCGGCAGCCCGCCTACAACGAGGCCGCATAAAACGCTTGGGGTGCCTTTTAAGCTCCCCAAGCGTATTTCAGCAAAATTAGCGATTAACGTCCGCCGTTCAGTCCGGATTGCGCATCCTGGTTGAGTCGCTGCACGCTTCCGGCATCGGTAGCACTATCCGCGCCCTGCATCGAAGAGGCTTCGATAAAGTTCTGCGAAATCGGGTTGTAAAGATAGTTCTGTACCCGGAGGCTATCACTGGTGTCCGTCATGATGCGCAGGCGCGGGGCAGGGCCGTTCTTCGACGGCGGAATGTTGTCCGCCGCACCCGTTACGGTAGGTGCTTGGGTCAGCGCAGCTGCAACATCTTCTGGTGTCAGCAGGGCAACAGCGCGGGGAGCAAGGGTAATCAGCTTGCCCCACTTGCCATAGTTACCGTTGGACAGAATGTATTGACCATACACTTCCGCCGTACGGGTCTCGCTGGCGTTGATGAGGCGTAATATCGATCGCCAGCCATCCGCACGTTGATCTGCCGCATAGTTGCGGACATCGATCTTCAGTGAGCCTGCTAGGTTGTACAGGGCACCGTCACAGCGGTTGTTTTGCTCCATGGCTGCGGTACTGCCCTGGCTGGCTTTGACCAAGGTAGCAGACGATACATTGAAGTTGGTGCTGGGGATGCTGGCAGCGCCGGAAACGTCGTAGCAAACGTTGATGGGCTTTGCATTGCTACCGACCAGCAAGTCCGGGCCCAAGGCACTGGCCAATTGTGCCGTGGGGACCGACAGCGTGACCGGGCCGCTGGATTGATTGCTGGTGAAGGTGACTGCGCTACCGGTAATTTCAGTGCCGCAATTCTGGTCCGAGGAGAGGAACAGTTTCCCTCCTCGGGCGGGCGTCGGCGATGCGTTGACCACCACGTCCAGCCGTTCTGCCTCAATATGACCATCCTGCAGGCTGGCACTCGCGGTGGCTACGATACCGTCGTTGATCGAAATCCCCGTCAGGCGGTATTGATGGATCAGGTCCAGATCATAGGCCAGCGCGTTCTGAATGACGCGGACCGTACCAAGGTTCATCAGCCTGGGCCCTACAAATGACGAGGGGTTGCCATCGGCATCTACGCCGGTGGCGCTGCCGGTAAACTCGGTGTAGCCGTTGTTCGCCGACAAGTTGGCGTTGCCGCTCGCCGGCCGGACCCGGATCTGCAGGTTCGTCGGAAAGGTGAGCAGGGCAAAAGAGACGCGTGCGCCCGGGGTCAAGTGCTCGCTGGGGGTTGCGTTGGCATCTGTCGCCAGGATTGCGGGATTGCTGAGGGCCACATAGTGCTTGATGTTCACGCTCAGTTTGCGCACGTCGGTGTCGCAACGATCAAGGGTGCCGACCACCTGCTTGAGATTCGCGATGGTGGGCGACTCGGCCGTGCTACCCGATGAAATGGAAATCACGGGTTGCTTGATCACCGCGGTGCCGGCGTTGACCAGCAGGGTCGCGAACAGGGTCTTACCGTCATCGCTCAGCGCGAGCGTCTCGACTTTGAACTGCCCCGCTGCATTGCCTTGCAGTACCTGATTACCGGTAACACCGTTGGCTATTTTGATGTGGCCCGCAAGCCCGGCACTCTTCCAGACGGCAGCGCCATCCAGCGAATACTGCATTTGGAATCTGACATTGGTGTTGCTGGCGTCGATATCGCCAACAAAACGGAAGGAGGCGGTGGGGGAGGCAACGGTTTGGGTATCGCTGACAATAACCTCCCGTGCAATTGAAGTTGCCACCGGAAGGGTGTCTCCGGCAAAAGCGACGGCGGAACAAATAAGACCACTTGCTACGAATATTAACTTCATAATTATTTCCAGAAACAGTTTCCGGTGCCTTGCTATTTATAGGCAGGGAAAGGATTTATAAATTGGGGGCACTGTTTGTCCCCTTACGCACTAGCGGCAACTTACGATGGCCATGCTTGCGTGGCTTTATTTTCTAATAAATACAATAATTGTGGCCACTCCCTGCATTCACCGTGAGAATGAATGCTCCATCTGCCGATGGCCAAGACCGGTTGCTGAGCGTTGTCATGACGCGTGTAGAAGCGTTCCAGGCAGTCTCATACCCCCCCCCCCGCCGACGCTTCGGTCGACCTCTATCCATGCAGCATCGACGCATTATGGTATGTTCGACCGGGACTTGTCACATCGCAAAAATCGGGGCATTGACTGTCGGTGGCTTGATTAGAAAGTTTCCTTATGAGGTGACGATACTATTGCAGGCGCAAAGAAAGCAGAACATTGAGGCTATCGTCCCGACTTTTATCAAAACGCATTGATTTTATGAATATAAATTTTTTGCTGCGCGCCTTAGCCGACGGTAGGTACTGAGCCGTAGACGCGGGTAGCTTCGCCACATTTGGTTTTCTTCCCGTCGATACGGTACTCATATCCCACAGCTTTACGCCCTTGGCCCGTACAACGAGCGATAGCCCCCTGTCATCGGCCAGTTGGTAGTCCTTACCCGTTGGCTTCGCCTTCCCGCATTGCAGCTCCGTCAGCGCCATGGCTGTCCACTATTTTTCGTTGTCTTGTTCTTCAGATTCTAAAACGGGGATTCAACAGGGGAAAAGCTGTCCGGATTTGGCTGGATTCAGCGGGATGTCCACGGAAAGGAAAAACCCGCGCAGGCAATACCTACGCGGGTTTCTTGGACGCTCTCGGACTGTCTTAGACAGCCCAAAAGTTTACAGCGAGTAGTACATGTCGAACTCGATCGGGTGCGTGGTCATGCGGATCTTGTTCACATCGTTCATCTTCAGTTCGATGTAGGCATCAATCCACTCGTTGGTGAACACACCACCACGGACCAGGAACTCGCGATCCTTGTCCAGGGCATCCAGGGCTTCGTCCAGCGAGGCGCACACGGTCGGGATCAGCTTGTCTTCTTCCGGCGGCAGGTCGTACAGGTTCTTGTCTGCCGGGTCGCCCGGGTGGATCTTGTTCTGCACGCCGTCCAGACCGGCCATCAGCAGTGCCGAGAAGGCCAGGTAGGGGTTGGCCAGCGGATCCGGGAAGCGGGCCTCGATACGGCGGGCCTTGTCGGAAGCCACGTGCGGGATGCGGATGGAGGCCGAGCGGTTACGGGCCGAGTAGGCCAGCTTGACCGGGGCTTCGTAGTGCGGAACCAGGCGCTTGTACGAGTTGGTGCCCGGGTTGGTGATGGCGTTCAGGGCCTTGGCGTGCTTGATGATGCCGCCGATGTAGTACAGGGCGAACTCGGACAGGCCAGCGTAACCGGTGCCGGCGAACAGGTTCTTGCCGTCCTTCCAGACCGACTGGTGCACGTGCATGCCGGAACCGTTGTCACCAACGATGGGCTTGGGCATGAAGGTGGCGGTCTTGCCGTACTGATGGGCCACGTTGTGAACCACGTACTTAAGCAGCTGGGTCCAGTCGGCACGCTGGGTCAGGGTGCTGAACTTGGTGCCAATTTCGTTCTGGCCGGCGTTGGCCACTTCGTGGTGGAACACTTCCACCGGCACACCCAGCTCTTCCAGGGCGATGACCATGGCAGCGCGGATGTCTTGGTGGCTGTCAACCGGGGGAACCGGGAAGTAGCCGCCCTTCACACGCGGACGGTGGCCGTGATTGCCGCCTTCGGTATCGTTGCCGGTGGACCAGGCGCCTTCGTCCGAAGTGATCTTCAGGAAGCAGCCGGACATGTCGACGTTCCACTGCACGCCGTCGAAGATGAAGAATTCGGGTTCCGGGCCAAAGTAGGCGGTGTCGCCGAGACCGGAAGCCTTCAGATAGGCTTCAGCGCGCTTGGCGATGGAACGCGGGTCGCGGTCGTAGCCTTTGCCGGTATCCGGCTCGATCACGTCGCAGGTGATGAACACGGTGGGTTCATCATAGAAGGGGTCGATGTTGGCGGTGGACGGGTCCGGCATCAACAGCATGTCGGAGGCCTGAATGCCCTTCCAGCCAGTGATCGAGGAGCCATCGAAGGCGTGGCCGCGCTCGAACCACTCTTCGTCGACCACGTGCGAGGGCACGGTCACGTGCTGTTCTTTACCGATGGTGTCGGTGAAGCGCAGATCGACGAAACGAATGTCGTTTTCCTTGATTAGCTTGAGTACGTCGGCGACCGCCATTTGCATAACTCCTGAAGTTGGAAGGGACCGGCGCCGCAAAAGGGCCGGAAAGGGCTTGCTTGTTCTAGGGGAAACCGGGTGCGCGATAGCCGCGACTGCCCGCATTCAGGGCAGCAATGTAGCAGGAAACATGCCACGAGGTGGAGCACCATGCCACGCGCCATTCGGGGGCACGACCAGACCACTTGACGCACCATTTTAGAACACAAAATCCACACAAGCACCGGATTGGTGCACTTGCTTGGTGCGAGCGCCTGCCATGGACTGCCTGGAGGCAGGCTAGTTCAGCCGGATGAAGACTTGATGACGCCTTCCCCGCGAGCGGACGCTTACGAACGGCAGTGGCCAGGCACCAGCGGCGGGCCGATCTTTGCCATAATCAAAGCAAGCCCTATACAAATGGCCACCGCCCAGGGCGGCATGGCCTACAGCGGAGAACCAGCATGAGCCTGACCAACGAGATATTGCAGCGCGCCCGTGCGCGCGCCGAGGAGTTGAAGCTGCCCTATTCCGGCGCGCTGACCCCGGACGAGGCGCACACCCTCTTGCGCACCCTGCCGGCCAGTAAGCTGGTGGATGTGCGCAGCGGCGCCGAGTGGGCCTTTGTTGGCGCGCCGGTGGACGCGGTGAAGATCGAGTGGAAGAGCTGGCCGGGCATGGTGCCCAACCCCAACTTCATGGAGCAGCTCAAGCACCAGGTGGATACCGAGGATGCGCTGTTCTTCATGTGCCGCAGCGGTGCCCGCTCGCACGAGGCGGCCGCGCTGGCGGCGGCCAATGGTTACACCGAGTGCTACAACGTGCTCGAAGGCTTTGAGGGCGATCGCGACGCCACCGGCCAGCGCGGCAAGGTCAACGGCTGGAAGGCCCGCGGCCTGCCCTGGTCGCAAAGCTGATTTTCTCTCCCTACTTCATCTGATCTGACATGACCGACCGTTACGCCGTCATCGGCCACCCCGTTGCCCATAGCAAGTCCCCCTTGATCCATGCCGCCTTTGCCGAGCAGACCCGCCAGCAGCTGGTGTACGAGCGGCTGGAGGCGCCGCTAGATGACTTTATCGGCACCGTGGCGCAGTTCCTGGCCATGGGCGGCGCCGGCTGCAATGTGACCGTGCCTTTCAAGGAAGAGGCCTTCCGCTTTGCCAATGAGCTGACCGAGCGGGCCGAGCTGGCCGGTGCAGTGAATACGCTATGGCTGGATGACGAGGGCGTGGTGGGCGACAACACCGACGGCGCCGGCTTGGTTTGCGACCTATTGCGCCACACCACCCTGGCAGACAAGCGCATCCTGCTGCTGGGTGCCGGCGGTGCTTCGCGGGGGGTGATCTTGCCGCTGCTGGACGAAGAGCCGGCCAGCCTCCTCGTGGCCAACCGTTCGGCCGACAAGGCCGAGGCGCTGGCGGCGCACTTCCGCGAATTTGGCGAAGTGCGTGGCAGCGGCCTGGATGGCATCGGCAAGGGTGAGTTCGACATTGTGATCAACGCCACCTCGGCGAGCCTGGCCGGCGCGGAACTCACGCTGCCGGATAGCCTGTGGCGGCCGGAGCTGCTGGTCTACGACATGATGTATGGCAAGACCGAGACGGCCTTCCTGCAACAAGCGGCGCGGCATGGCGTGACCCAGCGGCTGGATGGCCTGGGCATGCTGGTGGAGCAGGCGGCCGAGGCGTTTTTTGTGTGGCGTGGGGTGAGGCCGGAGACGGGGCCTGTTTTGGAAGCATTGCGGGCAGCCCTATAACAATCCACGCCTTAAAATAACTCTACCCGCGCAAACCCATCCTGCAGCGGCAGGTTCAAGCGACGATACGGCGCAATGCCCTGCGGGGATTGCGCCCTACAGGACAGCGCCTTTGCACACGTTGGGGCTTGATGCCGGCACCTACGGAGGGGGGTTGGGGTCCCCGTGTGAGCCGCTGAGCATCGCAGCCAGGATCGGGGCCTTCCGGGGCGCGTTGTTTGAGGCCACGCAGTGGCCGAGTTTCGCGCTCCGGCCGAGACTGGCGAGAAGCGGAAGGGACCCCACGTAGTGGGGCGGGGAACCCGGGGTCGCCTTTTCTTTGGTTACTTTATTTTGGCGAAGCAAAAGAAAGTAACCCGGCTGCGGGACGGACTCCCACCCCAAACCGCACGCAGTGCGGATATTGCGGCGCCAGCCGCCAAGCCGCCAGCCGCCAAGCCCCTCTGATTTCTATCACGGCAGCTAACCACAGATCATGGCTACGGGGTCTCGGCGTTTAAAATTGCCTGTACCGCAGTTTCGTCTGGTGGAACCCAATTACGCTCGCTCAAGCTATCCAGAAATACCTTAGGTACCTCAACACCATACTCCTGAACGTAGTAGGCCAAATCTGCCGGCCAGAACCAGTAACCATCGGTTAGCGTGTGATAACAGCCACTCAACCTGCCGTCGTTGGCAATCACATCATGCCCTACACCCGGGGATACGACATAGGGCACGCCTGCCGATAGATAAGCAACCAACTGAGTCCGATCACCCTCGAAGCGACCTATCGCTTCAATCAAACTCGGGCCATCCCGCATGCCATGCGGCAACTCACGGAAATAACCGATACGGCGGGCTTTCATTCACACACTCCAATGTTTGTAAGTCATCGCATAGGGTAGGCCAGACTAGCGGAGCTAGCCTTCGAGAGAGTGCAAAAACGCCGCCCAAAGGCGGCGTTTGTCTTGCTATAGCGCAGATCGGCTGGCTTACCAGGCTGGCAGCTCGGCGTTGAAGGCGGTGCGGAAGTCGGCGCGCAGGCTGGCCTGGTCGAACTTGTGGTTCTGGCCGCCGCGGCTGGCGATCTTGATGGAGCCGAGCAGCGAGGCCAGGCGGCCGGTGGTTTCCCAGTCCCAGCCCTGGTCGATACCAAACAGCAGGCCGGCGCGGTAGGCGTCGCCACAGCCGGTGGGGTCCAGCACGGCAGCGGCCTTGGCGACCGGGATGGTGATTTCCTTGCCGCCGACGTAGATGCTGGAACCTTCACCACCACGGGTGACGATCAGCGCCTTGACCATGCCGGCGAGGTCGGCGATGCCCTTGCCGGTCTTCTCTTCCATCAGCGCGGCTTCGTAGTCGTTCAGGGCGACATAGTCGGCAGCGGCGACGCAATCGAGCAGCTCGGGGCCGGAGAACAGCGGCATGGCCTGGCCCGGATCGAAGATGAAGGGGATGCCGGCAGCCTTGAGCTCACGTACATGGGTGAGCATGCCGTCGCGACCGTCCGGGCCGATGATGGCGAGCTTGAGGCCGGCCACATGGTCGAAGCGGTTGTGGTGCGACTCGCCCATGGCACCGGGGTGGAAGGCAGTGATCTGGTTGTCGTCCAGGTCGTTGGTGATGAAGCACTGCGGGGTGTACTGGTCCTCGATCACGCGGATGCAATCCTGGCGCATGCCGAGCGTCTTGAGGCGGTCGGCATAGGGGCCGAAGTCCTGGCCCACGGTGGCCATGATGACCGGCTCGCCACCCAGGAGGTGCAGGTTGTAGCCGATGTTGCCGGCGCAGCCGCCGTACTCGCGGCGCATTTCGGGCACCAGGAAGGACACCGACAGCATGTGAACCTTGTCCGGCAGGATGTGGTGCTTGAAGCGGTCGGGGAAGACCATGATGGTATCGTAGGCGACCGAACCGCAGATCAGCGTAGGCATGGGGAGTCCAGAATATAGATTGTGGGGTAACAGGGTATTTTAGCCTTGTTGCGGCTTGCGGGTAGAGCGTCGAGCGAGGCCCGCCTCTCGCGGGCGCCGGCAAATGCGAACCGGGGCGGCCCAGACCCTGGCCTGCCGACCGGTACAAGACCTGCAAGCCGCGCTGTCGCTGGGTCTGCGCAGATCACTGCAACGCGGTACGAACACGAATAGCCCGAGAAGGACATGGCCCCAATAATTGCTCGAACAAAACGCGAGCAATTATTCATATTCTTTCCCGTGCCCGCCGCTCGCCGGGTGACAGGGAAAAGGGAGCCATCATGGCCAATCTCTCTTCCGGCGCCGCGACCGCGACGCTGTCACAGCCACAGGTATTGGGGCGCTTGCTACCGATCTCGCTGCTGGTGTTCTGCTGTTTTCTGACCTTGGGGATCATGCTGCCGGTGCTGCCGCTGTTTGTGCACCAGCAGCTCGGTTTTGGCACCGTGACGGTGGGGGTGGTGATCGGTGCGCAATCGCTGGCGGCGCTGCTGACCCGGGCCCACGCCGGCCAGATGGCCGACAGCCGGGGTGCGGCGGTGGCAGTGCGGCGCGGCCTGTGGCTGGTTGCAGCTGCCGGGGTATTGCACCTCTTGGCCGCGTACACCCATGCACAGGCTGAGCTGAGCCTGGGCCTGCTGCTGTGGGGTCGGCTGACCTTGGGCGCAGGAGAAAGCCTGGCCGGTACCGGGCTGCTGAGCTGGGGCCTGGGCCGGGTGGGCCTGCCCAATGCCGGCCGGGTGATGGCCTGGGTGGGTATAGCCATGTATGCAGCGATTGCCCTGGGGGCACCGCTGGGCATGCTGCTGCAAGGGCAGTTGGGCTTTGTGGCCGCCGCCGCGGCGGTGCTGACCCTGCCCTTACTGGCGCTGGCGATCAGCCGTTTGATCCCGACCGTAGCGTTGCCGGCCGGTGTGCGTGAGCCTTTCTACCGGGTACTGGGTGCGGTCTGGCAGCCAGGCCTGGGGCTGGCGATGGGATCCGTGGGCTTCAGTGCGATTGCCGCCTTTATCAGCCTGCACTTTGCCAGCCGCGGCTGGGCAAACGCTTCGGCCACGCTGAGTGCCTTTGGTGCGGCCTATATCGGTACCCGGCTGTTCCTGGCCGGCCTGCCGGACAAGCTGGGCGGCGCACGCATTGCGCTGGTGTGCCTGGTAATCGAGAGTGCGGGCCAGCTTCTGCTGTGGCAGGCCGACACGCAGTGGCTGGCCTTTGCGGGCGCGGCCCTGACCGGCCTTGGATTCTCGCTGGTCTTCCCTGCCTTCGGCGTGGAAGCGGTCAAGCGGGTGGTACCGGCCAGCCGCGGCAGCGCGCTGGGCGCCTATGCGGCCTTCTTTGACCTGGCGTTGGGCGTGGCCGGCCCCCTATTGGGCCTGGTGGCCAGCGGCTACGGCTATGAGGCGGTCTACCTGGCGGGGGCAATGACCGTGGCGGGCGCGCTGCCGATTGCCGCCAGCCTGCTGCGGGCTCAGCCGCGCCAGGCCGCCAGCATGGCCCTGGGTGGGACGAAGTAGGCCGCGCCGGAGACGGCACGGGTGAAATGGAGCAGGTGGTCGCTATAGCCGTCGCGCTTGGTGACCATGCGCTCCAGCATGCGATTGAAGATCGTAGGCGTCTTGCAGTAGCTGAGGAACATCAGCCCCTGCTCGCCACCGACTTCGCCGTAGGGCAGCGACTGGCGGAGGATTTCCAGCTCCTCGCCATCCTCTTCGATCACGGTACGGGCGATATGGGCGGTGGGCGGCTTGATGTCGTCGTTCATCTCGACGTTGTCGACCTTGGTCCGCCCCATGGTGCGCTCCTGGGTGGCCACCGGGGTACGACGCCATTTGGCGAGGTCGTGCACATAACGCTGCACATGCAGAAAGCTGCCACCGGCAAAGGGCGAGCCGTCGTCCAGCAGGGCGGCGGCGGGGCGCTCGTCCTGGGCGGGGTTCTCGGTGCCATCGACAAAGCCGGTCAGATCGCGGCTGTCCTGATGGCGGAAGCCGCTGTGGGAATCGACCAGGGTGAAGTGCTCCGCCAGGACCTCGCGGGCCAGCTCGCCGGCCGTGAAGCAGGCGTCGTGCTGCTCGCTGCGCAGGTGGACGAAGACGGCATGCGGGGTGACCGGATTGGGATGGATGGCATCGTCGAACTCGGGGAAGGGCAGCAGCTCCACGGGCCCGTCGTTGCCCACCAGGCCTGGCCAGGCCTCGGCGCCGATGCCGATGGCAAAGGCGTTGCGGTGGGCCTTGCCCTCTTGAGCCCAGCTATCGAGCTGGTCAGCCACTTGCGCCAGCGCCTGGCGGGCGGGGGCGGGATTGCTGCCGGTGTAGTCGAAGGACAGATAGGCGCCGTGGGCATGGCTGGCGGCGCAGATGGCGGTCTGGGCGAGATCGAGCAAGGGCATGGCTGGAAGCGCTCTATGGTATGCAGATGGCTCATTCTAGCGCCTGGGCGGTAGTGGTTGATGACCCGATGGGGTAATTGTGGGGGAGAGAATGCTCGCCCTTGGATAGGCGAGCGGCATACCGCGGTCGATACGGCGCAATGCCCTGCGGGGATTGCGCCCTTGTATTGTCACACCTGACGGAGTAGCGCTCCGTCATCGAGTCCCGGACGCCGTTTGCGCCCTTGAACAGTCAGTTCGCTCCGTAGATCCCACGCCGGGACTCATCCTTCAAACTTGCTAGATATCG
>NZ_DATCSC010000030.1:0-16696 GCF_036568685.1 Chitinimonas sp.
GTGCAGAGCGAGACCCGCCGCTTTGAGGGCGACCGCGCCGCCGTGCGTGCGCAGACGGTAGCCTGGGCGCTGACCCGCCTGCTCGCCAGCAGCCAGGCCTGAGCGCCACTTGTGGCGTTGAGCGGGTGGCGTTGGGCAGCCGGCTATAGTTGATACAAGAACAAGCAGAACGGATCTCATGACCACGATCGTCGTTGTACGCAAGGGAAACCAGGTCGCCATCGCGGCAGACACCCAGTCCACCTTTGGCGATACCCGGCTGGGCCATCTGCACGATGCCCGCCCGGACAAGATCTTCGAATCGCACCAGAGCCTCTTTGGCATCTGCGGCGCTGCCGCCCACGACCTGGTGCTGCAGGCGGCACTGGCCCGTAACCGTACGCTGGACTTTGGCAGTCGTCCGGCCATCTTCGATAGCTTCCGCAAGCTGCACCCCAAGCTCAAGGAAGACTATTTCCTCAAGACCGAAGAGGAAGAAGACGATCCATACGAGTCGAGCCAGATGACCGTGTTGATCGCCAATGCACACGGCATCTTCGGCATGTACTCGATGCGCGAGGTCTACGAATATCGCCAGTTCTGGGCCATCGGCTCGGGGCGCGACTTTGCCATCGGCGCCATGCGCGCGGTCTATGCCCAGGACGACCTGAGTGCTGCCGACATTGCCCGGATCGGCGTCGAGACCGGCTGCGAGTTCGATGTGAACTCTTCGCTGCCCATGACCGTACGTACCATTGATCTGATCACTACCGAATCCTGAAAGCCCGATCCATGAGCAAAGATATCCTGCAACGCTTCCTGTTCGACGCGGCCCCCGTGCGTGGCGAGGCAGTCCAGCTGGGCGACGCCTGGCAGGCCGTGCTGGCCCGCCGTGAATACCCGCCGGTCCTGCAGCGCATCATCGGCGAACTGATGGCGGCTTCGGTGCTGATGACCGCCATGCTCAAGTTCGACGGCTCGCTGATCATGCAGATGCACGGCAAGGGCCGTATCAAGCTGATCGTGATCGAGTGCGAGTCCGACCTGACCATTCGCGCCACCGCGCGTTGGGACGAAGAAGCCGGTGATGTGCCTGACCTGCCCTTGGCTGAGCTGCTGGGCGAGGGACGCTTCGTGATCACGCTCGATCCGCGTGAAGGCGGCCAGACCTACCAGGGCATCGTCGGCCTTGCCGGCAATAGTGTGGCCGCCATCATCGAGCACTATATGCAGAGCTCCGAGCAGCTCGACACCCGTTTGTGGCTGTCTTGCCGCGATGGCCGTGCCGCCGGCCTGATGCTGCAGAAGCTGCCGGCCGGCCAGGGCGATCCGCACGCCTGGGAGCATCTGACCACGCTGGCCGAGACGGTCACGCCGGACGAACTGAGCTCGCTGCCGCCGCAGGACCTGCTCTACCGCCTGTTCCACCAGGATGCGGTGCGCGTCATGGCCGAAGAACACCCACACTTCGGTTGCCGCTGCTCGCGTGAGAAGGTGGGTAATATGATCAAGATGATAGGCGGCGAGGAGGCTGAGTCCATCCTGGCCGAACGCGGTTCCATCGAGGTCAATTGCGACTTCTGCAACCAGCACTATGAGTTCGATGCGGTCGACGTTGCGCAGCTGTTCGTCACCGATTCCACTGCCAGTGCGGGTGGGACCCGTCACTAAGCGGTACGCGTCTACCAAGACAAAAAGGGAGCTTCCGGGCTCCCTTTTTAGTCTTGGTGTTCCGTCTCAGCCGGCTTTCAACTTCAGACTGGCGATGAGGCCACCGCCATCGGCATTGGTAAGTACCAATTCGCCGCCGTGGCGTTTGGCCACCCGTTCGGCAATCGCCAGGCCCAGACCGCAATGGCCGTGGCCCTGGCGGGCAGGGTCCAGCCGGTGAAAGGCGCGGCGGGCGCTGGCCAGGGCCTCGGGCGGCAGGCCCTGGCCGTGGTCGCGTACCGAGAGCAGCCAGAAGCCGTCGGCGTGCTGGGCGCGCAGCTCCACCGGCGGCTTGCCGTGCGCCAGTGCGTTGTCGATCAGGTTGCACAGGGAACGCAGCAATGCCAACCGGTCTGCCACCAGCACCGGCCCCTCGCTGGTCGAGCCTATGCTGACGGCGGCATGGCCGTAGCGTTCGGCTACTTCGCCCAACAGGATGCCGACATCGATCTCCTCTCGTTCCGCCTCGTCCGCCTCGCCGCGTACATAGGCCAGGAACTGCTCGGTGATGCGCTGGATATCGTCCAGGTCACGCTCGTAGGCGCTGATGTCCACATCGTCCAGCAGCGCCAGTCGCATGCGCAGCCGTGCCAAGGGTGTGCGTAGATCGTGCGATACGCCGGCCAGCAGGGTGCGGCGCTCTTCCTCCAGCGTGGCCAGATTGCTCACCATGCTGTTGAAGCTGCGGGTCAGCCGCACCACCTCGCGCGGGCCCTGCTCGGGCAAGGGTTGCGGGGCCTGGCCCTCGCCTACGGCGGTGTGGGCCGCGGCCAGCCGCCGTAGCGGGCGGTAGATAGGCCAGAGCAGGGCGAGGGTGCCAGCCAGGGCCAGTATCACCATTACCATCACCAGTTGCATCAACCAGCGGTTGTCACTGGCGCCACGGTCAGGCCAGGGGAAGCGCTGGCTGAACCAGACCTGGCGGCCATCCAGGGTGAAATGCAGCCACAACCTGGGGCCGCCCGGCCCGCGCGCATCGGGGCCAAATCCCTCGCGCGGCCGTATGCCACCTCTGTCGCCAGGGCGGGGCGGGGGAGGGCCGAAGTCCTGCGATGGGCGGCCGGCGCCGTCCATCTCGGGTGGCCGAGGGCCTTCGCCGCCTTCCGGGCGCGGCGGCGATGGATGATCGCCACGTGGCCCTTCGTGGTGACCGCTATGCCCCAACCAGGTCTCGCTACCCAGTTTCCTGGACAGCTCCTCGCTGATGGCTTTTTCCATCTCGTTCTGCTGTACCCGCACACCTTCGGGCAGGGTCAGGCTCAGGCTGCCGGTACCCTGGGTCAGCAGCGCCTGGCGCTGTGCCGGCGTCAGCCGCTGGTATTCCGCGCGCTGGGTCTCCACGGCCGCCAGCAGTTGTTCGGCGAACTGTTGGTGCAGTTCGCTGGCGTGGAAGAAGCGGAACAGGCCGAACACCGCAAAGTGGCTGGCGACCAGGGTCACGATCAACACCAGCGCGGTTCGTCCCAGCAGGGTATCCAGCTGGCGCGGCAGGGGCAGCTTCATCGGGCCTCGCCATCCGGCACAAAGACGTAGCCAAAGCCCCATACGGTCTGGATCAAGCGCGGCGTGGCCGGGTCAGGTTCGATCAGCTTGCGCAGGCGCGATACCTGCACATCCATGCTGCGCTCGAACGCTTCCGCCTCACGGCCGCGCGCCAGCTCCACCAGCCGCTCGCGGCTGAGCGGCCGGTGCGGGTGGCGGACCAGCACCGCCAGGAGGCTGAATTCGCCACTGGTCAGCGGTACCGGTGCACCGGCCCGCGTCAGCCGGCGGGTGGAGAGGTCCAGTTCACAGTCGCCAAAGGCCACCACGCCGCCTTCCGGGTCGGGTGCCCCGGCGGGGGCGCGCTGGCTGTGCCGGCGCAGGATGGCTTCGATGCGCGCCAGCAGTTCACGCGGGTTGAAGGGTTTACCCAGGTAATCGTCGGCACCCATCTCCAGGCCGATGATGCGGTCGATCTCGTCGCCACGGGCGGTCAGCATCAGGATGGGCAGATCCTCACCCTGGCCGCGCAGGCGCTGGCAGACCGTGAGGCCGGATTCGCCTGGCAGCATCAGGTCCAGGATCAGGAGGTGGGGGCGTTGACGGTTGATGCGGCGCTCAAGCTGGCTGGCATCGGCCATCACGGTAACCGTGTGGCCGTGCTTTTCCAGGTACTGCTTGATCATGCTGCGCAGCTCGGGGTCGTCGTCTATCAGCAGAAGGTCGTAGCTATTACTCATGGCGGCGAGTGTAAGGGGCCAGGCATTGAAAATCGGTGCTCACCCTGTAAGCGGATGTAACGGTCCGGCAAGATGGATACATCCGCTTACACATATGCCGATGTCACTGACAAAGCAGTTACCGGGGCTGGCTATGGTCGCCAGGGTGCGCGACTTGCGTACATCCTGTTAAGGAGCCCTCATCATGGTTAGCAGCGTTTCAGGGGGCAGTAGCGGCAGCTACTCGCCCTATGCCCGCCCACCGGGGCAACGGCCCGACCCGGCCGCCATGCAGCAAAAGTTGTTCAAGAAGCTCGATGGCGACGGGGATGGCAGTGTCAGTGAAGCCGAGTTCGCCGAACTTGCCAAGAATGCGCCCAAGCTGCCCGACGGCGTAAGCGCGCCCAGCTTCAGCGATTTTGACAGCGACGGCGATGGCAAGCTCACCCAGAGTGAGTTCTCTGAAGGCAGCAAGAAGCTGGAAGAGCAGCTTCATAGCCAGTTCGAGAGCATGCGCGCCCAGGGTGGTCAAGGAATGCAAGGCGCTCAAGGCGCTCCGTCCGGTCCGCCACCTGGCCCGCCGCCTGGCGGCGAGGGGCAGGGCTTGGACAAGGACACCATCAGCAGCCTTGCCCAGAGTACCAGCAGCGCCAACCCGACCGCCTCGGCCAAGCTGACCGACCTGGCGGAGAACTTCGACGCGGCCGATGCCAATCAGGATGGCAAGGTCAGCATTGAAGAACTGCTGGCATACGAAGAAAAGAAACAGGAAAGCGACACCGGCTCGACGTCGACGACGACCGACAGCAAGAAAACGTCGCTGCAGGACAGGCTTCAAGCGCTCGTCGTATCCCTCCTTGGCGATGGACAGGATAGCCAGGGTACCGGGGTGAGCGTCACCGCCTAAGCAGTAAAAACGGGGGCACCGAACGGCATGGCGGCAACGCCATGCCGTTGTTTGTTTCGGGTGCCGGTATCTGACCCAAGTGTAAATATGCTTGTCCCCGGCCGGTCTGCTTTACAGACCCTTACATGCAGGGGCTTGCACGCAATGCTTGGCTTACTTGCGCTGCATAGAGTGCAGTCCATGCGCTGCATGGTGCGGCGAATCGACCGGAGAAGAGAACCATGAAATTCATGCCCAGATTCATGGCCATGACCCTGATCACCGTGATGGCCGGCGCCCAAGCCGCCCAGGCAACTGCCGATACCGATAACCATCGTCCGCCGCAGCCGCCCATGCACGCCATGCATGGCGGCCCCATGGAAGGTGGCTTTATGCACGGCCTGGCCCGTATCAAGGCCGACCTCAAGCTCAGCCCCGATCAGGAAGCGGGCTGGCAGGCTGCCGAAGCCGCCAGCAAGGCCGCTCACGAAGCCATGCGCCAACAGCACGAGGCCGCCCGCGACCAGTTCAAGGCTGAAATGCAGAAGGATATTATCGACCTGGCCAAGCTCGACCAGCTCATGAGCCAGCAGCGTGAACAGGCCCGCAGCCTGCACGAGGCGGCCAAGAGCAAGTGGCTGGCGGTCTATGCCAGCTTGAGTGACGACCAGAAGCGGCTGGTCAGCCAGCGTATCAAAGCCAAGATGGCGCGCTTCGACAAGATGCGCGAGCGCTTCCAGGAGCGCCACAAGGCCAAGCAGGACGCAGCACCGGCCAAGGGCTGATAGCAACACAACATCGCCGGCGTGGCGCATAAAGCAGCAGCGGGTGGGGCCGGGACCCTCACCCGCTGTTTTATTTGCGGAGCCGGCTAAAGCAGGCCCATCAAGCGGCGGGAACCACCCGGCTGACCCGGCCGCGGGTGATCACGCGGATCTTCTGGCCTGGGGCGAAGGCAACGTCTGCCTCCTGCACCACGGCGATGATCTCGCCGTTATCCATCCGCAGCACCAGCTCGATACCATCCTTGCTGTTGAGCTCCTTGCCGATGGCATTGCCGGCCGCACCGCCGGCCGCCGCACCCAGCACGCCGCTGATGACGGCGCCATTGCCCTTGCCGACATTGCCGCCCACCGCCACACCGCCGATCACCGCGCCGATGATCTTGCCGATATCGCTATCGGCCTGGATCTTCACCGGGCGGATCGACTCGACCGTCCCTTCCCGCACCCGCGCCTCGTTCAGCGCTTCGGACGGGTTGTAGACGTTGGCCGAGCGGCTGCTGGCACAGCCGGTCATCACGAGCGACAGACCTGCCAGGCAGGCCAGCAACAGACGGGAGGGGGCTAGGGCGTTCATGGCGTAGTTCCTGGTGAGATGGATAGAACCATGGAGCCATTATCCGCCCGCTGGTTCCATATATGAAACGTCACTATTGACGTAACTGTGCCAAACGCCACGAAGCCAAGTGGTTGAAAAACCGAATGTAATAAAAGGCACTGACGAGCGCAGCGAGGTTCCCCGCCGGCGGGCGGGGCGGAGGGGTAGGGGCTAGATCAGGGGAGAGCCATACTTCAAGTTGCGCAGACGCTTTGCGCTCGGGTTTCCCGAGCGCCTGCATTGAGCGTTCCTCTTCTCCACCGCGTATAAGCAGGCTGGCTCGACGTTCCCCGCCGGCGGGCGGGGCGGAGGGGGGAATTCAATCAAGGGTGAGCCGCGGGTTCAGCCATCACAATTGTTGAGCACCCGGGCTTCCCGGGTGCCTGCACGGAAAACAACCCATGACACTGAGTGTAAACAGCGCAACTCGGCTCATATGACGTGCGATTTCCGACCAGTCGGGCAACAGGTAGAATGCGGGCAGACGACGCGGCTAGGCAGCGCTTTTTAGATCACCCGCAGGGGCAAAAGCCGCGCGAGGGAGATGCATGAAGTTCCTCTTGAGCAACGATGACGGCTATTTTGCCCCCGGGCTGGCTGCGCTGGCTGCTGCCTTGCAGCCGCAGGGCGAAGTCCATGTGGTTGCACCCGAGCGTGACCGAAGTGGCGCCTCCAATTCGCTTACGCTCGATAGGCCGCTCAGCCTCAAGCAGGCGGCGTCGGGTTTTCATTACGTCAATGGCACCCCCACCGACTGCGTCCATCTTGCCGTGACCGGCATGCTGGAAAGCGAACCCGACCTTGTCATCTCCGGCATCAACCACGGCGCCAATATGGGCGACGACACGCTTTATTCCGGTACCGTGGCGGCCGCGACCGAGGGTTTTCTGCTGGGCATCCCCTCCATAGCCATCTCGCTGGCCCGCCATGGCGCGCGCCACTTCGATACCGCCGGGCGGGTGGCGGCCGAGCTGGTGGAGCGCATTGCCCGCCACCCTTTCCGCGGTGCCGTGCTGCTCAACGTCAATGTGCCGGATCTGCCGTATGAAGAGATCAAGGGCTGGCACGTTACCCGGCTGGGCCGGCGGCACAAGGCCGAGCCGGTGATCCGCAGCCAGAACCCGCGAGGCGAGGCCATCTACTGGGTAGGCCCGGTGGGTGCCGCGCAGGATGCTGCCGAAGGCACGGATTTCTGGGCGGTCAGCCAGGGCTATGTCTCCATCACCCCGCTGCAGATTGATCTGACAGCCTATAAGCAACTGGATTTCCTGGCGGAGTGGCTGGCATGAAGCATGTGTTCCCGGGCATAGGCATGACCTCCGCCCGTACCCGTGGCCGCATGGTGGAGCGCTTGCGCCAGCAGGGCATACGTAGCGAGGAAGTGCTTGCCGTCATGGCCAATACCCCGCGCCACATCTTTATTGACGAAGCGCTCTCGCACCGCGCCTACGACGACGTCTCGCTACCTATTGGCCAGGGGCAGACCATCTCCCAACCCTATATCGTGGCCCGTATGGTGGAGCTGGCCATCGGCTCGGCCAACCGCGAACGGGTGCTGGAGGTCGGTACCGGTTGTGGCTACCAGACCGTGGTACTCGCCCAGCTGTTCAAGACCGTCTATTCGGTAGAACGCATTGCACAATTGCTGGACAAGGCACGTATGCGCCTGCGCGATTTGCGTATTAGCAACACCCGCTTGCGCCATGGCGACGGCTTCATCGGTGTCGCCGAGGCTGCGCCGTTCGATGCCATCATCATGGCTGCTGCTCCCACCTACGTGCCAGAGGCCTTGCTAAGCCAATTGGCAATTGGCGGTCGCATGGTTTTCCCTATCGGCAATGTCGATCAGGAACTGCGAATAATCGAACGGACTGCCGACGCTTTTATCGAAACCAAGCTCGAAAAAGTCCGCTTCGTGCCCATGCTGCCAGGCCTTGCCTAGGCTCAACAAAACTGTCATCGTGGCGTTGTAGGCTTCGAGCCACTCGCTACGCACCAATTCCAAATCGAGGGAGTAACGAGTTGAACGTTCGTCGTACCGCCGGTGTTTTGTCTACTTTGCTGTTGGCCGCTTGCGCGACCGAACCGGCTCGTTCCCCTGCACCCATCGTTGACCGCACCCGTTCGGCCAACGCGCCTGCGGCCAAGCCCGCGCCTGTACAAAATACCAACGTCGCCAAAGCTGCCCCCGCGGTCGATGCCCGCGGCAAGAGCTATACCGTCAAGCCCGGCGATACCCTCTACAGCATCGCCCTCGAAAACGGTCTCGACTACAAAGAGATCGCCGCTTGGAACCAGCTGGCCGATGCCAACCTGATCAAGGTCGACCAGGTACTGCGCCTGACCGATCCAGCCGACGACGCCAGCAGCGTGGGCGACAGCTCCGGCGTGGTGATCCGCCCGCTGCGCCCGGATGGCGGCGCACCGGCAGCCTCCACCCCCGTCAAGCCCGACGCCCCGGTGGCGATTGCCACCGTCAGCTACCCCAAGGCCCTCAAGCTCTCTTACAGTACCGATGCCGCCACCGTGGCCCGCCAGGCCGAAGGCCCCACCCAGGGCGCTGCGCAAGCCAAGCCTGCGGAGACCAAGCCGGTAGAGAAGCCCGAGGCCAAGCCGGAAGCCAAACCGGCCGATAACAAACCGCTCAACCCCGCCACCGGCGAAGAAGAAATCGCCTGGTCCTGGCCCACCGTCGGCAAGGTGATCGCACCCTTCTCCGACAGCAGCAAGGGCCTCGACATCGGTGGCAAGCTCGGCCAGCCGGTGCTCGCGGCTGGCGCGGGCAAGATTGTCTATGCCGGTACCGGTCTGCGCGGTTACGGCAAGCTCGTCATCATCAAGCACAACAAGACGTACCTCTCGGCTTACGCCCATAACAATCAGCTGCTGGTGAAAGAAGGAGACAACGTGAGAAAAGGAGACAAAATTGCCGAAATGGGAAATAGCGACGCGGAGCAGATCAAGCTTCACTTTGAAATCCGGCGTTTTGGAAAGCCGGTTGATCCAACCAAATACCTGACGGCGGGGTAGCTCCAAATGAACGACTCCATGGATACCATCGATGACGAGCTGCTAGAAGAAGAACTCCTGGAAGAGGAGGACGAAGAAGCTGTTGAAGAAGGGGAGCCGGAGGCGGAAGGGCAGCAGCAGGAAGAAACGGGCCGCTATGCGGTGGAGTCGACTGGGGACGTTACCCAGATCTACCTCAATGATATCGGGCAGAACCCGCTTCTGACCCCGGATGAGGAACGCCGGCTTGCCCGGCTGGTAGTACAGGGCGATTTCGACGCCCGGCAGAAGATGATCGAGCACAATCTTCGGCTGGTGGTGAACATTGCCAAGCATTACATCAATCGTGGCATGGCCCTGCTCGATCTGATCGAAGAGGGCAATATCGGGCTGATGCATGCGCTGGAGAAGTTCGACCCGGAACGGGGCTTCCGCTTCTCCACCTATGCCACCTGGTGGATACGGCAGAGCATAGAGCGCGCGATCATGAACCAGTCGCGCACCATCCGCCTGCCGGTGCATGTCATCAAGGAACTCAACGTCTACCTGCGCGCACAGCGCCATCTCGAGGCCCAGATCGGCCGCGAGCCCTCGATGGAAGAAATCGCCTACCAGGTCGATAAACCCGTCGAAGAAGTGCGCCGGGTCATGAACCTCAACGAGCGCATGGCCTCGCTCGACGCCCCGCTGGACATCGACCCCATGCTGTCCATCGGCGAATCCATCCCCGACGAGCAACACGAAGGCCCGGAGATGGTGCTGCAGAACGCGGAAGTACAGCGTTATGTGCGCGACTGGCTCAAGCAGCTCAACGACAAGCAGCGCATGGTGATCGAGCGCCGCTACGGTCTGAATGGCTACGACATCTGTACCCTGGAAGACCTGGCGGCCAGCCTGCAGCTCACGCGCGAGCGGGTGCGGCAGATCCAGATCGAAGCGCTGGAAAGCCTGCGCCGCCTATTGCGCCGGCAGGGCGTCTCGCGGGACGTGTTGCTGGGCTAGTAGGGCAGGGCAGTGAAACAAAAAAGCCGGCATATGCCGGCTTTTTTGTTATTGCCCCCGGCTTTCAGGAGCGGGTGACCCGGTCGATCAGGGCATGATCTTGAAAGTACGCATCATGGGCGCGGCCGACTTCAGGCCGAAGTAGGTCTCGAAGATACGGGCGGCTTCGCCGCTGCTTTCCGAT
The DNA here is from genome assembly GCF_036568685.1 of Chitinimonas sp. Taxonomy (GTDB): domain Bacteria; phylum Pseudomonadota; class Gammaproteobacteria; order Burkholderiales; family Chitinimonadaceae; genus Chitinimonas. The sequence goes on from NZ_DATCSC010000030.1 coordinate 10,352, forward strand.
TCGGTCAGCGCTTCGTTCACGGCCTTCGCGAGGCGCTTCTCACCCTTGCGGATGCCCACTGCGTAGACTTCCGACGCGATGGGCACATCGGCCACTTCGTAGTCCTGCTTGTTCGGCAGCTTGGCCAGGTTGCCGAGCAGCGTCGGCTCGGGGCCCGATACCGCCTCGCACTTGCCGGCGCGCAGCGCGTTGAAGTCTTCGGTGTAGTCGGCCAGCTCCAGAATGGTCACGCCGGTCGAGACGTTGCGCAGGTAGCCCGCATTGGTCGCACCCTTGGGTACGCACACCGTCATCTTGTCCAGCTGCAGCAGGTCATGGAACTTGCCCTTGCCGGCCAGCAGCTTCTGGGTAGCCACAAAGTAGCCCAGGCTGAAGTCCACCTCGCGCTCGCGCTCCTTGGTCTTGGCAAAGGTCGCCATCACCAGGTCCACGCGGCCGTCCTTCAGGGCCGGGATGCGCTCGGCCGGGTCCAGGGTCTTGAACACAGGCTTGAAGCCCAGCTTCTTGGCCACATGCAGGGCGAATTCCACGTCGTAACCCGTTACGGTACCGCTCTTCTTGTCGAAAAAGCCAAAGGGAGGCGAGCTATCACGCACGCCGATCACGATCTCGCCCTTGGCCTTGATCTTGTCGTAATCGTCAGCCTGGGCGGCCGAGTTGGCCAGCAGTGCCAGCGCGGGCAGCAGATAACGCAGTTTCATCAGTTGTCTCCTTTGTTCAGTGCATATAGAAGGGTAGTCACCATGATCGCTTTTGCATTCAGGCGACATTTTGGGTCGCGGGATTATAAATAAGAACATGATTATATGACATGAGTATTGATTGCATTTTGGCAAAACATTGGCTTGTTCTAGCGCTTGCTAGACAAACGATTGCGCCCTGAATGGATAGGCCCTGCCTGATGCAGTTCGCACCCTCTCTTACGCACTGTGCATAAGTCGTGCAGGCCCGCGCACCGAGGTTTTTTGCTAGAGGCACGCCACCCTCGCTTGCTACAATCGCGGGCTCTGTCATGCCTCACCCCAACCACGGAGTCGTTTGATGCTCACCGTCTACAACACCCTAGCCCGCGAGAAGCAGGTATTCACACCCATCGAACCCGGCCGGGTCCGCATGTATGTGTGCGGCATGACGGTGTACGACCTCTGTCACATCGGGCATGCCCGCATGCTGGGCGCCTTCGACCTCATCTACCGCTGGCTGCACGCCTCCGGCTACGAGGTGAACTACGTCCGCAACATCACCGATATCGACGACAAGATCATCAAGCGTGCGGCCGAGAGCGGCATCACCCCCGAGCAACTGGTCGAGCGCACCATTGCCGACATGCACGCCGATCTGGGCCAGCTTTACCTGCTGCCGCCCACCCATGAACCGCGTGCCACCCAGCACGTCGGCGGCATGATCGCGATGATCGAAAAGCTCATCGCCAAAGGCCGCGCCTACCCGGCCGCCAATGGCGACGTCTACTACGCCGTGCGCGAATTCCCCGGCTACGGCAAGCTCTCCGGCAAGTCGCTGGACGACCTGCAGGCCGGCCAGCGCGTGGACGTGGACCCGCACAAGAAGGACCCGCTGGACTTCGTGCTGTGGAAGGCCGCCAAGCCGGGCGAGCCGCACTGGCACTCGCCCTGGGGCGATGGCCGGCCGGGCTGGCATATTGAATGTTCGGTCATGTCCGAACACCACCTGGGCAGCCATTTCGACATCCACGGCGGTGGCGAGGACCTGCAGTTCCCGCACCACGAGAACGAGATCGCCCAGAGCGAGGGCTGCCACGACCACACCTATGTGAACTACTGGATGCACAACGGCTTCCTGCAGTTCGCCGGTGAGAAGATGTCCAAGTCGCTGGGTAACTTCTTCGCCATCCGCGACGTGCTCAAGCACTTCGACGGCGAAGCCGTGCGCTTCCTGATCGTGCGCGCCCACTACCGCAGCCCGCTCAACTATTCCGAAGACCTGCTGCGCGACGCCAAGGCCAGCCTGGACCGCCTCTACACCGTGCTCAAGAAGACCCCGGCCAGCGAGCGCGTCGCCATAGACTGGACCAGCGACTACGCCAAGCGCTTCAAGACCGCCATGGACGACGACTTCAACACGCCCGATGCCGTGGCCGTGCTGTTCGAGATGGCGAGCGAGATCAACCGCAACGGCTCCAAGGAACTGGCCGGCCAGTTCAAGGCCCTGGCCAACATCCTGGGCCTCTTGCAGCGCGACCCGTCCGACTACCTGCAAGGTGGTCCGGTGGCCGAAGGCGAGATCACGCCCGAACAGATCGAGGCGCAGATCGTGGCCCGCCTGGAAGCCCGCAAGGCCAAGAACTTTGCCGAGTCCGACCGCATCCGCGACGCGCTGCTCAAGCAAGGCGTGGTGCTGGAAGACGGCCCGCAAGGCACGACCTGGCGCCGCCAGTAAGCACGGCATCAACAGAATAAGCCGCCCTAGGGCGGCTTTTTTATCGGCCGTGTCCGCTGGCGGCGCTTCCAGCCTCGCCGTTGGGCGGGAAGCCTGCAGACACCCCAGCGCTTCGCCAGCCGTCATCTACCTTGATGGTATTCACCCCGCCGCAGAAGAATATTCCGCTGTCCGCCGCCATGAGCGGTGGCAGCAAGGCGGCGTTGTCATACCGTCAACGGAGGAGACACATGAGCTATCACCTGGAAGGTCGTCTGCTGGAGGTTTGCAACTGCAAGGTCCTGTGCCCCTGCTGGATAGGCGAAGACCCCGACAATGGCACCTGCGACACCATCGTCGCCTGGCGCATAGACAAGGGGACCATTGATGGCGTCGACGTAAGCGGCAATACCATCGCTGCCGTCGCCCATGTGCCGGGCAACATCCTCGAAGGCAACTGGACCGCCGCCATCTTTATCGACGACAAAGCCTCCAAGGCGCAGGAAGAAGCCCTGCTCAAGGTCTACACCGGCCAGGCCGGCGGCCCGGTGGCCGACTTGGCCAAGCTGATCGGCACCGTGGTCTCGGTCGAGCGGGCGCCGATCAAATTCACCGTCGTGTCGGGCAAAGGCACGCTGGAGATCGGCACGGACTACTACGCCGAGCTCGAGCCCTACCTGGGCGCCACCGGTGGCCAGACCACACTGTCCGATACCGTCTTCTCGACCGTACCCGGCGCACCGGTCTTTGTCGGCAAGGCCCCGACCTACCGCTCCAAGAACGCCGCCCTGGGCATCAACCTGAATATCAAGAACCACAACGCCCTGCAGAGCATCTTCGTCTTCGACGCATGAGCTCGACGGTAGGCTTGCCTCTGTCCGCTGCATCGCGGCACCGCCGCGTCTTCCTGCCCATCCTGGTCGCGCTCATCGCGCTGGCCTGGGCGGCGCTGTGGGCGTGGACGCGCAGCCCCTATGGGCGCTACCTGGAGCACGGCGACTGGACCGTATCGGGCCCGGCCGCCTTTCTGTGCCGCGTGCTCCCGGCCGGCAATCTGCTCGTGCCGCTGCTGCTCTACACCGTGGCCTGGATACTGATGACGGCGGCCATGATGCTGCCCACCACCTTGCCGCTGTTCAGCACCTTCGACCGGCTGACGGCTGATCGACCGGACCGCACCCGCCTGCTCACCTTGCTGCTGCTCGGCTATATGGCGGTCTGGGGCGGCTTCGGCCTCTTGGCCCACGCCCTGCATGGCGGGCTGCTGTCCCTCATCGCCCGCGTGCCCAGCCTCGCCTGGCACGGCTGGGCCATCGGCGCCGCCATCATCGCCCTGGCCGGGGCCTTCCAGTTCAGCAAGCTCAAGTACCAGTGCCTGGAGAAGTGCCGCACCCCCTTGAGCTTTGTCATGGAGCACTGGCGCGGCCGCGCGCAGGCCTCGCAAGCCTTTGCGCTGGGCGTGCAGCACGGCCTCTTCTGCGTAGGCTGCTGCTGGGCGCTCATGCTGCTGATGTTCGCCCTGGGCATGGGCAACCTGGGCTGGATGCTGCTGCTCGCCGGCGTCATGGCGGTGGAGAAGAACCTGCCCTGGGGAAAGCGCCTGAGCGCACCGCTGGGTATAGGGCTGCTCGCTTGGTCGGCCACCCTGGTGGCCATCCATGTCTGAGCAGCCCACCAGCCTGCCCACCTCGCAGACCATCCTCCTCACCACCGCGGCCATGCTCGCCTTCGCGGCCAATTCGGTGCTGTGTCGCATCGCCTTGCAACAACAGCATATCGACCCGGCCAGCTTCGGCAGCGTCCGGCTGGTGTCCGGTGCCCTCATGCTCGCGCTCATCATCCGGCTCCGGCCAGGTGCCGCCGCCCCGCGCCATGCAGACTGGCTGGCCGCCAGCATGCTGCTCGCCTACGTGGTCTTCTTCTCCTACGCCTACCTCAGCCTCTCGGCCGGTACCGGCGCGCTTATCCTGTTCGGCGCTGTCCAGCTCACCATGTTCAGCGCCGGCCTGCGCGGCGGCGAGCGCTTCGGCCTCCTTGCATCGCTGGGCCTCGCCCTGGCCTTCGGGGGGCTGATCTATCTGGTATCCCCCGGCATCACCGCGCCACCCTTGCGCGGTGCGGTATCCATGGCCATCGCCGGCATGGCCTGGGGCGTCTACTCGCTGCGCGGCCGCGGCATTGCCGACCCGCTGGCCGCCACCTCCGGCAATTTCGCCCGCGCCGCGCCGCTCGCGCTGGGGGTGAGCTTGCTGTTTCTCGACCAAGCCCACACAGACCACGCCGGCCTCGCCCTGGCCATCGCCTCCGGCGCGCTCACCTCCGGCATAGGCTACGTCATCTGGTATGCCGCCCTGCGCCAGCTCACCGCCATGCGCGCTGCCACGGTGCAACTGTCGGTGCCGCCGATTGCGGCCTTTGGTGGGGTGGTGTTTTTGGCGGAGGCGATCACGCCGCGGTTGGCGATTGCTTCGGTGGCGATACTGGGGGGGATTGCGATGGTGTTGTTTGCTAGGGCGCGAAAGCCGCAGGCTTAGATTGTTTGCGCGAGGTGGGAAGCGAGATTAACCGCAATCGCTCGATGTGCTTGGCGCAAACGCGCGGTCGCTGTGTGCCGTATTACTGACCACTTTTCAGCCAAAGCTGCCATTGGCGAGTCTGGACGGATGTGACTACTAAATGGCGGCGAGCAGACTTAGGGCGCAAAGCGTCAGGCTACGTCCGGTTTCGCGGCGGTCGAACGCGTGCTATTGACCTGCACCCCGCGTTTAGTACGGTAACGATGTAGAGTCCGTTCCATCAAAGGGAACGGCAATGAAGAAGCGATTCACGGAAGAGCAGATCATCGGTGTCCTAAAGGAAGGCGAAGCAGGCATGAAGCCTGCAGAGCTGTGTCGCAAGTACGGCATATCCGAGGCAACCTGGTACAACTGGAAGGCCAAGTACGCCGGGATGACGGTCGCGGAGGCACAACGGTTAAAGGACCTGGAGCAGGAAAACAATCGCCTCAAGCGACTGCTGGCCGATTCTATGCTCGATAACGCGGCCTTGAAGGACTTGCTTGGTCGAAAGTGGTGAGCCCACAGGCGCGGCGAGAAGCGGTTTCCATCCTCATGTCTGAACGCGCGATGGGAATCACCCGTGCTTGTGGGCTGGTTGGCATTTCCCGTTCGCTGTACCGCTACCAATCCGCTCGCCCGGATGACAGTCCGCTGCGCGCCAAACTGGTTGAATTGGCCGGACAGAAGCGTCGCTATGGTTACCGGCGGCTACATGTGCTGCTACAGCGTGATGGATGGTCGATCAATCATAAGCGTATCTGGCGGTTGTATAAGGCGGAAGGGCTCAGCGTCAGGCGACGCAAGCGTAAACGCATTGCCGGCGTCGAGCGGATGCCCAAAGTCCAAGCAAGTGGACCGAACCATAGCTGGTCCATGGACTTCGTCAGCGATGGATTGGCATATGGTCGTCGATTCCGCAGCCTGAACATCGTGGACGACTACACGCGGGAGTGCTTGGCCATTGAGGTGGATACGTCCTTGCCTGGCCTACGTGTAGTGCAGGTATTGGAACGATTGCGGGAGATGCGAGGCTTGCCCGTTGCTATCACGATCGACAACGGTCCGGAGTTTGCGGGCCGAGCCTTGGATGCTTGGGCTTATCGAACGGGCGTGATCCTATCCTTTATCCGGCCAGGCAAACCGGTGGAGAATGCGTACATCGAAAGTTTCAATGGCAAATTCCGGGATGAATGCCTGAACGAGCACTGGTTTATGTCGATGCGCCATGCGCGTGAATTGATCGAAGCATGGCGCGTCGAATACAACACCGAGCGACCACATAGTTCGCTGGGTTACCTGACCCCGACACAGTTCGCAGAGGCTTGCAAACGGGAGCGGGATTTAACAACGGACTCTAAAAGTGGTTCGTACTAAAGATGGGGGCAGGTCA
>NZ_DATCSC010000031.1:0-35083 GCF_036568685.1 Chitinimonas sp.
GAAGGATGAGTCCCGGCGTGGGATCTACGGAGCGAACTGACTGTTCAAGGGCGCAAACGGCGTCCGGGACTCGATGACGGAGCGCTACTCCGTCAGGTGTGACAATACAAGGGCGCAATCCCCGAAGGGCATTGCGCCGTAGGTGCAGTGGAGCCATCGCTGTCGCCTGGGGATCATTGCCTTGGTAGGGCGGGTCTTTAGACCCGCGCCGGCCGCCTTCGCCAGAAGGCGTTGCTGTATAGCGGCCATTGCCGCGATATTCGCGCAATGCGTGGTTTGGGGCGGGAGTGCGTCCCGCAGCCGCCTCCCTTTCTTTGCTTCGCCAAAGAAAGGAAGCAAAGAAAGGCGACCCCGGGTTCCCCGCCCCACTTCGTGGGGTCCCTTCCGCTTCTCGCCAGTCTCGGCCGAGGCGCGAAACTCGCCCTGCGGGCTCAAACAACGCGCCCCGGAAGGCCCCGATCCTGGCTGCGATGCTCAGCGGCTCACACGGGGACCCCATCAGCGCTCCGTGGTCCGCGTATCAAGCCGCTACGGTCTATCCCCCTAGAACCCAAACATCAAAGACCGATGCGCCGCCACCCCGGCCATATTGCCGTCGGCCACCGCCAGCGGTACCGATCCGGCCTGCCGCGCCGCATCGCCGCAGGCCCACACGCCGGGTACCGTGGTGCCGCGCATCTCGTCGGTACGGATAAACCGCCCCATGGGGCCGTCTTCCAAGGCGCAGCCGAGCTGCGCCGCCAAGGGGCTGGTCTGCTCGGTGCGGCTGAGCGCAAACAGTCCGGCGAGCGGGATGTGCCGGCCGTCCGCCATCGCCATCTCCAACTCGGCATCCCCTGCCAACCTTTCGACCAAACCGGTCTCGATCTTCACGCCACGTGCCGCCAGTTGCGCGCGCTGGGCGTCGTTCGGTTCGAATACACCGTTGAGGAAGAAGGTGGTCGGGCCCCAGTCCGGCAGCATCAGCGCGTGGTGTAGCGAGAGGGCCGAGGTGGCCAGTACGCCGATCTGGCCCTGGTTCAACTCGTAGCCATGGCAATAGGGGCAGTGGAAGACCTGCTTGCCCCAGCGCTCAGCGAGGCCCGGCAGGGCGGGGAGTTCATCGCGCACGCCGCTGGCCAAAATCACCCGCTGGCCGGCGATGGCGGTGCCGTCCTTGAGCTTGCCGGCAAAACCTTCCCCGCTCGCGGCCAGCTCCGCGACCTCGCCACTCAACCAGTCCACCGTAGGGTAGTCCATCAGCTGCGCCCGGCCATCGGCGGCGATCTCCTCCGGCGTGCTGCCGTCCTGGGTGAGAAAGCCGTGCGAGGTCGCGGCAAAGCGGTTGCGGCGCAGGCCGGCATCCACCACCAGCACCTTGCGGCGTGCCCGCGCCAGGGGCAGGCCGGCGGATAGCCCGGCATAGCTGCCGCCCACAATGATCACGTCGTAGACCATGAGCACCTTCCTTTCGGTGTTTGCTATTTCACGTATCTTTAAATGATACATAAAAATCCGAGCGAAGGAAGGGTTGGGGGCTGGGCGGTGGTTGAGGGGGGGGGCTGACGTTGATCGGGCCTGCTTTGTATACTGCTAGTGCCGGCCGCCAAATATTGTTGGCCTTAGATCCTCTGGGGTTTTAGTAACCCATCTCCCGTAGCATTACCCTGAGGCTGAATGTCAATGCAGTCCACCCTTGGCGCCGAACTAAGAACGCGGTTGAGTGAGCTCTCGCCCCTGATCGACGAGTTGCAATACGAATTCCTTGAGATGGAATTGGCGGCATCGGCCCCGGATGCGCTGATAGAGGTCCTCACCGATTGTGAGGATGCGCCTTTCCGGGAAATGCTGGCCGATGCGCTGATTGCACAACTTACCCGGACCGAAGAGGCCGGGAGCTTCCCGCCGGTGTTTACCGATCGGCAGCTGGCTTCCCGTATTTACCAGGCTATGCAGCTGTCGGCGGTGCTCCAGCAGCGGCTTCCGTTGTATTACCGAAGCGCGCTGAAGGCGCAGTGTGCCGGCGTCGTTGAATAACGGCTTCGCCTGAGACTCTATTGACCTAGTACGGGAAGCGGTCAATCGGGGCTGAAGAGACCCCGATCCAATAGACAGTCGATGAAAGCGCTCAGCACTGCTTGCTGGTGCTGCCGGTTCGAGTAATAAAGGAACAGCCCAGGCCGCGTGATCGACCAGTCTGCGAGAACCTGTACCAACCGTCCCTGGGCGAGATGCTCATCAAGGTGCTCGTGGTCGAACGCATAGATAACGCCAAGGCCTTGCAGTGCTGCTTCGACACCGAGGCTTGAGTGATTGGTGGTCAGGCTACCTTCCACGGCAAGCTCGAGCCGCTTACCTCTCTTTTCGAACTCCCAACGATAGGGCCTGCCGTCAGCCTGAAGCCGCCAGTTGATACAAGCGTGGTCGTGCAGATCGGCGGGTGTATGCGGCGCCTTGTGGCGTGCAAGATAGTCTGGTGAGGCCGCCGCGATCATTTTGATATCCGGTGTCAGGCGCACGGCGATCATGTCCTTCTCCAACCGCCCACCCACACGTATCCCGGCATCGAAACGGCCCGAGACGATATCGCTCAGCCCGTCGTCGACCACGATGTCCAACGCCACCTCGGGGTATGCACGATGAAACCGGCCCAGCCGTGGCGCGATGACTTGCCGGGCGGCCATGGCCAGCGTGTTGATGCGTAGCGTTCCGCTTGTCTGCCCTGCTGCCACACGGGCCTCCGCAACGGCCTCGGCCATTTCCCTGAATAGGGGTGAGATGCGCCCGTAGAGCTGCTCACCCGCAGCAGTCGGGGCCACGCTGCGGGTAGTACGGTTCAGTAGCCGTGCGCCCAGCCGGGCCTCAAGCAGCCGGATGGTCTGGCTCAGTGCCGAGGGCGAAAGCCCGAGATGCTCCGCAGCGCGCGCAAAGCTTGCTCGCTCCACCACGGTAGCAAAGGCTTTCAGTTCGTTGAATTCCGATCCGCGCATTATGTATTTATTTCTACATAGATCATGCTGATTATGGGTCATTCTCTAATTTCTATCAGCGGTTCATTCTGGTGTCCTCACCACTAAGGAGTACCGCGCAATGACCGCCCTGATCCTCCCTGACCCCATTGCCGCCTACTTTGCGGCCGATAAACAAACTCCCGATGCGGTAGCCCGATGCTTCACGGCCCATGCCTCTGTGAAGGACGAGGGCCATACTCACACCGGCCACGATGCCATCAAGGCGTGGAAGGCTGCAGCATCTGCCAAATACAGCTACACCAGTGAACCGTTCGCCCTGGCACTGCAGGAGGGGATACACCTTGTTACCAGCCGGGTGGTTGGCAACTTCCCCGGTAGCCCAATCGATCTCCAGTACCACTTCCGCCTGGAGCGGGGCCTTATTGCATCGTTGGAGATCTCGCTATGAGCTTTGATCTTCAACTGGCGGGCCTGCGCGCACTGGTGACAGGTGGGACAAAAGGTGTGGGCGCCGCGCTGGTGCAAGCGCTGCATGACGCTGGTGTGCAGGTGATGGCCACGGCACGCAATCTGCCCCAGTCGTCACCAGAGGGTGTGTGCTATATCGCAGCAGATGTTTCTACCGCCGATGGCGCAGCCGAGGTTGCGCGGGCCGTACTCCAGCGCTGGGGTGGCATAGATATCCTGGTCAATGTGCTGGGCGGTTCCAGTGCGCCCGGTGGCGGCTTTGCAGCACTGGATGACGCCCAGTGGTTCAGCGAATTGAGCCTGAATCTCATGCCCGCAGTGCGCCTTGATCGAGCACTGCTGCCATCCATGTTGGCCCAAGGATCGGGTGTTATCGTCCACGTCAGTTCGATCCAGCGATTGCTGCCGCTACCGGAGTCGACCACTGCCTATGCCGCGGCCAAGGCGGCCCTATCAACCTACAGCAAAGCTTTATCAAAAGAGGTGACGCCGCAGGGAGTTCGCGTACTCAGCGTCGCGCCCGGGTGGATCGAAACTGAAGCCGCGGTGGCATTGGCCGAGCGTTTGGCTACCCAAGCGGGGACGGATTACGAGGGCGGCAAACAGATCATCATGCAGGCGCTGGGCGGTATTCCGCTTGGCCGACCTGCCAAGCCGCAAGAAGTGGCCGATCTGATTACCTTCCTGGTGTCGCCACGGGCGGGGTCGATTTCAGGTGCCGAGTATCTGATCGACGGGGGGACTGTTCCGACGGTCTAGGGACTTTCTGCTCTACACATCGACTGGCACTTGGCACCAGCCTAAAGGTGGGATGGTTGGTAGGAACATCAGCGCCGCCAGCTGCATCATTTCCTATTACATGCTTGCTATTGGCCAGTTGTGGGACGTATTCGAAGCGCATTGCGCCGCATGATTTCAGGTGAAAAGAGGCAGGTACAGACCTGCCTAAGGAGCGCTTGTCTAGCCGGGTGCTGTAGCCCCCGGCTTTTCTTTGTTTGATGCGCTAATGACTCAGCTCTTCTGTGCCGCATTGCGGCGGCGTTGCTGTTCTCCCTCCTGGGCCTTGGCCAGCTCGCGCAAGAAGGCTTGCGTGGCTGGGCTCACTTTGCAGCCTTTGGCGCCGCAGTCCTCGCCGCTGCCATCCTCGGCCAGGCGGAAGCCCTCGCCCAAACTGCTGCGGTTGCTCTGGCCGCCGTGGGCGCGGGTGGTGGGGCGCAGGGCGACGGGGCCGTTGGCATAGCTGCCGCCGCGGGTGATGTACATGGGCTCGCCGGGGCCCATGCCGCTGCTGCAAGCCTTGGTCCAGGCAGATCCATCAGTCGGCGCGCCCTGGTAGTCGGGATGTTCGCAGTGCGCCGTCCATTGGCCCACGTTGCCGATCATGTCGTAGAGGCCCCAGGGGTTGGGCCGGTAGCTGCCGACCACGGTGGTGAACTCGGCACCGTCGTTGCAGGCGATGGGCTTCCATTGCACGCCGTATTCGCGGGTGAAGGCGGCGTTGCCGGTCTCGTCGCGTACATTGGCGTACTGGCACAGGGTGGCCGGGTCGTCGCCCGACGGGTAACGGGTTTGCGTGCCGGCACGGGCGGCGTATTCCCATTCCGCTTCGCTGGGCAGGCGGAAGTGGCGGCCAGTATGCTTGGATAGCCAAGCGGCATAGGCCTGGGCATCGTCCCAGCTCACACACATGACCGGGTGGAAGTCGCTGGGCGCATAGGCCGCCGTCTTCCAGTTGCCGGGCGCCATGGTCAGGTAGCCATCCGGGTCGTCGGCGGCTGGGCGGGTCCACTTCCAGCAGTTATTGCCCATCTTGTAGCCGGTAGCTGCGACAAATTCGCGGAACTGCCGCACGGTGATCGTGTACTTGGCGAGCCGGAAGGTCTTGAGCTGCACCTTGTGTACCGGTGCTTCCAGCGGGTTGTGCTTGCCGTCGCCAGCGGGGGCGACGTCGGTGCCCATCATGAACTCGCCGGCCGGGATGGTGACCATGGCGGGCTCGATCACATTGGCGGCTTGGCAGGCCAGCTGGCTGGCGGCGAGCAAGGCCAGCAGGGGGAGTGCAAATTTCATCAACGCTTGTCCTTGGGGAGAAGTTTCACTCAGGGAGCGTTGATCAAAAGGTTTTGAGCGCGGCCCCCTAAACAGCGCCCTCAATCTGCCTGGACCTGGGCTCGGCATCGTCCACACCGATCGGCGCGCACTCTCTGGCGGCCTGATTCTTCCATTGCGATGGCGTCTGCCCCGTGGCCCGCTTGAAGCTGCTATTGAAGCCGGACTTGCTGCTGAAGCCGGCCATGAACGCGAGGTCCAGTACGGTATGGTGCTGCTGGGTGCGATCTTGCAGCAGAGTCTTGACGGTCTCCACGCGGGCCGCGTTTACATACTCGAAAAAGCTCTGGCCCAGCGCCTCGTTTAGGTACTGCGACAGCAGCTGGTTGGAGGTGCCGATGCGCTGGGCCAGGGCGGCGAGGGTCAGGTCCGGGTCCCGGTGCAGCTGCTCGGCCGCCATCAGCCGCTGCAGGCGCTGGCCGATCAGTGCCTGGGCGTCGGCTGTCATGCCCGAGCGCTGGTATTTGGGGCTGGCCTCGTGCGGTGGCGCGGCGGGCTCGGTGGGCTCAAGCAGCTCTGCCGGTAAAAGGGCCGTCTGGGCAGGTGAAGTCGCCTCGGGTTCGGTCGCGGGTGCGGTTTGGGCAGGAGGTAAAAACACCGCGCTCTGCCGCAAGCCAAACCAGCCCAGCAGGTAGAGCACCACCAGGCGGCTCACGCACAGCACCGGCACCCAGGCCGCGCCCAGCAGGCTGGCCGGCAGCCAGAGCAGGTAGAGCGCGCTCAGGGTCAGGGTCAGCCAGCGCAGCCAGCTCAGATCGAGCGCGCCGATGTTGGAGTAGTTGTCCCGCACGGCCTGGCGGTGCCGCGCCAGCCGCCGCAGCGACCCCACCACATAGCCGGCCGCCAGTAACTGGAAGGCGAACAGCAAGGGAAGAAAGCCGGTCCTGGCCACGGTGGCCGGGTCCATGATCAGCGCCTGTGCCGGGTAGGCCAGGCGCAGATAGGCCAGCCAGCCGGCCCACAGCAGCATGGGCAGCAGGTGCCAGAGCTGGCGCCGGCTAAAGCCACCCGTGAGGCTGAGCACATAGAGGTAGTAGCTGGCACCCAGCCCGGCCACCGGCCAGTCGAACAGGAAGAGCAGCCCTGGGTGGCTGTCATACCAGCGCGCTACGTTGGCGTAGTCGGCCAGGGACAGCCAGGAGATGGAAAAGACAAACAGTCCTAGCCAGATATTGGCCGGCCGCCGGCGCGCGGCAAAGAGCAGCGGCATGGCCAGAAAAAGGCCGAGCAGCGCGGTGCACAGCGTAATGCCGGAGAGAATGTTGCTCATGGAGAGAACGGTCAAGGTGATGGGCGGTGCGCCATAAGGGACCGCAGGATACGGCAAAGTTCCGCGCGAGCGGTGGATGTGGCGACCGTCGGGGGTATTGGCGCCGTTTAGTGCGTGTGCTCGCTGGCCTGTGCCGAGCCGGCGCGGCACAGCACATCAAATTCCCGCGCCAAATCCGCCAGGACGATATTGCCCAGCCGCTCGATCAGGAGCGCTTCGGCCTGCTGCATGGCGCTTTGCAGGGCGGCGTTGACCACGCGTTCCACACCGCACTCGGGGTTGTCGCTATCGGTGCCGATGGCAAACAGGCGCGGTCCGCCCACGGCGTGGTGGATGTCGAGCAGGGTGACGGCCTGCAGGTCGCAGGCGATCTGCCAGCCACCGCCATGGCCTTTCTCGGAGCGCACATAGCCCGCCTTGCGCAGGCCAGCCATGGTCCGCCGCACCACGGCGGCATTGGTGCCCAGCATGGTGGCGATCTGCTCGGAGGTAAAGGGCTGCTCGTGGCGGGCCATGTGCAGGAGCACATGCAGCATGCGGGAGAGGCGGCTGTCGGTACGCATGGGGTGACGGCGTGTGGTGTATAGCGCAGGCTCGAAGGTAGCAGGGGAGGGAGCGGCTGGCTACTGAGCGCAGGTTGGTGCCGGCTATAGCGCCAGGTATGGCATGGGCTGTAGCCGGCAAACGGCTTGCACTGATAGATAGGGTGCGCAAGCGATAGTGCTTGCAGAAAAAAGGCCACGAATGTGGCCTTTAAGTGCTTACCAGTTGTTGGTGAAACGAGATACCGAGGTCAACGGAGCGGTCTGAATGACCGCCCGCGTGGTGGCGTTGATATCCCAGATCCGGCCGTACGCGGTGATCGATTCGATGCTCACACCGGCGTCGTTCACGTAGAAGTTACGTGTATCGAACTTGCAGTTGCTGGGCGAGCTGGCGTACGAGCAGATATAGGGGTACTCGGTATTGAGCGCAAACTGCCGGACCAGGGTCTGGCCACCATTAGGGAGCACCTGCGTGTCGTACCCGGTGTTGCCGATCGTCACACGGTGGGTGTAGTAGCCGTTGTCGGTGCTGATGGCGCGGGTATCAACGGATACAGGCGTGAAGGCATTGGCGTAGATGTAGAGTACGTCACCCGAGGCGACGGGGGTTTCGCCGTCATAGTTGAAGTACTTTGAACCTACCGTAATGCTCTCCAGCTGACGCCCAGTCCCCAGCTCGTTGTAGAACGTACGGGTAGTGAATTTGCAGGTATCTGCACCCAGGCAGGGGCTGCTGCCATTGGGGAAGGTTTTGAAGAAGCGCGCGGCGCCAGAGCTGGGGTTGTTGATCAGTTGGCCCACCCAGCCGCTGTGAATGCCACCACCCGAAAACCCGCCAGCAGGCATATCAAAATTGAAGTATCGGCCGTTGGTCGAAATGCTTTCAACCAATTGTCCACCAATTCTCACGACGGTTCGGGATTCGATATTACATCCCGGTGCCGTGATCGCCTTGGCCCAGACCCTGGCCATTCTGGAATAGCCGGAAGTGTTGGGGTGTACGCCATCTTGGAATTCGCTGCCGCCCGAGTAGTTGTCGGTAGGAATGGTAAGCGTACCCATATTTGCCGTATCAGCGGACCCACAAGGTGAATTCAAGCCAGTGGCCTTGATAACGCCTTCGTTGTAGTTGTAGATACGCGCATTGTAAGCGGTATCATCGTGCCGCCTTGGGATCAGGCCAACAATAATGCGGGCGTTGCTATATTTTGCCTTGATTTGATTGTAAGTCAGGCCCACTTGAGCAGATTGATCCAGATTGTTCGTGCCAATCAGCAGAAGGACGATATTGGGACTGGTGACACCGCCCAGACTCATCCACGTACCGACGCATTGGTTGATATGGCTTGGCCACCAGGCACCGTGCCCGTCGTGCTTGAGCGAATTCAGATCAGTAACACTGCCGGTAAAGCTATAGGACGACGAGTTGGGGAGGTTGGCCAACAGCTTGGTACGGTAGCCGCCAGTGTAGGCGGACTGGTATGACTTCCCATCTGGACCCGTGCCGGTGACTTTATATCTGGCGAAATCCAGACAAAAGGCGTTCGCTTTGGAGGAGTCGTTCCAGAAATTCTGGTCCATGGTGACGGCACCGATAAATCTCAGGTCGGTTGCAATAGTGCCATTTTGGTACGTCGCAAGCGGCGTGAATTTGACGTAGTCTTTTACATTGATGTACCCGGGGACGTTGTCAGCATAGGGGAGAATAGTGGCTGCGGTTGCATTTTCACTTAAGCCTTCGGTAATAGAATCACCGATAGGCCAGATAGTAGTGGCGGAGGCATACCCACTGGTAATAGCGATCAAGCTGATTGCCAAAGCAATTTTTTTGTTTCTCATAGTGAAATCCATAAAAATGAAAGATATTTTCATAAGCGCACCTGGCTCGGATCGACGTTAGAGCAAGGTAAAGCCGAGGCTCGCAGCTGTGCGCACCGCGAGCATATCTCATCTTCGGGTGTGATCAAGGTAGAGCGGTATTACCGTTTTTAAGATTGTGAGCAAGCTGCGGCGCTTAGTTACTGGCGGGCTGTGGTAGACGTTTTGCAAGCAGCCAGGCACACAGCGGCAGCGCCTGCGCCAGCAAGCCCAGCACCGTGGCCGGCACTGCCACCTGGCCAGCGCTCCAAGCCAGAAAGCCCGCTGCCAGGGCTGGCAGGTGGCGCAAGCGGCTGGCTTGCAGGGCCAAGAGGCCAGCCACCAGCAAGGCCTCGCTCCAGTGGGGTTCGAGCCCCAGACCATGCAGCAGCGCCGGCCAGGCCAGGGCGGCCAGGTAGCAGATGGCGGCGCGGGGCAGGGCGTCGGGAGGGCGATGGCCGTACAGCAAAAGCGAACTGATGAGCAGCGGCCCGGTGAGGAGGGGGGCCGCAGGCGCAAGTGCCTGCGTGGCCCACCTCCCAGCCAGCGCCGCCAGGCCCAGACAGACCAGAGCCCGCGGCGAGGGCCCCGCCTGGATCACAGCAGGTGGTCCAAGAGTTCCGGGCCGAACACTTCGCGCTGGATGCGCTCGGGTGCCACGCCACGTGCCAGCAGGGCCTGCCATTGCGCGCGCATAAAGCCGATGGGGCCGCAGAGGTAGAAGTCGGCGTCGGCAAAGCGCTCGTCCAGCATGGCGTCCAGGGTCATGCGGCCGGCGTGTACCCGTTCGTTGACCTGGCCCGCGGCCAGCTCCTCGTAGAAAAGCGCGGTCTTGAGCTGCGCCAGCCTGGTACGGGCGGCCGCCAGGTCATCGCGCAGAGCATGGTGCTGGGCGTCGCGCGCGGCATGGGCGAACAGGATGGGGCGGCTGTCGCCCCGCTCGGCCAGGGCATTGAGGGTGGAGATCATGGGGGTGATGCCTACGCCGGCCGAGAGCAGGGCGATGGGGCGTTGGCCGTCCAGGGCCGGGGCGAAGTCACCGAAGGCGTGGCCCACCTGCAAGAGGTCGCCAGTGCGCAGATTGGCATGCAGCCAGCTCGATACCGCGCCAGCCGGCGTGCCCACGTCGCCCGGCTCCTGCTTGATGCTCAGCCGCCACCAGGCGCGTTCGGGCGTATCCGACAGGCTGTACTGGCGCAGCTGGCGCAGGCCCAGTTCGGGCAGGTCTACCGCCACGGTGGCGTATTGGCCGGGCAAGAAGGCACCGGGTGATTTGCCGTCCGGCGTTTGCAGGTAGTAGGAGATCACACCATTGCACTCGCGCCGGGTGTCGATCACCTTGAGCGGGCGCAGCTCGCCGATCGCCACGCCACGCTCCTGGCTCATGCGGGCTTCGGCGGCGATCAGGTCGCCGGCCAGCAGCCAGTAGGCCTCGTCCCAGGCCGCCATCAGCTCGGGGCTGGCGGCATCGCCCAGCACCTCCTTGATGGCGCCCAGCAAATAGCGCCCGACGATGCTGTAGTGGCCGGGCTTGATACCGACCGACACATGCTTGTGCACGATACGGCCGGCCACCGGGGCGATGGCGGCCGGGTTGTCGATATTGGCGGCGTAGGCAAATACGGCGGCGGCCAGCGACTGCTGTTGCACGCCGCTGGCCTGGTTACCGAGGTTGAAGAGGTTGTTCAGCTCGGGGTGGGCCCCCAGCATATTGGCGTAGAACACCCGGGTGATGGCCACACCATGCTCGCGCAACACGGGAACACTGGCTTCGATATAGGGGCGTGCAGCTTGGGACAGCATGTGGGGTTTCCTTTTAATTGGCATTGGAAATGCAACATTTAAAGCGCGCCGTCGTCGGACAGCCCGGCCTGGCGCCGGCTTGGTCAGCGTGGCGTGTGTTGAGCAGGGCGGATGATATTAATAATGTATTTTAAATGCAAGATAAAAATTAACAGCGCAACTAAGCCAAGGTCAACTCACCACCCGGCAAAGCCGGGCGCTAATCGGCAATCGATGCGGGAGCGCGCTTTCGCTTTATCGCATCCACACCCCCCGCCCTCGCCGCCGTGAGGGAGCCTCGCTGACGCTCGTTAGCGACTTCGACGATCTGCAGTGGAATCAGAACCAGGCGCACAGATTGGTGTGAGGGGCTTTCTCGAATCGACTCACAGTCAGTGGCTACGGAGGGGTTTGGGGTCCCCGTGTGAGCCGCTGAGCATCGCAGCCAGGATCGGGGCCGTCCGGGGCGCGTTGTCTGAGGCTGCGCAGCAGCCGAGTTTCGCGCACCGGCCGAGACTGGCGAGAAGCGGAAGGGACCCCACGCAGTGGGGCGGGGAACCCGGGGTCGCCTTTTCTTTGGTTACTTATCTTTTGGCGAAGCAAAAGAAAGTAACCCGGCCGCGGGACGGACTCCCGCTCCAACCCGCATGCAGTGCGGATATCGCGGCGTTAGCCGCTAAAACCTACGCCTTCTTGCGAAGGCGGTCAGCGCGGGTCTAAAGACCCGCCCTACAGATTTGCGCTGACAGTGGGGTCAGGTCACCTTGCCCACCATGGCCGCAATCCGCCAGCGGTGGTCGCGGTCGTGGTCGAGCAGGGTTTCGATCAGTTCCAGCACATTGGTGCGCTTGCCGTTGAAGCGGACGCCTTCCTTGTGCAATGTGGCTTCGTCCAGCGGGGCGATCAGTTCGCTCAGTTGCTGGCGGCAGGTAGCGACCTTGGTAATGGCGTCTTCCGCCGTGCGCTGGGTGTAGCCGCGATCCTTGGGCCAGCCATCCACGTTCACTCCCTCCAGGTGCGGCAGCTCTTCCCGCAACACGCGGTCTATGCGCAGCTGGTAGATATCGCTATCGCAGTCCGCCACATGCCAGAGGTGCTCCAAGAGGTTGAGGTTCTCGCCCTCCACTGGCTGCAGCAGTTGCTCGCGGCTGAGGTGCTGCACGGCCCGGGTAAGGAAGTGCGGCATTTCCTGAATCTGATTGATGAGTATCTGCTTGATCTGATGCATGGCATCCGGTCCGGGTTGCGGGGCGGGCCGTAGGGTAATTGAAGTCCGGCTTGGCGCCATCCTCCATACGGGGAAAAGGTCACCTGTACGGCGCAATCCCCAGAGGGCATCGCGCCGTAAGTACCGATCAGCCTGATCGCTTGCTTAGGATATGGTGGGTAAGGTGTAGGTGACTTTTTCGCCGGCGATTTTGACCAGCTTCTGCTTGATCAGGAGGTTGTAAACCTGATCAGTAGTCTCCGGCGCTACGGTCTTGCCTAGTTTGGCTTGGATAGTACGCTTCAGGGTCTTGATTGTTCTGGGTTTGCTTTGTTTTCTGCTGATCAGATCGTCAACTGACGCCCTCAAGTGATCCTCGATAGTAGGCACCTTGGCTGGTGCGGGCGCGTCGGTGGCACTGTCTTTGGCGAGGGTCTTCGTCACCGCTGGTTTGGTGAAGCAAGGCATCTCCTCGATAGAGGGAGACCGGGCACATGCGATTTTCTTGCCTTGCAAGTGCTGCAGCAATGGGTCAAAGCCGGTGTCCTTAGAGATGACGTGGAAGTAGGCCATCGGGTCGCCGGTAGCCAGGTTCCCGAGGTAGTACGCGATATGAAAGTCCAGCGCGTTGGTGCCAGCTGTTTCCAGTGTTATGTATTGAGAGCGTGGTCCCAGCTGATGCATGGCGAGCACGAAGTCACGCCGTAGTTTGATGTTGTGCGGGCCGAGAAAGACAATGACTCGAAAGTGTTCGTCTTGGAGCAGATGCAGTGATTGGGCTGGCACATTCTCGTAATCGATCAATACGTAGTTGGTACGCAATTGCTACTCCAATATCCATGTCTATGTGCTGAAAATATCTTGAAGGACCGCGCCTGCAGCATAGCGCCGGGCTCATACATCCGCTTAATTCGTCACTTCGCTGTAGTCGCCCTGCCTCGCCCTTCCAGATAGTGCCCCAACCAGTCGTGCAGTCCGTATTTGCGCATGATCTGTTCGAGCTTGCCGCTGTGGTGCAGCTTGATCAGACCTTCGTCAAAGCGGCGGGCCAGGTCGTCCTTGTTCTTGATGGCGGGAGAGAGCGCGAAGTAGGGGTAGCTCTCGCTGGCGCAACCGGCTTCGTGCAGCTTGATGCTGGGTTGGCGGGCCAGCAGGTATTGCACCAGGTTGGTGTCTTCCACAAAGGCATCGAGCCGGCCCAGCATGACCTTGCGGGCGACCTTCTGGGTCAGGTCCTCGCCGCTGTGTACCTCGAAGCCGGCCGGGTTGCGCTTGATGTGCTCGTCGATCTCCGCCCCATAGGAATAGCCCTGGATGATGCCGACCTTGAGCCCGGCGAGGGAATCCGGACCGTTGTAGGTCCAGCCCGGTACGCTGGTGGTGTAGAAGCAGTATCTGTCCTGAGAGATGGGCAGGTTGGGGAGGGTGAAGCCCGGTACTTCTTCGCGAAAGGCGGAGGAGATGGCATGGATATGGCCCTGCCGCACCTCGCGCAGGGCACGGGCGTAGTTGAGGTTGATGTACTGGATCTGGTCGCCCTGCGGCTCGAAGATGGCGCGCAGGATATCGATGGTAAAGCCTTCCTCGGTCGTGTTGGCCTTGCAGCTGAAGGGGCACCAATAGTCTGGCGAAGTCACCTTGATGACCTCGGCGCGGGCGCTGGAGGGCCAGGCAAGCGGGGCCAGTACTGCAAGCAGGAAGATAGCCCGCCTAGGCGGTCTGGCTGCGATCATGGGCGGGGTAGCGGGTTTTCATAGGATCGGTGGCCTGGCTCAGGTGCGCCAACCTGGTCGTGGCCGGCGCACCACAGACTATAGGCCAGCGGGGGCCGGTATGCCGGGTATGACTTGAAGGCTGTGGCCGGGCTCACGCCTCTGGCTTGGCAGAGGCTGGGTCACTGTCTGCCATAGGCGCAGACGAAGCCTTGGCAGAAGGCTTCGCAAGCAAGGCGGCCACAACTGCAACGGCGATCGCAGCGAGCCAGAGCTGGGCGCCTGATGCTAGCCCATGCGTCCGCTGGGGAAAGTCTGCCGCAAAGCAGCCCGCAATATTGGGTATATAGGGCAGCGAAATCCCTGTCAGTACCAGCGCTGCAATCGAATAGCGTGGTCTTACCTTGGCGGCGGGCGTGAACAGATACAGCCAAACCAACCACAAGGGGAGGTTGGCTAGCCAGCGCGGGTCTAGCGACATCAGGGACGTCCAGCCGTAAATGAGCACTTCGTAACCGTGCCAGCTTAACTGGCCCGGCGGGCACACGAAAACCCGCTGGGTAAGGCTCGCGATATAGAGTCCGACAGAGAGTACGGCGCCCAATTTACGTAGGGCCGGCGCAATGGTGCTGAACATAAGGATGGGAAACAGTGCGAAGTTTGGAGTGCGGCGTGCAGCTTACGTTTCCCTCCTGGCCCTGTCGTCATCCAAATGGGGGACGGCATTGCTACGGTATGATTAGCTGGCACCCGCCACAAGGGCGGGACTCGGAGTGGAGTGCGGGGATGGCAGGGGCTTTACGTCGTACCGAGCTGGGCAACCAGACTTTGCAGGAACGCGAGGTGGGCAAGCGGCTGCCTGCGCGCTTGCGCGGCCTGCTACTGCAGGTGGATGGCAGCCGTGACCAGGCCGCGCTGCAGGCGCTGGCCGCGAACCTGGGCCTGCCACCGACCAGCGTGGATGAACTGCTGGCGCAAGGCTTGATCGAGCTGTCCCCGAGCCGAGGCACCAGCCTGAGCCAACTGGCTGCGCTGGCGCAGGTGGTTCCGCACCCTGTGCCGCAGCCGGCCGGTACGGTGCCGGCGGCCAAACCGCTCAGCGAGCGGGAAGCCTTGTTGGCGGCGCTGAGCCAGACGGTCAGCGAGGTGAGCAGCGCCGGGCCGGCAGTGGCCGCAAACAGTGATGAACCCGTCCAGGCAGAAGCAGAAGCGGCGGCGCTATCGCCCAAGCTGCAGGCCGCCCGCGACAAGATGCTGGGGGTGGCCACCATGATCGCCGGCCAGCTGGGCATAGGCATACGCCAGCAACTGGCCGACTGCCACGACGCCGCCAGCGTGCATGCCGCCTTTGCCGCACTGCGGCTGGCGCTCAAGAAAGGCTACAAGGGCGATGAGGCGGAGCGCTTGCTGGAGCCTATCCGCAAGATGCTGCCACCCTTGCCCAAGGCCCCTTCCTAGAATCCCGTAGCCGGACGTTAAAGCCGCTACCAAAACCCAGCGAAGCGGTTCTGGCTAGGCGTGCGAGCGCAGACAGTACAGTTAGTACGGCAAGCTCGCACAACAACGCCAGAAGGGTTTGGGTAGTGGCTTAAGCTACCGCGCGGGCGATGTGCTCGCGTAACCACTGGTGCGCCGGGTCGCGGTGCACGCGTTCGTGCCACAGCATCAGCATCTCGAAGCCGGCAATCTCCAGGGGTGGCGCCACCACCCGCAGGCCGGGCCGGTTGCGGGCCAGCCGCTCGGGTAGCATGGCCACCATATCGGTACTGGCGAGGACCGATTCCACAAACAGAAAATGCGGTACCGAGAGTGCCACGTGGCGGCTGAGCCCCAGCTCCGCCAGCGCGGCATCGGTCGCGCCGCGAAAGCCGCCACCGTCTGGCGAGACGATGACGTGATCGAGCCGGCAGAACTGCGCCAGCGTGGGCCGGCGCTTTAAGCGGGGGTGGTCGGCGCGGCCTACCAGCACATAGCGCTCGGTAAACAGGGACCGGCGGCGCAGACCCTCGGGTGCGCCAGCCAGGATATGGAAGGCCAGGTCGATATCGCCTTGTTCCGCCAGCCTGGCAATGCCTGCTGGTGGTACCTGCACTACGGCCAGGCGGGTACCGGGTGCCGTCGCACGCAGGCCGGCCAGCGCAGGCAGCAGGATGGTCGCCTCGGCGTAGTCGTACGCGGCCACGCGCCAGGTGTGGCTGGCGATGGCTGGGTCGAAGGCGCTGGCAGGCCCCACCGCCAGGCTGAGCGCGGCCAGCGCCTGGCGCAGGGGGCCGCGGAGTTCATCGGCGCGCGCCGTGGGCCGCATGCCGCGTGGGCCGGGCAGCAGCAGCGGGTCGCCCAGCATGTCGCGCAGGCGGGCGAGGTGGATGCTGACGGTGGGCTGGGCCAGATGCAGCTTTTCTGCCGCGCGGGTGACGTTGTGCTCGGCCAGCAGGGCGTCGAGCGTGACCAGCAGGTTGAGGTCCAGCCGGCGCAAGACATTGTCCATGGCAATACCAGTCATATTGGCAATTCATTTCCAATATACCTGCTGCAAACCTAAGGTGGGCGCTTCTTTACTTGGAGCCCTACCATGAATGTCCTGCTTGTCTACGCCCACCCCGAACCAGGCTCGCTGAACGGCTCGCTCAAGGACTTTGCCGTCCGTCATCTTGAAGCCGCGGGCCATGCGGTGCAGGTCTCCGACCTCTATGCCATGCAGTGGAAGGCCGCGATTGATGCCGACGACAATACCGCGCGCCAGGCCGGTGTGCGTTTTGACCCGGTGCTCGATTCCCAGCAAGCCTATGCAAGTGGCACCCAGAGCCCCGACATTGCTGCCGAGCAGGCCAAGCTGCAGTGGGCCGATGCGGTGATATTGCAGTTCCCGCTGTGGTGGTTCTCCATGCCGGCCATCCTCAAGGGCTGGGTGGAGCGGGTCTATGCCTATGGCTTTGCCTACGGTGTGGGCGAGCATTCCGACCAGCACTGGGGCGACCGCTATGGCGAGGGCACGCTGGCCGGCAAGCGGGCCATGCTGATGGTGACCACCGGCGGTTGGGAATCGCACTACAGCCCACGCGGCATCAATGGCGCGATCGATGACATCCTCTTTCCCATCCACCACGGCATCTTGTTCTACCCCGGCTTTGAGGTGCTGCCGCCCTTTGTGCTCTACCGCACGGGTAAGGTGGATGAGGCGGCGTATGGCAAGGTGTGCCAAGAGTTGGCCGGGCGGCTGGATAGCCTATGGCAGACCGAGCCCATCCCCTTCCGCAAGCAGAATGCAGGTGACTATGAGATCCCGGCGCTGACGCTCAAGTCCGAGATTGCGCCGGGCACGGTGGGCTTTGCGGCGCACATGGAAACGGTGTGAACCAACAGGGTCAGAGGCCGGGCTTGATCGCCGTCAGGTAGGCAATGCGCTCACTGCTCTGGAACTGCCCGCTCTCTATGCTGGGGCGCAGGATCTGCTCGAAAAAGGCGCGCTCATCAAGGCTGAAGCGCTCGGCCAGCACGGTGCCGTGGGTGGGCGTGAGCGGGTGGGGCGCACTGTCCAGAAAGGCTTCCCAGCTCGGCAGGCCGGCCGGGGCGATGTCGATATGCAGCTCCAGGTGCGGTTGGGCAAAGCCCGCGGCCTGTACCAGCTGCAGAAGGTCGCGCTCGGTGTAGTTGGTCAGCGGGTTGGCACGCAGGGCGGCCTCGGTATCGGGGAAGAGTGCCGCCTTCCAGCGGTGCAACAGCGGCAGGAAGCGGTCTTCGGGTGGGGCTGCCGGGTCGCTGACCAGTTTGCGCAGCGCACAGGCCACCAGGGCTTCGTCCTGAAAGATCGGCTCGGCCAGGGAGAGACGCCCACCGGGCTTGAGCACCCGGTAGCACTCCCGTAGCGCGACGAGCTTGTCTGCCACATAGGCCAGCACAGCGCGCGAGGTGACAGCGTCGAAGCGGGCGTCTTCCAGCGGCTGCAGGTCGGTGGCGGGACAGGGCAGGAAGGCGCACTGCGCCCACCAGCCCAAGGCCTTGGCCTGTTCTTCCGCATAACGCAGCATGGGCAGGGAGACATCGGTGAGCGTAACCGTCAACGCTCCGTCAAAACGCGCCAGGGCCTTGAACGGCACCAGCCCTTCGCCGCTGCCCAGGTCCAGCATCCGCATGCCCGGTGCGAGTGCTGCGCCATCCAGCACCTTGTCGGCATAGCGTTCCACCAGCTTGCGCAGGGCAGCCTGGTAGCAGCCATCGCCACCGTGGCGGCGTTGCAGCAGCCAGTTGGACCAGACGTCGGATTCGGGGGCGGCGATTTCCATGGTGCAGGGGCGGGCAAGGGAGAGCCTCCACTCTATTGGGACTCGCTTAGCGTTGGCTTAGAGCCTCGCCCCGCCTGGCTTTCCAAGCGCTGCTAAGTAAGGCCTAAGTCTGCCGCCTTACACCTTGCCACCATACGGACCGCAGGCATTTGCCCTGCACCGCACGGTGGAGAGGATCATGTCCCGTCACATTGGCCACGCGCTGCCCCTGGTCTTGCTGGTTTGCCTCGCTTCCTCGCCGGCTGCCCATGCTGGCGGTGGACCGCTGGGCATCGATCACCCTGTGCGCTACGACGACAGCGGCATCTGGAAGCGCAGCAACCAGACGGCCCTGATCGGCACGCTGGTGGTTGGCGAGATCGGGCTTGGCCTGTGGGAGGGCGGCGATAGCCGCTTGGGGCGGACCGATTGGCAGGCGATCGATGCCTCCCTGCTCAGCGCGGTCAGCACCGAGACGCTCAAGCGCGTCTTCCGGCGCGAACGGCCGATGAATACCAACGACCCGGACCAGTGGTTCAAGAGCAGCAAGGACAAGAGCTTCCCCAGTGGCGAGGTCTCGGCGGTTGCGGCCATCGTCACCCCCTTTGTGCTGGAGTATGGCCAGGACCACCCCGGTGTCTACCTGCTGGAAGCACTGCCGGTCTACGACGCCGTGGCACGGGTCAAGGTGCACGGGCATTGGCAGAGCGATGTGCTGGCCGGTTTTGCCATCGGTACCGCGGTGGGCTGGTATGCGCATTCGCGCCCCACCTCATTCACCTTGTCGGTACTGCCCGGCGGTGTGCGCGTGGGCTACAAGGCCCGCTGGTAGGGCTGCCCAGGCCTAGTGGGCACTTCCCATCGGCCAGCGCACAATCACCCGCAGCCCTGGCTGGTGGGGGGCGAGGTCGGAGGGCTCCAGCGAAAGTACCGCACCGCTGCGCTCGGCAATGGAATGGACGATGGCCAGCCCCAGACCCGAGCCGGTGCCCTGGCTGCCGGGTATGCGGTAGAAGGGGTCGAATACCCGCTCCCGCTCGGCCTCGGGTATACCCGGTCCGGAATCGCAGACCTCCAGTACCGGCTGTCCCATCCGGTTATAGGCCCACAAGTCCACCCGGCCGCCTTCCGGGGTGTAGCGGATGGCGTTGTCCGCCAGGTTGCGCAGCAGGGTATAGAGGTCCAGTTCGGCGGCATGGACTTGGACCTCGCCGTCGGGCAGTACGCCAATATCGATCTGTTTGGCAGCAGCCTGTGGCCAGAGGTCTTCCAGCACGCGGCGCATGATGAGATTGAGCGAGACTGGCTCCAGCTGGCTTTGCGGCCGGCCTTGGGCACGAGCCAGCGTCAGCAACTGCTCCAGCATGGCCTTGGCGCGCTGTATGCCTAGCCGCAAGGGCTGCAGGCGGCTGCGTGCCTCCGGCGCGGTGGCCTCGCTTTCCAGCTCCTCCAGTTGCAGCGATAGGGCGGTCAGCGGGGTGCGCAACTCGTGTGCCGCATCGGCCACAAAGCGCCGCTGCAGTGCCAAGGCCTGTTCCAACCGGCCGAGCAGGCGGTTGATGGAGCCGATGAAGGGGCGGACTTCGTCCGGTACGCCGGTATCCCGCAGGCTGGTCAGCTCGAACTCGCTCTTGCGGTCCAGCTCGGCCGAGAGTTGCGCCACCGGCGCCAGCATCTTGCGCACCAACAGGCTCACCATGCCGATCAGTACCGGGATCAGGATCACCAAGGGCAAGATGGTCTGGGTGGCAGCGCTATAGGCATTCTCGTCGCGCACCGCCGTCTGCTGGCCCACGGCCAGGCGCTCGCCGGTATGCAGGGTCTGCACGAACAAGCGCCAGTCTTCGTTGCCCACCCGGTAGGTCTGCAGCCCGTCCGGCAATTTGGCCGGCAGGTTCAGCGCGGTATCGTCACCCAGCTGAGGGGCTTGGCCATCCAGCACCTGGACGATGATCTTGGATTCCTCGTCGCGGTTGCCGGCATGCGCTTCGGCCAGACGGTTCTGGGTGGGCAGGTTGTGCTGGTCGATCAGCGCGGCCATCTGCCGCAGCTGGTCGTCCTGCAGATCGTTGGCCTCGCTGAAGGCGGAGTAAAAGGAGATCGCCCCGCCCAGCAGCGCCACCGCCAGGATGGCGGCCGATAGCCAGAAGGACAGCTGCCATTGCAGCGAGTGCCTCAGCTTTCCCTGGAGACCAGCCATCCTACCCCCCGTATATTGCGTATGACCGTGCTGCCCAGCTTTTTGCGTATGGCATGGATCAGGAACTCGATGGCATTGCTTTCCACCTCCTCGTTCCAGCCATAGATGCGATCCTCCAGCTCCCGGCGCGACAAGATGGCGCCGGGGCGCAGCAGCAGGGCCTGCAAGAGGGCGAACTCCTTGCCCGACAGCTGGGCCTGCTGCTCGCCGTAGCGTGCCTGCCGGGTGGCGGGGTCCAAGGTCAACTGCCCGCTGACCATGAGCGGGCCGCCGTTGCCACCGCGCCGGCGGATCACTGCGCGCATGCGGGCCAGCAGTTCGGACATCTCGAAGGGCTTGGGCACATAGTCGTCCGCGCCGAGGTCCAGGCCGCGTATCCGCTCCTCCACCTCGTCGCGCGCGGTGACGATCAGCACCGAGGTATCCGGGTCCACCCGGCGGATGCGCTGCAGCACCTCCAAGCCATCACGGCGCGGCAGACCCAGGTCGAGCAGGATCAAACCGTAGTGCTGGCTCTCAAAGGCGGTCAGCGCCGCGCTGCCATCCTGCACCCAGTCCACCGCGTAGCTGGCGGCCTTGAGGGCACGGACCATGGCCTCGCCGATCATGGCATCGTCTTCAACCAGCAGGATGCGCATGGCGCCATTCTCCTGGTGCGGTGTTAGCCCTGCCGCTTGGCCAGGGCCGGCTTGCCCAGCCTGCGCATCAGCAGCGTGATGCTCAGCAGGGTCGCCAGATAGACCGCCACCTGTATGCCGGCCGGACGGTCGGTATAGCCCACCAGGGCGTGCAGCATCTTGCCCGGTACGCTACGTTCGCTCAGCAGCCAGGAGCTGTCCCAGATACCCTCGCCCCAGCTGGGCAGCCAGCCGGCCGAGATCAGATAGCCCACCCCTTGGCTCGCCATGCCGGCAGCCAGCACGATGACCAGCGCATTGGTGACCGAGAACAGGCGGTGGGTTGGGATCTGCAACAGACCCAGGTACAGGGTGGCACCCACCGCCACGCCGCCGGTAGCGCCCAGCAGCGCGCCAATGATCATCGACCCGGGCTGGCCCGGTTCGCCTACGGCAATGCCATAGAGAAAGAGGATGGCTTCTGCCCCTTCGCGCAGCAGGGCGATCCCCACCACCACGGCCAGGCCGGGCAGGGAACGGCTGCCATCGGCCACCGCCTTGCCTACCGCCCCCAGCGCCTGCGCCATCTCGCGGCCGTGGCGGCCCATCCAGATGCTGTGCCAGGCCAGCATGGCCACGGCCAGGAACATGATGCCGGCGTTGAATAGCTCCTGGCCCATACCTTGCGCCCAGTTGGCAATCGCCTCGGCAAACACGGCGATCAGGCCTGCACCGGCTGCACCGGCGGCGAGGCCTATGCCTACCCACGTACCCCGGCGGGGTACGCCACGGGTGGCGGCGAGAATGATGGAAACGACCAGGGCGGCTTCGAGGATTTCCCTGAAAACGATCAGTGCGGTGGCGAGCATGGTGGCCTGGGCAAGCCGGCGCACCGGGAAGGTGCCGGCCCCTGTTGGGTGGAAAGTGAGCAGTGGGCCGATTAGAACGCCAGACCCTTAGTTGAAGCTTAGGACACCACCGAAGAAGTCCCTATTCCCGGGTTCGCAAGGCGCCGCCGATGGTGCGAGAAGCATGTGGTCGGTGCGGCAGGGCTTGAAAGCACCACGGCCCTCGCAAGGAGGGCCGTGGTGGTGTGGTGCAAGGGAGGAGGGCTAGGCTTGCTTGCTGCGGGCGTGGGCCTGGTCGCGGCGCTCGGTAAAGGTGGGGCGGTGCTCGGGGAAACGCACCCGGCCTTCCTGGAAGATGGCCTCGGCGGCGGCGTGGTCGCCCAGCGCCATCAGGCAGTCGCCCTTGGCCAGGAGCGCCACCATGCCATTGGGGTGTACCCACAGCGAGAGCACGAAGTCATCCAGCGCGGCACGGTGGTTGCCCAGCGTCATCTGGGTGTGGCCACGGTGGTCCAGCGCCTCGTAGAACAAGGGGAACAGCTCGATGGCCTTGCCGAATTCGGCGATCGCCTCAAAGGGCTTGGCTTCGTCGACCAGCTGGCGGGCGCGTTTGTAGTGGTCGTTGGCCTGGTGGACGATCTCGCGGGCGTTCTGGCCGGTGATGGTGATATAGCGCGGGAAGTCGGTCTGCTTGAGGTATTCGGCAAAGCCCACCAGCTCGTTCTGGTTGGGGGCCACATGGGCCAGCTTCTCCCAACCGGTATCGAAGGTCTCCACATCCATGATGGTATGGCGGCTCTCTACCTCGGCGTATTGCAGGCCTTCTGCGCTGGGCTTGTTATCCAGCGGGGCATAGCACAGGCAGTGCGCCAGCTGGTTGCCCTCAGGGCATTTGTCCACGGCCAGCAGCTTGACGGCTTGCCATCCGCCTTCGGTGTTACGGACCAGTACGTCACCGGCACGGCGGGATGATTCCTGGCCGTCGCGGCTGGGCGAACGGGATTCGGTAAGGTGGGAGCCGGCAGCACGAATGACAGAGGCGATGCGGTTGAGCATAGGGCGAGTCTCTCGTAGTTGGCAGGGCAAATATCGTTATACGCGCTTTTGCGTTTTTATGTTATTTGCATAAATTTAGCACATTCTGATATGCCATGCGACCTTGATAGCGCTGGTTTATGAGCCTGCAACAGGCTTGTCGGATTTACACCACGGGGTGTCGTCTCGGCCCACATAGGCTGGTTGCCGCCTGCCATGGGCATCACGGCAGGTTGGTCGCCCCGGGTGGCAGGCGAGGGCGGCAAGATAGGATGTATTGCTTGACTGACTAGGATGCTCGTCCTAAATTGGCGTCAGGCTAGGATGACCAT
The DNA here is from genome assembly GCF_036568685.1 of Chitinimonas sp. GTDB lineage: Bacteria > Pseudomonadota > Gammaproteobacteria > Burkholderiales > Chitinimonadaceae > Chitinimonas. The sequence goes on from NZ_DATCSC010000031.1 coordinate 23,196, forward strand.
CCTAGTTGGGCATGCGGCAACCTTACCCTGGCAATCTGCCCCGATATTTCACTCATAGGAGGGTGCCATGCGCGGCAACGATACCCGCGACCACATCGTGTCGGCAGCGGACCGGCTGTTCTACGAGCATGGCTATGCCCATACCTCGTTTACCGATATCGCCGGTGCGGTCGGCATCTCGCGCGGCAATTTCTATCACCACTTCAAGACCAAGGACGACATTCTGGAGGCGGTCATTGCCCATCGGCTGACGCAGACCAGGGCGATGCTGCAAGCCTGGGATGCGGCCGGTGGAGACGCTGCGGAACGCATACGCAGCTTCTCGCACATGCTGATTGCCAATCGTGAACCCATCATGCGTCATGGCTGTCCGGTTGGTGCCCTTTGCGGCGAGTTGGCCAAGCTGGGCCACAGCGCACTGCCGGAAGCGACGGGCTTGTTCTCTCTGTTCAGGGAGTGGCTGGCCGGAAAGTTCACGCTGCTTGGCTTTACCCAGACCGCTGACGACATGGCGCTGCACCTGCTGGCGCGTAGCCAGGGGATTGCTGCACTGGCGAATACCTTTCACGACGAAGCGTTCATCCGCAGGGAAGTCGGGCTGATGGATAGCTGGCTCGATGCCCAGCTGCGGCATTGACGCCTTGCAACGCACTGCACATCACAAGTGCCTGCTGTTCACTACCAAGAGGAGGTTCCACCGTGTATATCGTGCTGCTGAAGTTCTCCGCCAACCAAGGCCTGGCTGGTCAGTATATGGCTGCGCACAAGGCGTGGCTGCAACAAGGCTTTGACGAAGGCGTCTTTCTGCTGGCTGGCAGTCTGCTGCCCGGTTTGGGGGGCGCAATACTTGCCCATTGTGAGGAAGGTACCTCACTGAGAGATCGCGTGAATGCCGATCCCTTCGTGGTCGCCGGCGTCGTGAGCGCCGAAATCATGGAGGTGGCGCCCTCCAAGGCAGTGCAGTCCCTATCCTTCCTGGTGGCATGATCGTGACCGCAACTGTACTCGGGCTTGATGGGTTGCCGCGCTGCCGCTGGTGTTCGGCGGCACCGGAATTCCATGAATATCATGACAAGGAATGGGGCTTTCCCGTTGCCGATGACAAGCGCCTGTTTGAAAAGCTCTGCCTTGAGGGGTTTCAATCCGGCTTGAGCTGGCGGACCATCCTGGCCAAGCGGCCCCACTTCCGAAAAGTGTTCCACGAATTCGATTTTCACCTGCTTGCAAACTTCGACGAGCAGGATGTTGTCCGCCTGCTGGGAGACCGTGGCATTGTCCGGCATCGAGGCAAGATCGAAGCTGTGATCAACAACGCAAAGAAGGCAGTGGATCTCGTGGCTGCGGAGGGATCGTTTGCGGCCTTTGTTTGGCGCTTTGAGCCGGTTGCCACCGCGAATGGCTTGCCGCAGACGGCATCTACTTCACCTGAGGCGGTGGCACTTTCAAAGGCGCTCAAACAGCTTGGTTGGCGCTTTGTGGGGCCGACGACCACCTACGCATTCATGCAGGCCATGGGCTTGATCAACGATCATGCGCTCGGCTGTGTGATACGTGAGCGCGTAGCAGAGCAGCGCGCCACGTTCGCGCCTCCCGGCCGTTAGGTACGCAGCCGGGCCGCCACGGCTTCTTTCCTGTAGCAGGGGTACCTTGAGACCTACATCCACCGGGGTGCCATGTACGGTCTCATGGTCTATGCCTATCTCATAGGCGTATAGCAGCAGTACTTTGGAAAGATAACAAATACCGGCAGGGAGCCACCGCTCACCATGCCGGCCGGATGGAGGTCGGGAATGCGTTTATTGCTCCTCGAGGCAGAGGCCCGGCTGGGCGCCGAGCTGATCGTGGCGCTGCGGGCCGCCTGCTTCGCCGTGGATTGGGTCAAGGCGCCTTGTGCGGGGGTGACTGCCTGTGCCGCGCAGGACTATGCCGTGGCAGTGGTGGCGGTGGAATCGACCCACTGCGCCGGCATGGCGGCGCTGGGCCGCATGCGGCAGCTTTGCCCCAGCATTGCCCTGCTGGGCATGGCCGCGAGTGCGGATGCGGATATCCGTATCCGGGGCCTGGATGCCGGCGCGGACGACTTTCTGGTCAAACCCTTTGACGTGCGGGAGCTGCTGGCCCGTATACGCGCCGTGATGCGTGGTAACAGCGGCCATTGCCTGCCGGTGATCCAGCACGGCGAGATCGGGCTCGACACCATCCGGCTGTGCGCCGTCGCCGGCGGTGAGCAGATCGCCCTGACCCGGCGGGAATATTCGGTCCTGCACACCTTGATGCGCTACCCGGGTGCCGTGGTGCCGCGCAGCCAGCTGGAGGAAAGCCTCTACGGCTGGGACGAAGAGATCGAGAGCAATATGGTGGATGTGACCATCCACAAGATCCGCCGCAAGCTCGGTAGCGATGCGATACGCAATGTACGCGGCGCGGGCTGGACCATGACGGGCGGCTAGCCGGCGGTGATGGTGGCCTGCGCGCGTTTGGAAAGGCTGTGCAGCGCCTTGCGGTAGGACCAGGCGACCAGCTCTTGCAGATAGTCCTCGGGGAAGGTCGCCACCGTCACGATGGTGAGCCAATGATAACGCCCCCGGTAGCGTGCCGGTTTGACGCCGGGCACGTCGGTCAGCTCCAGAAAGCGCTCCGGGGTGGCCCGAAAGCTGAAGCGCCAGCGCTCGGGGTCCGATAGCTTGAAGTAGGCGAACTCCTTGCCGCCCACCGAATACACCAGCACGTTGCCGGGTGGGCCCCAGGTCTTGACGGTGGCGCCCGGGAATCGGGCGCAGAACTGCTGCAGGGCTTCAACATCCATCAGCGGGTTTCCTCGGCGGCGCTCAGGTCTGACCAGGCCGCGATCAGGGCGTCGAAGCTATCGGGGTTGCCGCCGTAGCACAGCCCCGGCAACTGGCCCAGCCAGGGCTGGGCGCTGTCGGTCCAGATATGGCCGGCCAGCTGCAGCTGGCGGGTATCGTCCAGGGTACCGGGCTTGATGCTCATCACCACATCCTGCCCCAGCACCTGGTGGAACAGGCGGGTACCGCAGTTGGGGCAGAAGCGGCAGGCCATCTGCCGGCCCGATGGCATGGTCCGCACCCATTCCTTGACCGGTGTGCCGCTGGTCTCTACGTGGTAGTTTCTGATCCACAGCGCCATGCCAAAGGCGCTGGAGGACTGCCGCTGGCACTCGGTGCAATGGCAGGCAAAGACGGTGAGGGGCTCGCCCTTCACCGCATAGCGCACCTCGCCGCATTGGCAGCTGCCGGTGTAGGTTTTTTGCATGGGGGCCGTCATGGTTGCCAGGTTCCAGGTGGCAGCATACCGGTTTGCGCCTGGCCCGGCACGCGCACGGGCAAGGCTTTGTTTTCATGGTCAGGGATGACTACGCTTTAGCTATGCCCAAGCACCGCGGCCGCCTGGAACAAGGCTTCCAGAGGCTTGTCGGGGCGGGTGGCAAGCTATGTTTCCTCTTTGCGATGGCGGCCGGAGCCGGTATTTTCTGGAGCAGAACCGCATTCTTGCCGCGCCAAACAGGGGGACAAAACATGCAGACAACACAAGTGGGATATCCGTGCTGTTTGCGCTTAGGTATGGGCCTGGCCGCCGCCGGGCTGTCGCTCACAGCCGTGGCCGGCAACTATTGGCAGGGTGTGGGCCGTACCTTGCCTGTCTCGCCACAGGGCAATGTGGTGGCCGTTTCTTGCCACAATTGCTACGGCAGCAGCAATGCCGATACCCAGGCCCAGGTGGCCATGGCGCTGGGGCGGGACTTTGACCTGGTTGAGCTGGACCTGACTGTGCACAGCGATGGCCAGGTCTATGTGGAACACGACCGCAGCGAGGCGGCCGTGGGGACGCTGGCGCAGGCGCTGGCCAACCCGGCCCTGCAGCAGAGCAACCGGCTGCTCTTTCTGGAACTGAAGGGCAACTACACCACACCGGCCGACAGCGATGCGCTGGTGCTGGGCGTTTTACGGGCCATCCGCGACGGTGGCTATGCCACTGCCAAACGCCCTGCGACCTTGCGGGCCTTTATGGACGGTAACAACCGGCAACAGCACCTGGTCCGCGCCAAGTCCCTGCTCAGCCTGGCCGAGTTTGCCGGCATCCGCAGCTATGTGCGCTTCCATAGCCTGCTCCGCAGTGATGTGCTGAACGGCATACGTATCAGCAAGCAAATGGGCCTGGAGGGCGTGGAGCTGGAGTACCGCACGCCCGACCTGGCCGCTGGTTTGCAATTGGCCAGGCAACTGGGCTTGGGCGTGGGTGTCTTCACCACGCCGGCCAGCGAAGGCGAGCGCTATCTGCTGGGGCTGCGCGACGAGGTGGACTTCATTACCACCGATTACGACCGGGCCCAGACCGCCGCCGCCAGGTCGGTACGCAGCCTGATCCAGGCTAACCTGCCATCCAACCATGCCGAGGGTGCGCCCTGAGTGCCGCTGCCGTTAGCCCAGGCTGCCAGCCAGCCGTTCAGCCAGGCCTTGTTGCTTGAAGGCCTCGGTCACGTAGTCCACAAAGGCCCGGGTCTTGCCGGGTAGCAGATTGCGACTGGCGTAGTAGAGCGAGATCGGGCCGGCGTCGGCATACCATTTGGGTAGCACGCGCACCAATTCCCCACGTTCCAGATAGGGAAGGGCGTCGGCCATGGCGATCATGGCGGCCCCGAGGCCCAGCACGGCGGCCTGCGCGATGGCGGCAGGATCGTTGAAAACCAGGCTGGCGGGCAATTCGGCGGTTTGTGTTGCTCCTGCGGCATTGCGTAACGTCCACAGGCGGACGCGCCCTGTCTTGGCCGAGCGCATCAGAATACCATCCATAGCCGCCAGATCAGCCGGTGTGGCGGGCTTGCGGCGGCCTTTCATATAGGCCGGTGAGGCAACCGCCACGATATGGGCCGGCGCCAAGGTGCGGGCCACCAGGCCGGGCGTCAGTTCAAAGCCGCCACCAATGGCGGCGTCAAAACCCTCGGCGATCAGGTCTACCTGGCGGTTATCGAACTGCCAATCGATCTGCACCTTGGGGTAGCGGGCGCTGAACCCCGGCAGCAGCGGCAGCAGATGGTTGATGCCGAACACCTGCGCAACGCTGACCTTGAGCACCCCCATCGGCTCACCCTCATCGCCGGTAATTTCGGCAATGGCGTCCTGCAGGCCATCCAGGTGTGCCCCCACCCGTTGCAGGAAACGCTCGCCGGCTTCGGTCAGGGTGAGCTTGCGGGTGCTGCGCTGGAACAGCCGGGTGCTCAGGTTCTGCTCCAGTTGCGCCACGTTACGGCTCACCGCAGCGGGCGTGAGGCCCAGCTGCCTGGCGGCAGCCGAGAAGCTGCCCAGCTCGGCGCTGTGGGTGAATGAAGCGAGATTGGCCAGCGTTTCCATGGTGGTTATCTTCAAGTAAAGCTTGAAATTGATTCTAGCAATTACCGGCTACCGGGTGGGGAGTGTGGCGGGCATTGTTCGCTCCACGTAATCCAACTTCTCTCGGAGCTTGAACATGACTAGCCTCAGTATCCCCTCGTCACTTCCCCTGGCTGGCAAGGTCGCCCTTGTTACCGGCGGCTCGCGCTCCATCGGCGCCGCCATCGCCAAGCGCTTGGCGACCGACGGTGCCCGCGTGGCCATCACCTACTTCGGTTCGCCGGCCAAGGCGGCCGAAGTTGTCGCTGCCATTGAAACCACAGGTGGCAAGGCGATCGCCATCCAGGCCGATGCCGGCGACGCGGCTGCAGTGCGCGCAGCGGTTGCCAAGGTGGTGGCCGACTTCGGCGCGCTGGACATCCTGGTCAACAACGCCGGTATCGCCCAGGGTGGCGGGCCTATCGAGCAGATCAGCTTCGAGGACTACCAGCGCATGATCGCGGTCAATGTGACCGGCGTGTTTGTCGCCACCCAGGAGGCCGCGCGCCATATGGGCCAGGGCGGTCGCATCATCCATATCGGCAGCTCCATGACCCGCTACGCCAGCTTCCCTGGCGCCTCGCTCTACACCTTGACCAAGGGCGCGGTGACGGGCTTCAACCGTAGCCTGACCCGCGATCTGGGCCCGCGCGGCATTACCGTCAACACGGTACACCCCGGCCCGACCGATACCGATATGAACCCCGCCGATGGCGCCCTCGCCCAACTGGTCGGCCCCGGCATGGCTATCGGCCGCTACGGCCTGGCGAGCGAAGTGGCACATGTGGTGGCCTTTTTGGCCAGCCCGGGCGCGGCTTTGGTGACCGGCGCCGACGTGGTCGCCGACGGCGGCTTTACTGCCTGATCTGAACCCAAGGAGAACCATCATGAAAAGCATAGGCATTCTCGGCGCCGGCCAGATCGGCAGCGCCTTCGCCCAACTACTCGCCCGGCACCAGATCCCGGCCGTCATTGCCAACAGCCGCGGGCCAGCGTCGCTGGCCGAGCTGGTCAAGGCCCTGGGGCCTGGCATCCGTGCGGGCACGCGGGAGGAAGCGGCTGCTCAGGACATCGTGCTGGTGGCGGTGAATTGGTCCAAGCTGCCCACCGCCTTGGCCGGGCTGCCGGATTGGCAGGGCCGCATCGTGATCGACGCCAACAACCCTATTGAGGCCCCGCTGTTCCAACCTTTAGAACTGGGTGGGCGGCTCTCCAGCGAGATCGTGGCCGAGCTGGTGCCCGGCGCCCGTGTGGTAAAGGCCTTCAACCACCTGAAGGTGGCGTTGATGACCAGCGACCCGCACGCCGAGGGTGGCCGGCGCGTGCTGTTCTACTCGGGTGATGATGCGCCCGCCCGCGCCGAGGTTGGTGACCTGATCGATCAGCTGGGCTTCTTTGGCATCGACCTGGGTACGCCGGCCGTGGGGGGGCAGCTGGCGCAGTTCCCCGGTGGCCCACTGCTGGCGCTCAATCTTGCCAAGTTCGGTTGATTGAGCAGGCAAGGCAAAACGGCCGGGTCAGCCCGGCCGTTTGTGTCTTTGGGCCGCCAGGTCACAGGGTCAGTACAAATACGGCCCCGGGTGGCTGCCGGTGACCGCCACATGGCTGGTAAAGCCCTCGCTGGTCCATTGGTGCAGCATAAAGCCGGCGGGTTCAAGGCTATAGCCCAGCGGCGCGCCGGGGCGCAGGTCCAGGGCGATCTGGTGGGCGCTGCTGGGGCAGGTAAGGGCGCGGTGGCCGCCAACCAGGGTCTGGATATTGCGGTGCAAATGACCGCATAGGATCAACTGCACTTGAGGGTGGCGGGCAACGATGGCGGTGAAAGCCTCGCGGCCGGTAAGGCCGATCTGGTCCATGGCGGTGATGCCGGTCAGAAACGGCGGGTGGTGCATGAGGATCAGCGTGGGCTGGCCGGGTGCCGCGGTCAGGGCCTTGTCCAGCCAATCCAGCCGCGCTTGGCACAGCTCGCCGCGGCTGGCGCCGGGCACCAGGGTATCGAGCCCGATGATGCGCAAGGGGCCGGCCTCCACCACATACTGCAACCAACCCTCACGCGGCAGGTAGCCATGCTCCGGGAAGGCGGCGCGCAGCCCGTCGCGCGAGTCGTGGTTGCCGGGGATCAAGAGCAGCCGCTGCGTAAGCGGGGCCAGCAGCTGGCGCAAGTGGGCGTATTCCTCCGCATTGCCAGCATCCACCAGGTCTCCTGTCAGCACGATCAAATCTGGCTGCGCCGGTAGCGCCAGCACGGCGGCCACACAGTCTCGCAGCAGGCGGGCGGTGTCTACACGGCCCTCTGCCAGCTGGCCGGAGCGCTGGATGTGTGTATCGGTGATCTGGGCAATCAGCATCGTCGTTGTCTCGTTGGCGGAGCCTGGTTGACCGCTTCTTTTGCCTGATAGTGACCCACCAGAAGGGCAAAGCCAAGCGCCTGCATATTGCTACGGGGGGTAACACCGGCGTTTTCTGTACATGCGGACAGCGCCTTGTAGGGTAGTGCGGGCGAGAAGCGCGTGCCGATGAGCGGTCGTCTCAATATGCAACTTTATGGTTGCATTTTGTCGAGCGATGGTTGTAGAGTGAATGCGCAACCAAATGGTTGCTCTAAAGGAGCAATACCATGAGCCACTACCAGCAAAGCCTTGTTATTGAAGCCTCCCCGGCCGCCGTCTACGCTGCCCTTGCCACCCCCACCGGCCTCAAGGGCTGGTGGACCGAAGATTGCGAGGGCGCAAGCCAGACCGGCGGCAGCCTGCAGTTCCGCTTTGGCGACACCCACAAGACCATGCGCATTGAACGGTTGGAACCGGGCCGGCTGGTGCACTGGCGCTGTACCCAGGCACATGTGGCCATCGCCGAGCTCAGCCGCAAGGACGAATGGGTGGGTACCGAGCTGGCATTTCAGCTCAGCGACCTGGGCGCAGGCCGCACCCGGCTGGACTTCAGCCACTATGGCCTGACCCCGGCGCTGGAGTGCTATGAACTGTGCAACAGGGGCTGGCAGCACTTCTTGGGCAGCCTGCAACAATATGCGCAGACCGGCAAAGGCACCCCCTATGAAATGGCGGAAGAAGGTGCAAAATGTGTGCATTAAAAAAGGAGGAGGCCCAGATGTCCGAGACCGACCGTATTGAACGCAAGATCGTGATCCAGGCCCCGCGCGAGCGGGTGTGGCAGGCGCTGGCCAATGCAGAGCAGTTTGGCACCTGGTTCGGTGCCAAGCTGCAGAACCAGGCCTTCGAACCCGGCAAGCGGGTGCGCGGGCAGATCACCACCTGCGGCTTTGAGCATATCTACTTCGACGTGGTGGTAGACCGCATGGAGCCGCCCACGCTGTTCTCCTACCGCTGGCACCCCTTCCCGGTGGACCCGAACGAGAACTACGCGCTGGAAGAGCCCACCCTGGTGACCTTTACCCTGGCGGAGATGGAGGACAAGGCTACCCTGCTGACGGTGGTGGAGTCCGGCTTTGACAAGGTACCACCGCACAGGCGGCTGGAAGCCTTCCGCATGAACGACAAGGGCTGGGCTGCCCAGCTCAACTGCATCGCCAAGTATGTCACCGCTCAGTAAGCCGCCTGCGGGCAGCGGGGTACCCGCAATTGTGGAGGCCAGCGATACGCTGGCCGGCATCTTTGCCGCCCTGGGCGACCCCACGCGCTTGAAACTGGTGGCCGTACTGTGCGCAGGCGGGGCGTTCTCCATCGCCCAGCTCACTGCCAGCACCGACATCAGCCGCCAGGGCGTGACCAAGCACCTGCAGGTACTGGCCGAGGCGGGCGTGGTGCGCGACGTAAAGCACGGCCGCGAGCGGCTGTGGCTGCTGGAACCCGGCCAGATTGAAGAAGCCCGCCGCACGCTGGAAGTGATAGGCCGTGAATGGGACGTGGCGCTGGGCAAGCTGAAGGCATTTGTAGAAAGCCCCTGAAGGGCGGTACCCGTAACGAGATCCATAATAATTTGGAGGAAATGCAATCTTGCCCCGGAAATTCACCTGCCTGGCCTTGCTGGCCGTGGCGATCAGCAGCAGCGTCTATGCCAAATGCGAGCGTAACGAGTATGGCGTGTATGAGGAAAATACCTGTGCCTATGAGGCACAGGAAAAGGCCGACAAGCAGCTGAATGTGGTCTACAGGGACCTCATGAGCGTGCAGGATGAGGAAGGGAAGAAAAAGCTGAAGGCGGCACAGATGGCATGGATCAAATACCGCGATGCGGAATTGACCTTTGTGTATAGCGTTGAGAGTGGTTCCATAGGTCAGCTGGTTGCAGCGAACCAGCATGAGCGCATTACCCGGGAGCGCACCAAGATACTGTCTGACTGGCTTAAGAACACTAACTGGAATCGTTAAGGAGAGGCGACATGAAATACGAAGGAAGCTGCCATTGCGGCAAGATCAAGTTCGAGGTGGAAGGCGAGATCGACTCGGTGACCGAATGCAACTGTTCCATCTGCCAGCGCAAAGGCACCCTCATGTGGTTCGTCCCCCGCACCGCCCTGCGCCTGCTCACCCCTGAAGCGAACTTGAGCACCTATCTTTTCAACAAGCACAAGATCAAGCACCACTTCTGCGCCAACTGCGGCATCCAGCCCTACGGCGAAGCCACCGCCCCCAATGGCGCCGATATGGCGGCGGTAAATATCCGCTGCCTGGAGGGGGTGGATATCAAGGCCTACCCGGTGAACCTATTTGATGGCAGGTCGGTTTGATGGGCGGGCGGTGTAAGTCTGCTTGACCGCGATATTTGAAAGTTGATGATTGAACCTGAGAAATAAACTTGATGCGGTCTTTGACGGTAGAGCCTTTCTGAGGCCGCTTTTTTACAGCTATCCCGGTGGATTGCGGTTCGAGCTATCGGAGGGTAGCGATGCGATCGCTATGTTTCTGACTGCGATGCGCAAAGCCAAGGATATCTGTAGCGATGTGTTTGCCGAGGCTGAAACGATCACGGTGGTCCTAGGGGCTTATACCTGGGGGAACGCTCACGTCTATCGGGATATGCTCAAGGCACTTCGGCGAGCGGGGATTTTGATACCCAGGCAACGATGCATATGGGTACAGCGGCATCCGGAAGAGGACGTCCTTCCAGAAGATGAGACTCGGCGTGTGTTCCTGGCCTTTGACGTGTCTAAATCGCTGATGGAAAACCTGCTCTGGTGTGCGCTATCACAAGACCTGGGTATCCAGCCTAGCCCACACTGTTCGGTCTATCTGGCTCATTTGCCAGAGGGTTTGCTGGTACTGCCATATGACGACCGTGGAATGGATATCGTCGGGCCGAATCACCTGCGCCTGGCTATGTTGTATGACCGCTTTCAGTCTTACTTGCTGGATTACGACAGAGCAGCGATGGACGAGACGTTCTATACTTCGAAGTCAAGAGTTGATGGTGGGGCTGCAGCTTTTGAAGTCTAGAAACCACCTCTCTGCCATGAGGCCTAGGCGCCCCACCATCCCACTCGCCGATTGGCGTATCGCATCTGATCTGGAGGGCAGCCGCGCCATCCAGCGCCACTCGGCTATGCCGGCAACTGGCTGCACGTGTGCGGGCTGCCAGCGCTGGTCGCAGATTGCCCAGCATGTACTACCCACCGACTTGCAGGGGCAGCTTGCACGGTTGGGCATACAGCCTGAATACCCCGCTGACCTCTATGCCATGGGACGAGGAGATGGCTCGGTCGAGTACCGTGTCATCTACCAGCTTGTAGGGCGTCTGCTGTCCGGCCCCGCAGCGTGGCGAGAGGATGCCGCGCTGGCAGCAAAGGTGCTGACTTATCAGGTACTGCGGCCAGCGCCGCAATACTTTGCCGCAGTCGTGCTTCCCCACCGAGAAGTCCCGGGTGCGGTGCCAATGCTTGGTGAGGAAGACGTAGGCGAACTATTGCAGATTGAGCTGCGGATTCATGTCCCGTAAAAAGGCAAATAAAGTGACGGCCGGCGTTCCAATTTACGACCCGCCTTTGATTTTATGGCTGTGAATTTTCAGTAGATATTTCACACCACAAACCGCAGCACAGTGAAGTAATGGCTGGCCGTGCCGCAAAGCACCAGCAGATGCCAGACCCCATGCGCATGGCGCCAGCGGTCGTCGAACCAGTAGAACACCACGCCCACGGTGTAGCAGGCTGCGCCCAGCAGCAGGTAGAGCAGGGCGTGGGTCGAGAGGCGTTCGAACAGGGGCGCGGCGGCAGCGATACCCAGCCAGCCCATGGCGAGATAGAGTGGGACCGAAGGCGGGCTTTCCTTGCGGGCCAACAGCTCGCGGGCAATGCCCACGAGCGCGATGGCGCAGACCAGGCCGAACAGCGTCCAGCCCCAGCCGCCACGCAGGGTAACGAGGGTGAAGGGCATATAGGTGCCTGCGATCAAGAGGTAGATGGCGCAGTGGTCGGCCTTGGCGAACCAGGCCTTGGGCCGGCCGCGTGTGCCGTGGAACAGGGTAGAGGCGGTGTATAGCGCGATCATGGCGGCGCTGAACAGGCTGGCGCTGACGATCTTGAAG
>NZ_DATCSC010000032.1:0-11556 GCF_036568685.1 Chitinimonas sp.
CAGGCTGGCCAGGAGGGCGCGCAGGTCGGCCGGCGGCTGGGCCAGCCTTTGCTGCAGGCGCGCCACCGCCACAGCGAGGCGGCCGGCTTGCAGGGGCTTGAGCAGATAGTCCACCGCGCCGGCATCGAAGGCCGCCAGGGCATGTTCATCGTAGGCGGTCAGAAAGACCACATGGCAGCGGCCGGAAGCAGCCCGCGCGACCTCCAGGCCGTTGGCGCCGGGCATGCGGATATCGAGAAAGGCAATGTCCGGCCGCTGCTGAGCCAGTGCCGCCAGGGCGGCGTCGCCATCCTCGGCCTCGGCCACGATCTCCAGCGCCGGCCATGCCTGCGCCAGCGCCTCCTTGAGCTGCAGCCGCAGCAGCGGCTCATCTTCGGCAATCAGCGCGGTCACGCGCATGCGGTCTCTCCTCTCCCTTGCAAGGGTAGATGCAAGCTGGCCCTCACCCCGCCCGCGGGGCGGGCCTCCAGGATCAGTTCGGCCTCGGTGCCGAACAAAGCGGCCAGCCGCTCGCGCAGATTGCGCAGGCCCACGCCGCTACCCTGGCTGGCGCCGGCTTCACTGAAGCCTACACCGTCGTCCTCCACGCTGAGCTGCAACTGCTGCCCGACGCGCGTCGCGCTGACCACGATGCAGCCGCCACCGGGCTTGGGCTCCAGGCCATGCTTGAGCGCGTTCTCAACCAGGGTGGCCAGGGTCAAGGTAGGCAGCGCGGCGTCCCGCAATTCGTTCGGGCAGTCGAGCTGGTAGGCCAGCCGCGCGCCCATGCGTATCTGCATGATGTCGAGGTAAGCCTCCAGCCGCTCCAGCTCCTGGCCCAGCGTGCTCTCGGCCTGCCTGAGCTCGGGCAGGGCGGCGCGCAGATAGGCGTTGAGCCGCTCCAGCATGCGCTCGGCCCGGTCGGCATCGTGCCGCAGCAGGTACTGCACATTGGCCAGGGTATTGAACAGGAAGTGCGGCTCGATCTGCCCTTGCAGGGCTGCGAGGCGAGCTTCCAGCAGGGTACGTTCGGCAGCATGCCGCTCGGCCTGGCGGGCCAGCGCCTGCGCCTCGCGCCAGGCCAGCTGGCGCCGCACGATGCCGGGCAGGAGCAGGGGCCAGATGATGGCCATGGGCAGCGCGGTAGGCAGGCCATAAGGGCGGGGTGGCAGTTTGCCGACCGTGCGTAGCAGGTCCGTCAGCCAGCCGCCGGCCGTCATGCCCAGCGCCAGCAGCAGCAACACGGCCAGGATCAGCCCGGCATCCCTGAGGCTGCGCGGCAGGCCGGCCAAGAGGCTGACCGCCACGGCGTAGGCCGCCAGCGCACCGGCCAGGTCGGCCGCAAAGCCCGAGCGCCAAGCCAGCCAGAGCAGCAGTGCCAGCAGCGCGCACAGGGCCGCCCGGCCGGCGTAGGCGTGGCTATAGGGCGCCAGCGGGTGCGGGGCGTTCATGGCCGCACGGCAAGATTATCGGCCGCCGGCTTGGGCGCGGCGATGGCGACCTCGTTATGCAGCGGCATATTGTCGGCCTTGGCCGGCTTGGCCACGGTACCCTCCAGCTGGGCGTTGCGCAGGCAGATGCGGCCCTTGCCCTGCAGCAGGATGCCGAAGTCCAGCGTCTCGACCTTGTCGGACAGCGGCGCACCGATCTGCACCTGTACTCGGCTCCATTCCGCCGCATTGCGCCAGCCGGCACCGGAACGACCGGTGCCACCGGCCTGGCTGCGCAGGAACAGTTCGGCACTCCCCTCGAGGCCTTCTTCACGCACCTCGGCAGAGAACACCACGTTCTTGCCGTGGTAGGGCGCCGCCGCAATGGTCTGGCTGAAGCCGCCCACCGCCTTGCCGGGCTCGGCCAGGCTGTACACGCAGTAGGCGCCGATCTGCGGCTCGTAGGCCAGCTGGTACTGGCTGCCGACATTGGGGGTGGCGGTCCAACCCGGCGGCGTGCCGGTCTGCTCGGCTGCGGCCAGGGTGAGGTTGCAGGCGGCCGCGACGGCGGCACAGGCAAGTAGGGCTTGGACTTGCATACGGGTGGCTCCTGTCAGGGTGAGATGGACAGGCCACACCTTAGTGTTCGGTGCTCGCATGGGGCAGGGCGCTTGCGATGGGAGCCGCCGAGCTTACGATAAAACCGGCCATTTGCCTGACCGGGCCACGCTGCTAGCATGGGCGCTGCTGCTTTTTGTGCACCTCCCAGGATCCCACCTCATGTCTTTGAACCTCTGGCTGGCCTACCTCACCGCAGTCTTCTTTATCTCCGGCACACCCCAGCATGTCTGCAGCAACACCTCGTTAAGGGCAGGCTGAACCTGGATAGGAATCACACCGCGTGGTGCCTCGCTACCTAGGATACGCAAACAGAACAAAGAGCTAGATAAAGTGTCCTAACAATGTGCTGCACATAGAAAGCACTTGAAGATGGCGCATCAAGCCGTTGAACTGATGGTGAAACTGCTCTTTACGATCTCGTCAAATAATTACAAAAAATAACGTCAAAAAATTGCGTAGCGCAAGAAATAATTGATAAGATGTCAGCAGAAACAAGCGGCCACTAGGTCGCTTTTTCTACATGCGAAAACAAGGAGGTGCCATGAATACTGCAACTGTTCATAAGGCAACGAAAGCTGAAGTAGTAACGAAGGCCCTAGTGGAAGCTGCACGGCAGCTTGAAGTCAAACAAACGGAGCTGGCAACGATTCTTGGGGTCTCTGAGTCCTCGGTGAGTCGTTACAAGGCAGGAACCCTGACTATCGATGCGCGCCACCATGTGACTGATACGGCAGCAACGTTCATCCTGATCTACCGTTCACTCGCTTCGATCTTGGGAAGTAACTTGGATCACATGAAGGCATGGTTGAAGTCACACAACGATGATTTGGGTGACGTACCGCTGACAATGATGCTGCGGCAGGCCGGACTGCATCAAGTCCGCGCCTACTTGGACGACTACCGTGGTCGCTGCTAACTGCACCGTAGAATGCAATGCTTGGCGGTCCGTAGAGTCGCAGCAAAAGGTTGCCACCCTGAGTCTGGTGGGTGGCGACCCTGAACAGCAGTCGTTGCTTGAAGAGTTCCTCGAGACTGCGAAACCCCCAGTGCCCGCAGGAGTGCAGGTTGGCGACCTGCACTACCTGCTGTATAGCCCTTTTCGCTACGCGGCAAGCGCGAGTGGGACCCGATTCGGCGCACCCCACACTTGTGGAATTTTCTATTGCGCCGACGACAAAGAAACAGCGCTAGCAGAGACTGCGTATTGGAAGACCCGTTTTGCAAAAGCATCCGCAGGTCTGCAAGGGGTTGGCCAAACGGTGCAGCGCACGTTGTTTGAGGTAAGCATTGCTGGCCCAGCGGTTGACCTTCGATTAGAGCCTTTCAACGATGACCCTTCCATATGGATGCACCCGACAGACTACCGGGCGACTTGGCAGATTGGTCGACAAGTGCGGGCAAACAAGACCATCGACATGGTTCGGTATCAGTCTGTACGTGATACGACTCACCGCTGTTGCACAGCCATTTTCAACCCCAAAGCCTTTACCTGTACAAAGCCATTACAGCAGGAAGAGTGGACTCTATTTGTTCAGGGAGACCACGCAACTTTCTCTCGTGCCAGTGAAACGCATCACTTCAAATTCGCAGAGGCAGAGTAACGCCATGTTAGGGCGGGCTGCGAGCGCTTTAGCATAGTGAATGCGGCGCTGTAATTTGACCCTGCACCGGAACTAACCCATGTCACTCAATCTATGGCTTGCCTATGTCGCCGCCGTTTTTGCGATATCAGGAACACCCGGGCCCAATATGCTGCTGGCCATGACCCACGGCATACACCACGGCCTCGACAAGACCTTCAGCACCATGCTGGGCCTGTTGGCTGGCCTCGCGGTGATCCTGTCGGTGTCGCTGGGTGGCCTGGGGGCGGTGCTCTTGGCCTCCAGCCATGCCTTCGAGCTGATCAAGTACGTCGGTGCGGTATACCTGATCTACCTGGGCATCAAGACCTGGCGCGCGGCCGACGGCAGCATAGAGACCGAAGGCCGGCCGGATGCCGACAGCGGCTGGGCGCGCTTTCGGATTGGCGTGCTGGTGGCGTTGTCCAACCCCAAGGCCATCCTCTTTGGCGTGGCCTTCTTCCCGCAGTTCCTGGACCCGCACCAGCCGATGGCGCCGCAGGCCAGCATCCTGCTCTTGAGCTTTATCGTGATCGAGACCGGCTGGATGTGCGTCTATGCCGGTGGTGGCGCCAAGCTGGCGCAGTGGCTGCGGCAGGGCACCCGTATGCGCTGGTTCAACCGGCTTTCGGGCGGCGCTTTTGTCGGTGCCGGGGTCCTGCTCGGCACATTCCGGCGCTGACTATCTTTCCTACACTGGGAAATCGATGACATCGGTGCAAACGCCCGGCAGACCCGGGCGCTCATCATAATTTCAGCCTGAAACAATACGCGCCCCTGATCTAGTCCTTACCCCTCTCGCAGCTTTGCACGCACAGGTTCTAGGCTCGCAAGCTCGCCAAGAACTCTGGCAGCCGCTCCGCCGGCGGGGAACCTCGCTACGCTCGTCAAAGCACGGAATACACGCCCACTCTCTCTATGACCGCCAAGGTCGGCAACCGGCCGTCGGCGTAGCCTGTAGCTGGGCTATCCCGCACTACCGCCTGGCTCGCAATCGCTATAGGATGCGCCCCGGCTGGCGACACAATCGCCGGCCAGCATGGCAGGCAGGGCCATCGCCCGGTCTGCCCGTCCCTACCCTTGCCACAGAGCGGGCTGCGTGCCGCGCGCCAGGCCTACCGGTCTGCCGCAGACGAGCGCACCCGTGCGGAGCCAAAAGCCATGACCGCGTTTGTTTTCAGCGAACCCAACTTCGACCATCACGAGCAGGTGGTCTTCGTTTCCGAGCCCAAGTCCGGCCTCAAAGCCATCCTGGCCGTGCACAACACCAATCTGGGCCCCGCCATGGGCGGCTGCCGGATGTGGAACTACGCCTCTGAAGGCGAAGCGATCACCGACGTGCTGCGCCTGTCGCGCGGCATGACCTACAAGAACGCCGTGGCCGGCCTGCCGATCGGCGGTGGCAAGAGCGTAATCATCGGCAACCCCAAGACCGACAAGACCCCCGCCCTGTTCGAAGCGCTGGGCGAGGCGCTGGAGCGTCTGGGTGGCCGTTACATCACCGCCGAAGACGTGGGCACCAGCCCGGCCGATATGGCCAATGTCTCGCGCAAGACCCGCTTTGTGGCCGGCCTGGGCGAGACCGGCGACCCGTCCCCCTTTACCGCACTGGGCTGCTTTGTGGGCGCCCAGGCGGCCGTGAAGCACCACCTCAAGCGCGACAGCCTGGAAGGCCTGGTCGTCGCCGTGCAGGGTCTGGGCCATGTCGGTTACGACTATGCCCGCCGCCTGCATGAAGCCGGTGCCAAGCTGGTGGTGGCCGATATCGACCAGGCCGCGCTGGAGCGCGCCCGTGCCGAATTCGGCGCCCAGATCGTGCCCGTCGATTCGATCTACGACGTGGAAGCCGACATCTACGCCCCTTGCGCGCTGGGTGCGACCCTGAACCCGAACACCCTGGGCCGCCTCAAGGCCCGCATCGTGGCCGGTGCCGCCAACAACCAGCTGGCCACCGCCGATATCGGCGAAGCGCTGCGCCAGAAGGGCATCCTGTACGCCCCGGACTTCGTGATCAACGCCGGCGGCATCATCAAGGTCTGTTACGAGTACCTGCACAAGCCGGAAAGCGAAGTGGAAGCCCATGTACGCAAGATCGGCGAGACCCTGGCCGAGGTGTTCGAGCGTGCCGATGCAGAAGGCGTCTCCACCAGCGTAGAAGCCGACCGCGTTGCGGAAAGCCGCTTCAAGAAATAGAAATAGGCCAGCAGGTCATCAACCCTAGGCTCAGCACCCGGTGCAACCGGGTGTTCAGCCACAGCTGATACCTGAAACGCGCTTTGCTCACTTTCCCCCACTCCCCTCACCCTCGCCTAAGGCGCCTGCGTGGTTGTTGCCCCTTTAGGGGCTTACACCCACGGCGTCCTCCTTGCGAGGGGGGAGCCTCGCTGATGCTCGTCAGCGCCCGGCTTGCAGGGGAGACGAAAACCCGGCCCAGACCGGGTTTTTTGTTGCAATGCGGCATGTAGTTGCCGGATCGCGAGTTACTCGTAAGAATGGCTCAGGCATTCATCCGCCGAGACCCACCATGGAATTCCCCTTCAAGGCCGTGCTGTTCGATATGGACGGCACCATCACCGATACCACCCCCCTGCACGACGCCGCCTGGAGCGAGTTTGCCCGCAACGAACTGGGCGTCCACGTCGCCGCCGGTGATCCGCGCCTGGCGCCGGGGCGGACAGTGGACGTGGTCAGGGCGGTGCTGGGTCGCGAGGTGGCCGACGAGGAGGCCCACCGCCTGGGCGTGGCCAAGGAACGGCTGTTCCACGATATGGCCCGCGGCAAGCTCGAACCCATTGCCGGCTTTGCCCGCTATCGCGCCTGGCTGGGCCAGCAGGGCATCAAGACCGCGCTGGTGACCAATGCGCCCTGGATCAATATCGAATTCACCCTGGCCGAGCTCGACTTGGCGCTGGGCTTTGACGTGATCGTCGGTGCCGAGGACGTGGCCCGCGGCAAGCCCCATCCCGATCCTTACCTCTTGGCCTGCGAGAAGCTGGGCGTAAAACCGGCCGAGGCGCTGGTGCACGAAGACAGCGCCCTGGGCATCGCCGCCGGCATTGCCGCCGGCTGCAAGGTCAGCGCCATCCTCACCGGCCTGCGCCCCGTCGCCGCCCGCTCGGCCGGCGCGCACTGGTCGGCGGTGGACTATGAGCAGTGGCTGACAGTGGTGCAGGCACCCTGAGGCCAGGAGGGCGGCCCTGAGCCGCCCTTGCACTCAACGCAGTCCGATATGAAAGCCCGCCAGCACGAAGCTACAGAACAGCGTGCCCAAGAGCAGGATCAGCAGCCACAGCGCGATCTGATCTCCATAGCGGCGCAGCAGCCAGAACAAGCCGAACGACAGCCCACCCGCCAGCGACGTGAGCCACAGCACCGCCCACCCGCGCCCCTGCACCAGCGCCATCCCCCCGACCACCAAGGCAAACACCAAGGGCGCATCCCAGGCCCGCGCCATACGATGGTCGATCTTGCCCAGGGCCAGCAGTAACAGTGCGTAGGTCAGCATGGGAATGCGCGGGAATGCCTATTTGGTAATGGTAGGCCGCCAACGATGGCGACCTCGCGCCTTCTATGAAAGCGATCCGCGCGGGTCCAATGACCCGCCCTACAAAAGCCGCCAAACCAACGAGCAGCGCAAGTTACCGTGACACCTCGGAGATTACCCGGGTTCAAGTACGGGCCACTGACGAGCGTCAGCGAGGCTCCCTCGCGATGGCGAGGGCGGGGGGAGTGGGGGATATAAAAGGGGAAGGCCCTGCATCAGCCCACCTAAAGCTAAAACACCCGGCTTGGCCGGGTGCTTCACAACAGGTCGCGCTTAAAGGCCCTTCGCCAGGGCTCAGGGCCTGACGACTTGGGCCCGATACTTCGGATCCTCGTCCTCGAAGACCTCCTCGCCACCGGTGGCGAAGGCGAGGCTCAGGGCGATCACCGCCTGATCGAGCTTGCCCAGCTCGAACTCGGCCTGACCCAGGCGCAGCTGGATAAAGGGGTTGGTGGCGCCCTCGGGACAGTTGCTGGCCAGCTGCATGGCAGCCTGGGCGGCCTGGTGGTCGCCCTTGAGGAAACAGACGTCGCCGATGGCGGCGAGTACCCAGGTGCTGGCCTCCCAGCGTTCCAGGTCAGAGGGCAGCAGGGCGCGGGCTTCTTCGTATTTTTGCAGGGCGGCGTCGAACTTGCCCTTGTCGAACAGCTTATCGCCTTCATCCAGCAGGGCCTGGATGGGTTCTTGCAAAATGGCGGGCAGGGTGGTGCTCATCGACGGGTCCTCCTCGGTGGACAAAACCCGGCCTAAGCCGGGTCTGTCATGCTTTTATCGCCTGGTACTACACCCGGCAGCACATTGCCGCCGGGGTATTCCATCAACTAGCAGCTTAGCTGTAGGCCTCGATGCTGGGGCAGGAGCAGACCACATTGCGGTCGCCGTAGGCATCGTCGATACGACCCACACTGGGCCAGAACTTGTTGTCACGCACCCAGGCCAGCGGGTAGGCCGCCAGCTCGCGGCCATACGGGCGCTCCCATTGGCCAACCACCGCAAACTGGGTGTGCGGGGCGTTGCGCAGCGGGTTGTTGTCGGCCGGCCAGGTACCGGCCTGGACCTGGTCGATCTCCTTGCGGATGGCGACCATGGCTTCGATAAAGCGGTCCAGTTCGGCCTTGGACTCGGACTCGGTCGGCTCGACCATGAAGGTACCCGGTACCGGGAAGCTCATGGTCGGGGCGTGGAAGCCGTAGTCCATCAATCGCTTGGCGATATCCACCTCGGTCACACCGGAGGCTGCCTTGAGCGGGCGCAGGTCGACGATGCACTCGTGTGCCACGCGGCCGTTCTTGCCGGTATAGAGGATGGGGTAGTGGGCCGACAGCTGCTTGGCCATGTAGTTGGCGTTGAGCAGGGCTGCCTGGGTCGCCTTCTTGAGGCCGTTGCCACCCATCATGCGGATATACATCCAGGAGATGGGCAGGATGGAGGCCGAGCCGAAGGGTGCAGCCGACACGGCGGTCTGGCCGCGGTGCGGGCCGTCGATCGGGGTGACCACGTGGTTGGCCATATAGGGCGCCAGGTGAGCCTTCAGGCCGATCGGACCCATGCCGGGGCCGCCGCCGCCGTGCGGAATGCAGAAGGTCTTGTGCAGGTTCATGTGCGAGACGTCCGCACCGATCTCGGCTGGCTTGACCAGGGCCACCAGGGCGTTGAGGTTGGCACCGTCCATATAGACCTGGCCGCCGTGGCTGTGGATGACCGCGCAGATATCGCGAATGGCCTCTTCGAACACGCCATGCGTGGACGGGTAGGTGATCATCAGGCAGGACAGGTTCTTGGAGTGCTGCTCGGCCTTGGCCTTGAGGTCGTCGACATTGACGTTGCCGTTGTCGTCACAGGCCACCACCACCACCTGCATGGACATCATCTGCGCCGTAGCAGGGTTGGTACCGTGCGCCGATTGCGGGATCAGGCAGATATTGCGATGGCCTTCGCCGCGTGCCTCGTGGTAGCGGCGGATGGCCAACAGGCCGGCGTATTCGCCCTGGGCGCCCGAGTTGGGCTGCATGCAGATCTCGTCAAAGCCGGTGATGGCCTTGAGCTGCTCGCTCAGGCCCTCGACCAGCTCGAGGTAGCCACGGGTCTGGGTGGCGGGTGCGAAGGGATGGATGTCGCCGAACTCGGGCCAGGTCACCGGGATCATCTCGGCGGTGGCGTTGAGCTTCATGGTGCACGAACCCAGCGAGATCATGGCGTGGTCCAGCGCCAGGTCCTTGTTCTGCAGCTTCTTCATGAAGCGCAGCATCTCGGTCTCGGTATGGTGGGCGTTGAACACCGGGTGGGTCAGGATGGCGTCGGTACGCAGGGTGACGGCCGGCAGGGCGGCGACGCGTTCCTGGTCAAGCAGCTCCACGTCCAGGGCCTTGGCGGCGTCACCGACCAGTGCCTTCCACAGCGCCACCACGTCGGCGCGGCTGGCGCGCTCGCCAAAGCTAACACCCAGCTGGCTGCTGGAGACATGGCGCAGGTTGTAGCCGGCGGCCTGGGCGGCCTCATAGGCGGCGTGGGCCTTGCTGCCGAGGTCGACCACCACGGTATCGAAGAAGGTGCGGGTCTGTACCGACACACCGACGCGCTTGAGGCCTTCGGCGAAGATGGCGGTCAGGCGATGGATGCGGTCAGCGATGCGCTTGAGGCCGACCGGGCCGTGGTAGACGGCGTACAGCGAGGCCATATTGGCCAGCAGCACCTGCGAGGTACAGATGTTGGAGTTGGCCTTCTCGCGGCGGATGTGCTGCTCGCGGGTCTGCAGGGCCATGCGCAGGGCCGGGTTGCCGGCGCTGTCGACCGACACGCCGATGATGCGGCCGGGCACCGAGCGCTTGTATTCGTCCTTGGTGGCGAAGAAGGCGGCGTGCGGGCCGCCAAAGCCCATGGGCACGCCAAAGCGCTGGGCCGAACCCAGGGCCACGTCGGCGCCCAGGCTGGCCGGCGACTTCAAGAGCACCAGGGCCATCGGGTCGGTGGCCAGGGCCACGAGGCCACCCATGCCCTTGACGGCGGCGATGGCGGCTTCGAGGTCGGCGATCTCACCGTTCACGTTGGGGTACTGGAACAGCGCACCAAAGACTTCGTGGTCCTTGGCCTCGGCGGCGGTACCGTAGATCAGTTCCCAGCCGAAGGCGACGGCGCGGGTCTTCATCACGTCTATGGTCTGCGGCAGGGCGTCGCGGTCGACGAAGAAGCGGTTGGACTGGCTCTTGGAGACGCGGCGGGCCATGGCCATGGCTTCGGCAGCGGCGGTGGCTTCATCGAGCAGCGAAGCGTTGGCCAGCTCCATGCCGGTCAGATCCAGCACCAGCTGCTGGAAGTTGAGCAGGCACTGCAGACGACCCTGGCTGATCTCGGCCTGATAGGGGGTGTAGGCGGTGTACCAGCCGGGGTTCTCCATCACATTGCGCAGGATGACCTTGGGCGTGATGGTCTCGTTGTAGCCCATGCCGATGAAGGAGCGGGCGATGACGTTCTTGGCCGCGATGGCGCGGATCTCGGCCAGTGCTGCTTCCTCGGTAACCGCATCGGGCAAGGCCACCGGCGTGCCGCCCAGGATGGCGGCCGGCAGGGTGTCCTTCACCAGGCCGTCCAGCGACTCGGATCCGACGGTGGCCAGCATGCTGGCGATCTCGGCGTCGTCCGGACCGATGTGGCGATGGATGAATTCGTTGTGGTTTTCGAGGGAAGACAACGGCGTCATGGTATGACCCTTAGAGTTTCATCGCACGGGGCGAAATACAGGAATGGCAAACCGGCCGCTTGTGGCGGCCGGTGGGGAGACGGTCCCGCTCGGTTGGGCGGGGAGGGGCTTAGGCCCCGATTTCCTTGCCGTAGGCGGCGGCGTCCATCAGGCCGTCCAGGTCGGCGGCGTTGGCGGGCTTGATCTTGAAGAACCAGCCGGCGCCATAGGGGTCGCTGTTCACGGTGTCCGGCGCATCGGCCAGCGCTTCGTTGACGGCGACGATCTCGCCAGCGATGGGGGCGTAGACGTCGGAAGCGGACTTGACCGACTCGACCACGCCGGCACCGGCGTCGGCAGCGAGCTTGGCGCCCACGGCCGGTACTTCCACGAATACCACGTCGCCCAGCAGGCTTTGTGCGTGGTCGGTGATCCCCACGGTTACGGTGCCGTCGGCTTCAACGCGCAGCCACTCGTGGCTGGCCACGTACTTCAGATCGCTAGGGATATTGGTGCTCATGAGATCGCTTCCGTTCTGCTTGGGCGCGGGTGGCGCCTGGTTTGGGATAGGTCCGGTGCTCGATGGTCCAGAGCCCCGGCCGGGAAGAATTGGCGCGGATTCTATCAAATCTGTAGCAAGTTCCGCTGCCCTTACAAGCACTTGCCGCCGGGCGGGCCGGCAAGTGC
>NZ_DATCSC010000033.1:0-18991 GCF_036568685.1 Chitinimonas sp.
CTTCCTGACCTGGATCTGGACCCGCCTCTACGATGGCGTGGAACTGGGCCACTTCGACACCGTCACCAATGTCGCGCCCGACCACGAAATCATCTACGTCCCCTGCCACCGCAGCCATATCGACTACCTGCTGCTGAGCTACATCGTCTACCAGCAGGGCTTGATGATTCCGCACATCGCAGCCGGGGCCAACCTCAACCTGCCCATCGTCGGCGGCATCCTGCGCCGCGGCGGCGCCTTCTTCCTGCGCCGTTCCTTCAAGGGCAACCCGCTCTACGGCGCCGTATTCAACGAATATCTGCACATGGTGATCTCGAAGGGCTTCCCCATCGAGTACTTCGTTGAAGGTGGCCGTAGCCGCACCGGCCGCCTCTTGCAGCCGCGCCCAGGCATGCTGGCCATGACGGTGCAGAGCTATCTGCGCGACGCCACTCGCCCCATCGTCTTCGTGCCGGTCTATATCGGCTACGAAAAGCTGTTCGAAGGCCGCAGCTACGTCGGCGAGCTGATGGGCAAGCCCAAGCAGAAAGAGTCGCTGTTCAGCCTGGTCATGAGCGTGCGCGAGCTGAAGAAGAACTTCGGCAAGGTGCACGTCAATTTCGGCGAGCCGATCAAGCTGGCCGAGGTGCTGGGCGACGCCCACCCCGGCTGGCGTGAAGAGCCGCCGCTGGGCGAGGAGCGCCCGGCCTGGTTCAGCCAGAGCATCAAGCAACTGGGTCAGCATATCGCCGACGGTATCAACAGCGCCGCCGTCGCCAACCCGGTCAACCTCCTGAGTCTGGCGCTCTTGGCCACCCCGCGCCACGCCATGGACGAGGACCAGCTGGTCGCCCAGCTCGATGGCTACCGCCGCCTGCTCGCTGCCGTGCCCTACTCGGACCGCACCCAGCTCACCGAGCTCGACGGTGCCGGCATCGTCGCCCATTGCGAGAAGCTCAAGCTCATCCAGCGCCACCCGCACGCGCTGGGCGACGTGCTGCACTTCTATCCGGAAGACGCCGTACTGTGCAGCTATATGCGCAACAACGTGTTGCACTGCTTTGCCATCCCGGCGCTGATCGCCTGCCTGTTCTCACGCAACGCCAGCCTCAGCCGCGAACAGCTGGTCAACCTCACCCGCACCGTCTACCCCTTCCTGCGCGCCGAGCTGTTCCTGCGCTGGCAAGAAGACGAGCTGGGTGCCGCACTCGACAGCTACCTGGCCGCCCTGGTCGGCATGGGCTGGCTCACTGAGAGCGCCGGCCGCGAGGGCGTCTTCCACGCCCCCAACCTCAACAGCGACGAGCACGCCCAGCTCATGCTGCTGGGCAATGCCGTACGGCCGGCCCTGGTGCGCTACTTCATCTCCCTGTCGGTGCTCACCCAGCAGGGCAGCGCCGCCGTCAGTGCCGACGAGCTGGAAGGCCTCTGCCACCTCCTGGCCCAACGCATGTCGCTGCTGCGTGAGTTCAGTGCACCGGAATTCTTCGACCGCGCCATCTTCCGCACCTTTATTGGCACCCTCAAACAGACCGGCCTCGCCGCCCAGGACGACGCCGGCAAGCTCACCTTCAACGGCGCCCTGCGCGCCGCTGCCGCCGAATCGCGCTACGTGCTGTCGCCGGACGTGAGGCAGAGCGTGCTGCACCTCACCCGCATCGACCGCGGCACCATGGAGCAGGCGCTCTCGCGTTTGGCCGCGAAAGGGAAAGCGTAGTAACGCCAAAAAGAAAACGGAGCCTATGGGCTCCGTTTTCCTTTGCCCCTTCACTACGGCGTATAGCCATAGCTCGCATAGATGCGCTTCACCACCCCGCGCTTAATCAGCTCCTGCAGCTGGGTGTTGAGCAGGGCGATATGCTCGTCCGGCATGCCCTTCTGGCAAGCCAGGTACATCTCGGTATGGTTGAATACCAGCACCGGCTCCAGCTGCTGATCCAGCTTCTGCTGCTTGAGCCGGTACTGGCCGATCAGCTTGCCGGTAGCCCAGAAGTCGATGCGTCCGGCCAGCACCTTCCTGGGGTTCACATCGTCGTTGGGCGCCACGTCCACCATATAGCCGCGGGTCTGCAGCCAGCTCACGATCGCATCGCCCTGATAGCTGCCTATGCGCGCATTCTGCAGCTGCTCCAGGCCGCTCGGGTGGGTCGCCGGCTTCTTGGCAAACAGCGCCCAGTCATTGGCGACCAGGGGGCCTACCCACTTGTACAGCGCCTCCCGCTCCGGCGTGCGCGACATCGAGAACACGCAGGTATTCACCTGCGTGCTGGCCATCTGTATCGCCCGCGCCCAGGGGAAGGCCGCCACCTCATAGTCAAAGTGCGCTGCCGCCATCAGCTCGCGGACGATATCGGTCGATACCCCCACCACCTCGCCCTTCTCATTGCTCATGTTGTAGGGCGGGTATTCCTCAGTCACCAGCATCAGCCGCTCAGCCAGGGTCGAACCCTGCAGCAGGGTAGAGAACAGCAGGATAAGCAATACGCGCATGGCCAGCCCCGGTTCGCAGGACGCATCGTCCTCGCTTCAATCTAGGCCAACGCGGCGTACGCCGAGAGAGGTGAAGACAGGCGGTGGAGCGCCAGGCCTACTGCACGCGCGCAATTTCCTTGCGCAGGGCTTCGATGTTCTTTTCGTGCATGGTCACGTTGTCGCGCTGGCGGGCGTCGGCCGGGCTGGCGGCATAGCGCTGGCGGGCCGTGTCGAGCAGCTTTTGCTCGTTGCCCAGTTCGTCCTGCAGGATCTGCAGCTTGGTCTGGTCGCGGCTCTTCTGGGTGGCGCTATCCACCTTGGGGAAGTCGACCGGCGAGGGGTTGGCGCTGGCGCGTGGCCCCCCTGCCTTGGCACGCGGGCCAGGGACGGTGAGCGGGATGGGGCCGAGGTCCAGCTTCTGGGCGCCCTTCATTGGGATGTTGGAGAAGGTGACGCGACCTTCCGCATCCACCTGCTTGTAGATATCGGCCAGGGCCGGTACGGCCAGCAGCGCAAGGAGGAGATAGGGCTTCATACTGCCTGCTCCAGGTTGGCGGCGTTGAAGAGCGCCACACGGTAAGGATAGACCT
Source organism: Chitinimonas sp. (assembly GCF_036568685.1). GTDB lineage: Bacteria > Pseudomonadota > Gammaproteobacteria > Burkholderiales > Chitinimonadaceae > Chitinimonas. The sequence goes on from NZ_DATCSC010000033.1 coordinate 3,042, forward strand.
CGGCGCCAACCACGCCGGCGGCAACGGCCGGGTCCTGCTGGGCAAAGGCCTGCGCCGCTGCTTCGTCCGCTGCGTGATAGATCGCAATACCAAAACCGCGCTCATCCACATCCAGGGTGCGGCCGGCCAGAACCAGCCGGCCGTCGGCCTCTGCCGCTTGCAGATAGCCGAAGTGCGCCGCCATGGCTGCGGCCTCGGCCTCAGTAAGACCGGTGCGCAGCATATCGCTGCGGGTGGGGCGGATCAGGTAGAGAAACTGCATGACAATGGGGTAAAGACGGTGGCCGGGATCATAACATGATGCTGATATGGCTCAGACACCGCTCAGCCCTTGCGGTTCGACAGCTGCGCCAGCGCCCGGCCGGCCAGCGCCATGCCAAAGCTGGCGGTGACCGCCACGGCCGAGCCGTAACCGGCGCAGTTGAGGCCAGCACCGCCAGGGCTGACCGGCTCGCAGGCATCCTGCTTGGGGCGGATGATGGGCTCGGTGGAATAGACCGCCTCAATACCGAACTTCTTGCCCTCGCGCGGAAAGCCGTGGTTGCGGCGCAGCTCGGCGCGGATCTTGGAGAGCAGCGCGTCACCGCTGGTGAGCGCCAGGTCGGCGATCGCCACCCGGCTGGCATCCAGCCGGCCACCCGCACCGCCCGAGACCAGTAGCGGGATCTTGTGGCGGCGGCAATGACGCACCAGCGCCACCTTGACCCGCATCTGGTCGATGCAGTCGAGCACATAGTCAAAACGGCCGGGTGGGATCAGCTCGGCCAGATTGTCGTCGGTCAGGAAGTCATCCACCTCGGTCACCTGGGCGCGCGGGTTGATGGCTGCGATGCGCTCGGCCATGGCGCTGACCTTGGCCTGCCCCAGGGTGGCATCCAGCGCGTGCAGCTGGCGGTTCACGTTGGAGGGGGCCACATGGTCCAGGTCGATCAGGGTGATGCGGCCGACCGCGCTGCGGGCGATTGCTTCTGCCGCCCAGGAGCCGACCCCGCCTATGCCGATGACGCAGACGTGGGCCGCCTCGAAGCGGGCCAGGCCGGCCTCGCCATAGAGGCGGGCGACGCCGCCGAAGCGGCGCTGGTAATCGAGGTCTTGGGTGCTATCCATAAAGCGAAATCCGGGCTCAGCCGTGCTGAACTAGTATTGAGGCGATGGCGCAATTTTACGCGGCCGTCGTGCCGCGCGGTGCAGCAGGTTAAAATGGTGGTTTCGTGCAGGAACATCAAGATGAGTGAAGCCCAGGAGCCCCTACGACTTTCCAAGCGCATGGCCGAGCTGGGCCTGTGCTCGCGCCGCGAGGCCGATGAGTACATCGAACGCGGCTGGGTGAAGGTGGATGGCATCGTGGTGGACGTGCTCGGCAGCCGGGTACTGCCCACCCAGCGCATCGAGCTCGACAAGCGCGCCGCGGTGGCGCAGACCCAGCGAGTGACCATATTGCTCAACAAGCCCATCGGTTATGTATCGGGCCAGGCTGAGCAGGGCTACAAGCCGGCCTCGCTCTTGATCACGCCGGACAACCGCTACGTCGGTGACCGCTCCGGCATCGAATTCACCCGCCGCCACCTCGCGGGCCTGGCCCCGGCCGGCCGGCTGGACATCGACTCGACCGGCCTCTTGGTACTGACCCAGGACGGCCGGGTGGCCAAGGCGCTGATTGGCGACGAGACCAAGATCGAGAAGGAGTACCTGGTGCGGGTGGAGGGTATGTTGTCGAACGAGAACATGGCCCTGCTCAACCATGGCCTGAGCCTGGACGGCCAGGCACTGCGCCCGGCCAAGGTGAGCTGGCAGAACGAGAACCAGCTGCGCTTTGTACTGCGCGAGGGCAAGAAGCGGCAGATCCGCCGCATGTGCGAGCTGGTCGGCCTCAAGGTGGTGGGCCTCAAGCGCATCCGCATCGGCCGCATTCCGCTTTCGGACCTGCCCATGGGGCAGTGGCGCTTCCTGCGCGCAGACGAGAAGTTTTAAGCCCAGTCATCACTTGACCCCAAGGCCGGGCGCTTGCCCGGCCTGTTATTTTCAACGGCTATCGCCGCGTTATCCGCGCCCGGTGCGGACATAAGCGGCACCGGCCGCCCATCCGCTACAGACCATCCCACACGCAGCGCCTGCGTGCACTATTATGGTGCATTGATGCGCCACGACCATGCTCCAAAACGGCGCACGAGCGCCCTGCTTTCGTCGGCTACCGCTAGAAGCTTGATTTCACGGGCGGCTTGTCAGCCAAGAGAGCGTGGCCCGCAAATTGCTACGTCACCGTCAACCTTAGCTCAGCGCACCCTATGTCGCACCCTGCCTACGCCGGACTGGACCTGCTCGAAACTGCCGTCATCGTGCTCGATACGGCCCGTACCGTCCGCCACCTCAATACGGCGGCGGAGACCCTGTTCGAGCTTTCCGCGCGCGATACCGTGGGCCGCCCGCTGTCGGCCTGCTTCTCCGAGCCGACTGAGATACTCGCCGCGCTCGACGCCGCCGAAAAACAGAACGCCAGTGTCACCGAGCATGACGTTGCCCTGGCCGTGCGCCTGGGCAATACCATCCACGTCGGCTTCACCGTGCGTGAGGTCGAAGCGCCACCGCTTACCGTGCTGGAATTCCGCCAGACCGACCAGCAACGCCGCATCGCCAACGAAGAACGCCTGGCCGCCCAGCAGCAGGCCAACCGCCAGCTCATCCGCAACCTCGCGCACGAGATCAAGAACCCGCTCGGCGGCATACGCGGCGCGGCCCAGCTGCTGCGCAAGGAGCTGCCCGACCCGGCACTCAAGGAATACACCCAGGTCATCACCGACGAAGCCGACCGGCTGCAAAGCCTGCTGGATCGTCTGCTCACCCCGCATCGCCTGCCACAGCTCGGCGAACTCAATATCCACGAGGTGCTGGAGCGGGTGCGCAGCGTGCTGCTGGCCGAGTACCCCAACGGCCTTGCCGTGCGGCGCGATTACGACACCAGCGTGCCCGACCTTTATGGCGACAAGGAACAGCTGATCCAGGCTGTGCTCAACATCGTCCGCAACGCTGCCCAGGCCATGCATGGCGCCGGCCAGATCGTGCTCAAGACCCGCGTCGCCCGCCAGGTCACGCTCAACCGCCGCCGCTTCCCGCTCGGTCTCACGCTCGAGATCATCGACAACGGCCCCGGCATCCCCGAGCACATCCGCGACACCATCTTCTACCCGCTGGTCTCAGCCCGCCCTGGTGGCACCGGCATCGGCCTGCACCTGGCGCACACCTTTATCCAGCAGCACAACGGCACCATCGACTTCGAGACCGCGCCGGGCCGCACCTGCTTCACCCTGACCCTGCCGCTGAACGGCTGGATGCCGCTCGACGGCAGCAAATAAACCAAAGCCAACCGCATGTCGCCCACGCACCCATACGCCGCGCCCGCTTGCGCAGCCACCTTGTCCCGGTGGTCAGGGTGGTCTGCCACGCATGCAGCAAAAGGTAACAAGGCATGAAACCTGTCTGGATCATCGACGACGACCGTTCCATCCGCTGGGTGTTCGAGAAGGCCCTGGGCCGTGAAGGCATCGGCTTTCATGCCTTCGCCTCAGCCGCCGAGGCGGTCGAAGCGCTCAAACGCGAGACCCCGGCCGTGGTGGTCAGCGATATCCGCATGCCCGGCGAATCCGGCCTCGACCTCTTGGCCCAGCTCAAGGAGCGCTACCCGCGCCTGCCGGTCATCATCATGACTGCCCATTCCGATCTGGAAAGCGCCGTCGCCGCCTTCCAGGGCGGTGCCTTCGAATACCTGCCCAAGCCTTTCGACGTTGATCACGCGGTCGAGCTGATCCGTCGCGCCATGGACGAAAGCCTCAAGCAGGAGGTGGTCGAGGCCCCGCTGGAAGAAAGCCCCGAGATCCTCGGCCAGGCCCCGGCCATGCAGGAGGTCTTCCGCGCCATCGGCCGGCTCAGCCAAAGCTCCGCCACCGTGCTCATCACCGGCGAATCCGGTGCCGGCAAGGAGCTGGTCGCCCGCGCCCTGCATCGCCACAGCCCGCGCGCCAGCAAGCCCTTTGTGGCCATCAATACCGCCGCCATCCCCAAGGACCTGCTTGAATCCGAGCTGTTCGGCCACGAGCGCGGCGCCTTCACCGGCGCCCAGAACCAGCGCACGGGCCGCTTCGAGCAGGCCGAGGGCGGCACGCTCTTCCTCGATGAGATCGGCGACATGCCGCCCGAGCTGCAGACCCGTTTGCTGCGTGTACTCAGCGACGGTTACTTCTATCGCGTCGGCGGCCATGCCCCCATCAAGGCCAATGTCCGCGTCATCGCCGCCACCCACCAGGCGCTGGAAGAACGCGTCAAGGCCAACCTGTTCCGCGAGGACCTGTTCCATCGCCTCAACGTCATCCGCCTGCGCCTGCCGGCCCTGCGCGAACGACGCGAAGACATCCCGCTGCTGGCCCGCCACTTCCTCGCCAAGTCCGCCCGCGAGTTGGGCGTCGAGGCCAAGCGCCTGACCGAGGACGCCATGCGCGCCCTGGCCGGCTTTGACTTCCCGGGCAATGTGCGCCAGCTCGAGAACCTCTGCCACTGGATCACCGTCATGGCCCCCGGCCAGGCCGTCGGCCCGGGCGACCTGCCGCCCGAGCTCAAGGGCGAATCCGCCAGCAGCGAGGGCGGCGATTGGTCCAGCCAGCTGGCGCAAGAGGCCGACCGCCGCCTGCGGGCCGGCGAACGCGGCTTTATCGAAGACCTCACCAACCAGTTTGAGCGCACCCTCATCCTGCGCGCCCTGGCCGCCACCGGCGGCAAACGCATCGAGGCCGCCGAGCGCCTGGGCCTGGGCCGCAACACCCTCACCCGCAAGATCCAGGAGCTGGATCTGGAACGCGAGATCGGCGGGGAATGAGTCGGCGGGCGGCTGGGCTGCACATTCGCCGGGTCTCGCCGCACCTGCCCGAGGCCGCCATCCTGGTGGCCGAGCTGGACGCCTACCAGGGCGCCCTCTACCCGGCCGAATCCAACCACCTGCTCGATCTGGACGCCCTGGCCCAGCCCGAGGTGCACTTTTACCTGGCCTATGCCGGGGTTGATAGCCAACAGGCGGTCGGCTGCGCTGCCCTCGTGGCCTGCGAGGGCTACGCCGAGCTCAAACGCATGTACGTTACCCCGGCCGCCCGTGGTCGGGGCCACGCCCAGGCCCTCCTGGCTGCGCTGGAGCAACAGGCCGGTACGCTGGGCCTCAGCCGGGTCCGGCTGGAAACCGGCATCCGCCAGCCGGAAGCCATCAATCTCTACCGCCGCCAGGGCTACACCGACTGCCCACCGTTCGGCGACTATCTGCCCGATCCTCTCAGCCTGTTCATGCAAAAAGCCCTGCCGCCGGGCTGATCTCCGCCCGCCAGACCGCCTCCCGGCGGCATCCAACGCCTACCATCCTGTGGGCGCGTGCAGCTGTGGCCTGCACGCTGCATGAATCCTGTTCATATGCTTAGCGCGGGCTGGACAAAGGGGCTACGGGCACGCGTGCTAAAATTGCACCCTTCCCGCCTTTACACGCCCAGCCGCCCATGACCACGCGCCACGCCACCCTGCACGCCCTGCTGCAAGACCGCATCCTTATCCTCGACGGTGGCATGGGGACCATGGTGCAGCGGCACAAGCTCGAAGAAGCCGACTACCGTGGCGAGCGCTTCGCCAACTGGCCGACCGACCTCAAGGGCAATAACGACCTGCTGGTGCTCACCCAGCCCGCCATCATCGCCGGCATCCACCAGGCCTATCTCGATGCCGGCGCCGACATCATCGAGACCAACAGCTTCAACGCCACCAGCATCGCCATGGCCGACTACGACATGGAATCGCTGGTCCACGAGCTCAACGTCGCCGCGGCCAGGCTGGTCAAGGATCTGTGCATCGCCCAGACCGCCAAGACCCCCAACAAGCCCCGCTTCTGCGCCGGCGTCCTCGGCCCCACCAACCGTACCTGCTCCATCAGCCCGGACGTCAACGACCCCGGCTACCGCAACGTCACCTTCGATGAACTGGTCGAAAGCTATACAGAAGCCATCGACGGCCTGGTGGAAGGCGGGGCGGACCTGCTGCTGGTCGAAACCATCTTCGATACCCTGAACGCCAAGGCCGCGGTCTACGCCATCCACAAATACTTCGACGAGCGCCCCCACGTCGAGCGCTTGCCCATCATGGTCTCCGGGACCATCACCGACCAATCGGGCCGCACCCTCACCGGTCAGACCACCGAGGCCTTTTACAACTCGCTGCGCCATGCCGATGCAATCAGCTACGGCCTCAATTGCGCCTTGGGCCCGGACCTCTTGCGTCCCTATGTGGAAGAAATGGCCCGGGTGTCCGAAAGCTACGTCTCGGTGCATGCCAACGCCGGCCTGCCCAATGCCTTTGGCGGTTACGACCTCTCGCCAGCAGTGATGGGCGAGCACGTGCGCGAATGGGCCGACAGCGGCCTCGTCAACATCGTCGGCGGCTGCTGCGGCACCACGCCCGACCATATCAAGGCCATGGCAGACGCCCTGGCCGGCAAGCCGCCGCGCGCCCTGCCCGAGCTGCCGGCCATGTCACGCCTGTCCGGCCTCGAGCCCTTCAACATTGGCGACGCCGACCTGTTCGTGAACGTCGGTGAGCGCACCAACGTCACCGGCTCGCGCGCCTTTGCCAAGCTGATCCTGGCCGGCGACTACCCGGCCGCGCTGGAAGTGGCACGCCAGCAGGTGGTGGCCGGCGCCCAGGTCATCGACGTGAACATGGACGAAGGCATGCTGGACGCCGAAAAGGCCATGGTCACCTTCCTCAACCTGATCGCCTCCGAGCCTGACATCTCGCGCGTGCCGGTCATGATCGACTCCTCCAAGTGGAGCGTGATCGAGGCCGGCCTCAAGTGCGTGCAGGGCAAGTGCATCGTCAACTCCATCTCCATGAAGGAAGGCGTGGCCGAGTTCATCAAGCACGCCCGCCTCTGCAAGCGCTACGGCGCCGCCGTCATCGTCATGGCCTTTGATGAGGTCGGCCAGGCCGATACCTACGAGCGCAAGGTCGAGATCTGTCAGAAGAGCTACCGCATTCTGGTGGACGAAGTCGGCTTCGAGCCGGCCGACATCATCTTCGACCCCAACATCTTCGCCGTCGCCACCGGCATCGAAGAGCACGCCAAGTACGGCCTCGATTTCATCCAGGCCACCGGTTGGATCAAGCAGAACCTGCCGCACGCCAAGATCAGCGGCGGCGTCTCCAACGTCTCCTTCAGCTTCCGCGGCAACAACAAGGTGCGCGAGGCCATCCACGCGGTCTTCCTCTACCACGCCATCCAGCAGGGCATGAGCATGGGCATCGTCAATGCCGGCGCGCTGGAGGTGTACGAAGAGGTCGACCCCGAGCTGCGCCACGCCATCGAGGACGTGGTGCTCAATCGCCCCGCCGCCGACGGCCGCGACACCACCGAGACCCTGATCGCCCTGGCCGAACGCTTCAAGGGCGACGCCAACGCCCAGAAGGGCGAAGACCTGAGCTGGCGCAACGGCAGCCTGCAGGAGCGCATCACCCACGCCCTGGTGAAGGGCATCACCACCTATATCGTCGAAGACACCGAGGAAGCCCGCCTCAGCCTGCCGCGCCCGATCAACGTGATCGAAGGCCCGCTCATGAACGGCATGAACCACGTCGGCGACCTGTTCGGCTCGGGCAAGATGTTCCTGCCCCAGGTGGTCAAGTCCGCCCGCGTCATGAAGGCCGCCGTGGCCTACCTCGAACCCTTCATCGAAGAAGAAAAGCAGCGCCTAGGCATCGCCGACGCCTCGGCCAAGGGCCGCATCGTCATGGCCACGGTCAAGGGCGACGTGCACGACATCGGCAAGAACATCGTCGGCGTGGTTCTGCGCTGCAACAACTACGAGGTCATCGACCTCGGCGTCATGGTGCCGGCGCAAAAGATCCTCGATACCGCCCGCGAAGTGAAGGCCGACATCATCGGCCTCTCCGGCCTCATCACCCCCTCGCTGGAAGAAATGGCCCACGTCGCCAAGGAAATGCAGCGCCAGGACTTCGCCGTCCCGCTGCTCATCGGCGGCGCCACCACCTCCAAGGTCCACACCGCGGTCAAGATCGCTCCCAACTACGCGCAGCCCGTGGTCTACGTGCCGGATGCCTCGCGCGCCGTCGGCGTCTGCTCCAACCTCTTGAGCGAAGACCTTGCGGCCGACTACATCAGCAAGGTGGCGGGCGAATACGACAATATCCGCCATATCCACGCCAACAAGGGCAAGCTCGACCTGCTCAAGATCGAAGAAGCCCGCGCCAATGCCTTCAAGCCCGACTGGGCCAGCTACACCCCGCCCAAGCCGCAGCGCCTGGGCCTGATCAAATACGTCCAGTACCCGCTGGCGGAGATCGCCGAATACATAGATTGGAGCCCCTTCTTCAACGCCTGGGAGTTGTTCGGCAAATACCCGCGCATCCTGGAAGATGAAGTCGTGGGCGAATCCGCCCGCACCCTGTTTGCCGAAGGCCAGGCCATGCTCAAACAGATGATCGAGGGCAACTGGGTGCAGGCCAACGGCGTCATCGGTCTCTTCCCCGCCAACAGCGTGGGCGATGACATCGAACTCTACGACCCCGCCAGCGGCGCGACGCTGATGCGCATGCACTGCCTGCGCCAGCAAAACCGCAAGGCCGAGGGCAAGCCCAACTGGAGCCTGGCCGACTTCGTCGCCCCCAAGTTGAGCGGCAAGACCGACTACGCCGGCCTCTTCGCCGTCACCGGCGGGCTCAACATCGACCCGCACGTCAAACGCTTCGAAGACGCCAACGACGACTACAGCGCCATCATGGTCAAGGCCCTGGCCGACCGCCTGGCCGAAGCTTTCGCTGAGCTTATGCACGCCAAGGTCCGCCGCGAGCTGTGGGGATACGTCAACGAGGAGGGGCTGACGGTCGATGACCTCACCGAAGAACGCTACCGCGGCATCCGCCCCGCCCCCGGCTACCCCGCCTGCCCGGACCACACCACCAAGACCGATCTGTTCCGCGTCCTAGGCGCCGAAGATATCGGCATGCAGCTCACCGAGGGCTACGCCATGCTGCCCACGGCGGCGGTCAGCGGCCTCTACTTCAGCCACCCGGACGCCCAGTACTTCGCCGTCGGCAAGATCGAGAAAGACCAGGTCGAAGACTACGCCACCCGCCGTGGCGTCACCGTGGAGCAGGCCGAACGCGACCTCGCACCCAACCTGGGCTACAACCCCTAGGCAACAAGGGAATAAAAAAACAAAAAACCGCCCATAAGGGCGGTTTTTCTTTGTGGCTTTCCATCGGCCGACCGGGTATACCTCTCGCGGCTTGGCAGACCCGCATTGCTGAATACTCGAATACGCCCGTGGTCGCCTGGTCCAGGTGGGGAGCATCTATACCCTCAACACCCAGAGCCAACTTAGCGGCAAAAGTTACCTGGGCCAGACCACGCTTCACCACAAAGGGTAGCCAAACACCCGCAGCAAATCTCCGGTCTCGGTCAACGGCAAACCCACCACACCGCTAAAGCTGCCTTCCAGCGAGTCGATCAGCAGCGCGCCGCGGCCCTGTGCGCCATAGCTGCCGGCCTTGTCCATGGGCTCGCCGGTCGCCACGTAGGCGATGATGTCTGCTTCGCTCACGCTGCGAAAGCGCACCTCGGTGGTCGATACCACGGTCTCGGTCCGCTCACCGTCGCTGATCGCCACGCCGGTATAGACCTCATGCACCGTGCCTGAGAGCGTGCGCAGCATGTCGCAGGCGTCGGCCGCATCCACGGGCTTGCCCAGTATCTGCGTACCCAGCGCCACCGTGGTGTCGGCTGAGAGCAGCAGGCGCTGCGGCAGGCCCTGGGCGCGGTAGGTGGCCACACCCGCCGCTGCCTTGGCGGCAGCCAGCCGGGCCACATAGGCCCTGGGGTGCTCGCCGGGCAGCGGGGTCTCGTCGATCTCGCAACGCACCAGCTCAAAGGGCACGCCGATCTGGGTCAAGAGCTCGCGGCGGCGGGGGCTGGCAGAGGCCAGGTAGATCACGGGTTTGCTCATGGGCTCGGGGCGGCCGGGCCGCCTATTCTCGGTGGTAGGGGTGGCCCTGGTTGATCGCCACGGCGCGGTACAGCTGCTCGGCCAGCAGCACCCGCACCATGCCGTGCGGCATGGTCAGGGCAGAGAGCTGGATCAGATCGTCGGCCTGCTTCTTTACGTCGGCGTGCAACCCATCGGCGCCGCCGATCACAAAGGCCACGTCACCACCGTCGCGGTGCCAGCCCTTGAGCTTCTCGGCCAACTTCATGGTGGTCCAGGCCGCGCCGCGCTCATCCAGGATGATCTTGCGGCAACCAGCCGGCAGTGCCGCCAGTATGCGGTCGCGCTCGGTCTCCATCGCCTTCTCGACGCTCGAACCCGAGCGCTGCCCGGGCTTGAGCTCAACAAGCTCGATGGCCGCCTCGCGCGGCATGCGCTTGACGTACTCCTTGAAGCCCGTTTCCACCCAGTCCGGCATCTTGTGGCCGACCGCGATGATGTACAGCTTCATGCGCCGCTACGCTCAGACGATAGGATCGTCGTGTGCCTGGATGGCGGCTTCCCACGGGCGGGTGGGGTTGAAGGTCGGCTTCTGGCCGCCCCACAGTTGCTCGATGTTGTAGTAGTCGCGCACGGCCGGCAGCATCACGTGGATGATCAGCGGGCCCACGTCCAGCAGTACCCACTCGCCGCTCACGTCGCCTTCCATGCCCAGGATCTCGGCGCCGGCTTCCTTCAGCTTCTCGCGGGCGTTGTTGGCCAGGGCCTTGGTCTGGCGGTTGGAGTTACCCGATACGACGATCATGCAGTCGAACATCGAGGTCAGCTTGGTGGTGTCGAGGACCAGAATGTCGTCGCCTTTGATGTCTTCCAGGGCGGCGACGGCGATGTCACGCATCTGCTCGACGGTCAGTTGTTGGGTCATGTTTTCTATCCGTTCCTATGGTGCCGTTAGGCTTTCAATCCAGCGTTACCAGCAAGGCCCTGCGCAGCGGTGCTACGCCGGCAGGGTGCTGATGGCGACGCTTACTTGCCCGGCCCATAAAGCAAATGCCGCTCTGCATAGTCCAGCACTGCATCGGGCAAGAGGTAGCGGGCAGAGTGCCCGGCAGCCAATTGCGCGCGAATGGCGGTGCTCGAAATTGCGAGCGGCGTCGTTGGCAAAAGCGCGATTGTACCCATTTTGTACGTCGGGGTCACGCTAAGTGATTGAATTCTCGGCAGGACTTCCTCCAGCAGCGCTGCCGAGGCACGTTCCTGCCAGCGCACCAAGTCAAAACCCGGCCGGCAGGCCACCGCCAGGCAGCCCAGATCAAACAGCTCGCGCCAGCGGTGCCAGCGGTCCAGGCTCAAAAAGCTGTCCGCTCCAATCAGCCAGGTCAGTGGCGCTTCCGGCCCCAGCTCGGCACCAATCTCCACAAGCGTATCGATGGTATAGCACACGCCCTCACGCCGGAGCTCCCGGTCGTCCACCTGCAGCCGGGCATTGCCCTCGCAGGCCAGTTGGCACATTGCCAGCCGCGCGGCGTCGCTCGCCACCGCACCCTTGCGGTGCGGCGGGTTGGCGGTCGGTACCAGCCGCACGGTAGCCAGCCCCAGCGCATCGGCAAACTCCTCGGCAATGCGTAAATGCCCATGGTGTATCGGGTCGAAGCTACCGCCAAAAATACCGGTTCCTGCCACAGCGTCTCCTGTTGGGTGCCATCGAGCACAGACAAAGAAAATGGCCACGCCTGCACCGGCATGACCATTTTGCGCTGCTGGCCGCCTGGTTTAAAGCGACTTCTCGTACTGGGCGATCAAGGCCTTCAGTGCCTTGGCCGTGGCCGCCAGCCGCTCGGCCGCTGCCGCCACGTCGTGTGCCTCGCGGTTGTTGGCATCAATGGTATTGGCCATCCGCTCGATGGTATTGGCTACTTCCTCCGCCGCGGCCGATTGCTGCCGCAGCGTATCGGCAATCTGCCCGGTCATTGCCACCGTGTTGTCCGACGCCTGCGCCACCGCCTCCAGGTTCTGGCTGCTGGCCTTGATCGAGGCCGTACCGTTGGCCACCTCGCTCACCGCCTCGTCCATGGTCATCAGCGTGGCCTGGGTCACCATCTGGATATTGGTCACATTGTTGCTGATATCCTCGGTGGACTGCGAAGTCCGTTCCGCCAGCTTGCGTACCTCGTCCGCCACCACCGCAAAGCCGCGCCCGCTTTCGCCAGCCCGGGCCGCTTCAATGGCTGCGTTCAGCGCCAGCAGGTTGGTCTGGTCGGCAATTTCCTTGATCGTGCCGGTCATGCTGCCAATCCGGGTCACCGCCTGGCTCAGGTCGTCGAGCGTCGAGCGCGCCTCGCCCACCACTTCCACAATCCGGCCGGTGGAAGCGAGGCTGGCTTCCATATTGGCCTCGCCCTCACGCACCACCGTCTTGGCGTGCATCGCGCTGGCCGCCGTCTCCTGCGTCGCCCGGCTGATCTCGGTGACCGACACGCTCATCTGTTCGGTTGCCGCACTCACCTGCATGGCCTGCTCGCTCTGCACGCCGGTCTGGCGCGCCAGCGACTCGGCCGATTGATCGAGATGGCTGGATTGATCGGCAATCTTGCGCGAGGACGACAGCACGTCCGCAATCAAGGCCCTCAGGTGTACCGACAGCGACTGCATCGAGATCAGCATGTCAGGGAATTCATCGGTCTTCTCAGCCTTCACGCCATGGCGGAAGTTGCCCTCCTCGATATGCTCCAGCGCTTCCTGCACCTTGCGGATGGAGCGCTCGGTCTGGCTCAGCCACCAGCCCCCGCCAGCCAGCGCCGCCACGGCGCCGACTGTCGCCAGGCCCCAGCTCCAGCTGCCGGCCTCCTTGGCCAGCAAGGCAGTGGCGAGGTTGAGCACCGCCAGCAAAAGAAAGGCCAGCCAGCCGCGCTGCGCGAACGACAGGCGCTGCATCACCGTACCGTTGTGGTTGGGCATGGCGGCCCGCTTGTCGCGGATCGCCCGGTAGAGCTGCTCGGCCTGCGCCACTTCCTGCTTGTTGGGCGCATTGCGTACCGACATATAGCCCACCACCTGGCCGCGTTCCTTCACCGGTGTCACATAGGCTTCCACCCAGTAGAAGTCACCGTTCTTGCAGCGGTTCTTCACCAGCCCACGCCAGGGCTGGCCCTGCTTGATCGTCTGCCACAGGTCGGCAAAGGCCTCGGTGGGCATGTCCGGGTGCCGCACCACATTGTGCGATTTGCCGATCAGCTCCTCCGGCGCAAAGCCGCTGATCTCCACAAAGGCCGGGTTGGCATAGGTGATCACGCCCTTGAGGTCGGTGCGCGTTACGATGGGTTCGCTGGCTTTGACAAAGCGCTCGGTGGTGGTGATCGGCAGATTGGTCTTCATGGCAACCCGTATGGAAATGGAATTACGGCCGCCCACGCGGCCTATATAAGAGAAATATTAAATGCTCGGCCGGGTCACTTAGCCGGGCAACAACAATATATCCGCTACCAGCGCGAAAAATGCTGCTCGGCCACGCCCAACAGACCCTCGACCAGCCGGGCCGGCGCATCCGCATGTACCCGTACCTGGCCATGGTAGAGGCCTACCGGCTGCACATAGCGGCTGGCTGCCACCACGAGGTTACGGTCCTCGCGCCGCTCGCCCAATGGCTTGAAGCGCAGGTCCAGCAAACCGTCCTCGGTCCGCACCCGCCACTCGTCCAGGGTCTGGTCTGCGTTATAGCTGAAATGCGCGGCCGCCAAGGGAATCAAATTCCCATCCAGCCATAGCGCGTTCTCGTGGTTGCCAAAGTAGCCTGCCTGCAGATTGAAGCCCAGCCCAGGCGCATGGGCAGAGGCCCACAGCCACTGCGTTTCGCGCGGCAGCAGCCCGTTGGAATGGTCCAGCGCCGCACTGCCGCCATCGAGCTTGTAGCGCTTGCCGCCAGCGAGTGCCAGGCCGCTCACCTGCAGCGCTGGCGACTTGTGCGTGCTGTGCCATACGCCGCCGTCGACTGGTCCGGCGGCAAACAACCAGGGCGCCGACTCGCGGCCGTCCAGCACGGCATCCACCCGAAAACCGCCTGGCCCTTTGATATGCAGCGAAAAGACCTCGGGTTCGCGCTCCACAAATTCCAGCTGTGCCCCCAGCCAGCCAAAGCGGCTGGCCGCGCCCATTGCGGGCAGATCGGCCACACTGGCGGTCAGGCCAGGCAGGCCATCGCGCGAAAGACCGCCCAGCACCTTGCCGCTGGCGCGGTCAAACAAATAGGCAAAGGCGGTATTGGTCCAGCCCACGTCCACTATGGCGCAGGCAATGAAACAGTCTTCGCAGGCGATGCCCACATATTGCCAGCGCTTGTGGTGCAGCTGCCGCCACCAGCGCGGCTTTTGCAAAGGGGCGGGCAGGGCGCTCCAGTCCAGCTGCGCACAACGGCCGTGGAAGCGGCCCTCACGCGGCTGCCCATCGGGCCCATGCAGGCTGGCCGGCGCCGCCGGCAGCTCAGGTGCGAATCTGGCCGTCACCGAGCACCACCCACTTCTGGCTGGTCAGCCCATCCAGGCCCACCGGGCCACGGGCGTGGATCTTGTCGGTAGAGATTCCGATCTCCGCCCCCAGGCCGTACTCAAAGCCGTCGGCAAAGCGGGTCGAGGCATTGACCATCACGCTGGCCGAGTCCACCTCGCGCAAGAAGCGCCTCGCGCGGCTGTAGTTCTCGGTCACGATCGCATCGGTATGGTGCGAGCCAAACTCATTGATATGCGCAATCGCCTCATCCAGCCCCGGCACGGTGCTGATCGAGAGGATGGGCGCCAGGTACTCGGTAGACCAGTCCTCCGCCACCGCGTCCTTCACCCCGCTTATGCCGGCACCAGTCAGAATCGCCTTGGATTCCGGGCAGGCGCGCAGCTCCACACCCTTCTCGGCATAGATACGGCCCAGCCGCGGCAGCACCGCCGCGGCCACCGATTGGGCAACCAGCAGGGTTTCCATGGTGTTGCAGGTACCGTAGCGGTGGGTCTTGGCATTGTCGGCAATGCGTACCGCCTTGTCGAGGTCGGCCTCGCCATCGATATACACATGGCAGATGCCGTCGAGGTGCTTGATCACCGGCACCCGCGCCTCGCGCGATATCCGCTCGATCAAGCCCTTGCCGCCACGCGGCACAATCACGTCCACATACTCGCTCATGGTGATGAGCGCGCCCACGGCCGCCCGGTCGGTGGTCTCCACCACCTGCACCGCCGTCTCCGGCAGGCCGGCCGCTGCCAGGCCCTCGCGCACCAGGGCGGCAATCGCCTGGTTGCAGCGGGCGGCTTCCGAGCCACCGCGCAATATGGCCGCATTGCCCGACTTCAAACACAGCCCGGCCGCATCGGCCGTCACATTGGGCCGTGCTTCGTAGATGATCCCGATCACGCCCAGCGGCACACGCATCTTGCCCACCTGTATCCCAGACGGCCGGTAGGCAAATTCACCCATCTCACCCACCGGGTCTGGCAGGGTGGCAATCTGCCGCAGCCCCTCGGCCATGGCCTGTACGCCCTTAGGGCTCAGGGTCAGCCGGTCGAGCAGCGCCGGCTCCAGCCCCGCTTCGCGGGCGGCAGCCACGTCGGCTGCATTGGCCGTCAGCAGCAGCTCGGCATCGCGTTCAATCCCGGCGGCTATCGCCAGCAAGGCCGCGTTCTTGGCATTGGTATCGGCCCGTGCCATCAGGCGCGAGGCAGCCCGCGCCGCCTTGCCCAGGCCCGTCATATAGGTTTGCGCATCCATGGCGGAATCACTCCGTTGCATCTTCGGTTCAGTCCATTCTGCCAGAACGAGCCGGGCTTGTCGGCGCCACAAACAGCACGCTATATTTCCCTCGCACCAAGTACCGCCAAGGGCCGATAGCTCAGCTGGGAGAGCGCTGCGTTCGCAATGCAGAGGTCGGGAGTTCGATCCTCCTTCGGTCCACCA
>NZ_DATCSC010000034.1:0-95811 GCF_036568685.1 Chitinimonas sp.
CTGCGCTCGGCGCCATCGCCACGGTCGGTAATGCCGTAGCCGCCAGAGATTTCGCCGCCGGCGTAGTCGCGGCGGGTAATGAAGTTGATCACGCCACCGATGGCGTCGGCACCGTAGATCGCGGAGGCGCCGTCCTTCAGCACTTCAACGCGCTCGATCGCACCGATGGGGATGGTGTTCAGGTCGGTGAACTGGCCATCAAAGCCATAGTTGGCCAGGCGGCGGCCGTTCAGCAGAACCACGGTCTGGTCACCGGCGAGGCCGCGGAAGCCAGCGGTGGCGGTGCCCGAGGTATTGGGGCTGTTCGAGGTCAGGTCGGCGTTGTAGCTCGACATGTAGGACAGCGAACGCAGCAGCTCGTTGGTCGAGGTGATGCCCTTCTGCTGGATTTCTTCCTTCTTGATCACGGCGACAGGCAGCGGGCCTTCGGCATTGATGCGCTTGATGTTACTGCCGGTGATCGAAATCTTTTCAACCGCTTCGTCTGCGGCGTGAGCGAAGCCGACGGCGGCGAAGCCGATCAGGCTGATGGCGTAAGCGATACGCTTGACTTGCATTGAATACTCCCGAGTAGTCATTTCATGGCAAACCCGGCGGGGTAGCCGAGTTTCCAAGCTCGGGTGGGATCACCACCCGCACCAGATTGGTGCGTGCACCAATCAGGAGGCGGGCGATGCTAATCAAGCGGCAACAAATCCACAAAAATATGTAAAAAAAGATGTCCCTGAAACATTCTTGTGTTGGTGTTGAACAACAAAAACGCCACCCCCTCAGAAAGGGAGTGGCGTCTAGTCAGGGTTTTCCCGAGGCGTGCTTAAACGCCGCGGAGCAGGTCGTTGATGCTGGTCTTGGCGCGGGTCTTGGCATCCACTTTCTTGACAATCACGGCGCAGTAGAGGCTGTACTTGCCGTCGGCGCTGGGCAGGTTGCCGCTGACCACGACCGAGCCGGCCGGTACGCGGCCGTAGGTCACTTCACCGGTTTCGCGGTCATAGATCTTGGTACTCTGGCCGATGTACACGCCCATGGAGATCACAGAGCCTTCTTCTACGATCACGCCTTCTACGATCTCGGAGCGGGCGCCGATAAAGCAGTTGTCCTCGATGATGGTGGGGCTGGCCTGCAGGGGTTCCAGTACGCCGCCGATGCCCACGCCGCCGCTCAGGTGCACGTTCTTGCCGATCTGGGCGCAGGAGCCCACGGTGGCCCAGGTGTCGACCATGGTGCCTTCGTCCACGTAGGCGCCGATGTTCACGTAGGAGGGCATCAGCACTACGTTCTTGCCGATAAAGCTGCCACGGCGGGCCATGGCGGGCGGTACCACGCGGAAGCCGCCGGCGCGGAAGTCGGCCTCGGTGTAGCCGGCGAACTTGCTGTCGACCTTGTCGAAGAAGTGGGTTTCGCCACCATTCATCAGTTTGTTGTCATTGGCGCGGAAAGACAGCAGCACGGCCTTCTTGGCCCACTCATTGACGACCCACTGTCCATCGCGCTTCTCGGCGACGCGCAGGGTGCCGCGGTCCAATTCCATGATGACCTGGTCAACGGCAGCGCGCAGCTCAGGCGAGATATTGTTGGGGCTGATCTCGGCGCGGTTCTCGAAGGCGATCTCGATAATGGATTGCAGGGGGTGTTGGCTCATGTCTGGACTTCCTTCTGAATGGTGACGAGGTCGAAATATCTGCTAAATGATTGAGTAAAAATCTGTATCAGGCTTGCGGCAGGGCTGCCGGGTGGGCAATGCGGCCGTCACCATAGCTGCGCAGTACCTGGGAAATGATCACCTGGTAGCCGGACAGCCATTCGCCATAACGGCGCTTGGCTTCAATATGGCGCGGGTCAGCCATCAATTCCTTCAGGCCATTTTCGCTGGCCCAGTAGTACACATTGGCGATGCGGCCGGTCTTGGGGTCCTCCCAGGCTTCCTCGCCCAGGTAGCCGGTGCTCTGCCGCGCCGCTTCGGCGATCTGCCGATCGAGGGCGTGGAAGGCCTCGTCGAACTGACGGGTGTCGAAGATAAACGTGGCGGAGTACACGGCGGGGCCTTTATCGAGACGCAAATTCAGCGAGTCTGCGCGCGCCCTCTACGCAATCGGCCAGTGGTGCGACAAGGGCGATGCGGATGCGGCCTGCGCCGGCGTTCACGCCGTGTGCCTCACGCGCCAGATAGCTGCCTGGCAGCACAGTCACGTGGCATTGCTCGAAGACGGTACGTACAAAAGCCGCGTCGTCGTTGCCAAAGCGTTCCGGCACGCGGGCCCAGAGATAAAACGCGGCATCGGGCCATTCGGCTGACAAGGGAGCGGCCAAAAGCGGTACCACGGCTTCGAACTTGGCCCGGTATTCTGCCCGGTTGGTCTCCACATGCGCCTCGTCCCGCCAGGCGGCGGTGCTGGCGGCCTGCACCGTGGCCGACATCGCCGAGCCGTGATAGGTGCGATAAAGCAGGAAGCCCGCCAGGATGTCGGCGTCGCCAGCGACAAAGCCGGAGCGCAGGCCAGGGGCGTTGGAACGCTTGGAGAGGCTGGAGAACACCACCAGCCGGCTATAGTCCCGCCCGAGCTTGTTGGCGGCCTCAAGGCCACCCAGCGGGGGCTGTTCGAACCAGATTTCCGAATAGCACTCGTCACTGGCAATCACGAAACCGTATCGATCGGAGAGCGCAAACAGCCGGCGCCAATCCTCCAGCGACACGACCGCGCCGGTGGGGTTGCCTGGTGAGCAGACAAAAACGATCTGGGTGCGCTGCCAGATGGTTTCCGGCACGCTGTCCCAGTCGGGCTGGAAGCGTCGTTCGGCCAGACAGTTCAGGTAGTAGGGCGTCGCGCCCGCCAAGAGGGTTGCCCCTTCATAGATTTGGTAGAAGGGGTTGGGCGATATCACCACCGGTGGCTCTTTGCCGCTGGCGTCCACTACCGCCTGCACAAAGCTGAACAGCGCCTCACGGCTGCCGTTGACCGGCAGCACCTCGCGGTTGGGATCGGGCCGGGCAATGCCGTAGCGGCTGGCCAGCCAGTCGGCAATGGCACCGCGCAGCTCTGCCGAGCCCAAGGTGGCTGGGTATTGGGCCAGACCGCCGAAGTTGGCGGTTAAGGCATCCTTAATGAGTTGTGGGGTAGGGTGCTTGGGTTCCCCGATGGATAGATCGATATGCCGCAGGCCGGCATCCGGTTTGGCATCAGCCAAAAGGCCCTTGAGGCGCTGGAATGGATACGGCTGCAGTCGGTCTAGCAGGGGATTCACGGTGGTCGGCCTGTTCATGGGGCGTGCCTGGCACGCGCAATGGCGGGAAAGCCCACAAGTATAAGTCAGAGCACCGGCCTGCCGTGTTTCGCTTTTGAAACAAACCTGCGCCCGGTCCGGCCCGGCGCTACACTACGCGCCTTTAGCCGCTTCCGCGCTCGAACGTCTACTGGAGTACATGACGCATGATGTCCAAGCTGCCCCGCTTTTCGCTCGCCTGTCTGCTCTCGCTCGCCCTCATGGCACCAGCGATGGCCGATACCCCACCTGCTGCCCCGGCCGCACCGCTGCAGTCCGATGCCCCACTGCCGGGCGACACCCCGGCTGCCGCGCTACCTATCAGCAAACCCAGGCACGCAAGTGCGTCGAGCAGCCGTAAAGGCAGCAAGTCTGCCAAGACGGGCAAGTCTGGCAAGGTCGCCAAGGGCGGCGGCAAGTCGGGCAAAAAGGTGGCTGCCGGCAAATCCAGTGGTGGCAAGAAAAAATCTGCGTCGACCCTAAAGAAGCGCAAGAAGTAGCCGATAGCAGGAGCGTGGCCACCTGTAATGGTCGCTTTTGTAATGCAGTCGGTTTTATGCCCTTAGGGCGAAAGGCATTCCATGGATATCTCCAGCATGGCAAGCGCAATCTCGGATCAGGCTGCGGCCAAGACCCAGGCGAGCGCCGCTATTCTTACGCTGCGGAAGGCCATGGACATCCAGGCCCAGAATGCCGCGACCCTGCTTGAGGCGCTGCCCACGCCGCCAAGCAATCCGGCCCATCTGGGAAATTCGGTCGACGTCCGGGCCTGATCCCCTCGGTCATCCACCTGGGCCCTGTAAGCCCGCTAGACAACGCCGCGAGCCCCCCGCGGCGTTTTTTATTGGCCGGGCCGAAGAGGTCTTCAGTTTGCATAGGGCTGGCAGGTCAGCGCAGGCGCCCGGGATACCCGTGCGCTATGTATTTGTGAGGCCTGAAGCGGGGCCCTTCCCTGATTGAATTCCCACCCCTCCGCCCCGCCCGCTGGCGGGGAACCTCGCTGCGCTCGATAGAGCATCAGGCCCTTTGCGAATCCGAAGGGGTGGCGGCCATCGTGCTAGAATCGCCGCGCTTTTTCTCCTGAATTCCACGCGCCCGTGACCACGCTCGACGACGTATTCTCTGAAAATGGCCTGTTCAGCCAGGCCATACCCGGCTATCGGCCCCGCCCGCAGCAGGTGGAGATGGCGCAGGCTGTCGAGCAGGCCATCCGCGCCAAGAAGCCCCTGATCGCCGAGGCCGGTACCGGTACCGGCAAGACCTACGCCTACCTTGTCCCCGCGCTGCTCTCGGGCGGCAAGGTCATCGTCTCCACCGGTACCAAGACGCTGCAGGACCAGCTCTTTCACCGCGACCTGCCCAAGGTGCGGTCCGCGCTCAAGGTACCGGTCACCATTGCCCTGCTCAAGGGCCGCGCCAACTACGTCTGTACCTACCATTTGCAGCGCGCGCTGGCCGATGGCCGCTTTGCCCGCAAGGAGGATGTGGTCCACCTGCAGGCCATCGCCCGCTTTGCCGCGGCCAGCAAGGATGGCGACAAGTCCGGCTGCAATGCCGTACCCGAGTCGTCCCCAGCCTGGCAGCATGCGGTCTCGACCCGCGACAATTGCCTGGGCTCGGATTGCCCGAACTATCAGGACTGCTTTGTCATGCAGGCGCGGCGCAACGCGCTCGACGCCGATGTGGTGGTGGTCAACCACCATCTCTTTTTTGCCGACGTCTGGCTCAAGGACGAAGGTGCCGGTGAGCTGCTGCCCCGCTGCAACACCGTGATCTTCGACGAAGCGCACCAGTTACCCGAAGTGGCCAGCCTGTTCTTTGGCGAGACGGTGGCTTCGGGCTCGCTCCTGGAGCTGGCGCGCGACAGCCGGGCCGAGGCGCTGGCAGCGGCCAAGGACTTCGTCCACCTGCCGGCTGCCGCCCTGGCGCTTGATAAGTCGACGCGCGACCTGCGGTTGGTGTTCGGCCAGGAAAACCTGCGCGCGCCGCAGTACCAATTGGCCGAGAACCTCGAATTCCACGCTGCGCTCAAGGATCTGGAGGAGAAGCTCGTTGCCCTGGTGGATCTGTTGATCGATCAGGCCGAGCGCTCCGAAGGCTTGGAGAACTGCCGTCGCCGGGCTGCCGAGCAATTGGGCGTGCTGCGCAACTGGCGCGCCAGCAGCGGCGGTACGGAGGACTCTCCGGTTACGCCACCGCCGCCAGGTAGCGAGGCGGCCAAGAAGCTCGCCAATGCGGCCGAGGCGGTGTATTGGCTGGAGGTTGGTCCGCATGGCTTTCAGCTCAATATCACCCCGCTTGATATCGCCCGCCTGTTCAATCGCCAGATGAACGAAGAGCGTGCCTGGATCTTCACCAGCGCCACCCTGGCCATGAATGGCAACTTCAAACACTACGCCCACGAGCTGGGCCTGTGGGATGCCGAACAGGCAGCCTGGGAGTCGCCGTTCAACTATAAGCAGCAGGCGCTGCTCTATGTGCCGCAGGGCCTGCCGGACCCGAACAGCCGCGACTACACCGCTGCGGTGGTCGACGCTGCGCTGCCCTTGCTCAAGCTCTCGGAAGGGCATGCCTTCCTGCTGTTCACCAGCCTGCGCGCCATGCGCGAAGCCCATGATCTGCTCAATGCCCGGCTACCCGCTCTGGGTTTGAAGTACCCGCTGCTATTGCAAGGGGAGGGCACCCGCACCGAACTGCTCGAGCGCTTTCGTACCCAGCCCAATGCCATCCTGGTGGCCAGCCAGACCTTCTGGGAGGGGATCGATGTGAAGGGCGAACAGCTCAGGCTGGTGGTGATCGACAAGCTGCCGTTTGCCTCGCCGGACGACCCGGTACTGGCGGCGCGTATCGACAAGATCAACAAGTCTGGCCGCAATGCCTTTATTGAATACCAGCTGCCGCGCGCCGCCATCACACTCAAGCAGGGCGCCGGCCGGCTGATCCGCGACGAGCACGACCAGGGCGTGCTGATGATCTGCGATCCGCGGCTGGTAGATAAGCCCTACGGCAAACAGATCTGGAAGGCCTTGCCGCCCATGCTGCGTACCCGTGAGCAGAGCGTGGTCGAGCGCTTCTTTGCCCGGATGAAGACGCAAGCGAGCGCGTAGCCCGCTTAATTTAGATAGTGCAGTACCACCAGAATCAGGGAGATGTGCGTGGCGCGTAAGCGAGCCCAAAAGAAGAAGACCTCCGTGCTTGGCCGCCTGTTCGCCATGCTGTTCCTGTTGGCGCTCCTGGCTGCCGGCGCTGCCGCGGCCTACATCTGGCACTATGCCAGCAGCCCCTTGCCGCTGGAAAACGCCCCGCGCGACTTTGTGTTGGAGCGTGGCACCACCATGCGTATGGCGGCCAACCAGCTGGCTGCCGAAGGCTTGGTGACCGAGCCCTGGCTGCTGGTACAACTTGCGCGGGCCACGGGCGCTGCCAGCCGGATCAAGGCCGGCAGCTATGAGATCAGCCAGCCCGTCACCCCTTTGCAGCTCTTGGCCAAGCTCAGCGATGGCGACGTGACCAGTGCCACCATCACCCTGGTGGAAGGCTGGAACTGGCGCCAGGTCAAGGCTGCCTTGGCACGCAATGGCGATCTGCGGCACGACACTGCAGCAATGGACGATGCCGCGCTGCTGGCCGCTATCGGCGCGCAAGTGTCCAGTCCCGAAGGCCTGTTCTTCCCCGATACCTATCACTTTGCCAAGCAAAGCTCGGATCTGCAGGTGCTCAAGCGCGCCTACGAGGCCATGCAAAAGCAGCTGACTACCGCCTGGGAGGCAAGGGCGGCCAATCTGCAGCTCAAGAACCCCTACGAGCTTCTGACCCTGGCCTCCATCATCGAAAAAGAGACCGGTGCCGCCAAAGATAGGCCCATGATCTCTTCGGTCTTCCATAACCGGCTGGCCATCGGCATGCGTCTGCAGACTGACCCCACGGTGATCTATGGTCTGGGCGAGAGCTTCGACGGCAATCTCAAGCGCGTCCACCTTGAGACTGACACGCCTTACAACAGCTACACCCGAGCCGGCCTGCCGCCTACGCCTATCGCCATGCCGGGCATGGCCTCCTTGTTGGCGGCTACCAATCCGGCCCAGTCCAAGGCCTTGTATTTCGTGGCCAAAGGCGATGGTTCCTCGTATTTCTCTGCAAGCCTGACCGAGCACAATCAGGCTGTGCGCCGTTACCAGCTAGGTGGCCGTTGACGTTAAGGCCGGCCGCTCGCTAACCTGCGGTCCCATAGATCGTGTGGTCGCCAGGCTGGCACGATGATCTATTCATTTGGCATAATCCGCCCCCAACTCATCGGCCCGTAGGGCCTGGAAGCTGTTTTCATGTCGCTTACGCCCCCCGGACGCTTTATCTCGCTTGAAGGCCTGGATGGCGCCGGCAAAAGCACGCACCTTGCCTGGCTGACGGGCCAGTTGGCTGCGCGCGGCATAGATCATCTGGTAACCCGGGAGCCCGGTGGTACGCCGCTGGGGGAGAAGCTGCGCGAGCTCTTGCTGCACGAAGCCATGCACCTGGAGACTGAGGCGCTGCTGATGTTCGCTGTACGCCGCGAGCACCTGGCGCAGGTGATCGAGCCGGCACTGGCGCAGGGACGTTGGGTGATCTGCGACCGCTTTACCGATGCAACCTACGCTTACCAGGTCGGTGGCCGTGGTCTGGACCTGACCAAATTCGCCGCGTTGGAGCAATGGGTGCAGGGCCGCGAAGGTGGCTTGCTGCAACCCGATCTGACGCTGCTGTTCGACGTGCCGCTGGAAGTCAGCCGCGCCCGCCTTGCCGGTGCCCGTGAGCTGGACCGCTTCGAGCGCGAGCAGGATGCCTTCTTTGAGCGGGTCCGTGCCGCCTACCACGCACGGGCACAGGCCTCGGGTGGTCGGCTGCGGGTATTGGATGCCAGCCAGTCGGTGGCGCAGGTGCAGGCAGACCTGGCCGCGGTATTGGCCGAGCTGGGAGTGGCCTGATGCTCTACCCTTGGCAACAGGCCGAATGGCAAGGGCTGCTGGCACAGGGTGAGCGTTTGCCGCACGCCTTGCTGCTGACCGGCGAGCCCGGCATCGGCAAGCTCGCCTTTGGCCGCCACCTGGCCAAGTCGCTGCTGTGCGAGACCGCCCAGGGCAGCAAGCCCTGCGAGCTTTGCGACGCCTGCCGCTGGTTCGAGGCCGGCAATCACCCCGACTTTCGCGAGCTGGCACCGGCCACCGAGGAAGAGGGTGAGGAAGACGGCAAGGCCAAGAAAAAGGCCTCGGCCTGGATCTCGGTCGACCAAGTGCGGGAATTGAACGACTTTGTACACCTGAGCGCGCACCGCGCCGGTCGCCGCGTCACCCTGATCCAGCCGGCCGAGGCGCTCAATTTGGCCTCTGCCAACGCCTTGCTCAAGACCTTGGAAGAGCCGCCTGCCGGTGCCATGTTCATTCTGGTCAGCCATCAATGGCGGCGCCTCTTGCCCACCATACGTAGCCGCTGTCGTCGCCTTGTACTGCCCGTGCCCGCCCGCAACGAGGCGCTGGCCTGGCTGGCTGCGCAAGGTTTGGATGATGCAGAATCCCATTTGGCCGAAGCCGGCGGAGCCCCGCTGGCGGCCATGGAGCGAGCCGATGCCAACGTGCTGGCTGCTCGGCGCTCCTTTTTGAGCGAGTTGGCCGAGCCCCGTAAGCTCGACCCCTTGGCCCTGGCCGAGCGCCTGGATAAGCAAAAGGTAGAGGTTGCCCGCGTCACCGACTGGTTGGCGCGCTGGCTGCATGATCTGGCGCGCTTGGGGCTGGCACAGTCTGTCCGCTATTATCCGGACGAAACCGGCCGCCTGACGCCCTTGGCGCAAGGTCTGGACCCGATCCGGCTGATGCGCTACCACGATACCGTGCTGGAGGCGAAGAAGTTCTCCAGCCACCCGCTCAATGCACGGCTCGTCTACGAGCAGCTATTGTTCGGTTACCAGCAGGCCGTCAGAGCCGTGAACAAAGGATAACAACCCGATATGTCCGAAGCGCCGAAACCCGCCGCACCAGCAGCCCCCCGTACCGGCGGTGTGCTGTCTCTGAGCATCAAGGAAAAGGCCGGTCTGTTTGCTGCCTACATGCCTTTTGTGAAGGGCGGCGGCATCTTTATTCCTACCGCCAAGGCCTACAACATCGGCGACGAAGTCTTCATGCTACTGCAGCTGATGGAAGACCCGGCGCGGATCGCCGTATCCGGCAAGGTGGCCTGGATCACCCCGGCTGGCGCGCACGGCAACCGTACTCAGGGGGTGGGTGTGCAGTTTTCCGAGAATGAGGCGGGCCAGCAGGCTCGGGCAAAGATAGAGGGGCTGTTGGGCGGTGCCCTGCAGTCCAATCGCACTACCCACACCATGTGATACCCTTTGCAACAGCGCACCTGACAGAGGCCCGGCACCGACCGGGCCTTTTCTTGGAGCGGACATATAAGAGCTTGTTTATGCGCCGCTCGTGGCAGCGTTGATGCGCAAGCCAGGTGGCCAGGCTCAAAAAAACAGGGTGCAACATGACGGACAACAGAGTGCGGCGCTGGGCGCTGCGTTTCATGCTGGGTCTTTTGGGCCTCTGCCTCATGGCGGTGCTGGGCCTATGGCTGTTTCTGCGTGGCAGCCTTGCAACACTGGATGGTGACGTGGCTGGGCAGGGCCTGCATGCCGAGGTGATCGTCAATCGTGATGCGCTCGGCGTCCCCACCGTAGCAGGGCAGGATCGTGATGACCTGGCCTACGCCACGGGTTACCTGCACGCCCAGGACCGTTTTTTTCAGATGGACCTGATGCGCCGAGTGGCGGCCGGTGAGCTGGCCGAACTGATCGGCCCGGCCGCACTGGATATCGATAGATCGCACCGTTTCCACCGCTTCAGGGCTCGTGCCGAGGCTGCGTTGGCTGCGCTTTCAGCCCAGGACAGGCAACTGCTGGACCGCTATACGGCCGGCGTGAACGATGGTCTGGCTGCGTTGCGGTCCCGCCCGTTCGAGTATGGCCTGCTGCGTCTCCAGCCGCGCGCCTGGCAACCTGCCGATACCCCGCTGGTGGTGTGGGCCATGTATTTCGAGTTGCAGGGCAATCTGGAGCGACGTGAACTGGCCCGCGGCTGGCTCAAGGCGCATAGCACGCCCGAACAGCTGGCCTTCCTGCTGCCGGAAAGCACCCTGCACGACGCACCGCTTGATGTGCTGACGCTCAACCTGCCGTTGGCGCCTGCCAGCGCGCCGGACTGGTTTGCCCGGCCCAGCAAGCCCAGCGCAGCCTCGCAGCCTTTCCGTAGCAGTGTGGGTAGCAACAACTGGGCGGTGGCCGGCAGCCGCAGTGAACATGGTGTTGCCATTGTTGCCAACGACATGCATCTGGGCATCCGCCTGCCGCACATCTGGTACCGCGCTGTGCTGCAGTACCCGGACGGGCAGGGCGGTCAGCGCCAGGTGGCCGGTGTGACCCTGCCTGGCGCGCCGCTGGTAGTGGCCGGCAGCAACGGCCATGTGGCCTGGGGCTTTACCAACAGCTACGGCGACTATCTGGATCTGGTGGAGCTGCAGCGCGACCCGGCCAACCCCTTGCGCTTCAAGCTGCCGGGGGGCTGGGAGACGGTGCGCCCACGCGTCGAATCCTTGCTGGTCAAGGGCCAGGCGAGCGAGACGCTGACCGTGCTGGAAAGCTCCTTGGGGCCGATCCGTGAACTGGGTGGCCGTTACTACGCGGTGCACTGGGTGGCGCACGAACCCGGCGCGGTCAACCTGGCCCTGCGTGGCATGGAAGCGGCCACTGATCTGGCGCAGGCGCAGGCGGTGGCCAACCGTGCCGGCATGCCGGCACAGAATATGACTGCCGGCGATAGTGCCGGTCATATAGGTTGGACCATAGCGGGCCCGTTGCCGGCGCGGGATGCCGAGTTCGCGGCCAGCTTTCCCTACCCGGCCGAAGCAAGCCAGCTTGGCTGGCAGGGTCTGCGTGCACCGGCCGACTATCCGCGCGTCAACGATCCGGCTGCGGGCCAGCTCTGGACTGCCAACAACCGCCAGTTGGCCGGTGCCGACTACCGCAAGATAGGCGATGGTGGTGCCGACATCGGCGCCCGCGCCCAGCAGGTCCGCGACGATCTGAGCGCCTTGGGCAAGACTACCGAGCAAGGGGTTTATGGCGTGGGCCTGGATGACCGCGCACTCTTTCTGGAGCCCTGGCGCGAGCGCGCCCTCAAGGTGTTGACCGATAGTGCCGTCGCCACCCGGCCGCAGCGGGCCGAGTTCCGCCGTCTCTTGATCGAGGGCTGGAGCGGACGCGCCAGTGTGGATTCGGTTGGTTACCGTTTGACCCGTGGTTTTATGCATGCGCTCTACGATGAGCTCTTTGCCGCAGCGGATGAGCAGATGGCGGCTGAATTCGAGGGAGCCGACTACGCCCTCGCCAATCCACGCTGGAGTGCGGTGGCAGCGCGACTGGTAGACGAGCGCCCCAAGGGTTGGCTGAGCGAGGGCCGCAGCTGGCAGGCATTGCAGCTGGCAGCCATCGATCGGGTAATCGGTGAGCTGACCCAGGGTGGCAGGCAGTTGGCGGAGGCGCGTTGGGGCGCCCGCAACACGGCCGCTATCAGCCATCCCTTCGCCCGCTTCATGCCGGCGCTCAAGTCCTGGTTATCGGCTCCGGCGGATGAACTGCCCGGTGATGAGGACATGCCGCGCGTGGCCGCGCCGAACTTTGGTCAGTCCGAGCGCATGGTGGTAGCGCCCGGCAAGGAGGCGCTGGGCATCTTCAATATGCCGGGCGGGCAGAGCGGTCACCCGCTCAGCGCCTATTTCCTGGCTGGTCATGAGGCCTGGGTGCGCGGAGATCCGACCCCCTTCCTGCCTGGGCCGGCTGAGCACACACTGCGCATCGTTCCCGCCAGGTAGTGCGGCCAGATGCGAACGCGATAAACTTAGCGGGGTACAGGCAGGCCTGCACCTCCATTCTTCCGTAGCGCCCCGAACAAGATGTTTATCGATTCCCACTGCCATATCGACTTTCCCGAGCTTGCCGAACGTGCTGACGAGCTGATGTCTGCCATGCGCGATAACCAGGTCAGCCATGCTTTGTGCGTGTCGGTCAACCTGCCGCACTGGCCCAACGTCATCGCCATGGCCGAGCGCTATCCGCATGTCTATGCCTCGGTCGGAGTGCATCCGGACTATGAGGACGAGATCGAGCCGACCGTCGAGCAACTGGTTGAGCTGGCGCAGCATCCCAAAGTGATCGCCATCGGCGAGACCGGCCTCGACTATTATCGTCTGCAGGGCGATCTGGAGTGGCAGCGCGAGCGCTTTCGGGTGCATATTCGTGCCGCACGGGCGACCGGTAAACCGCTGATCATCCATACCCGTAGCGCCTCGGAAGATACCTTGCGCATCATGGCCGAGGAAAAGGCCAGCGAGGCCAGCGGTGTGATGCACTGCTTTACCGAATCGCAAGCCGTGGCCGACGCCGCCATTGCGCAGAATTTTTATATCTCCTTCTCCGGCATCGTTACCTTCAAGAAGGCCGAAGAGCTGAAGGAGGTGGCCCGTACCATCCCGCTGGAACGCATGTTGATCGAGACCGATTCGCCCTATCTGGCGCCGGTGCCTTTCCGCGGCAAGCAGAACCACCCGGCACTGGTGCGGCACGTGGCCGAGCATATCGCCGATTTGCGCGGCATCTCTGTGGCCGAAGTCGCGGCCGCCACCACGGCCAACTTCGCCCGCCTGTTCAAGCTGGAAGGAAAGCTCGCGTGAGCACCGAACTCCTGATCCTGGGTTGTGGTTCCAGCGCCGGTACGCCAGCCATAGGCTGTACTTGCCCGACCTGCAGCTCGGACGACCCGCGCAACCGGCGTACCCGCGCCTCCAGCGTGGTCACCACCCAGGGTTTGAGTTTTCTGATCGATACCGGCCCCGACCTGCGCACCCAGGCGCTACGTGAGAAGCTGGTCAAGGTCGATGCGGTGCTCTACACGCACCAGCATGCCGATCATATGAACGGCATCGATGACCTGCGCGCCTTCTGCTACGTGAACAAGGCGCCACTGCCGGTGTTCGGTAGCGACTACACCATGGCCGACATCCATGCGCGTTTCCACTACACGACCTTGCCGCCCGGTCCCTGGTGGGAGCTGCCGTCCTTGCAGACCACACCGGTACATGCCGCCTTCTGCCATCGAGGGATTGAGATCACCCCCATTCCGCTGCTACATGGCCGTTGGCCGGTCTACGGCTACCGCATCGGCAAGGTTGCCTATCTGACCGATGTGTCCGAGATCCCCGAGTCCAGCTACGCCTTGCTGGACGGGCTGGATCTTTTGCTGCTCGACTGCCTGCGCGAGCAGCCGCATCACACCCACTTTGGGGTCGAGCAGTCGCTGGCCGCCGCCAAACGCATTGGTGCCAAGCGGACCGTGCTGATCCATATGACCCATGAGCTCGAATACCACGCGCTCTCTGCCCGTATGCCGGCTGGCATCGAGGTCGGTTACGACGGCATGCGGCTGACGGTGGAGTAAGGCCGGCATGCCCGGTCCGCGCGAGGAAGGCCTGGCCGACGTATTGGCCGCCGCGCGGGCCTGTACGGTCTGTGCGGCCCATCTGCCGCTCGGTCCACGACCGGTCGTGCGCATGGCGGCGTCGGCCCGCCTCCTGATCATAGGCCAGGCGCCTGGCACCAAGGTGCACGAGACCGGCATCCCCTGGAACGATGCCAGTGGCCGACATCTGCGGCAGTGGCTGCAGATGGAGGACGCCGTCTTCTACGACGAGCGCCGGGTTGCCATCATGCCCATGGGCTTTTGCTACCCCGGTGTGCAGCCACGTGGCGGCGACAAGCCGCCACGCAAGGAGTGCGCCCCGCTCTGGCATCAGCGCCTGCTGCTGCAGCTGCCGGATGTGCGGCTGGTGTTGCTGGTAGGGCAGTACGCCCAGCGTCACTACCTGATGGATGCACCGCCCACCATGACCGAGACCGTGCGTGGCTTCGAGCGTTATCTGCCGCGTTTTTTCCCCCTGCCTCACCCAAGCTGGCGCAGCACGCTCTGGCTGCGCCAACACCCCTGGTTCGCCAGCGAGGTACTGCCGCGGCTGCACGAAGCGGTGGCAGCTGCTATGGCGGAGGATGGTACATAGCTGCCGAGGCGATGTGCTGCACTGCACAATCCGCTAGAATGGCGATGAATATAATCAACGAGGTGGTGCATGAACGACGACAAACGTGTTCCCCGCATCGTCATCGTCGGCGGCGGGGCCGGCGGCCTGGAACTGGCAACCCGATTGGGTGACCGGCTGGGCAGGCGTAAAAAGGCTGAGGTCGTGTTGGTGGATAGCCAGCGGACCCATATCTGGAAGCCGCTCCTGCACCAATTGGCCGCCGGTAGCTACGACAGCCACGCCGAGGAGATCGAATACCTCGCCCAGGCCCGCTGGCACCATTTCCACTTCCGCCAGGGCCGCCTGACCGGCCTCGATAGAGCCCAGCGCGAGGTATTGATCGCGCCGCTGCTTGATGCTGCCGGCCGCGAAATCATCCCCGCCCAGCGCCTCGCCTACGACTACCTCGTACTGTCCATCGGCAGCCATACCAATGACTTTGGCACGCCGGGCGTGGCCGAACATGCCATCTGCCTCGACAGCCCCGCCGCTGCGCGGCATTTCCATGAACGCCTGATCGACGCCTGTCTGCGTGCCCACAACCTGCCGCAGGAGGCCGGCCGTGGCCGCATGACCGTGGCCATCATCGGTGCCGGTGCGACCGGGGTGGAGCTGGCGGCCGAGCTGCATGCCACCGCCCAGGTGCTGATGAGTTTTGGGCTGGATCATGTAGACCCGGAACGTGACCTCAAGATTGTGCTGGTGGAAGCCAGCCAGCGCATCCTGGCGGCCTTGCCTGAACGCCTCTCGGTGGCGGCCGCGTCCGAGCTGCGCAAGCTGTCGGTCGAGATCCACAGCAATGAGCGGGTGGTGGAGGTGAGCGAGCAGGGCGTGCGCATGGCCAGCGGCGCCTTCGTGCCCAGCACGCTCACGGTCTGGGCGGCCGGCATCAAGGCGGCGGACCTGCTGCAGGACCTCGATGGCCTGGAGAGCAACCGTATCAATCAGTTGGTGGTCGAGCCCACGCTGCAAACCACGCGCGATGAGCGCATCTTTGCCTTTGGCGACTGCGCCGCCTGCCCCAATGGCCACGGCGGTTGGGTGCCGGCGCGGGCCCAGGCGGCCCACCAGCAAGCCGACCTGTTGCGCCGTAATATCGAGCGGGCCATCGCCGGCAAGTCACTGCAGCCCTTCAGCTTCCAGGACCACGGCTCCCTGGTCTCGCTGGCCAACTACTCCTCGGTCGGCTCCTTGATGGGCAGTCTGGCCCGGGGCAGCCTGTTTGTGGAAGGGCAACTGGCCAAGCTCATGTACTGGGGCCTGCATAAGCAGCACCAACTGGCGCTGTCGGGCTGGATGCGCACCATCCTGATCACCTTGTCGGAATGGTTGGACAAGGTCCACAGACCTAAGATCAAGCTGCATTAGCGCGGCGGCGGGGCAGGGCCGCACGGGCTGGCCCAGCCCCAGCCACAGGGAATTTCAGGCGCCATTGCAGCTTGCCGGGGTAAATGCCTGATTTCCTTGCCATGTCTTGCCGTTCAAGGCTAGAATGCCCGGCTTTCCACCCTTGCCTGACCGTTACCGCATGACGGCAGGCTGATTAATCCGCAAGGAGATCACATGCGACACTACGAAATCGTGTTCATCGTGCATCCCGATCAAAGCGAGCAAGTGCCCGCCATGATCGAGCGCTACAAGACGATGATTACCAACGACGGCGGCAAGATCCATCGCCTCGAAGACTGGGGCCGTCGCCAGATGGCTTACCCGATCCAGAAGATGCACAAGGCACACTACGTGCTGATGAACATCGAGATCGGTCAAGGCACCCTGGACGAACTCGAGCACGCCTTCAAGTTCAACGACGCCGTGCTGCGCCACCTCACCCTGAAGACCGAGCGCGCCATCACCGAGCCGTCGCCGATGATGAAGGAAGAGAAGTCCAAGTCGCTGTCCACGGCTCCTGAAGCCAAGGAAGCGGCTGCAGCCTGATTAGGCTCGTGGCTTGAGCGCGCGCAACCAGGTCGTGGCAAACGGCCAGGTACTTGAGCTCCAGCCCCTGCGTTACACCCCGGCCGGCATTCCGGCAGTCGAATTCAGGCTGATGCATGAATCGACCCAGACGGAAGCCGGGTCCGACCGCAAGGTGCAGTGCGAAATGCCCTGTATCTGCCTGGGTGATAAGGCAAAGGCGCTGGCGAGCTTGGCGGAGGGCACAGAGATCCTGATCAAGGGTTTCTTGGCCGGACGAAGCCAACGCTACAAGCACAACCTGGTTTTGCACATTACCGACTGGAAGCGCGTCTGAGCACGGCTCCCACAGTTTTCTGAATTCAAGAGGTCATCATGTCCCGTCATCTGTTCAAGCGTCGCAAGTTTTGCCGCTTCACCGCCGAAGGCATCAAGGAAGTTGATTACAAAGACGTCAACTTGCTGAAGGATTTCATCAACGAGAACGGCAAGATCATCCCGGCTCGTATCACCGGTACCAAGGCCCGTTACCAGCGTCAGCTGTCCGACGCCATCAAGCGCGCTCGTTTCCTGGCGCTGATGCCTTACACCGACAAGCACTAAGCCGGAGCTGCCAACATGCAAATCATTCTGCTGGAAAAAGTCGCTAACCTCGGCACCCTGGGCGATATCGTCAAGGTCAAGGATGGCTACGCCCGTAACTTCCTGATCCCGCAAGGCAAGGCCAAGCGCGCTACCGAAGCCAACCTGAAGGCCTTCGAAGCCCGCCGCGCCGATCTGGAAAAGCAACAGGCCGAGATCCTGGTTGCTGCCCAGGCCCGCGCCGAGAAGCTGGCCGACTTCACCGTTACCGTCGCCCAGAAGGCTGGCGTTGACGGCCGTCTGTTCGGCTCCGTCACCAACCACGACATCGCCGAAGCCGTTACCGCTGCTGGCGTGCCCGTGGCCAAGATGGAAGTTCGTCTGCCGGAAGGTCCGTTCAAGGCCATCGGCGAGTACGAAGTTGCCCTGGCGCTGCACCACGACGTGGTCGTGAACGTGAAGGTTGTCGTCGTCGGCGCCTAAGCCACTGCGTCTGCCTGACAAGAGGGGTCCTGGTTCGCCAGGACCCCTTTTTGTTTTGTGTTGTCTATCGGATGTGCCGTACATGCTCCATAATTCCGCAGGCATAGGCTGCAGGCCGTCTTGACGCCCTTTGGGGGGTGATCCCTGCTTGTACGGACAGTTTGTCAACAGCTTTACCCAGCACTTACATGAGCAACCCGCTGACCAATCCGACCGATATCGCCCGCGAGACCCTCAGGCAACTGGCTTTGCGGCGCATCGTGCCGACGCCCGAGCACTACGAGGAGATCTACTGCGAGATCTCGGGTGGCAAGCCCCGTGCGCGAGGGAACGGCAACGGCAATGGGCCGCACCCGCTCGTGGCTGAGATGGTTGGCGTACTCAAGCATTTTCCCAAGCAGACACCCGAGCTGCAGCGCGACATTGTGCTGCTGGAGAAGGCGGCCAACAAGGCTGAATGGGGCAATATCCCGCCTATCCTCTTGCAGGCGGTGGAGTCCCAGAACGGCCAGGCGTCGCTGACGCGCGCATGGTCCGAGCTGATCCGCGAACTGATCACCCAGTGGGATCTGCGCAGCCCGCACTTCAGCCATACACGCAAGCAGGAGTCGCTGGCCAAGGTCCTGCTCAACTTCGGCAACTATCCCTCGCTCCTGAACGAAAAGCTGGCTGCCCTGGTGCGCAGCTGGGCCGAAGGTTCGGGGGTAAGTGGCGACATCGACGTGATCGAGACCGTGGATGCCGCCGATGCCGCCGCCGAGGCGGCACCGCAGGCCGCCCAGGTGGCCGCCGCGGTCCCGACCCAGGGTGGCAGCGTGGGGGACTGGCAGCAGTGGCGCGAGTTGCTGGCTGCCACGTTGCGCATCGGCCTGGCCGAACGCTTGCCGGACCATCCCGACCTTGCCGAGGAAGCCACCAGCCTGGCCCTCGCCGCCGACAGCGTGTCCAGCGAGCAGGGGCTCAACTTCCTGGCGCAGCGGCTCAAGAAATTCTGGATCCAGCTCGAGCTCAAGAGCGAGCGCGAGGGCCGCATCGTCAATGGCCTCGTCAATCTCCTGATGCTGTTGAGCGACAACCTCGTGGCCCTGTCGGGCGAGGACAGCTGGGTGCAAGGCCAGCTTGCGGTGGTGCGCGACATCCTCTCCAAGCCGCTCAGCATGAGCCGGCTCTATGACGCCGAAGTCGGCTTCAAGGAGGTGGTCTACAAGCAGGGCATGCTGCACCATAGCCTGGAAGAGACCCAGCAGACGCTCAAGGGCATGATCTCGCTGTTTATCGACCGGCTGGGCAGCATGACCGACACCACCACCGGCTACCATGACAAGATCACCGCCTACGCCCAGCGCATCGAAGGTTCGCAAAACATCGTCGACCTCAAGCATCTCCTGGACGAGCTGATGCAGGACACCCGCACCATGCAGCTCGACATGGCCCGTTCGCGCGAGGAGTTGGTCGTGGCCCGCTCCGCGGCCGAGGAAGCCGACAGCAAGGTCAAGCAGTTGGAGGCCGAGCTGCGCGAAGTCAGCGAAAAGGTGCGCGAGGACCAACTGACCGGCGCGCTCAACCGGCGCGGTTTTGAGGAGGCCTTCTCCACCGAGATCGCCCGCGTGGCCCGTAGCGGCAAGCCGCTATGCCTGGCGCTGCTCGATATCGACAACTTCAAGAAGCTCAACGACCAGCGGGGCCACCAGGCGGGCGACGACGCGCTAGTGCACCTTGTGACCGTGGTCAAGGATGTGCTCAGGCCCACCGATGTGGTGGCCCGCTACGGCGGCGAGGAGTTCGTGGTGCTGATGCCGGAGACGGTGCTGAGCGAATCAGCCAATATCATGCGGCGGGTACAGCGGGAGCTGACACGGCGCTTCTTCCTGCACAACAACGAACGGGTGTTGATCACCTTCTCGGCTGGTGTGACCCGTTATATCCAGGGTGAGCACCAGGAAGCGGCGACCGAGCGTGCCGACCAGGCCATGTACGAGGCCAAGAAGTCCGGCAAGAACCAGGTGATCGTGGCGGAGCCGCAGTAAGACATACCCGAGCAGATAGCAAAGGCCGCTTCATGCGGCCTTTGTCGTTCCTAAATCAGGCCGCCTTCAAAGTCGTGCTGCCGCCACGCTTCGAACACCGTGACCGCAACCGCATTGGAGAGGTTGAGGCTGCGGTTGTCCGGCCGCATGGGCAGCTTGATGCGGCGATCCGGCGCAAAGCTGTCGCGCAGCTCGGGCGGCAAGCCGGCCGATTCACGCCCGAACAGGAAGGCATCGCCCGGCTGGTAGGCAATCCGGTCGTAGCGCGTTGAGCCCCGAGTGGTCATGGCAAAGATACGCCGGCCGGCGAAATGGGCTGCGCAGGCTGCCCAGTCTTCGTGTACCTGCATCTTGGCGTACTCGTGGTAATCAAGGCCAGCGCGACGCATCTTGGCGTCGTCGAGCGGGAAGCCCAGCGGCTTGACCAGATGCAGCTCGCAACCGGCATTGGCGCAAAGGCGGATCACATTGCCGGTATTGGGGGGAATTTCTGGCTGGAACAGGATAACGGCGAACATGGTGCGGGCAACTCGGCAGGGGGCGGCCGCTCGCGGCCGCCGTAAGGCAAAACGCTATTTTAGGGCAGCAGCGGGCCTCACGCTTCCCGTTGTGCATCCGGCAAGCCATCGTGCCCGGCCAGTGACCGTTCGGGTACATCCGTCCAGTGCAGCGCGCCGATCTCGGCATTGCGCTTGGGGTGCAGGGGGTAGTGGATCCGATTGTCCGCGCGGTTGGTGTCGCCTACCACCAGCAGGCGCACTGGGGTATCGGTATTGTTGATGAAGCTATGGGCCAGCCCATCGCCGGGTTTGAAGCCCACGCCGTCACCCGGTTGCAGCCGGTACAGCGTACCATCCAGCCAGACATCGGGCGTACCCTCGATCACGTAGACGAATTCCTCCTCGGTGCTTTCTGCGTGCGGCCAGGAGGTGCGCCTGCCGGGGGGCAGCAGCTCATGGTGTATGCCCAGGCGCTTGAAGCCGAAGGTCCGGCCAAACGGTGAGCCTATGGACATCAGTTCGGCGCTGCCAGGGTAGTGGCTATCGTCGGCTTCCTGGATATCCTGGTAGTGGCGTATGCAATCGGGGCGTGTCATCGGGTCTTGCTCCTCTTCTAGATAGTACGGGCCAGTATCCAGCAATCCACGCGGCTTGCACCGGCCGC
This sequence comes from Chitinimonas sp., assembly GCF_036568685.1. GTDB lineage: Bacteria > Pseudomonadota > Gammaproteobacteria > Burkholderiales > Chitinimonadaceae > Chitinimonas. The sequence continues at coordinate 20,574 of NZ_DATCSC010000034.1, forward strand.
TTTGAGGGTCTTGGCCAGCTCGTGCAGGCTGGCGCCGCTGGTCATCACGTCGTCGACCAGCGCAATATGCTGGCCGGTTACGTCGCCTGCCGCCTGGAAGACACCGCGTATGGCCTTGTGTCGCTCCTCTAGCGGCAGGCTGGCTTGTGGCGGGGTAAGGCGGGTGCGGACAACGTTGTTCTGCAGCAAGGGCAGGTCCAGTGCGCTGGCCAACTGCTTGGCAAGTTCGTACGACTGGTTGAAGCCACGTTCGCGCAGCCGGTCCGGGTGCAGCGGCATGGCCAACAAGGCTTGTGGCCGATCGGCTTGCCGGGCCTGCGCCAGCAGGCCATCGGCCAGGCTGGATGTCAGACCGAGCTGGCCTGCGTATTTGTAGGCAGGAATCAAGCGGTCCAGCGGCCATTGGTACCACCAGGCCGCCACGGTATGGTCGAAGGCCGGTGCCTGCTTGAGGCAGGCGCCGCAATGCAGGCCCTGCGGCGTGGGGATGGCGCAGACAGGGCAACGTGGTGCGGTGGCCCAAGGCAATTCCGCTGCGCAGCCTTGGCATACGCTGGCCTCGCCGCTGTCGGCCAGGCACAGCACGCAGCTTTGTGGCAACAGGGCGCCGGCGAGACGAGTGAACAGTTTGGCGGGTTTGCGCTGCTTGAGCATGCCATGGCTTGAGTAGTTTGCTCTGCGCCGATACTACCTTGTGCAACCGCGGCAACGGTATGCTGCCTGCTACCGGCCGTTGCCGGTGCCGCAGCCACACAACGAGTCCAAACCATGATCGCAGCCATTTTGCTTGCAGCCGGCAGTGCTACGCGCTTTGGCAGCGACAAGCGCCAGGCGTTGACCCACGAAGGAGAAAGCCTGCTGGCTACCGTCTTGCAGTGCTACGCCATGGTCTTTCCGAAGCTGGCGGTGGTGGTAGGGCCGGATGACGATTTCGGCCTTGCCCAGTGTGCCCGCTTTGGCGTTCATGCCTTGGTGAACCCGTCCGCCCGGCAAGGCTTGGGCAGCTCAGTCGCCTGTGGCATACGCTGGGCCCAGGCGCAGGACCTGGTGGGCGTGGTGATGGGATTGGCGGATATGCCCTTTGTACGGCCCGACACGCTGGCTGCCGTTGCCGATAGGTTGACCACCGCGGCGCGGTTGGTCATGCCGGTCTATCAGGGGCGACCTGGCCACCCGCGCGGCATTCCGTGCACCGCCTTTGCGGCGCTCGCCACGCTTGGCGGCGAGCGTGGCGCAGCGGCCGTGCTGGATTGGTCCCAGGCGCTGCAACTGTCTTGTGACGACGCCGGCTGCGTACTCGACATCGACACCCCGGCCATGCTGGCCGAGGCGCAGGCCAGCCGCTCCGCCTGAGACCAGCGCTCAGACGATGGTATCCACTACCCCGCCATCCACCCGCAAGGCGGCACCGGTGGTTGCCGAAGCCTGCTTGGAGCAGACGTAGACGATCATATTGGCTACTTCGTCCACGCTGGCTGCGCGCTGGATGATGGAGGTGGGGCGGTGGGCCTTGACGAAATCGGCCCCGACCTCGGCCAGCGACTTGCCCGTCCGCTTGATCTCCTCCTGCAATAGCTCTGCCACACCGTCGGAAAGGGTGGGGCCTGGCAACACAGCATTGACCGTCACGCCGGTGCCGGCCAGCCGCTTGGCCAAGCCGCGCGAGACTGCCAATTGCGCGGTCTTGCTGAAGCCGTAGTGGATCATGTCGACCGGGATGTTGACGCCAGACTCTGAAGAGAGAAAGACGATGCGCCCCCAGCCCTGCTTGGCCATGCCCTGGGCATAGGCGCGCGAGAGGCGGACACCGGACATCACGTTGGTGTCGAAGAAGCGCTGCCATTCGCTGTCAGGCGTCTCGAAAAAATCCTGCAGGGCAAAGATGCCCATATTGTTGACCAGGATGTCGACTGACGGATATTGGGCAAGCAGGGCATCGCAGCCTGCGGCGGTGGCCAGGTCGCCGACATAGCCCAGGATGGTGCTGCCGGGTACTTCGGCGCGCAGCTGCTCGATGGCCGTGCTGACCTTGTCCGTGTTACGACCGTTAAGGACGACGCGCGCGCCGGCCTTGGCGAGGCCTCGGGCGGTGGCAAAGCCGATGCCGGCGGTAGAACCGGTGACGAGCGCGGTCTTGTCTGAGAGATCGATCTGCATGCTTGGGCTCCTGCTGTTATGGAAGTATGGCAGTCGCTTTTGCGGATGCGACCGGTCCGACCACCTTGGAGCGAGACCGGACGTTATCGTTCTACTGAAGATAGGGCTGCTTTAACAGCCCAGATAGGGTTTATCGGTGCAACCCAGATCGGGGCTGCCATGGCCGCCCGGATCGGGGTTGGCAGAACGGACCAGATAGGGGTTGTTGCGACAACCCTGATCGGGGGTTGCCAGCGTCAGTCGGCGCTGTTAGCTGCCGGTACGGTGCGAGGAAAGAGGAGGGTGAAGCGGGTCCGCCCATCCTGGCTGCTGACCGCATAGCGGCCGTGGTGCAACTGCATGATGCTGCGCACGATGGAGAGCCCCAATCCGCTCGACTGGGTCGAATCGCTGCGGGCTGCGTCAACACGATAGAAGCGATCGAACAAGCGCTCCAGGTGTTCCGCCGGGATGGTGGAACCGGTGTTCTCTACCGCCAGCCAGGTGCCGGTGTCGTCCTGGCCGGTCTGCAGGGCTATGGTGCTGTCTGCGTCGGCATGGCGGACTGCATTGGCCAGCAGGTTGCCAAGCGCTCGCCGCAGCAGGATGGGATCGGCCAGCACCTGGCCCTTGGCGCTGACTTCGATGCGCAGGCCGCGCTCTTCTGCCGGGCCTTCAAAGTAGTCGGCAAGGCGCTGCAGCTCGGTTGCCAGCTGTACCTCCTGCAGCTCCAGCATGGTCTGGGCGTGTTCGGTACGGGCCAGGAACAGCATATTGTCGGCCATGCGCATCAGCCGCTCGAACTCCTCCACATTGGAGGCGAGCAACAGCTCGTACTCTTCCACACTGCGTTTGCGCGCCAGCGTCACCTGGGTCTGGCCCAGCAGATTGTTGATGGGAGTGCGCAGGTCGTGCGCGAGGTCGGCCGAGACCTGCTTGAGCTGGGCAAAGCCTTCGGCCAGCCGGCCCAGCATATTGTTGAGGGCCAGGACCAGCGGCATCAGCTCGCTGGGGGCATGCTGGCTATCCAGGCGTTCACCGAGGTTGGTCACATTGATCGCATCGGCTTGGCGGGCAAGCTGGTGCAGCGGCACCAGGCCACGGCGTACCAACAGGTAGCCCAGCCCGGCCAACAGCAGGGCCCCCAGCAGTGCTACCGCCCAGATGCGCTGCTGGTAGAGCTGCAGCATGGCGGTGCGCTCGTACATATGACGCGCCGAGATGATCTCCAGCACCTGGCTTGAGTCACTGGTGTGGGCCAGTGCCGAGACGGCACTGACCGGTACGCCGTTGTCCTGGTAATGCCGCACATGGTTCAGGTTGATGGCCTGGTCTACCGGCACCGGTTGCAGATCGGCATAGGGGTGGTGGGCCGGGTTGACTTCGATCAGCGGTGCCTGGCCGGGATAGCGCAGCAGCAGGCTGGCTTCACGGTTGTTCATCATATTGGCGAAGATCTGCGGCTTCTCGCGGATCAGCGCCATGGCATCGCCATCCTTGAGCAGGGTACGCAGCTGGTCGATGCGGGCGATCAGCGCAATGTCATCCCGCCGCGCCAGCTGGCCGGCCAACATCTGGTACAGCGTGGTACCGATGACGGCGATCACGGCGAACGACAGCACGGCGAACAGCAGCGCCAGTCGTTTCGTCAGCGAGTAGCGGCCGCTGCCGGCTGGTGAGACAGACCTCACGACTCGACCTCGCAACGGTAGCCTATGCCGCGTACGCTGTGGATCAAGCGGGACTCGAAGGGCTCGTCCACCTTGGCGCGCAAGCGGCGGATGGCCACGTCCACCACATTGGTATCGCTGTCGAAATTCATGTCCCAGACCTGGGAGGCGATCTGCGCGCGGGATAGCGCCTCACCCTCGTGGGCGACCAGCAGGTGCAGCAGGGCGAACTCCTTGCTGGTGAGCTGGATGCGCACGCCGGCGCGGGTCACCTTGTGCTTGAGTACATCGATCTGCAGGTCGGCCAGTTGCAGCAGTTCCTTCTCGCGCGGCGGGCCGCGCCGTAGCAGGGTGCGGATGCGCGCCAGCAATTCGGCAAAGGAGAAGGGCTTGACGAGGTAGTCGTCGGCGCCGAGGTCCAGGCCCTTGATGCGGTCGGCAAGGTCGTCACGCGCGGTCAGAAAGAGCACGGGCGTGGAGAGCTTGCGGCGCAGCTCGGTCAGTACCTGCCAGCCGTCCAGACCCGGCATCATCACATCCAGGATGATCAGGTCGTAGTGCTGCTCGGAAGCCAGGTGCAGGCCGTCATGGCCATTGCGTGCCAGGTCGGGTACATACCCGGATTCCTTCAATCCCTTGTAGAGATAGTCGCCGGTCTTGGGCTCGTCTTCCACGATCAGGATGCGCACTGCTCAACTCCCAGGGGCCTTTGAATCAACTTGTAGACGGCGTGCCACGGCTGCTGCTGCGGTCACGCTCAGTGCAAGCATGACCGCGGACCCATCGACTGGCAAGACAGCCAGGCGACCGGGCTGGGCGAACTGCAGCCAAGCCCGGAAGGCCAGGGACTCAACCCAGTTCGGCAGCATTCGGGGCCACATAGACGCGGACCTTGCCAGCCTGGAAGCCCTGCGGGGCGATCTCGGCCAGATCGAAGTTGTCATCATGATGCAGGGTGTCGAAGTGCCAGCTGAAGGTCTGGCCACCGTTGCTGAAGGTCACGGTGTCGCCGTTGGTGACGTTGACCCAGCGGGTCTGGGGCTGGACCTCGACCTTCTGGTCGATGCCTTGGCTGGCAACCGACCGGCCATAGTAGGCCGGGGTATGAGGCGTCGGGGCGGCAAAGGCGCCCAGCGACAGGGTGGCGGCAATGCCGGCGGCGATCAGGGAGAGGGTACGGGTACGTTTCAGCATGGTCAGGGTTCCTTTGGTTAGCGGCCCCGGGAGCGGCTTGCTCCCGGGCCATGGCGGGCAGAATAAGCACCCGCCGCTAACCGAACCATGACCCAACAATTACAAAACGATTACACGCCTTGGCCTATTCCGGGCGTGGCCCCGGCCATAACCGTACCACCAGTGCAGCCAGCGAAGCGGTGGTGGCCAGCGCGGCGACTGCTACCCAGCCCCAGTGCGCGAGCGCCTGGCTACCCAGCGCGGCCCCACTGGCCATGCCGGTAAACATCGCCACGAACAGCACCGTGTTGAGCCGGCTGCGGGCAGCAGGTTCGATGCCGAAGATGATGGTCTGGTGGGCCACCAGGCTGACCTGTACACCCAGGTCGAAACCGATGGCGCTCAGGCCGATCAACCATAGCTGCGCGCTGGGCGACAACAACGGTGAGGCCAACATGGCGGCGAAGGACACGGCGGTCAGAACCGCGCCCAAGCGAGTGACCAGTTCGGGGCCATGCTTGTCGGCAATGCGGCCGGCAATGGGGGCACCTAATGCACCGGCGGCACCCGCCAGGCCGAAGGCGCCGGCGGCGGCACTGCCAAAGTGGAAGGGCGCGCCATGCAGCATGACTGCCAGGGTGGACCAGAAGGCGCTGAATCCCACCGACAGTAAACCTTGCGCCAGTGCAGCACGGCGCAGGGCGGCATGCTTGCGCCAGAGTGCGGAGAGCGAGCCCAGCAGCGCATGGTAGGAGAGGTTGGTGGTCGGTACAAAGTTGGGCAGGCCACGTGCGGCGATCAAGCCGAAGGTGGCGATGCTGGCGCTGGCGACCACAAACATGGCTCGCCAACCGAAGTGCTCGGCCACAAAGCCGCTGGCCACTCGTGACAGGAGGATGCCCAACAAGAGCCCGGTCATGACCGTACCGACGATCTTGCCGCGGCTCGCATCAGGCGCCAGGCTGGCCGCGGCGGGTACGATGTCCTGCGCCAGGGTGGCGGAGAGGCCAATCACCAGGCTGGCGCCCAGCAGCAAGCCCAAGCCTGGGGCCATGGCGGCGACCAGCAGGGCCAGGGTCAGCACGGCGGCCTTCATGAGGATGATGCGTTTGCGGTCGAAACGGTCACCCAGCGGAATGAACAGCAGGATGCCCAGGGCGTAGCCAAGCTGGGTCAAGGTAGGTACGAGCCCGATCTCGGTATCGGGCACGCCTAGGCCGGCGGCCATGATGCCCAGCATGGGCTGGCTGTAGTAGAGCGAGGCGACTGAAAAGCCGGTACCACTGGCAAGCAGCAGTACCAGGCGAGAGGTGAGCGGATGGGAAGCTGCGACGCTGTGCGGCAGCGGACTGGCTTGGGCGAGGGTGGACATTGCAGGTCATTGGGTGAGCGGAAGTGGCGCCAGTGTCGTCGCTGTGACCATTATTCGGTAGACGACTGGCGCGAAGAATTGCTATACGTATTGCGTATGAACGATGAAATCACCTCCCTTCCTGGGCCCCTGTCGGCCGGTATGGACCGGATCGAGCTGATGCAGACCTTTGTCCGCATCGTGGAAGCGGGCAGTCTCTCTGCGGCCGCAGCGCAGCTGGGTACGACCCAGCCCACGGTAAGCCGCCGGCTGCAATTGTTAGAGCGCTCCCTGGGCGTGCGCCTGCTGCAGCGCTCCACCCACAGCATGCGGCTGACCGAGGATGGCGTACGCTGCTTTGCCGGCGCCAAGGAATTGTTGGCCAACTGGGCGGCTTTCGAGTCCGGCCTCAAGGGAGTAAGGGAAGAGCCTGAGGGTTTGTTGCGCGTCGTTGTGCCGCATGCCTTTGGTCAGCAGATGCTGGTCGGCCCGCTGGCGGACTTTCTCAACGAGCACGACAAAGTGGCGGTGGAGTGGTTGCTGCATGATCGCCAGCCGGACTTCATTGCCGAGGGCATTGATTGCGCCATCCATGTGGGAGAGGTGCGCGACCCCAACCTCGTAGCGATCAAGCTGGCCGAGGTACCGCGCACCGTGGTGGCCGCGCCCGCGCTGATCGGCGCGGGTCTGACGGTCGAGGCGCCGGAGCGGCTGGCCGAGTTGCCCTGGTTGGCCATGCGAACCTTCTACCGTAACGATATCGTGCTCACCCACCGCCAGAGCGGTGATACCTGCCACTTGCGCTTCCAGCCTCGGCTCAGTACCGACAGCCTGTATGCCATCCGTACCGCCGCGGTACTGGGGCTGGGGGTCTGCGTAGGTTCATCCTGGCTGTTTACCGACGAGATTGAGCAGGGGAGGCTCGTACACCTGGTACCGGGCTGGTACGCCAAACCCCTGCCCATGTATCTGGTCTACCCCTATGCCAGCTTCTATCCGGCGCGCCTGCGCCGCTTTGTGGATGCCATGCGCGAGGTCGTACCCGGCCTGATCGGTTGAGCAGGCCGGGCACGCCATGCGCAGGCTAGCTATCGGCTCAAGCCGGCGTATAGGCCCGGCGGCGGCGCGTGATCGCCACACCGAAGAGGCCGATACCGCTCAGCAGCAAAAGACCCGGCTCAGGCACGAAGAAAGCATTGGCCGAGTTGTTCATCAGTTGGATGCTGGAGCCACTGACCGGCTGGAAGTTCTGGAAATTGCCATTCAGGTCGAGGAGCAGATAGAAGGGGTTGGGAGAAACGAAGTATCCGGTCCCCGCCTTGGTCAACGACCAGTTGTTGAAGATCAGCTCGAAGTTGCCGTTTGCCAGGCCGGCTACGCCCGCGCCTTCGCCCGCCAGAACCGAACTGGCGCTACCAAGCAGAATGTCGTCAGTAATACTCCCGGCACCGGAAGCGAGGTCCAGATTGCCGATGCTGCCTATGCCGCTGGTTTTTACCCGGTAGTCGGTATCCTGCTTGGTATCGAGCCACAGCTCAAGGTAGCCATTGCCACCGGTAAAGGTAAAGCCCTTGGGGTCGGCCTTGTAGGTGCCGACCGAGGAGAACTTGACATACAGGCCATAGCCATTGGTAAACGTGTTGTTACCAAGCTGGGTGGGGGCATTGAGCTGAGTCGGTGTTGGGCTGCCGTTGCGGAACCAGCTACCGGCCTTGAAGATCGCCTCGGTGACAAAGTTACTGGCACTGGTGGCAGTAAAGACTTCGTCATACTGCCCGCTGAGCTGATCGACCGGGCGGGTCGAGTTCATGGCATCGGGTATGCCGCCTTCGCTGATCACGACCGGTGCACCGACCGTGGCGGCCAAGGCATAGCCGCCCAATAGTGTAAACAAGCCAGCCCTGAGGGCTTTCATCGTCTGCATGGTATTAACCTCCTGGAGTGTTTATATGCGCGAAATTTCCGCGGCGCACTATTCAGCAGGTTTTATGCCATTGTCTGAAAAAGCTTATTGGTGCTGATTGAGCATGAATAAACGTAGAGGATGGAATCCTGATCTGTAAGCAATATCGACATTGGACTCGGGGGTTATATTTGCGTGTAAATTGACATGTAAACAGCCAATTGACCGGCTAAAGGTAGCATCGCGCTATAGCAGTTTGACGGGACAAGATAGTGAGCCAGGTGATGCGTTTTAGGCTGCTTGTGAGGCAGGCCGGGTAGAGCTTGAGTATAGGGTTGGCGTTAAATGGGCCCCGCTGTCTATGTTGTCGTTAAATACCAGGTGGTGCAGAAGCAGTCATGATAGGTGGGTGGTACTTCTCTATGAATTTGCATGGTTCGTAATAATTCGCGCATTTGAAAATAGTGATAATTGATTTGACCTGGTACGAGCTAATTGCATTAGGCCGCTGCGGCAAGTGTCGGCTACGGCCAATCAACAGAAAAATGGCTGCCGCAACTGGCAATTCATGTCGCATCGATGAGCCCGATAGTAGGAAGGCAGCACCCAAGCGCTTGCTTGCTGTATAAATTTTGCGCAGCAGTCAAAATTCTGGATCGCCGGATTTGACAAGGTCGCCGTAGACCCCAAGAATCGCGGCCTAGACCAACAAGACTGCTTCCCCAAGCCATGAATCAAGCTGTTGCCCCGCAAGCCTTGGCCTTCCACAAGAAACCGGTACCGCATGCCGAAATCCGCAATTGGACTGTGGAGGAGGTGGCGGCCCTGTTCGCGCTGCCGTTCAACGACCTGCTGTTCCGCGCCCAGACTGTGCACCGCGAACACTTCGACCCGAACAAGGTGCAGCTTTCCACCCTCCTGTCGATCAAGACCGGCGGCTGCCCGGAAGACTGCGGCTACTGCCCGCAATCGGTCCGCTACGATACCGGCGTGACCAGTCAGGACTTGCTGCCGCTGGATGAGGTACTCGCCGCCGCCCAGGCCGCCAAGAACGCCGGCGCATCGCGCTTTTGCATGGGTGCCGCCTGGCGTGGCCCCAAGCAGCGTGACCTGGATGAAGTGAAGCAGATGATCGCAGGCGTCAAGGCGCTAGGCCTTGAGACCTGCGCCACGCTAGGGATGCTCAAGGAAGGCATGGCCGGGGAGCTCAAGGATGCCGGCCTCGACTACTACAACCACAACCTCGATACCGCGCCCGAGAAGTACGGCGACATCATCGGTACCCGCGGCTATGACGACCGTCTCGACACCCTGCGCCAGGTGCGCGAATCGGGCATGAGTGTCTGCTGCGGCGGCATCGTGGGCATGGGTGAAAGTCGCGAGGAGCGCGCTGGCCTGCTGACCCAGCTGGCCAACCTCGATCCGCAGCCGGAGTCGGTGCCCATCAACAACCTCGTCAAGGTCGAGGGCACGCCCCTGGCCGACCAGGAAGGCATAGACTGGAGCGAGTTCGTGCGCACCATTGCCGTGGCCCGCATCGTGGTGCCCAAGAGCTTTGTGCGCCTCTCGGCTGGCCGGCAGCAGATGCCCGAATCGGTCCAGGCGCTCTGTTTCCTGGCCGGTGCCAATTCCATCTTCTATGGTGACAAGCTTTTGACCACCGGCAACCCGGAAGCGGATGGAGACCGCCGCCTGTTCGAGAAGCTTGATCTGCAGCCACTGTAAATGCTGCGACCCCGCATGAAATAAGTAACTGCGGATAAGCCAATTACACACTACGCCACCGCTTTGCCGGTGGCGTTTTCATTGGGTATTGCTGGTTCAATCGCTGGTCAGCGGTGATTTATCAGGGATGACCAGACCGGTATTGCTGGTTGACTTGACCGCCGTGCGCCACTCCGTCACAAAGAGACTGGTGCAGTACAAAATTCCGTAACTTCAATGCCTTACTACGGAATGGCTCGCTGCATCGCACAATAAACCTGCCCCTTGAGGGCGACATAAACGGAGTGATGACCCATGCAATTCCCACGCGACCCAGTGTGCTGGGCCCGGCTGCGCGTTTTCTGCGCCGGCCTGGCTGCCAGCCTGCTGCTCGCCGCCTGTGGCGGCGGTGACGGCAACCCCGGCAATGGTGGGACTACCCCGCCAGCCAATAGCGATATTGCCTCTTGCGACAGCACCGATTTCCAGAAGGTGCTCTTCGCCGTGCCGGCTGCAGGCAGTGGCGGCAGCACCCCGATCGCAGGCAGCGTACGCATTCACTACAACCGGCCGGACGGCAACTACAGCGGCTGGCAGACCTACGTCTACAACGCCCCCGGCGAGGCGCTGGGTGGTTGGCCCGGCAAGAGCCCGACCGGTAGCGACAACTACGGCGCCTACTGGGACGTGCCGGTCACGGCCGAGGCCTTCAATTTCATCCTCCACAATGGCGACAGCAACCGCGAACCCTCCGGCTGGAGCGGCAAGACCGGGACCGATGAGCAGCAGTATTGGAAGGTGGCCGATGGCAAGGAGATCTGGAAGATCGCTGGCGACAAGGTCAACTACACCAGCAACCCGCTGGCGGGCGCGGCGCCGGACCTTGCGACATTGCGGGTGCACTACAAGCGCTTCGATGCCCAATACGGCGGCTGGGGCCTGCACCTGTGGAACGGCAGCGGGCTCGATGCCAGCCGCCTGCCGGCCGGCACAGTGATCGAGAACTGGAACAAGCCGGTGCCCTTTGCCCAACTGGCGAACTACAGCCAGGGCAGCGCCGAGGTGGTATTCGATATCCCCGTGCTCAACCCCAAGCAGGATGCCAGCCGCAAGGGCCTGGAATTCATCATCCATGGCCTGGGTGGTGCTGGGCAGCCCAGCAATGATGACAAGGACGGCCGCAGCGACAATATCAAGGTCAACTACGCCGCTCTCAAGGTTGCCAACCAAGTGGCCGAGATCTGGCTGCTGCAGCAGGACGCCACGGTCTATGCCGCCGCGCCCGATACACGCTCGGCGTCCAGTGTCGACGCGCAGGCCTACTGGCTCAGCAAGCAGCTGTTGCAGTGGCCCAAGGTCGATACCGGCGGGGTGTTCAAGCTCTATTACAGTCTCAATGGCCAGATCAAGGTAGCCAAGGACACGGCCGTAAGCGGAGCCGACGGCGCACTTGCGCTGGAGACGGGCGCCGCCGTGCCGGCCGATGCGGCGACGCGCTTTGCCTTTGTTGCCCCCGGCGTGGTGCTCAAGGTCAAGGATGCTGACCTTGCGCGCCTTGCCGACCTGCATACCAACCAGCTGGTGCTGGTGCAGGAGAACGGCGACGGCAAGACCCAGAACGCCACCACTGCGCAATTGGCTGGTGCCTTGGATGAGCAGTTCGCCACTGCCCAGTCAGTCACTGATCTGGGCGCTACGGTGGCTGGCGGCAACAGCAACCTCAAACTCTGGGCCCCTACTGCGCAAAATGTGCAGGCCTGCATCTACGACAGTGGCAGCGGCAAAGCCACGAGCATTGAAGCCATGACGCGCGACGCAGTAACTGGCGTGTGGCGCCTGAGCAAGCCCGGTGACCTCAGCGGCAAGTACTACACCTACCTCGTGGACGTATTTGTCCGCGGTACCGGCGTGGTGCGCAACCGAGTGACCGACCCGTACTCGATCAGCCTGACCACCAACTCGGCGCGCAGCTACCTCGCTAGCCTCGACGCCGCCAACCTCAAGCCAGCCGGTTGGGATGCCAGCAGCGGCATATCGTTGCCGGCGCAGGAAGACATGACCATCTACGAGCTGCATGTCCGTGACTTCTCGGTCAACGACAGCACGGTCAGCAGCGCCAACCGTGGCAAATACCTGGCCTTTACCGAGGAGGGCAGCAATGGCATGAAGCACCTCAAGGCGCTGGCCTCCGCCGGCCTGACCGATGTGCACCTGCTGCCGGTATTCGATATCGCCACCGTGCCGGAAGCGGGCTGCAAGAACCCGGCCGTGCCAAGCGCCGCAGCCGATGCGGAAGACCAGCAGGCCGCCGTGGCTGCCGTGAAGGACGAGGACTGCTTCAACTGGGGGTACGACCCTTACCACTACACCGCGCCGGAGGGCAGCTACGCTTCGGATGCAGCCGATGGTGCCAAGCGGGTGCTGGAGTTCCGGCAGATGGTCATGGCCTTGCACAAGGCGGGGCTGCGGGTCGGCATGGACGTGGTCTACAACCACACCAGCGCGGCGGGGCAGGATGCCAAGTCTGTGCTGGACCGCATCGTACCGGGCTACTACCAGCGGCTCAATGCGACCGGCGGAGTGGAGAGCTCGACCTGCTGTGCCAATACCGCGACCGAGAACCTGATGATGGGCAAGCTGATGATCGACTCGGTCAAGACCTGGGCCACCCAGTACAAGATCGATTCCTTCCGCTTCGACCTGATGGCGCACCAGCCCCGCAGGGTGATGGAGACGCTCAAGGCCGCGGTCAATGCCGCCGCCAACCGCGAGGTACAGTTGGTGGGCGAAGGCTGGAACTTTGGTGAGGTCGCCAACGGGGCGCGCTTTGTGCAGGCTTCGCAGCTCTCGCTCAATGGCTCGGGCATTGCCACCTTCAGCGACAGGGCGCGCGATGCGATCCGTGGCGGCGGACCCTTCGACGGTGGCAATGACCTGGTGCGTAACCAGGGCTATATCAGCGGCCTGTTCTACGATGACAACGGCTCGGGCGCCAATAAGACGCGCAACGACCTGCTGGCCGCCGGCGATATGGTCAAGGTCGGACTGGCCGGCTCGCTACGCGACTATCCGCTCAATACCTACCAGGACACGGTACGCAAGCTCTCCGAGATCGACTATGGCGGCCAGCCTGCCGGCTATGTGTCCGACCCGCAGGAGGTGGTCAACTACGTCGAGAACCACGACAACCAGACCCTGTTCGATATTGACGCCTACAAGTTGCCGTTGGCGATCAGCAAGAGCGATAGGGCGCGGGTACAGATGCTGGGTGCGGCGCTCAACAGCTTCAGCCAGGGCGTGGCCTACTTCCATGCCGGTATCGACACCCTGCGTTCCAAGTCCATGGATCGCAACAGCTACAACTCGGGTGACTGGTTCAATCGGCTGGACTGGAGCTACACCGACAACAACTTCGGTGTAGGCGCGCCCAACAAGGCGGACAACGGTGATAACTACGGCGTGATCAAGCCGCTATTGGTCAATGCAGCCATCAAGCCCGGCAGTAGCGAGATCGCCTACGCGCGCGATGCATTCCGTGACCTGTTGGCCATACGCAAGAGCAGCAGCCTTTTCCGCTTGCGCACGGCCGACGACGTAAAGCAGAGACTGACCTTCTACAACACCGGCTCCAGCCAGCTACCCAGCCTGATCGCCGCCCATCTTGATGGCCATGGCTATGCCGGGGCCGGCTACAGCGAGCTGCTGTACTTCGTGAACGTGGACAAGGTGGACCAGACCCTCAGCCTGCCGGCCGAGGCGGGCAAGGCCTATGTCTTGCACCCGGTGCAATCAGCTGCTGCTGCGGCCGATAGCCGGGTGAGGGCAGCTGCAGCCACCGCCTGTGGCAATACCGGTAGCTTCAAGATACCCGCGCGTTCCGCGGTAGTTTGCGTCGTGTCGTAGGGACCATGGCGTCATCGGCGCCAGCCAGCCTGCATAGTGGCACGCACTTGCGCCTCCCTCGGGAGGCGCTTTTTTTTTGCCTCCTGTCAGAAAAATGTCGCCGCGGCTGGCGCTCCGTCCTGGCTGTCCTAGCGTGCTAGTCATGTGAGTGCCCGCCTCGGGCACCTTTGTTCGGGAGAACCGTCATGCTGCTGCGTGTAAGCCTGCTGCTCAGTCTTATCTTCCTCCTCGCTTGGCCGGCCCAGGCCGATGAGCCCAAGCCCTACAAGGAAGGTTCGGTCTGGGGCTTGACCTTTATCAAGGTCAAGCCCGGCATGTTCGATGCCTATCTGCGCGAGGTATTGCCAGTCCGTAAAAGGACCATGGAGGAGGCCCAGAAGCAGGGCTTGGTGCTGTCGCACAAGATCCTGGTCGGCGAGGCGTCCAACCGTGAGGATTGGGACCTGCTCCTGATGGTGGAATACAAGAGCTGGGCCGCCTTTGATGGCCTGAACGATAAGTTCGACGCCATCGCCGCCAAGGTCGTAGGCAGCGAGGAGCGGCAGGTGCAGATGATGATCAAGCGCTCCGACATGCGGGAGATCGTTGGCGACAAGACCATGCAGGAGTTGGTGCCGAAGTAGGGCTTCAGGTCCGGGCCGGGTGGTCGGCTTGGCGGACGGTGGGGGAAGCAGCCAGCAGGGCCAGACAGCATAGCGTCAGGCCCAGCCCACCCACGGCGGTGAGGTTGCCCAGCGATAGGCCGGCCGATAGCAGCCCCGAGGAGAGGGCGTAGGAAAGAGGCGTGAGGCCCAGCGAAGCGGTGCTATTGAGGCTCATGACCCGGCCTATGCGGTCGGCCGGGGTGTATTGCTGCAGCAGCGCCAGCATGGGCACGTTGTTGCAGGCTATGCAGAAGCCGATGGCGAACTGCACCACGGTGGCGGCCACCGCACCCAGTTGCGGCAGTATGGCCAAGAGGCCTCCCTCGATGGCGATCACCCAGCAGATGAGTGCCAAACGCTTGTGCTGGGGCGGCCGTAGGGCCAGCAATACGCCTCCGGCCAGCATGCCGCCGGCAAAGGCGCTCTGCAATTGGGCCAAGAGGCCAGCGCTGGCACCAGGCAGGCTGGCAGCCAGGAGCGGTGGGGCGAAGCCCATTGGGCCCATGAACAGCAGATTGGCGACCGCATAGACCAGTAGCAGCGTGCGCAGCACCGGTGTGTCGCGCACGCTGGCGAAACCTTGCTTGAGCGAGACCCACAGGGGAGCATGCCGGCCTAATTCGTGGCGGGGCTCGGCAATGACTGCACAGGCGATGGCACCAAGCAGCATGACCACGGCCGTGAGTCCGAACACGGCCTGGAAGGGTAGGGCCGCCAGCAGGATGCCGCCCAGCACCGGGCCGAACACCAGCCCCAGCTGGTTGGTGGCCAGCAGCCAGGCATTGGCGCGGGTCAGCAGGCTGCCACCGAGCAGCGCCGGCAGGATGGCATCACGCGCTGGCCAGAAGAGGGCGTCCAGCGCGCCATAGAGGGCGGCCATGCCGATCAACAGCGGCAGGTTCATCTGCCCGGCCTGGATCGCCCAGGCAACCGCACCCATCAGCACCGCGCGGCAGACAAAGCTCGCCGCCATGATGCGGCCACGCGGCAGCCGGTCTGCCAGTACCCCTCCCAGCGCCATCAGTGCGATGCGCGGCAAGGTGCCGGCCAGCATGATGTAGCCGAGCTCGGCTTTGAGCTGGAGCACGTTGACCGCATACCAGGTCTCGGCCAGCAGGGCGATCGCCAGGCCAAAGCTGGAAGCGACGCTGCCCAGCCAGAGCATGAGGAAGGGGCGGTGACGGTAGAGCGGGGTATCGGCCATAGGCCGGCGATTGTAGTGCCGGTATTGGCATTAATGACGATTTGATACCGGTATGCACGTGCGGCGGCAGCCACCGCGCCGCAGCTGGCTTATAGTGCCTGCACGCGGCTGTTGCCGCGCCATACGCCAACAAAACCAGAGGAAGCAAACATGTCGGACGCACACGCAATGGGAGTACTGGCAGGAATGGGCATTTTCTTTGTCCTGCTGATCATTCCCTTCCTGATTGCCGCGATTTTTTACTGCATCGCCCTACAGGGGACCATGAACAAGCTCAGCCCGGCCAATAAGCCGTTTGAAGGCGCCTTGATCTGGTTGTCCTTCATTCCCATCCTGGGTGGTATTTGGCACCTGGTCTACATCTGCATGCTGTCGAGCGCCATCCAGAAGGACTACCAGGCAGCGGGTCAGCAGAACGACGGTGCCTTGCCCATGGCGATCGGGATCGCAGTTTGCTCGGTCGCGTCGGTCATCCCCTTGATCGGCATGCTGGCTGCACTGGTCGGCTTCGTGCTGTGGATCATGTACTGGCTGCGCATCAACGCGTACCGCAAGACCCTGCCGGTGGGTGGCCTGACTGCCATCCCCGCGTGAGTGTCATGAAATGAAAAAGGCCGGCAGATGCCGGCCTTTTGTTTATGCCTTGTCAGCCAGGCCCAGTTGGCCCAGCACAAAGGCGTAGTCGAAGGCGATCTCCTTGATCCGGTCAAAGCGGCCACTGGCGCCGCCATGGCCGGCGCCCATATTGGTCACCAGGAGGAGCGGGTTGGTGTCGGTCTTGAGCGTACGTAGCTTGGCCACATACTTGGCCGGCTCCCAGTACATGACCTGGCTGTCGTTGAGCGAGGTCTTCACCAGAATGGTGGGGTAGGGCTGGGCTGCGAGGTTGTCGTAGGGCGAATAGGCGCGCATCCAGCCGTACTCCGCCTTCTTGTTGGGGTTGCCCCATTCCTCGTATTCGCCCACCGTCAGCGGCAGGCTGGCGTCCAGCATGGTGGTGAGCACATCAAGGAAAGGTACTTCCGAAACCACCAGGCGGAAGAGATCCGGGCGCATATTGCTTACCGCACCCATCAATAGGCCACCTGCGCTGCCGCCCTCGATCACCAGCCTGTCGCTACGGGTATAACCCTGCTTGATCAGCCCTTCGGCGCAGTCGATGAAGTCGTGGAAGGTGTGGATCTTCTCCGCCATCTTGCCTGCGTCATGCCATTTCTCACCCAGATCGCCCCCGCCGCGGATATGCGCCACGGCGTAGATCATGCCGCGGTCCAGGAGGCTCAGGCGGTTACCGGAGAAGTACACGTCATTGGGGATGCCATAGGCGCCATAACCCTCCAGCCACAGCGGCGCACCGTCCTTGAGCCGGCTGCCCTTGCGGTAGACCAGCGAGATCGGTACCGACACACCGTCACGGGCGGTGATCCAGATACGCTCGGTCTGGTAGCGGGACGGGTCGAAGTCACCCAGCACCGGCCGGCGCTTCATCAGCACCTGGCTGCGCGCCACCATGTCGTAGTCGTAGACCGTGTCCGGCGTGGTCATCGATTCATAGCTGTAGCGATAGACCGTACTGTCCCATTCGGCGTTGGCCTCGGTACCCAGGCTATAGGCCGGCTCATCAAAGGCCACGGCATGGCTTTGCTGGCTGCGCAGGTCGGTGATCACCAACTGGTTGAGGCCCTTGACCCGCTCGTGTACCACCAGGAAGTGCTTGAACAGGTCCAGGCCCTCCAACATCACATCGGCGCGCTCGGGCAGTAGCTCCTGCCAGTTGGCGCGGGCCGGGTCGGCCACCGGCGCCTTCACCAGCCGATAGTTGCGGCCGGTGTCATTGATGCGGATGTAGAAGTCCTCACCGTGGTGGTCGAGGTTGTACTGTACCTCGGCCTTGCGGCGGGCCAGCACCTTCCAGCGGCCATTGGGTCGGTCGGCCTTGAGGTAGCGGATCTCGGAGGTGACATGGCTGCTGATCTGCTGCACCAGATAGCCTTCGCTACGGGTCAGGAACACGTCCATGCCGAAGCGCTCGTCCCGCTCTTCGTGGATCAGCCTGTCCTCCACCTGTCCCAACCGGTGCCGCCAGAGCTGGTTGGAGCGCTTGGTCTGCTTGTCTTCGGTGGTGTAGAACAGGGTCCGGCCATCCATGGCCCAGGCGGCCGAGGTGACGCGCTCGCGTTTGAAGGGCAAGAGCTTACCGGTCTGCAGGTTCTTGATCTGCAAACGGTATTGCCGAAAGCCGGTGGAATCGGTGGAGTAAGCCAGCAGTTGGCCATCCGGGCTCACCTCGAACTCACCTACCGCCATAAAGGGCTTGCCCTTGGCGAGTTGGTTGATGTCCAGCAGTAACTGTTCGGCGCTCTCCTGCCAGCGGCCGTCGGCGGCGATGGCCTTGCGGCATAGCAAGGGGTACTGCGAGCCCTTCTCAAAGCGCGAATAGTAGTAGTAGCCGCCCAGCCGGTAGGGAACTGAGCTGTCGTCTTCCTTGATCCGCGCCTTCATTTCCTCAAAGAGCTTGTCCTCAAAGGCCTTGGTCGGCTGGGTGAACGCCTCGGCATAGGCATTTTCAGCCTGCAGATAGGCCAACGTGGCTGGGTCGTCCTTGTCACGCAGCCAGAAGTAGTCATCGATGCGGGTTTCGCCGTGGCGGCTCAGCGCCTTGGGCTGCTTGGCCGCCACGGGCGGCAGGAGGGAGGACGGCTTGTCGGCTTTGGCCATGGCGTCTGGGTATGCATAGGTCGAAAGCGCCAAGCATAACCAAGCCGGCGCCGCTGCGCTTGCCCAGTGCTTGGCAGGTGGGCTGGTGCTCGCCAAGCCGGGCAGTTGTCCCAGGTTTTCCGGCAGTTTGGACGGCCGCAGTACCAGCAGGGTGCGTGCTCTGTCTGCCGGGCTGGACAGATGGTCTGCCAGAGTTGTCAGCTCAGGCCGGCTTGGTGTGGGTTCGTTGCCGGCAAATGATTGTTTTTAAAGTAAAAGCTCAATTTTGTGTAGGCGTGGCACGGATGCTGCTGTAGCTCAGCGCCGGTGCAGCACCCGCAAGGTGCAGACAGCGGTACGGCAGCCCGCAGGCTATCAGCCAGGACCGCCGATAAGACGTAATGGAGACAAGCGATATTTCATACAGTCGGCTCCGGCCGGCGAGTTGATCCCCATTGACTATGATCCCGGATGTAGGCGGCGCATCCCTGGTGCCTGGCACCGGCTGCAAACATCCTGCTTTCGCTGCCCAGGCGGCGGATGGAGTATTTCGATGCAATCGCTCAAAGGCAAAACGGCGCTGGTCACCGGCTCCACCAGCGGCATAGGTCTTGGCATGGCGCTGGAGCTAGCCAAGCAGGGAGCCAATATCGTGCTCAACGGCTTTGGTGACGCGGAACCGGCCCGACGTCAGATCGCCGAACTGGGTGTGGCCGCCCACTACCACCCGGCCGACATGAGCAAGCCTGGTGAGATCGCCGACCTGATGGCCTACGCGGCACGTGAGGCTGGTGGTGTGGACGTATTGGTCAACAACGCCGGTATCCAGCACGTGGCGAGCGTCGAGGACTTCCCGCCGGAGCGCTGGGATGCGGTGATCGCGATCAACCTCAGCGCCTCTTTTCATACCATCCGCCTGGCCGTGCCCGACATGCGGGCGCGTAACTGGGGCCGCATCATCAATATCGCCTCGGTTCATGGCCTGGTCGGTTCGGTACAGAAGTCTGCCTATGTGGCGGCCAAGCATGGTCTTGTGGGCCTGACCAAGGTGGTGGCGCTGGAGCTGGCGCAAACCGGCGTCACCTGCAATGCCATCTGCCCCGGTTGGGTGCGTACCCCGCTGGTTGAAAAGCAGATCGAGGCCCGCGCCCAGGCCGGTGGCCTGAGCCTGGCACAGGCGCAGGTCGACCTGCTGTCGGAAAAGCAGCCCTCGCGCGACTTCGTCACGCCCGAACAATTGGGCCAACTGGCGGTCTTTCTCTGTAGCCCTGCAGCATCCCAGATCCGCGGCGCGGCCTGGAATGTGGATGGCGGCTGGGTTGCTCAGTAGCTATGTTGAAGGGCGCCTGGTTTGAATGTGGCGCCCCAGTTTGTATGAGGGCTTCCAGGTGCGGCGCCACATGGCGACGAAGTGAGGTTTCTGGAAGTTCCCTGTAGAGTGCTGCCTGTCCTGCAGCCACCCCTTGCCGGACCGGGACGGCGGCGAGCCGCTGCGCACCGTATCCGTCCACCGATCTACTAACCGCAGTAGGAAACATCCATGAACAAAATCTACCCCAGCGCAGAAGCAGCGCTTGCCGGACTGGTGCAGGATGGCCAGACCATCGCCGTCGGCGGCTTCGGCCTGTGCGGCATCCCCGAGGCCCTGATCGCCGCCCTGCGTGACAGTGGCGCACGCAACCTGACCGCCATTTCCAACAATGCCGGCGTCGATGGCTTCGGCCTTGGCCAACTGCTGGAGACCCGGCAGATCCGCAAGATGGTCTCGTCCTACGTGGGTGAGAACAAGGAATTTGAACGCCAGTACCTGGCCGGCGAACTCGAGCTCGAGTTCACGCCCCAGGGCACCCTGGCGGAAAAGCTGCGCGCTGGTGGTAGCGGCATTCCCGCCTTCTATACCGCAACTGGCTACGGCACCCTGGTGGCCGAGGGCAAGGAAACGCGTGAGATCAACGGCAAGATGTATGTGCTGGAGCATGCGCTGACCGCCGACATCTCGCTGGTCAAGGCCTGGAAGGCCGACAAGGCCGGCAACCTGATCTACCGCCGCACCGCCCGCAACTTCAACCCCAATGTCGCCATGGCCGGCAAGATCACCGTGGTCGAAGTCGAGGAGATCGTCGAGACCGGTACCTTCGATCCGGACGCCATCCACACGCCTGGCATCTTCGTGCACCGCATCGTGCTCAATGCCAAGCCGGAAAAGCGTATCGAAAAGCGTACCACCCGCGAAAACCCGAACGGTTAAGGAGAGGCCAAATGGCATGGAACCGCGATGAAATGGCCGCCCGCGCTGCGAAGGAACTGCAGGACGGGTTTTATGTGAACCTCGGTATCGGTCTGCCCACCATGGTGGCCAACCATGTGCCCACCGGCATGGAAGTCTGGTTGCAATCCGAGAACGGCCTCCTGGGCATCGGCCCCTTCCCCTCGGAAGCCGAAGTCGACGCCGATGTGATCAACGCCGGCAAGCAGACCATTACCACTCTGCCCGGCTCGGCAATCTTCAGCTCCAGCGACAGCTTCGGCATGATCCGTGGCGGCAAGATCAACCTCGCCATCCTGGGGGCCATGCAGGTCAGCGAACATGGCGACCTGGCCAACTGGATGATCCCGGGCAAGATGGTCAAGGGCATGGGTGGCGCCATGGACCTGGTAGCCGGTGTAGGCCGGGTGATCGTGCTGATGGAGCACGTGGCCAAGAAGAAGGACGGCACCGAAGAAGCCAAGATCCTGCCCAAGTGCAACCTGCCGCTGACCGGCGTGGGTGTGGTCAATATGATCATCACCGACCTGGGCGTCATGCACGTCGGCCCCAAGGGCGTCTCGGTGCACGAGCTGGCCCCGGGTGTGACCGAGGCCGAGATCGCCGAGAAGACCGCCGTGCCGCTGGACTTCTCGCCGCTGCGCAAGGGCTGATCACCCTGCTGCGGAGTAACGCAAAAGGCCGGCAATTGCCGGCCTTTTTGTTCTCGATGTGATTACGAGTCCTGCCCACATCGTTCCGGTGTGCACGTCTTTGGGTAATGTGCCGACGAGCGTAGCGAGGTTCCCCGCCGGCGGGCGGGTCGGGAATAAATCAGGGAAGCCGCTGGTGCAGTTTTCGAAGATGACTAGCGCCCGGGTCTTCCGGGCGCCAGGGTTGTAGCTTTAGATTAGGCGGCCTTCGGACTGGATCCAGGCTTTGGCGCCGGCTTGAGCTCACTGAGGATTACCGCCACCACCACCATGCCGCCGCCGATGCCGGCCTGCACGGTCAGGGATTCGCTCAGCAACAGCCAGCCAAACAGGGCAGCGAAGACGGGCTCCATGGCATAGATCACGGCGGCCTTGTCGGCGCTGACATTGCGCTGCGCCTGCGCCTGCAGCATCAGCATGCCGGCGGTGGCGATCAGGCCCAGGTAGATCAGGTTGGGAGCATGTTCCTGCAGGCGCGAGGGCAGAGTGGCAAAGCGGGGTTCATTGATGCCGGTGAGCCCGACCCACAGCGAGGCGAATACGGCCATAAAGATGATCTGCGTGGCCGCCAGGTGCCGAGCCTCGTGCCGACCGCTACGCTGCGAGAGCAAGATGGTGTAGAGCGCATAGGCGAGGGCGCAGATCAGGGTAGCGCCGTCGCCTTGCCAATTGCCGCCCCCTTCCCAGGACATCAACCCTATGCCCACGCAGGCCATGGTGGAGGCCAGCAGTACCGGCCAGCTCAGCCGGCCACCGAAGCAGAGACCCAGAAAAGGCACCATCAGAACGTTGAGACTGGTGAGGAAGGCGCTGCGGTTGGAGGAGATATGCTCCAGGCCATAGGCCTGCGCCACATAGGAGGTCAGTGCCAGCGCGCCCAGCACCGCACCGTCGCGCCAGGCCCGCGCCGGTGCCTTGATGGCGAACGGCAGCATGCAGACCGAGGCGATCAGAAAGCGTGCCGCCGAGATCTCGATCCCGGAAAGGCTGCTGGAGGCGGACTTGAGCAGCGGGAAGGTCGTCCCCCATACCAAGGTGACGAAGAGCAGCAGGATGACACTGAGATTCATGGCAATGGCACCGGGCGTGCATAGGCGCCGGCAGGGAGGGCAAAAGCCGCATTCTACCCGCTAAGTGCATGCTATCGCGCTCAGCCGCCTTGCAGGTCGTGATAGGCACTGGTCACGGCCGGGCCGGCCACATAGCTGGAGAACAGCAGATTGCGCACCGGGCTGTCACCGGCAAAGCTGCGCCGCAGATCGTCCAGCTTGACCGTCTTTTGTACCTGCTCCAGCGTGGTGCCGCCGGCCATGGCGCTGTGGGTACGCTCGGTCACGACCCGCATCAGGTTCTGCATCTGCAGCAGATAGCGGTCGTCACGCAGCAAGGGCCCGTGCCCAGGCACAATCAGGCTGGGCTTGAGTGCCGCCAGGCGCCCCAGGGTGGCCGACCAGTCGGCCACGTGCGACTGGTCGCCGCCGATCAAGGGGATGGGCCAGACGATGAGGTCGCCAGCGCAGACAATGCCCTCGCTTGGCAGATAGACCACCAGGTCGCCCGAGGTATGGCCGCGCCCCAGATAGCGGATTTCGATACTGCGCTCGCCGCGCCAGAGTGTCAGGCTGTTGTCCACGGTCAGGTCGGGCAGGGGCGGGCGAAAGTCCGGCGGTACGGTCGCGTAACCTTCGGCCAGGACAAGGTCGCTCTGGTAGCTCTGCCTTTCCTCGTCAGTCAGCGGCTTGCCAGCCAGCGATTTGCCATCTGCCAGCGCCTTGCGCAGCATGGCGGCGAATTGCGGCACGTCGTCGCGATGGAAGCGTTCCCGGGCTCTCAGGCCGGCATCCTGCAGATAGTCGCGTGCCTTGGTGTGGCCGATAAAGCTTACGCCGGGGTAGGCCTCGCGGTAGACCTGGTTGCCGACGATATGATCGTCATGCCAGTGGGTGTTGACCACATAGCGCACCGGCTTGTCGGTCAGGCTGCGCAGTGCCCTCACGACCTCGCGGGTGGCAGCCAGATTGGACTGCGCGTCGACCACCACCACGTCCTGCTCGTTGATGATGAAGACGCTGTTGGATTCGACCCCGAAACCCGGCGGTTCGGTCCGCACCGTGGCATAGACACCGTCAGCCAGCTTCACCAGCTCGAAGCGGCTGGCGGCCATGAGCCAGAGGGGGCAGAGGCAGATCAGCAGGTAGCGCAGCAAGTTGATCATGCGATCTTTCGGGTTCAGAGGTTGGCGCCGCGTTCACGCATATAGAGGCGCAGATCGTCAAAATTGATCCTGCCCTGGCGGCGCTGATCAATCTGCTCAAAGTGGTCGGCCACAAAGCCCAGCCCGGCTTGGCGCGCCTGTGCCTGGGTCAGTGTGCCGGTGTGCCCTACATCGGCAGCATCAAAGCGGCGGCGCAATTTTTCCACCGCCAGAGTACGCAGCACCGAGCCTTCTGCCGGCGGTAGGGTGCTGCGCTGGCGGGCGGCGGGGGGCAGATAAGGGTCACCCAGTTGCGCGAGCCCGGCGCGGGTATCCGCAATGTCCGGTGCGGCGGCGCAGACCACGCCGGCCAGCAGCAGGCAGAGGGTTGTCAAAAGTTTGGCCATTATCATCCCTCCCGGTTTCAGGGGCTCGGGGCCGTGCGGTAGAAGTTGGCCAGATCGGCCTTGCCTTGCTGCCGGGCGGTGTCGTCCAGGTAGCTCATATGCCCGCTGGCGTAATGGCGGATCTGCACATTGGCGGCGGCTCCCAGCCGCGCCAGGTCCAGCTCGGTCTGGTAGAAGGGCGTGGCCAGATCGTGGTAGCCATTGAGCGAGAGCAGGCGCAGCCGTGGGTTCTGGAGCAGCGCGGCGGCGAGGTCTGGCAGCACGTCCGGCAGCGCCTGGCCGTCGTGCTGCCAGATCCAGCTGTTGATGGCATTGCTGGCAACGGTGTAGGTCGAGCTGTTGCTGTACTTGAGCGTGCCGGGCAGATAGCTGCGTAGGGTGCTGCTGAATGAGGGCGTGATAAAGGTCGAGGACGGGTCGCCTTCGCTGGCCAGGGCCGTCCCCTTGATTGCACTGACGCGGGCATCGTAGCGGCCGATCAGGCTGGCGGGCAACAGACCGTACTGGAAGGTGGTCGGGTCGAGGTCCACATTGGCCTGCCACAAACTCGCCGCCAAACCGGTGTAGTTCACCAACTGGCTCACCAAGCCGGCGCTGGGCGGGGTACGCGCGGTGATCCAGGCGTCTGCGGCAGGCCCGTAACTCACGCTGCTGAAGCTGCGCAGCGTGGCGGCATAGCTCACCGGGTCGCCCTGGGCTGGCTGGGTCAGCTTGTAGTAGGCGCCGGTGAGGCCATAGCTGGGCAAAAAGCCGGCGCAGTTCACCTGGCCGGGGTCGAACACGGCGCAGTTGCTGTTGTAGTTGAGGATGGAGGATTGCAGGATCACCCCACCGAGCCGCACCCCGGCCGACTCCAGCAGGTCTGCCAGCACACCGCTGCGCAGCGTGCCGTAGGATTCGCCAAACAGGTATTTGGGCGAGGTAGTGCGCTGGTTCACAGCCAGATAGCGCAGGATGAAGTCGCGGAAGGCCGCAGCGTCGGCATCCACCCCCCAGAACTGTTGGTTGGTATAGGGGGCGATGGCCTCCGAGTAGCCCGTGCCGATCGCGTCGACAAAGACCAGATCGCTCACGTCCAAGAGGCTCTCCGCATTGTCGACCAGCGGGAAGGGGGCGTTTTGCGTCGTGGCGGGAAAGCCGGTCACCAGCCGGTGCGGCCCATAAGACCCCAGGTGCAGCCAGAGGCTGGCCGAACCCGGACCACCGTTGTAGAAGAAAGTCACCGGCCGCTGTGATGCCGCCTGGCCATCCAGCGTATAGGCCACGTAGAAGAAGGATGCCTCAGCCGCACCGCTCTGCGGCTGGCTGGCAGTGAGGTGGCCGGCAGTGGCGGTATAGGTCAGCGTTTGTCCGCCAAGCTGCAGGGTGTGGTGGGTAGTCGCTGCGCGTTCCTGCGCCGAGGCGAGCGAGGCGCCTGCCGCGCCGGAATAGCTGACCGGATCATTCAGCGCCACATCGCCGTTACCGGGTGGTGTGGGGTTGCCACCCCCCGTTGCGCCGTCACCACCACCGCAGGCGGTCAAGCCCAGCAGCAGGGCGAGCAGAGGCGCGTACTTCGGTAGAGCAGGCAGCCGCATGGCGGTGTTCCCTGTTGGGCTATTTCTCGTCCAGCGTATAAGCCAGTTTGAGCCAATGGCGAACCTCGTCGTCGATCTCGGCGACGGACGTGATGGGGATGCGGTAGGTGATCCTGTCCTTCTTGGCGTAGCCGCCGGTGTCGATCAGCCGCGCCGGTACGGCCATATTGCCCAGCGCCAGGCCCAAGTCCAGCCGCGTACGGGTGCTGGGCTTGAGTTGGGCAAAGACATGGTTGCGATAGAAGGGCACGATGGTCTTGGCCGGGCAGGCCATGACATCCGCCCCGAGGCCCAGGCCGACATCCAGTAGCGCCTCATAGACAGGGAGCAGCCCCGCCTTGTCACCGGCGAACATGTTGGCGACGTACAGCTCGGCATGGTGCAAATAGGCCTCGGGCGAGTCTTCTTCGGTACCGCGCCCCTCGGCCCGTTCCGCCAGCCAGATGGCGGCACGGCTGCCCAGCTTGTGGTCGGTCTTGAGCCATTCGCGCCGCGCTGCCTCGTCGTTCGGGCCTTCTGCGCGGATCAAGCTCAACCATTGATCAAGGCTGCGCCCGGTTTTTTCGGGCAGGGTATTGATCCACTGGCGGATCATGCCGACGCTGGGTGGAACACCGTAGCGGGAAGAGGTAGAAGGCATGGAGGGAGGGATGTGATGTCGCTACCGATACGGTAGCTGGTCGCGGCACCGGCAGCCAAGTGTACGCGCCTTCCGGTCCGAGAACCGTTGCGAGGTGGCCAGTTTTGGCCATACCGCGTTGGCAATCTAGCTGAGCAGCCGGCCGTCATACAGCGCCAGCAGCAAGGCGGCCAGGTTGATGACCACGCTCAGCCAGAAGCGCCACAGAAAGCTGGCCTTGGCGGTCTTGTGGCGGAACAGGCGCTGCGCCAGCAAGGCGCCTGGCCAGCCGCCCAATAGACCGATCAGCAAGAGGCTGCGCTCAGGCAGGCGTGCGCGCTGCCGCACGGCCGCCAGCTTGTCCCAGCCGTAGGCGGCCAGCGCCAAGAGGCTCTGGCCGGCATAGAGGCCGGCCAGGCTCTGCCAGGGGCTGTGGCGCAACAGCAGGTCCAGCAATGCGGCTACGAACAGCAGCCCGGCCAGCAGTACCGTCACGGTGCTCAGTAACCCGCTGCCTGGCCATCCTTGCGCGACTCGCTCGCTCCGGCCCAGGCGCCATTGGGCAGTCGCATGATGGCCTGGTAGCCACCGTAGCCACCCAGGTCGTAGGTGATCTTGTGGCGCTTCTGCAGCAACTGCTGGATGGTGGCGTAGGGATAGCCCGTCTCCAGGCTCACCATGCCGCCGTCGGTCATGGTGCCGCCGGTGGGTTGCTGCGGCGTGTCCCAATAGATGCGTGGTGCGTCGCCGGCCTCCTGCAGGTTCATGCCAAAGTCCACCAGGTTCATCACGATCTGGGTGTGGCCCTGCGGCTGCATATCGCCGCCCATCACGCCAAAGCTCACCCAGGGTTGGCCGTTCTTGCTGATAAAGCCGGGGATGATGGTCTGGAAGGGGCGCTTGCCCGGGGCGTAGACGTTGTTGTGGCCAGGTTCCATGGCAAATAGCTGGCCACGGTCCTGGAAGATGAAGCCCAGGCCTTCCGGCGCCATGCCGCTGCCCATGCCGCGGTAGTTGCTCTGGATCAGCGAGACCATATTGCCCTCGGCATCGGCCGTGGTCAGGTAGATGGTGTCGCTGGTCTTGAGCGCCACATTGCCAGCCTCCACCTTCTGCAGCGCCCGCTCCTCGCCGATCAGTTTGCGGCGCTCGGCGGCGTAGGGCTTGCTGATCAGCTGCTGCACCGGCACCTTCACAAAGTCCGGGTCGGCGTAGTACTTGGCGCGATCGGCAAAGGCCAGCTTTGTGGCCTCTACAAACCAGTGCACATGCTGCACGCTGCCAAAGCCGGCCGCCTTGAGGTCGTAGCCTTCCAGTATGTTGAGCGCCTGCAGGGCGGCGATGCCCTGGCTGTTGGGCGGCAGCTCCCATACATCGTAACCGCGATAGTTGGTGGAGACCGGCTCTACCCATTCGCTCTTGTGGCTGGCCAGGTCCTCGTAGCTCAGGTAGCCGCCGTTGCGGGCGAAGTAGGCGCCGATCTGCCGCGCGATATCGCCCTTGTAGAATGCATCGCGGCCACCCTTGGCGATCTTCTCGTAGGTATTGGCCAGATTCGGGTTGGTCCACAGCTGGCCCTTGGATGGACCGACGCCATCCTTGGTGAACTGTTCGCGTATGCCGGGGTACTTGATCAAGGACTGGACGTTGCGTTTCCAGTAGTAGCTGATCACGTCGCTGACCGGAAAGCCCTCGCGCGCGTAGCGGATGGCGGGCGAGAGGATGGCCGGCATGGCGAGCTTGCCGAACTTCTTATGCAGCTCGAACCAGCCATCCACCGCACCCGGTACGCTGACCGGCAGCGGGCCCAGCGGCGGCAGCTCCTTCAGGCCCTGCTTGTCGAGCTCTGCCTTGAGCTTGTCGTAGCTGAGCGAGCGCGGCGAGCGGCCGCTTGCGTTCAGGCCATAGAGCTTCTTGCTCTTGGCGTCCCAGACTATGGCGAAGAGATCGCCACCTACACCGGCGCCGGTCGGCTCCATCAGACCCAGCGCTGCGTCGGCCGCAATGGCCGCGTCGATGGCGTTGCCGCCTTGTTTCATCACATCGAGCGCAATCTGCGTCGCCAGCGGTTGGCTGGTGGCGGCGATCGCGTGCGGGGCGATCACTTCCGAGCGGGTGGCGAAGGGGGCGTCGGTAATGCGGTCGGCAGCTTGGCCAAGGCTGAACATCGCCAAGGCCAGCAGGGTGGGGCGCAGGATGGGGAAGGGCACGGTGCGGTCTCCAGAGCAGGAACCGCGCGAGTGTAGCGAGCGCTGGCGCGCTTGCGCTTTATATTCGATCCCCAGCCCTAGGCGGTCGGGGATGGCGCAACACCGGGGCCGAACCACGCTTGCACGTGGCTGGCCGGTGTGCGTTTCAGTTCCTTACCAGGGTACGTCTACCTTGCCTTCAGACGTGGCGGGTGCGGCAGCGACAGCTGGCTGCGGAGCCGGTGCGGGGGCGGCCACAGGGCCCGACGACATTTCCATCAGCTCGTCGCCCAACGCTTCGATCACAGCTGCGACCAGGCCACGGCCTTCCTCGGCCATCAGGGTCAAGGAGGTGTCGAACATGGCGGCGGCGTCTTCGGCATCCGCTTCCTTGAGCTTGTCTTCGAGCAGGTCCAGGAAGGTCAGCCGCTTGATCTGCAGCTTCTCGGTCAGCACGAAGGCAATACGCTCATCCCAGCTCAGCGCCAGCTGGGTCACCAGCTTGCCGGTCTTGAGGTGTTGCTTCACCTCGTCCGAGTTGAGGTCGTGCCGGCGACAGGTAACCTGCGCACCACCTTCGCCCGGGGCCTTCAGCACGCAGTCGGCGTCGAGCGTGAAGTTGCTGGGGGCATCGTGGTCCAGCCAGGTGCTCATGGCGGTAACCGGGTCGAGCTGGGTCTGCGGCAGCTTGGTCGGCAGCGTGCCCAGGCTCTCGCGCAGCAGCTGGATCAGGAGTTCGGCCTTGGCCGGCGTTGCGGTATCCACCCAGATCCAGCCGTCCTGGAAGTCGATCAGCGCACGCAGCACGCGCGAACGGCTGAAGGCGCGTGGCAGCAGTTCCTCGGCGATACGCTCGCGGATCTCCTTGGCTTCCTTCTTGCCGACCTTGCGCAGCTCCTTGGCCTCGATGTCCTCGATGCGCTCCTCGGCAGCATCCTTGACCACGGAAGAGGGCAGCAGCTTCTCCTCGGTCTTGAGGGCGATCAGCATGGCGTTGGCCTGCGGGTAGGCAAACACGTCAGGCGCGTGGCGGGCCGGAGCGATCCAGCCGGCAGCCAGCTTGTCGGTACTGCCCACCGGCACGAAGGCGCGCTTCTTGAGCTCGGCATCCAGTTGTTCGGGATTGAGTTTGCTCAGATCGGTGATCCGATAGAGCTGCAGATTCTTGAACCACATGGTGGGAATTCCAACGGCAGTAAAACGGGGATGGATTGTAGTGCATTCCGGGGAAAAATCGGCGCGGGAACGTTTGGTCTTGTTGCGTAGTCCACGTCGAGGTTTTGATACGCATTCTCATTCATGCGACAATTCAACTCCTGTCTTTGTCGCACCCAGCTGGAGTCCCCTGCATGAAGTTCCGCCCTCTGCTGATCGCCGCCGCTCTCACAGCCGCTGCGCCTGCCTTTGCCGAAGAAGTGACAGTCTATTCCGCCCGTATCGAAGCGCTCATCAAGCCGCTGTTCGATGCCTTCACCAAGGAAACCGGTGTGCAGGTGCGCTTTGTGACCGGCCAGGAAGGCCCGCTGATGGAGCGGCTCAAGGCCGAAGGCGCCAACACCCCGGCCGACATGCTGCTGACAGTGGATGCCGGCAACCTCTGGCAGGCGGAACAACAAGGCCTGCTCAAGCCGGTGAAATCGGCAGTGCTGGACGCCAACGTCCCCGCCCACCTGCGTGACCCGGGTGGTTACTGGTACGGCATGTCCATCCGCGCCCGCACCATCTTCTACAACACCAAGAAGGTGAAGCCTTCGGACCTTTCGAGCTACGAAGACCTGGCC
Organism: Chitinimonas sp.; assembly: GCF_036568685.1. Taxonomy (GTDB): domain Bacteria; phylum Pseudomonadota; class Gammaproteobacteria; order Burkholderiales; family Chitinimonadaceae; genus Chitinimonas. The sequence goes on from NZ_DATCSC010000034.1 coordinate 50,684, forward strand.
AGTCCCAAGTGGAAGAACCGTCTTTGCCTGCGCACCGCCAAGAAGGTCTACAACCAGTCCCTGGTCGGTACCATGATCGTGCGCCTGGGTGAGCAGAAGACTGAAAGCATCGTCCGTGGCTGGGTCAACAACCTGGCGGCCGACCCCTTCTCCGACGACGAGAGCATGCTCAAGGCCATCGGCGCCGGGCTGTGCGATGTGGGCATCGCCAACACCTACTACTACGGCCGCGTCATGCAGCGCGACCCCAAGCTGCCTATTGGCATCTTCTGGGCCAACCAGCAAAGCAGCGGCACGCACGTGAATATCTCCGGTGTGGGCGTCACCCGCTATGCCAAGAACGAGAAGGGTGCCTTGCGTCTGATGGAATGGTTGTCGAGCGAGAAGGCGCAAAACCTCTACGCCGACCAGAACATGGAATTCCCGGTCAACCCCAAGGTCAAGCCAGACGCACGCGTGGCGGCCTGGGGGGACTTCAAGCATGACTATGTCAACGTGGCCAAGGCCGGTGAACTGCAGGCTACTGCGGTCAAACTGATGGACCGCGCCGGATACCGGTAAGCCTGTCGCACAAGCTGTCGGGTTGGAATTCGCCCGCTAGGCTATCCTGAGCAACTATCGAGCCGACGGCTGCACGCGCAACCGTCGGCTTTCCAACATCATGGACCTTCCCATCGAGACCGCTTCCCGATCGCTTCCCTTGGCCGCCAAAGTCAAACGGCGTTGGCTGGATGAGCGGCTGCTGGCCTGGCTGATCTCCCTGATCACTCTGCTGCCGCTGGCCGTCGTGGTCGCCAGTCTGCTCAAGCCGCAGGGCGAGGTGTGGTCGCATCTGGGCGAATTTGTCCTGCCGCAGCTTCTGGCCAATACCTTCTGGCTGGTGCTGGGAGTGGGCGTAGGCAGCCTGCTGTTGGGTGTCTCGCTGGCCTGGCTCACTGCGGTCTACGACTTCCCCTGGCGCAAGCACCTGGCCTGGGCGCTGGCGCTGCCACTGGCCATGCCGGGCTATGTGCTGGCCTTTGTGCAGATCGGTCTATACGACTACGCCGGCCCCCTGCAGGGGCTGTTGCGCGAGTACATGGAAGACACGCGCTGGATGCCAAGCATCCGCTCGCGTTGGGGTGTCATCCTCACGCTCACCCTGGCGCTCTATCCCTACGTCTACCTGCTGGCACGTAACGCCTTCCTCACCCAGGGCCGGCGTGCGCTGGAGGTGGCCGCCTCGCTGGGCCTGAGCCGCCGGCAGGGCTTCTGGCGGGTGGCACTGCCCATGGCCCGGCCCTGGATCATCGGCGGGCTGACGCTGGCGCTGATGGAGTGCCTGGCTGACTTTGGAACAGTCGCCACCTTCAACTACGACACCTTTACCACGGCCATCTACAAGGCCTGGTTCGCCCTCTTCAACCTCAACGCCGCTTCGCAGCTGGCCTCCTTGCTGGTGTTTGCGGTGCTGGTGCTGGTGTTGCTGGAGCAAAAGGTGCGCGGCGATCGGCGCTATACCAGTGCCGGCCGCGCTGGCGCGGCAAGGCCCGAGCGCTTGCCCGGCTGGCGTGGTTGGGCGGCGGTGGCTTACTGTCTGCTGGTGCTGGGCATCGCCTTCCTGGTGCCCATGGTGCAGCTGCTGCGCTGGGCGGCCTCGGTCGCGGCCGAGCAGCTGGACCTGCGCTACTTCGGCTTTGTCGGCCGTTCACTCTTGCTGGCGGCCGGCTCTGCCGTGGGTGTGGTGGTGCTCGCGCTGGTGCTGGCCTATGCGGTGCGCCGTCGGCACGATCTTTCCAGCCGCCTCGCGGCGCGCCTCGCTACCTTGGGTTACGCCGTGCCCGGCACGGTGCTGGCGGTGGGCATCTTCCTGCCCATCTCCTGGCTGGAGAACGGCCTGATCAACAGCATCAAGGCGCTGGGCCTGGGCCAGCCCACTCAAATCTTGCAAGGCACCTTGGTGGTCATGCTGCTGGCCTTTGCTGCCCGCTTCCTGGCCGTGGCCTATGAGCCCACGCAAGCGGCCATGGAGCGCATCACCCAGAGCCAGGAGGAGGCGGCTGCCTCCATGGGGCTGGGCCGGCGTGCCGTGCTGCGTCGCATCCACCTGCCGCTCTTGCGTGGTGGGCTGCTGACGGCGGCGCTGATGGTATTTGTGGATGTAATGAAAGAGATGCCGATCACGCTGATGACCCGCCCTTTTGGCTGGGACACGCTGTCGGTACGGGTATTCGAGATGACCAGCGAAGGGCAGTGGGAGATCGCTGCCCTGCCTTCGGTCGCCATCGTGCTGGCCGGCTTGATCCCGGTGATATTGCTGGCGCGCGAGACGGAGAAACAATCGTGACGGAAACCTTGCTGACGCTGGACCAGGTAGGCGTGGCCTACGGTGACAAGCCGGTGCTGGAGCAGCTCTCCTTTACCCTCGCCGAAGGCGAGATCGGCTGCCTCCTGGGGCCTTCTGGCTGTGGTAAGACCACGGCGCTGCGCGCCATTGCCGGTTTCGAACCTATACGCGCCGGTCGCATCCGCCTCAACGGCGACGTGATCGCCACGGCAGATGAACAATGGCCTCCGCAGCAGCGCGGCATCGGCATGGTGTTCCAGGATTACGCCTTGTTCCCGCACCTGACCGTGGCCGGCAATGTCGCCTTTGGCCTGGGCTCGCTCAGCCGCAGCGAGGCACATGCGCGCACCATGGAGCTGCTGGAGGTGGTGGGCCTCGCCGGTCATGCGGACGACTACACCCATGCGCTCTCCGGCGGCCAGCAGCAACGCGTGGCCCTGGCCCGCGCCCTGGCACCGGCGCCACGCCTCTTGCTGCTGGACGAACCCTTCTCCAACCTCGACGTGGAGCTGCGCGAGCGGCTCTCCGGCGAGGTACGCGACATCCTCAAGGCACGCGGCACGACCGCGCTGCTGGTCACCCACGACCAGCACGAAGCCTTCGCGCTGGCCGACCGTATCGGCGTGATGGCGCAGGGCAGGCTCAAGCAGTGGGACAGTGCCTATGCGCTCTACCATGAGCCCAACGACCGCTTTGTCGCCGACTTCGTAGGCGAGGGCACCTTCCTGCCCGGTGAGGTGCTGGCGGGTGATCTGCTGGACTTCGAACTGGGCCGCCGTGCCCTGCATGCCGGCCACGCTTTTGCGGCGGGCCAGCGAGTGGATGTGCTCTTGCGTCCGGACGATGTGCTGCACGACGATGCCAGTAGCCTCAAGGCCCGCGTAGTCAAGAAGGCCTTCCGCGGTGCGCAGTTCCTCTACACCTTGGCGCTGCCTTCCGGTGCCACCGTGCTGAGCCTGGTGCCCAGCCACCATGACCACGCCATTGGCGAGGCCATCGGCATACGGCTGGAGATCGATCACGTGATTGCGTTTGCATAAATGTCTACCGAGACGCTAGTTTGCTAGCCATCAGGCTGGAATTGGCTTGTATTGTGACTGTGCCTCTAGCGGGAGGGGAATATGCTTGAGTGGCTTCTCAGTAACTGGAAGGAATTTAGTCTTTCTGGTGGTGCGGCTGGTCTAGTGACGTGGCTTGCGGTGAGATGGGTTGGTGGGCGAATTGATTCGTCCATTAAGCTTCAATACGATAAATTTAAAGTTGATTATGAAGCTGCTGTTAAGCATCAGTATGACAAGTTGAAGGCTGACTATGAGGGTTCTATAAAATATCAGTACGATAAGCTGAAGGCTGATTATGAGGGCGAACTGCGAAAAAGGGAACGTGCGCAGCTGGTTGCCGATTTACTTGCCGAATGGATGGCGGTTCAACCAGAAAAGCCAATTCCAATGGAACAAAGAAGAAGAATAAACAAGCTTTCGTTTGAGGCTGCGCTGTGGTTGCCTGATGAGATTGCTATTGGCCTTGGTAAGGTACTTCAACATGATCCAACTGCTGACAATGTTTTTGAGATATTGCTGGCAGTCAGAGGGCATCTGCTGGGCGTTAATCAGTTGAGGCCTCATAATATAACTTACTGGGGATGGGAGACGGAGTTGGAGAATCGTGGTCTTCCTGAAGGTGTGAGGCATGGACGATTGAGTGTTTCGAAAATTTCCATTGAGACTGATGGCGAGAGGTGCGATCTGGAAATGGAGAAAATTTCAGGTGTTCATAACGTCTCTGAAGGAGCTATTTCTCATTTGGAGGTAGTGTCTTCGCATGGGGATGGTAAGGTTGGAACCCCTAGCCTGAGGGCATTTACGCTTGTTGAGAAAGTTGAAGATCCAAATGCAGGGATGGTGTATGTTGTTGAGACTTTCCCGAAAGAAATAGCCGATAAGATAAACATGGGAATATTCCAGAGAAGTGGACTTACTTAGTTGCTAAGCCAATCTGGGAAAATTAACAAAAAGCCGCAGCACCGCTGCGGCTTTTTTATTGAGTGGTAACGCTCAAGATCCCATCTGCGACTGCAGGTAGTTCTGGTAGCCCACGCTCTCGATCAGGCCGAGGTTGGTTTCCAGCCAGTCTATGTGTTCTTCCTCGTTCTCGAGGATGTGCTTGAACAGGTCGCGGCTGACGTAGTCGTGCACCTTCTCGCAGTAGCCGATCGCTTCCTTGAGTACGGGGCAGGCCTCCATCTCCAGTTTGAGGTCGCACTCCAGCGCTTCTTTCACGTCCTCGCCGATATAGATCTTGCCCAGCTCCTGCAGATTGGGCAGGCCTTCCAGGAAGAGGATGCGCTCGATCAGCATGTCGGCGTGCTTCATCTCGTCGATGGACTCGTGGTACTCGTGCTCGTCCAGTTCCTTGAAGCCCCAGTTCTTGAACATGCGGGCATGCAGGAAGTACTGGTTGATCGCGGTGAGCTCGTTTTTGAGCGCCGCGTTGAGATAGCTGATGACCTTCTTGTCGCCTTTCATTTTTTGGCCTCCTTGCATTGTGTATGCAGGCGGGGAGCTGGCGCAGCATAGGCGCTCCCGGAAAGCGGCACAGCCGCTCGTTCAGCTATCCAGCGTAGCCAGATAGCGAAGGAGCGGCAAGCAGAAAGCCGAAAAATCGGTCAGACGGGTACCAGCGTAATCGAGACTCCGTGGCCGTTGCCGGCCTGTTCGCGCTTGCTGTCCAGCAGCAGGGCGCGGGCATCGGGTGCGCATTTGCCGCAGCAGCCAGCCACACCAAGCTCCATGCGCAGATCACGCATGCTGTCACAGCCGTTGTGCACGGCGCGGCGAATTTGCTTGTCGGTAACGGCGTTGCAGATGCAGACGTACATGGCAGTCGATTCATTGAAAACCTAATCGGAATGATAGGGATTCTCATTTTTTGAAGCAACTGCCGTCTGTCGTCTCGAGATGGTTCGATAGGCGCAAAAACAAAGGCCCACCATAGGGTGGGCCTTGCTTGTGGCGGGGTAGGGTTCAGCCAGCGTGCAACATGGCACCGGGGCTGGTCTCCAGCCACTTCTTGATGCGTTGGGCGTCACCGATCCGGGTCAGCTTGCCGGCCGAATCCAGCAATACGATTACCACCGGGGTTTCGTTGATCGTGGCCTGCATCACCAGGCACTTGCCGGCCTCGGAGATATAGCCGGTCTTGGAGACGCCAATCTCCCAGGCCACGTTCTTCACCAGCGGGTTGGTGTTGTGGAAGGTATAGCCACGGCCATTCACGCTGGAGATGAAGCTGTACTCCTCGCTGGTGGAGTAGGCACGGATCTCGGGGTAATGGTGGGCTGCCTGCACCAGCCGGATCAGGTCGTTGGCGGTGGAGACATTCGCGCTGGTCAGACCGGTCGGGTCTTCAAAGCGGGTGTTCTGCATGCCCAGCGACTGGGCGGTACGGTTCATCTTGGCCACAAAGGCCGCCTTGCCGCCGGGGGCGGTGCGGGCCAGGGCGTGGGCTGCGCGGTTTTCCGAGGACATCAGCGCCAGATGCATGATCTCGCCACGGCTCAGCGTGGTGCCCACCAAGAGGCGCGAGCTGGAGTTCTTCAGCGTATCCACGTCCTCTTCGGTAATGGTGATGGGCTCGTCCAGCGGCAGGTGCATGTCCAGGGTCACGATCGCGGTCATCAGCTTGGTGATGGAGGCGATCGGTGCCTGGGCCTGGCTGTTTTTTTCGTAGATGCGTTCACCCGAAATGGCGTTGACCACCACGGCGGCGCTGGAATACAGCGCCGGCGAGCGCAATGCGCCAAGCGCAGAGGGCAGAGTGGAGGGTTGGGCCGAAACACGAGTGACGCGACCGCCTTGCGGGCGCTTGCTGATCACTACCTTGCTGGCTTTGGCCTTGCGGGCTGGCGCAGCGGCGACCTTGGCCTTGCTGGCCTTGGCTTTGCTCGTGGTGGCAGTGCGGGTGGTGTGTTTTTTGTGGCTCTGGGAGGCTTCAGCCGTCAATGGGGAAGCCAGCAGCCCAAGGCTGAGGATGCCTGCGACGAGCGCGGAGAGGCGAGACATGGTACGGCGTCTCCGAATAAACGGTGGATCGATGTGGCGATAATACATAAGCAAAGTTCGAAAATCCATGAAAAATCATGGAGTAAGGCCACATAGGTCAGGTCGTTTATTAAAACTGCTTAAAAAATAAGCACTTGTCCTGCGCGCACTGTGCAAATATTACCAAATTCTTGCGTCCTGCCCCAGCTACGTTCGGCGCAAAATAGCGTCAGAACAAGGTATTGCGTGGGCCTTGTCGAGTTCGCAAAGGCACGCCTACAATGCGCTTGCAGTTGATTGTTGCGATGCAGCAAATGAGCGAGCACTAATACACCGGGCGAGCGACCCGGGGGAGACGACCTCTTGAGCCAGTCCAGTCCTGAGCGCCAGCTGGGCGCCGATGCAGCCAGCTACCAGGAATTCATGCAGTCGCTGACCGATGCCAACCGCAAGCTGCTCGACAGCTTTGTCAGCGGCATGCAGCCCAAGGAGCCCGAGCAGCGCTCTGCTGCCATGGAGACCTTTATGCAGGGTCTGCTTGGCAACACCCAGCATTTGATGGGGCTGCAAAGCAGTTACTACCGCCGCCAGATGGATCTCTGGACCGGCCTGTTTGCTGCCGGTGGTGAGAAGCCCGCCGCTGCTGCGGTGCGCGGTGACCGCCGCTTTGCCGCGCCCGAATGGGCGCAATACCCCTTCTTCGAATACCTCAAAGAGAACTACCTGCTCAGCGCCAAATGGCTGACCGACATGGTAGGTGGCGTGCCCATGGACGAGGCCACCCGCGTGAAGCTGGGCTTCTATACCCAGCAGTTCATCGACGCGATGTCGCCCTCCAATTTCGCGCTGACCAACCCCGAGGTCATCAAGCTCGCTATCGACACGCAAGGTGCGAGCTTGGCCGAGGGTATGCGCAAACTTTCCGAGGATATGGCCAAGGGCCATATCTCCATGACCGACGAATCCAAGTTCGAGGTCGGCGTGAACCTCGCCATCACCCCCGGCACGGTGGTGTTCCAGAGCGAGCTGTTCCAACTGATCCAGTACACGCCCTCCACGGCGGAGGTCTACGAGCGGCCGCTCTTGTTCGTGCCGCCCGCGGTCAACAAGTACTACCTCATGGACCTGCAGCCCGAGAATTCCATGGTTCGCCACTTTGTAGCCCAGGGCTACACGGTGTTCATGGTGTCCTGGCGCAACATCACCCCCGAGTTGGGCAAGCTGACCTGGGACAGCTATGTCGAAGATGGCGTGATCAAGGCCACCGAGGTGGTGCGCGAGATCAGCAAGCAGGACAAGGTCAATGTGCTGGGTTTCTGTATCGGCGGCGTGATCCTGAGCACCGTCCTGGCCGTGATGAAGGCGCGCAAGCTCGACTGGTTCGAAAGTGTGACCTTCATGACCTCGCTGATCGACCATACCGAGCCGGGCGAGATCAAGCAGTTCGTGGACGAGGACCTGGTCCGCTCGCGTGAGGCCAAGATGGCTGAGGGCGGCGTGATCAGCGGCAAGGAGCTGGGCCGTGCCTTCGCCATGCTGCGCGCCAACGACCTGATCTGGAACTACGTGGTCAACAACTACCTCAAGGGCAAGACTCCGCCGCCCTTTGACCTCCTGTACTGGAACAACGATTCGGCCAATCTGCCGCTGCCCATGCACACCTTCTTCCTGCGGCAGATGTACCTGGAAAACAACCTGGCTAAGAAGGGCAAGATGAAGGTCTGCGGCGTGCCGGTAGATGTCAGTCAGTACGACTGGCCCATCTATATCTTCGCCGCCCGTGAGGACCATATCGTGCCTTGGACCTCGGCCTATCGCGGTACCCAGCTGCTGGGCAGCAAGGATCTGCGCTTCGTGCTGGGTGCCTCCGGTCATATCGCCGGTTCCATCAACCCGGTGGGGCCGAACAAGCGCAATTATTGGGTGTCTGACCACTACCCCAAGGATGCCGAAAGCTGGCTATCCCAAGCTGAAAGCCGGCCCGGCAGCTGGTGGCAGGATTGGGACAACTGGGTGGCGCCGCGTTCGGGCAAGAAGATCGCCGCGCCCAAGAAGCCCGGCAATACCAAATACAAGGCCATTGAGCCGGCCCCGGGCAGCTATGTGAAGGCCAAAGTGGCAGAGGCCTGAACGGCCCGCAACAACAGCACAGCGGTACCAGCAACAGAAAACTCGGCCTGCCCCGCCTTCGAGCGGGGCGACAAATAGCGAACTGTGCCGTCCAGGAGGAATGGACAAGGCGCGGTCCTTACCACCCCATCGTAGGAGTTACACCATGTCTGAAGTCGTTATCGTCGCCGCACTGCGTACCGCCGTCGGTTCCTTCGGCGGCAGCCTGGCCAAGGTGGCCGCGCCGGATCTCGGCGCCACCGTCATCAAGGCCCTGCTCGACAAGACCGGCGTGACGGGCGAGCAGATCAGCGAAGTGATTCTGGGCAATGTGCTGACCGCTGGCTTGGGCCAGAACCCGGCCCGCCAGGCACTGATCAAGGCCGGTATTCCGGTCCAGGTGCCGGCACTGACCATCAACCAGGTCTGCGGTTCGGGCCTCAAGGCTACTCACCTGGCTATCCAGTCCATCTTGTCGGGCGACAACGAGATCGTGATCGCCGGCGGTCAGGAGAATATGTCGGCCGCGCCGCACCTCTTGCCCAATAGCCGTGACGGCATTCGCATGGGCCCGGCCACCCTGGTGGACAGCATGATGTACGACGGCCTGACCGACGTGTACAACCAGTACCCCATGGGCATCACCGCCGAGAATATCGCCCAGAAGTACAACATCAGCCGCCAGGAGCAGGACGAACTGGCGCTGGCCTCGCAGAACAAGGCCGAGGCCGCCCAGAAGGCCGGCAAGTTCAACGATGAGATCACCCCGGTGCTGGTGCCCCAGCGCAAGGGCGATCCGATCAGCTTTGCCAGCGATGAATACATCAAGCATGGCACCACCATGGATGCGCTGGCCAAGTTGCGCCCGGCCTTTACCAAGGAAGGTTCGGTCACGGCAGGCAACGCTTCGGGCATCAATGACGGTGCCGCCGCCGTGATGCTGATGACCGCGCAGAAGGCCGCCGCGCTGGGCCTCAAGCCGCTGGCCCGCGTGGCTGGCTATGCTTCTGCCGGCGTCGATCCCACCATCATGGGCATGGGCCCGGTGCCGGCTACCCAGCGCGCACTGGCACGTGCCGGCTGGACCCTGGATCAGGTCGACCTGATCGAAGCCAACGAGGCCTTTGCGGCTCAGGCGCTGGGTGTGGCGCGCGAGCTGAAGTGGGACTGGAACAAGGTCAACGTCAACGGCGGCGCGATCGCCCTGGGTCACCCCATCGGTGCTTCCGGCGCCCGCGTGCTGGTCACCCTGCTGCATGAGCTGGCTCGTCGCGATGCCAAGCGAGGCCTGGCCACGCTGTGTATTGGTGGTGGCATGGGCGTGGCGCTTTGCGTCGAGCGCATCTAAGCGTTCCCTGCCTTGCTGCAAAGAAAACCGGGCCTTGCGCCCGGTTTTTTATTACCCCTTGCCGCCTTATGGGTTCTCAGGACGTATAATCGGGGCATTCAAGGTTTTGCTGGAGTTCCTACCATGCCGCTGCTGTTCAAAGACATCAACTACGTTTCCGAAACCACCGAATTTCTGCGCGACTACCTCGCCAAGAATCCCGAAGTTGCCAAGGGCCAGGTCGAAGGCCGTTCGCTCCTGTGGGACAAGCAGGTTGATCGTGGCTTTCAGAAGGATGCCGAAGAGAGCCGCGTGAAGCAGAAGCCGTACGTCTACGAGGCGAACTGATCACCATTGCCACTGTGGCAAGCAGTAAAAAAGCGACCTGAGGGTCGCTTTTTTATTGGTCTAGCCTGTCTGTTCCGCAGTTTGACTTGTACCGCCCGGCTCGCGGAAAGCCTCCGGGTACTGCTTGCCATACCAGTCGCGAACCTTGTTGTGGTCGAGGTTCATAAAGGTCTTGAAGCCGGGCACCAGCGCGAGCGAGGTGGCGAAAGCGGCACCGAGCAGACCAAAACTCACATAGACCGCAGCGACGCTGTGCTGGCTGAGCATGACGCCGGCCAGAGCGGGCCCCAGGCTGCCGGCCAGCTGGCCGGACATGATGGCGACGGCCGACATGCGGCTGCGGAAGGCAAGCGGGCGCGCCAGCATGCGGTGGGTCATGCCCACCAGGATCAAAATGGTATTGGTCAGCCCGCAGCCGAACAGGGCTGGCAACAGTAGCCAGGGGCTTTGCGTGAAGCCCGCCAGCGCCAGGGTCAGCCCTTGGGCGACGCCGGCGCCGACGCGCAGCTGATAGCGGCTGAAGCGGGCCATGAACCAGCCGGCCGCGCCCAGGGTGCCGATCAGCATGCCTGCAGAGAGTGCCGCCTCGCAGGCGCCCAGCCAACTGCCGGAAAGGCCCAGCGCGTGCACCTTGATCGGTACCAGCATACCCACGGCGGGGCCGAGGAATAGCCAGGAGGTGAAGTTGGCCAGGGTCCAGTAGCGCTCCAGCGGTACCTGCCAACTGGCGCGCAGGCCGGCCAGCAGATCGCGCCGCCAACGCGCCAGGCTGTAACCCTTTGGGTGCTCGATAGAATGGGTGGGGATATGGCGGGCGTACAGCGCAGCAATCAGCAACAGCGCGCAGTGCAGGCCCAGTGTGATGGGGATGCTGGCCACAGCCAGCATCAAACCCGCCAAGGCCGGCCCCAGCAGGCGGCCTAGCGACTGCGCCGTTTTTTGCAGGCTGAGTGCATCGGTCAGCCGCTCGGGCGGCACCAGCTCGCTGCTGATGCTGCTGACCGCAGGGTTGATGACGGCGAGGGCGATCACCTGCAAGCAGCCGGCCAGCAGCAGCGGGAGGAAGTGGTATTGGCCCAGACTGGCCAGCACGGTCATCAACAGGGCGGCGACGGCCATGGCCAAGAGGCCTGCGGTGATCAGCCGGTTCTTGGGGTAGCGGTCGCCCAGCGGTGCCAGCAAGGGCATGGCGGCAAAGGCGGCAAAGCCGGTGGTCAGCCCATATTGCGCCAGGTGCAGGGCGCCACCCTGCTTGACGATCCACCAGGGCAGGGCGACCTGGCCCACCATCAGGCCCAGCAGGGTCAGTGCATCGCTGAGCAAAAGCTTGCGGAAAGCCGTACCGACTTCCTGCAGGCGTTCGACGGTGGAGGCGAGCATCCGTTCTTTCGGGCGGGGATGAAAAAGCCGCCGCAGTATCTGCGGCGGCTTGTTGGGGCGAGGCCGGGGGTCAGCCCAGCTTGGTGATGCCGCCCATATAGGGGCGCAGGGCCTCGGGCACGGTCACGCTGCCATCGGCGTTCTGGTAGTTCTCCAGTACCGCCACCAGGGTACGGCCCACCGCCAGGCCCGAACCATTGAGGGTGTGTACCAGCTCGTTCTTGCCGGCCTCGTTCTTGTAGCGGGCCTGCATACGGCGGGCCTGGAAGGCTTCGCAGTTCGATACCGAGCTGATCTCGCGGTAGGTGTTCTGGGCCGGCAGCCAGACTTCCAAGTCGTAGGTCTTGACCGCGGTAAAGCCCATATCACCGGTGCACAGGGTCACCACACGGTAGGGCAGGCCCAGCTTCTGCAGCACGTTCTCGGCGTGCTGGCGCATTTCTTCCAGCGCCTCAAAGCTCTTCTCGGGTGCGACGATCTGCACCATCTCCACCTTGTCGAACTGATGCTGGCGGATCATGCCGCGGGTATCTCGGCCGTAGCTGCCGGCTTCCGAGCGGAAGCAAGGCGAGTGGGCGGTCAGCTTGATCGGCAGCTCTTCGGCCTTGAGGATGCTGTCGCGCACCGTGTTGGTCAGCGAAATTTCCGAGGTCGAGATCAGGTATTGAGTCTGGCCGTCCTCACCGCCACGCTCGACCCGGAACATGTCCTCGCCGAACTTGGGCAGCTGGCCGGTGCCGTACAGCACCTCGGGGTTCACGATATAGGGCGTGTAGACCTCGGTGTAGCCGTGCTCATTGGTCTGGGTGTCGATCATGAACTGCGCGAGCGCCCGGTGCAGGCGGGCGATATGCCCCTTGAGCACGGTGAAGCGGGCGCCCGAGAGCTTGGCACCAGTCTCGAAATCGAGGCCCAGCGGCGTCCCGACGTCCACATGGTCCTTCACTTCGAAGTCGAAGCTGCGCGGGGTGCCCCAGCGGTGCAGTTCCACATTGCCGCTCTCGTCCTTGCCCTCGGGCACCGAAGCATGCGGCAGGTTGGGTACGCGCAGCAGCAGGTCATTGAGCTTTTCCTGCAGGGCGGCGAGGTTGTGCTCGGCCGCCTTCAGCTCGTCACCGAGGTTGGCCACGCTGGCCATGATGGGGGCGACATCCTCGCCCTTGCTCTTGGCGATGCCGATCTGCTTGGATTTGGCATTGCGCTCGGCCTGCAGATCCTGGGTACGGGTCTGCAGGGTCTTGCGTTCGTGTTCCAGCGCGGCGAAGGCGGCGCTGTCAAAGGCGAAGCCGCGGGCCAGCAGGCGGGCGGTGACGCCGTCGAGGTCGTTACGGAGTTGTTGGATATCTAGCATGGCGAGCCTGTGCTTTCAGCGGTATGCGTTTCAATGGCGAATATCGGATCGGGGCGGATTCTAACCGGCCGGAAGGGGGAGGGACAGCGCGAACGGCAGGGCGGTAGCACCGCGATGCGGCGAAGACACGGACAGACCTAGGCGCTGTCCTTGCTAGATCGCCCACTGGTGCGGGCTGCGGCGTCGAGCTCACGCAGGTGGGCGAGTTTTTCGGCGATCTTGGCTTCCAGGCCACGGCCCACCGGCTGGTACCAGCCCGGCTCAGGCATGCCGTCCGGCAGGTAGCGTTCGCCGGCGGCGTAGCCTTCGGCCTCATCGTGGGCGTAGCGATATTCGGCGCCGTAACCCAGTTCCTTCATCAGCTTGGTCGGTGCGTTGCGCAGGTGCTCGGGCACCGGGCGCGATTTGTCCTTGCTGACAAAGGCTCGGGCGGCGTTATAGGCCGTGTAGCCGGCATTGCTCTTGGGGGCGACAGCCAGGTAGATCACGGCCTGCGCCAGCGCGAGCTCACCCTCGGGCGAACCAAGCCGCTCGTAGGTGTCTGCTGCCTGCAGGGTGATCTGTGCTGCGCGCGGGTCGGCCAAGCCGATGTCCTCCCAAGCCATGCGTACGATGCGGCGGGCCAGGTAACGGGGGTCTGCGCCGCCATCGAGCATGCGGCAGAACCAGTACAAGGCACCGTCCGGGTTGGAGCCCCGCACCGATTTGTGCAGTGCGGAGATCTGATCGTAAAAAGCATCGCCGCCTTTGTCAAAACGACGTGCATTGAGACTCAGTGCGTTCTGCAGGAACTCGCCACCCACCGTCTCGACGCCGGCGGTGCGGGCTGCGGTGTCGGTCTGCTCCAGGAGGTTGAGCAAGCGGCGTGCGTCGCCGTCGGCGTAACCGACCAGGGTGGCAACGGCGGCCTCGTCAAAGGCGAGGTGGGCCAGTGCCTTGTCGCGTGCCCGCTCCACCAGCAGCCGCAGCTCGGTCTCGGTCAGCGCCTTCAGCACATAGACCTGGGCGCGCGAGAGCAGGGCGGAGTTGACCTCGAAGGAGGGGTTCTCGGTGGTGGCGCCGATGAAGGTGATCAGGCCCGACTCCACAAAGGGCAGGAAGGCATCCTGCTGGCTCTTGTTGAAGCGGTGCACTTCATCGACGAACAAGATGGTCTGGCGGCCACGCTGCAGATAGCGCTCGGCCTCGTCCATGGCGGCACGGATGTCCTTGACCCCGGAGAATACCGCCGAGAGCGGAATGAACTCGGCATCGAAGCCTTTGGCCATAAGCCGGGCCAGCGTGGTCTTGCCCACGCCGGGTGGCCCCCACAGGATCATGGAGTGCGGTTTGCCGGAGTCGAAAGCCAGCCGCAAGGGCTTGCCAGCACCCAGGAGGTGGGTCTGGCCGATGACTTCGTCGAGGCTGGCAGGGCGCAGCGCTTCGGCAAGAGGGGGGCGTGGTGCTTGGGTAAACAGGTCGGACATGGTGGCCGGTATAGTGCGCTAGCCGTCATTTTAACGAATTGCGCGCTGCCTCATCAGGCAAAAGCGTTGCGCAGCAGCGTCAGGACGACGCCGGGCTGGCTGGCTGCGCGGTTCAGCACCAACGTAGCGGCTTGTTGCAGTACCTGCTGGCGGACCAGGCGGGTGGTTTCTTCGGCGTAGTCGGCATCCATGATGCGGGACTTGCCTTCAGACAGGTTGTCCGCCCGATTGTTGAGGTTGTTGATATTGGCCTGCAGCCGGCTCATGGCGCTGCCCAGCTGGCCGCGCTGCTTATTGACGAACTCCAGGGCCTGGTCGATGTGCAGCAAGGCAAAACTTGGCAGATTGACCAGGTCCATGCTGCTCAGTCCCAGGCTGACGGCACTGACCGAGGTGGTGGTCACGGAAAAGGACTCGTCGGCCGATTGACCGACATGGAAGGTGTGGGTCTTGTTGCCTGTACCGCCGCCCAGGGTCGGGTAGTCCATCTTGAAGCCGTCGAGGAGATTGTCGACCGGTTTTTGGCCAATGTCCGCAATCACGGTCTCAGCCGTAAGGATATCGCCCCCATCGGCATCAAGGCCGCCAATCGCGCCGGTATCGGCATTGGTGAGGTTCATATTGGAGATATAGGTCGCACCGTTGGCGCTGAAGTCGGCGCTAAAGGCAGCGGTGTTGGCCCACAGGCCCTTGCTGGCATTGGCCAGCGCAACATCGAGGTCGGCTGACGGATTGGCAGCCAGGTACTGCATGATGTCCTTGATGCCATTGCCGCCTGCCTGCTTGATCTTGTCGTGCATGTAGCGTGCAGCGGCATAGGCGGCCGAGTAGCCTGCGCTGGTGGCGACCGAACCGAATGCGGCCATGATGGCGGCGCGTCCACCGGCTGTCGCGCCCCCGTCTCCCAGGACCCGCTCGTCGGCACCGTGGATCAACTCGGCCGTGCCCTCCTTGAACCAGGCGGGCAGGGCGGCAAAGTTCATGGACCGACCCATTTCGGCGTGCACCATTTCATGCGCGATGATGCGGTCGTTGTAGACTGGCGAGGTGCCGCCATTGGGGAGGTTGGGTGGCGTGAAATCCGCCATGTCTATCCAAAGGAAGGGCTTGAGCGTCCGTCCTTGCGAATCTGCAGTGCCGGTCAGGCTGCCGACTGCGGCCAGCGTGCCACCTGCACCGCCGGTGAGGCCGGAGCCCGCGGGTGGGTCGAATACCACGGTCAGGGTTTCCTGCTTGTCCGCCACGATGCCGTAATACTGCTGGATGCGTCGCTCTGCTTCATCGAGCCAGCCTAGCTTGAGCCCGTCGATCACGGCCCGGCGATCCTCGTCCATGCCGCCTATGCTCACGTCAGTCTGGGCGTAGACCTGTGAACCGTTGAATTGCGTATCGCGGCTGATTCGGGTGACCTGGCTGAGCAGCTCGCTGGCTTCATTTTGCAGTGCCTGCCTGTCCTGCTTGTTAAGCGTGGCATTGTTGGCTTGCAGGGCCAGCTCTCGGATGCGCTGCAGCATGTCCGTGACCGAACCCAGCCCGCCCTCGGCCACCTGCAGGAGCGAGATCCCATCGTTGGTGTTGCGGGCCGCCTGCCTGTTGCCGGCGATCTGGCTGCGCATGTGTTCGCTGATCTGGAGGCCGGCCGCGTCGTCACGTGCGGAATTGATGCGCAGGCCGCTAGAGAGACGCTGCAGCACTTGCTGCATGTCTGTGGTGCTACGGTCGAGCGCCCGTTGTCCAAACAGGCTGGCGAGATTGGTATTGATCTGCATGGCCAGGTCTGTCCAGGCCGCCTTTCGCGGCCCGTCGACCCTACATCGGTCATGCAGCAGGAAACTTTAACGCGGGCTTTACCGTGCCGCCGATTGAGTGGACTTAGTCGGCCTTGACCACGTCGGCGCCCTTGGGTGGCACGAAGTTGAAGCGCTCGCCGCTGAGCTTGGGGTTGCGGATCACGCCGCTGAATCGGATCACCGTCGTCTGGCCGTAGTTGTCAGCCAGCTCCATGGCCATGGGCTGCGCATCCTTGAAGCCGATGCGCACCTTCTCGAAGCCATTGTCGCGGTTATGCGGCGTGGCCTCGATCCAGTCCAGGCCGTCGCGGTTGCCCAGTTCGCCCAGTTTGTACGACTTTTCCAGGTCGTTGCTGCCGGCCAGCAGGGCGGCAGGGCTATCACCCAACGCTTTGTCCAGGCGTTTTGCCGTGACCTGGTTGAGGTCCGGGTCGTAGATCCAGACCTGCTTGCCATCGCCCACCACGCGCTGCTCATAAGGCTTGGTATAGAGCCAGTCGAACTTGCCGGGCCGCAGGATGGCCATGGTGCCGCTGGCCTGTTGCTGCTTGCCGCCGCGGCTGGTCACGGTCTGCGAGAAGCTGGCCGTGAAGGATTGGGTCTGGCTGAGGAAGCCCTTGAGCTGATCGAGCCCGCCGGCAAAGGCGGGCAGGGTCAGTAGAAGTAGGAGCAGGGGACGCATGCGCATGGTTAGGCCGGGTTGGGTGCGAGCCGCCAGTCTAGCATGGGCGCCTGAACCCGCCTTGAACCGGCCTTGAGCCGGGCAGTGAAGAATGCTTGGCTTGCCGCTTTCCCTACTGTTGCTGCATTGCCACAAAAATCGCCCGAAAAAGCGGGTCTGGTAGGCGGGAGGTCATAAAAAAACCCCGCCGAAGCGGGGTTCTTTTGCAGCGCTACGATCGACTTACTTGTCGACAGTCGCGTAGATCTGCACTTCCACGCGGCGATCGGGGGCGTAGCACTCGATCAGCTTCTTGCGGTTCTTCAGCACCTTCTTGCAATCGTCCGGCTGGGTGATCGGATCAGCCGAGCCCTTGCCTTCGGAGGTGATCATGCCTTCCGGCAGACCCTTGGCGACCAGGGCGCCACGAGCAGCAGCGGCACGTTCAGCCGACAGCTTCTGGTTGTAGTCAGCCTTGCCGATACGGTCGGTGTAACCAACCACAGCGATCTTGGTCTTGGTGGTGTCGAACTTGCGCTCGAGCAGCACGCCGGCAACGGCGTCCAGCGCCTGCTTGCCTTCGTCCTTCAGGGTGGCCTTGTTGAAGTCGAACAGGGCTGCGGCGTTCAGGGTCAGGGTCTCGGTCTTGACCAGAACGGGGGCGGCGGCGGGCTTCGGTGCTTCAGCAACCGGAGCGGCGGCCGGGGCCACGGGGGCGGCGACTTCCTTCTTGGGGATCAGATCGGCATCGCACTCTTCGATAGCCTTGTCCTTGCTCCAGGTGCCGGTGCGCCAGCATTCGTTGTAGTTGTTACGGACGACTGCGCCGGCGGTGCCGTCAGTGGTGTAACCGTCCTTACCGGCGAAAGCCGACACGGCGATCGTGCTCAGGGCGATGGCGACCAGGGTGCGCTTCATCTTCTGCATAGTTATTCTCCATTGAGTCAGGATGGAATTTAGCGACGGTCAATTACCGAACCGACGTCGGAGCCGAGTTTACTTGACGCTGCAAGCGCGCCGCAATCAAGAGAATATGACAATTGACGCCAAATTGGAGCGCGTAGGCTGCGCGTGTTAAAATTTTGGCTTAATTTGCCCGCACAGACGCCATAACAATGACCGATTTGCAACAATTCGCTAAAGAGACCATCCCGGTAAGCCTGGAAGAGGAAATGCGGCGCTCCTATCTCGATTACGCCATGAGCGTGATCGTGGGGCGTGCGCTGCCCGATGTGCGCGATGGCCTCAAACCCGTACACCGCCGCGTGCTGTACGCGATGCAGGAGGTCAACAACGTCTGGAACCGACCTTACGTGAAGTGTGCCCGTATCGTTGGTGACGTCATGGGTAAGTATCACCCGCACGGTGATGCCTCGATCTACGACACCCTGGTCCGCATGGCGCAGGACTTTTCCATGCGCTACACCCTGGTCGACGGCCAGGGCAACTTCGGCTCCATCGACGGTGACCTGGCGGCCGCCATGCGTTACACCGAGTGCCGGATGGAGAAGATTTCCACCGAGCTGATGGCGGATATCGACAAGGAAACCGTCGACTTCATCCCCAACTACGACGGCAAGGAGCGCGAGCCCTCGGTTCTGCCGACCCGTCTGCCCAACCTGTTGGTCAACGGTGCCACCGGTATCGCAGTGGGTATGGCCACCAATATCCCGCCGCACAATCTTGGTGAAGTCATCAACGGTGCGCTGGCCCTCTTGGCCAACAGCGAGATGACCATCGACGAACTGATCGACCTGATCCCGGCGCCGGACTTCCCCACCGCCGGCATCATCTACGGCATTGCCGGCGTGCGTGAAGGCTACCGCACTGGCCGCGGCCGCGTGATCATGCGGGCCCGCACCCATATCGAAGAGGTGAGCCGCGACAAGCAGGCCATCATCGTCGATGAGATCCCGTATCAGGTGAACAAGAAGAACCTGATCGAGAAGATTGCCGATCTGGTACGCAACAAGCAGATCGAGGGTATCTCCGACCTGCGCGACGAGTCCGACAAGTCGGGCATGCGTATTTATATAGAACTCAAGCGCGGCGAAATGCCCGAGGTGGTGCTCAACCACCTGTATAAGCAGACCGAGCTGCAATCGAGCTTCGGCATGAATATGGTGGCCCTGGTCGATGGCCAGCCGCGCCTCTTGAACCTCAAGCAGATTCTCGAAGCCTTCCTGCGCCACCGCCGCGAAGTGGTGACCCGCCGCACCGTATTCGAGCTGCGCAAGGCGCGTGAGCGTGCCCATACCTTGGAAGGCTTGGCCGTTGCCCTCTCGAACGTGGATGAGGTCATTGCCCTGATCAAGGCTGCCGCCACCCCGCCGGAAGCCAAGGTCGCGCTGATGTCGCGTGAATGGCGCTCGGCCCTGGTGGAAGATATGCTGGCCCGCGTGGCGGGCGATCAGGCGCGGCCGGAATGGCTGTCCGACGAGTTCGGCCTCAAGGCCAATGGCTACCGCCTGTCCGATGCACAGGCCCAGGCCATCCTCGACATGCGCCTGCAGCGCCTGACCGGCCTGGAGCAGGACAAGCTCGAAGCCGAATACCGCGAAATCATGGACAAGATCGTCGATCTGATCGACATCCTGGCCAAGCCCGAGCGCATCACCGAGATCATCGCCACTGAACTGACCGAGGTGAAGACCCAGTTTGGTGACGGCCGTAAGTCCGAGATCGTGCCGTTTGGCGAGGACATCAGCCTCGAAGACCTGATCACTCCGCAAGAGATGGTGGTGACGCTCTCGCACACCGGCTATATGAAGGCCCAGCCGCTGGACGAATACCGCGCCCAGAAGCGCGGCGGCCGCGGCAAGCAGGCCACGGCGACCAAGGACGACGACTTCATCGACAATCTGTTCGTCGCCAATACCCACGACTACGTGCTGTGCTTCTCCTCCCTGGGCCGGGTGTACTGGCTCAAGGTATATGAAGTGCCGCAGGGCGGCCGTGCCTCGCGCGGTCGCCCCATCGTCAACCTGCTGCCGCTGCAGGACGGCGAAAAGATCAATGCCATCCTGCCGGTCAAGGCCTTCGACGACGAGCACTTCGTGTTCATGGCCACCCAGCGTGGTACGGTCAAGAAGACGCCGCTGTCAGCCTTCTCCAACCCGCGCAAGCTCGGCATCATCGCCGTGGCGCTGGACGAGGGCGACCAGCTCGTGGGCGTGGCCATCACCTCCGGCAAGCACCAGGTCATGCTGTTCTCCTCCGGCGGCAAGGCCGTGCGCTTTGACGAAGACGACGTCCGCCCGATGGGCCGTGACACCCGCGGCGTGCGCGGTATGTCGCTGGCTGACGGTCAGAGCGTCATCTCGCTGCTGGTGGCCGATTCGGAAGACTGGCAAGTGCTGACCGCCAGCGATGGCGGCTACGGCAAGCGCACCCCGATCGCCGAGTTCCGCCACACCAGCCGTGGCACCCAGGGTGTGATCGCCATGGACCTGACCGAGAAGACCGGCTTTGGCCTAGTGGCTGCAAGCCTCGTGTGCGAGCGTGAAGGCCTGATGTTGATCACCACCGGCGGCGTGCTGATCCGTACCTCGGTGGCCGAGGTGCGCGAGACCGGCCGTAGTGCCCAGGGCGTGCGTCTGATCAACCTCGATGCCGGCGAAAAGCTCTCCGGTGTGGTCAAGATCATCGAGGCCGAAGGTGGCGAAGATGAAGACAGTGAGCTGGAAGACGGCGAACTTGAGGCGGGTGAGGGCGGTGATGGTGTCGCGGCTGCCGATGGCGCTGATGTGACAAGCGACGAGGCTTGAGTCACCACGGGCTGCTCAGAGCCTGATATGAACTTGAGTCGTTGATTGGAGGAGGGGAGTGCAGGTGCCAGGGCGACCCTGGCGCTACTCAGCGTAGAGGGCTGATGCAGCGGGCTCTTTCCTGTTTGATCCACCCCCCTCCACCCCGCTGACGCTCGTCATCGCGTTGAGTTGGCGTCGGCTTTTCAACTGCTTAAGTTCATAACACGCTCTAAGCTGAAATCATTACAGCAATGCAGCCCGTTTGCCTTTCTCGTCGCAGCAACAAACGAGGTGGCTTCCACCTCGATAGAAAGACCTAGCAATGCAGAATCTGCCCCTGCCGGTGCTCAACCCGGCCTTGTTCGACGACGTGGCGCGCTGGTTCTGCCAGATTCCCCACTCGGCCACCTTGGGCCTGCAGTTCGTCAACGGTGAGCGCAGTCGTGCCACCTTGCGTCTGCCCTATAACACCGCCCTGGTCGGGAACCCGCGTACCGGCGTGCTGCATGGCGGGGTCATGACCTCGTTGATCGATACCACCAGCGCCCTGGCTGTGTTCTCCATGCTGGCCGAGCGTGAAGCCATCGCCACCTTGGACCTGCGCATCGACTATCTGCGCGGCGCCACCCCTGGGGAGACGGTCTACTGTACCGCCGAGTGCTACCGCCTGGGGCGGCAGATCGCCTTTACCCGCGCCACCGTCTACCAGGAAGGCAACGACCAGCCCATCGCGCATGGCGTGGCTACCTTTATGCGTGAATCCAGCCAGGCCCAGTTGGGCAGCAAGCAAGGAGCCTGATCATGGTGCAATTGGAATTTCTGCAGGCCGCCAAGGAATCGGGCAACTACGAGAGCATCATCGAGCAGATACCCTACGCCAAGCTGCTGGGGGTGGTAATGCGCGAGGAGAACGGCGAGCCCATCTTCGAGCTGCCCTTCAGCGACCACAATATCGGCAACGTCCACCTGCCGGCGCTGCATGGCGGTGCCATCGGCGGTTTTCTGGAGAATGCGGCGCTGCTGCAGCTGGTCTGGGCGCGCGAATCGGCCGAGGTGCCCCGCACCATCGATTTCTCGCTCGACTTCCTTCGCTCGGGCAAAGCCCAGAGCCTGTTTGCACGTTGCGAGATCACCAAGCAGGGCAAGCGTGTTGCCAACGTGCGCATGACTGCATGGCAAGAGGATGAAACCAAGCCGGTAGCGGTTGCGCGTGCGCACTTCCTGCTGTCCTGAGTGGCGCTACCGCGCTAGGCTGTCGCATTCGTGGCACGTCTAAGGTCATGCCATAACAAGGCGTGAATAATGGCTGGCCTGAGGGGCAAACTCCCCCCTAAGCTTGTAGTCAGAGCATCGTCTAGTAGTCAGAGCACCGTCTTTACCTTTGCCAGGAGAGCCCATGTCCCCCGTCTTCAATTTCAGCGCCGGCCCAGCCGTTCTGCCCCGTGAAGTCCTGCTGGAAGTCCAGAAGGAACTGCTCGATTGGCACGGTAGCGGCATGTCGGTGATGGAAATGAGCCACCGCGGCAAGGAGTTCATGCAGATCGCTGCGGAGGCGGAGGAAGATTTGCGCACGGTCATGGGTATCCCCAAGAACTACAAGGTGTTGTTCCTGCAGGGCGGGGCCACTACCCAGTTCGCCATGGTGCCCATGAATCTGATCCGCGGCCGCAGCAGCATCGACTTTGTCGATACCGGTCACTGGTCCAAGCTGGCCATGAAGGAAGCCCGCAAGTTCGGGGTGGCGACCCATGTGGTAGCCAGCGCCGAGGATCGCAGCTACACCTATGTACCCGCCGAGGCCGAGTGGCAGCGCGACCCCAACGCCGCCTATCTGCACTACACCTCCAACGAGACCTTGGGCGGGGTGGAGTTCCCCTTCGTGCCGACGACCGGCGATACCCCGCTGGTTTGCGACATGTCGTCCAATTTCCTGTCGCGGCCGGTGGATGTGAGCAAGTTCGGCCTGATCTACGGTGGCGCACAGAAGAACATCGGCCCGGCCGGCCTCACCATCGTGATCGTGCGTGACGATCTTCTGGGTCAGGTGCTGCCGGGCACGCCCACCATGTTCGACTACAAGATCCAGGCTGAAGGCGACTCGATGTACAACACGCCGCCGACCTTTGCCATCTATGTGGCTGGCCTGGTGTTCAAGTGGATGCAGCGCCAGGGCGGCCTCAAGGCCATCGAACAACGCAATATCGAGAAGGCGGCGCTGCTCTACGAGAGCATCGAGACTTCCGGTGGCTTCTATCACTGCCCGGTAGACAAGCCTTTCCGCTCGCGCATGAACGTGCCATTCCGCCTGGCCGATCCGGCTCTGGACGAGGCCTTCATCAAGGAGGCCAAGGCCCGCAACCTGCTGCAGCTCAAGGGTCACCGCGTGACCGGTGGCATGCGCGCCAGCATCTACAATGCCATGCCGCTCGAAGGCGTGAAGGCGCTCACCAGCTTCATGCAGGATTTTGCGCGCCACCACGGGTGATCACGGATGGAGGGTGGGGAGGTCTATCGCTTTGGCTCATCGCCCGGCGGAGCCGAGCGCTCAAAGGCGGTGGTAGCTCAACGGGCCTTTGCTGATTTAGTCCACTCCCCCCGCCCTCGCCGCCGCGAGGGAGTCTCGCTGGCCCGAGATCGGTGCTCTTTCCGAACTCTGCGTACGCCGAACCAAGAATGCCGCCCCTTGGGCGGCGTTTTGTATTTGAGGGCTGTCACGGCCGAGGTTGGCAGAACTGTACCTTGGCAGGCGGGGGAGGGCGCGCGCACAGTGCGGGCAGAATCAATGGAGTCTCCCCCGTGCTCACCCCCGCCATCCGCCGTGTCCTGATCTGCGCCGGCCTGGTTGTATCCCTTTCCATGGGTATACGCCACGGCTTTGGCTTTTTCCTTGCCCCCATGAGTGCCGATTTTGGCTGGAGCCGCGAGGTCTTTGCCTTTGCCTTGGGCCTGCAGAATCTGGTCTGGGGTATTGCCCAGCCTTTTACTGGCGCCCTGGCCGACCGCTATGGTGCGCTGCGCGTGTTGGCTGTCGGTGCGGTGCTCTACGCTGCGGGCCTGGCCCTGATGACGCTGTCCAGTACCGGTCCGATGTTCGCCGGTTCGGCCGGCGTGCTGCTGGGGCTGGCGCTATCGGGTACCACCTATAGCATCGTGTTCGGGGTGATTGGCCGCGAAGTGCCCGAATCGCACCGCTCGCAAGCCATGGGCCTGGCTTCCGCCGCCGGCAGCTTTGGCCAGTTCCTGATGGTACCGGTCGAGCAGCAGCTGATCGCCGGCGTGGGCTGGGTGCATGCCTTGTTGATCCTGTCGGTCATGTCCCTGCTGATCATCCCCGCCTCCCGCGGGCTGCGCGAATCGACGCCGCGACAGGCGCACCACGCTGGGCAGAGTGTCTGGGCGGCGGCCAAGGAGGCCTTCCGCTACCCGAGCTTCCAGATGCTGATGGCAGGCTACTTTGTCTGCGGTTTCCAGCTCATCTTCATCGGCGTGCATCTGCCGGCCTACCTGGCCGACAAGGGCCTGCGCGGCGATACGGCAGCGGTGGCCTTGGCCCTGATCGGCCTCTTCAATGTCTTCGGTACCTATGTGGCGGGCCAGCTCGGTGCGCGCGTGCCCAAAAAATACCTGCTGTCGGCCATCTACTTCATCCGGGCGCTGGCAGTCGCTGCCTTTGTCACCCTGCCGCTCTCGGCCATGAGCGTGTGGATATTCGCGGCGGTGATGGGCTTTCTGTGGCTCTCCACCGTGCCGCTGACCAACGGGGTGATCGCCACCATCTTTGGCGTGCGCCACCTGGGCATGCTGTCAGGCTTTGTCTTCTTTGCTCACCAGGTCGGTAGTTTCCTGGGCGTATGGCTGGGTGGTTGGCTGTACGACCATACGGGTAGCTACGACATCGTCTGGTACCTCTCCATCGGCCTGGGCTTTGCGGCTGCCGCCATCAACTGGCCGGTGCGCGAGGCGCCGCTGATCCGCCCCGAGGCGCTGGCGGTATGAAAACCCGCCCCTGGCTCTGGCGTGTGTTGACGCTATTGGCCTTGGTCCTGGTGTTTGCGGCCTATGTCACACCGCAATCCACCGTGGTCCTGGCCAATCTCTGGGCCATGTGTGGTTTCTAGGGCTTTGGGATATCAGTCCCGACAGACTGGCAATATAGCGCCAGCAGGCATAAAGCCGCCAGCGTGAGCCGTGCTATGCTCAGCGCTCGCCCGCCGGGCGCCTTATTTCCCTGTCAACAGAGCCGCATATGTCTGACGAACAACTCAAGTCCCACCGTGATGCCATCGACGCGCTCGACGCGCGTATCCTGCAACTCCTGAACGAGCGCGCCAGCCATGCCCGCGCCATCGGCGAGCTCAAGGGCGGTGGGTTGGTGTATCGGCCCGAGCGCGAGGCGCAGGTGCTGGCCCGTATCAAAGAAAGCAATACCGGCCCCTTGCCGGACGAGTCGGCCGCCAAGCTCTTTCGCGAGATCATGTCGGCCTGCCTGAGCATAGAGCGGCCACTGACCATCGCCTACCTGGGGCCGGAAGGGACCTTCAGCCAGTCTGCCGCGGTCAAGCACTTTGGCCACGCCGCCGTCACCCAGGCCTGTGCCAGCATCGACGAAGCCTTTCGCGTGGTCGAAGCAGGCGGTGCCGACTATGTGGTCGCGCCGGTCGAGAACTCCACCGAAGGCGCGGTAGGCCGCACCCTCGACCTGATGGTCAGCACGCCGCTGCAGGTCTGTGGCGAGGTTGTGCTGCGTATCCACCACCACCTGCTGCGCCGCGACGCCGGCCTGGTAGGCATAAGGCGCGTCTATTCGCACGCCCAGAGCCTGGCCCAGTGCCATGAATGGCTGAACAAGAACCTGCCGCCCGAGGTGGAACGCCTGTCGGTTTCCTCCAACGCCGAGGCAGCCCGGCTGGCCAGCCTGGACCCGAGCTGTGCCGCCATCGCCGGCGACGCTGCCGCAGAGCGCTTCGGCATGATCAAGCTCGCTGAGAATATCGAGGATGAGCCGAACAACACCACGCGCTTCCTGGTGCTTGGCTACCACCAGACCACGCCGTCGGGCCGGGACAAGACCAGCCTCGTCATGTCCGCTCAGAACCGTGCTGGCGCCGTGCACCAGCTGCTGAGCCCCTTGGCCGAGCACGGTGTTTCGATGACCAAGTTCGAATCGCGACCCTCACGCGCCGGGCTGTGGGAGTACGTATTCTTCGTCGATATCGAAGGCCACGCCCAGACCCCGCAGGTGGCGCAGATGCTGGACGCACTGCGTGACCGTGCCGCCTTTGTGAAGATACTGGGCGCCTATCCGCAGGCGGTACTGTAATGGCGGAGGCGGCCGCGGTAGCTGTGGTGCGCGAGTACTGGCGGCGCATGCAGAGCAACGACTTTGCCTACGCCGCGCAGATACTGAGTGGCGACTTCCGCCTGGAGTGGCCGCAGTCCAATGAACGTCTGCGAGGGCGCGAGAACTTCACCCGCATGAACAGCGAGTACCCTGCCCACGGCCGTTGGGAGTTCACCGTGCACCGCATCGTGGGGGATGAATTGGCTGCCGTCAGCGACGTGTCGATCACCGATGGCGTCCAGCGTGCCCGGGCCATTACCTTCAGTAGCGTGGCCGGCGGCCTGATTACCAGCCAGACCGAGTTCTGGCCGGAAGACTATCCGGCGCCGCAGAACCGGCGCCATCTGGTCGAGCCCATCCAGCCCTGAGGGGCGGGGCCGGCCAAGCAAGCGAGTACAAGCATGAAATCAATCTGTGTTTTTTGCGGCGCTGCCATGGGCAACCGCGCCGTCTACCGCGAGGCCGCGACGGCCTTGGGCCATACCCTGGCCGAGCAGGATCTGACCTTGGTCTGGGGTGGCGGCAAAGTCGGCCTGATGGGCGTTGTGGCCGATGCCGTGCTGGAAAAGGGGGGCGAGACCTTGGGTGTGATTCCCGGCTTCATGGTTGAGAAGGAGCTGGCCCATCCGGATTCCACCGCCATGATCGAGGTGGACAGCATGCACACCCGCAAGGCCTTGATGGCCGAGCGGGCCGATGGCTTTATCGCCATGCCTGGTGGCTTTGGTACGCTGGACGAGCTGTTCGAGATCCTGACCTGGGCGCAATTGCATATCCACGGCAAGCCCATCGGCCTGCTTAACGTTGCTGGCTATTTCGACCCGCTCCTGGGCTGGATACGTCACGCTGAGCAGGAAGGCTTTATCCGTGCCGGCCATCTCTCCTTGTTCCGGGTGGCTGATACGCCGGAAGCGCTGTTGGCCGCCATGCGTGAGCACCAGGCACCGGAAGGTGACTGGACCAGCAAGGTGACCTTTCGCCAGGGCTGAGAGGATGGAGGCGGCCCAGCGGGCGCAGCTGTTCGCGTTGATTCGGCAATGCGGCTGGTTGATGCAGGCGCTTGAGCTGGTCCGTGCACAGGGGTTGCCGGCCTGGTGTGTTGGGGCCGGCGTGCTGCGTAACCTGGTCTGGGACGCCGCCCATGGCTATCCGCTGCTGCCGAGGGCGGAGTCGGATATCGATGTTGCCTGGTTTGATGCCAGCGAGGCGGCCGATGGACAGGACCGGGCACTACAGCAGCGACTGCGGGACGCCATGCCGGTGTTGCGCTGGGAAGTCACCAACCAGGCCTGGGTGCACCGCTGGTTTGAGGGCTATTTCGGTCATGCGGTCGAGCCTTTGGCGCATTTGCACGAGGCGGTGGCCAGCTGGCCGGAAACCGCGACCGCGGTCGCAGTCTGGCTGGACGAGCAGGGGGAGCTGCAGCTGATCGCCCCCTATGGCCTCGTTGACCTGTTCGACCTCGTGGTGCGACGCAACCCGGCCAGGGTCAGCGTGCAGACCTACCAGCAGCGGGTGCTGCAGAAACGTTATACCGAACGGTGGCCGCAGGTACGCGTGCTGCCAGCCTGATTTCTACCGATACGCTACGAAAGCCCTGCCATGTCTCTCGCCCATCTGGCCCCCGACCATATCCGCGCCATTGCGCCCTACCAGGCCGGCAAGCCCATCTCGGAACTGGCGCGTGAAATGGGGCTGGCCGAGGCCGATATCGTCAAGCTCGCCTCCAACGAGAATCCGCTCGGTCTGAGCCCGAAGGCACGCGCCGCCATGCTGGCTGCGATGGATGAGCTGGCCCGCTACCCGGACGGAAATGGCTTCGCGCTCAAGGCGGCCATCGCCGGCAAGTTCGCCGTGGCACCCACCCAGATCGTGCTGGGTAATGGTTCCAACGATATTCTTGAGCTGGCGGCGCGGACCTTTCTCTCACCGGGTGATACGGTTGTGTACGCGCAGTACTCGTTTGCGGTCTACCCGCTGGCCACCCAGGCCGTCGGCGCGCGTGGGATCGAAGTGAAGGCGCAGGAGTATGGCCACGACCTCGAAGCCATGCTGGCCGCCATCGAGCCCTCTACCAAGCTGGTGTTTATCGCCAACCCCAACAACCCCACCGGTACCCTGTGCCGCCCTGGCGACCTGCTTGAGTTCATGGAACGTTGCCCGGCGAACGTGCTGGTGGTGCTCGATGAGGCCTATACCGAATATCTGCCACGCGAGAAGCAGGTCGACTCGCTGGGTCTGTTGCGGCGCTTCCCCAATCTGATCATCAGCCGCACCCTCTCCAAGGCCTATGGCCTGGCCGGCTTACGCATCGGTTTTGCGCTGGCCTCTGCCGAGCTCAGCGACCTGATGAACCGGGTGCGCCAACCCTTCAACGTCAACAGCCTGGCCCAGGCGGCCGCGGTGGCGGCGCTCGATGACCTCGACTTCCTGCGCGAGACGGTGCGCATCAATAGCGAAGGCATGGCGCAGATTACGGCAGCCCTGGTGCGCCTGGGCGTGCCCTTTATCCCCAGCTACGGCAATTTCATCACCTTCCATGTTGGTGACGGCGCCACGCTCAATCGCTTTATGCTGGAGCGCGGGGTCATCATTCGTCCGCTGGCGAGCTATGGTATGAAAGACAGCTTGCGTGTCTCCATCGGCCTGCCGGAAGAGAACGCACGCTTTATTGCCGTGCTGGAAGAAGCGCTCGAGGGCTGATCATTTGCCCGCAGGGCGCGGGGAAGGATCGATGATCTACGCGCTCTGCTTCGACACCAATACCGTCTATTGCTTCCGTAGCGAGCGGGAGGCCGCCGACTATTGCTCGCGGCATGCCGGCGACTGGCAGCTTTGCGATGCTGCTGGCCGGGCAGTCTACCCGCCGGGCTTTGCACCGCGCATGCACGTGGGGCTGCTGGCAGCGCACCTCTGGCTGGCCGAGGCGCACGAAAACGGCGGGCTGCATGAAGCCGGCCTAGTACTGCACACCGGGCTCGGTCTTCCGTGATGGCTTAGCTGTCCTGGCGGCCGGCCAGCGTATCGCGCGCGAGCAGGAGATCCTGCCAGGCCTTGATCTTGTCGGGCAGGTTGCGCAACAGATAGGCCGGGTGGTAGCTCACCACCACCGGTATGCCACGGTAGTCGTGCAAACGACCACGCAGGCTCGCGATGCTGGCTTCTCGGCCCAGCAGGGTCTGCACCGCAAAGCGCCCGACGGCAAAGATCACCTTGGGCTTGATCAGTTCTACCTGACGGTGCAGATAGGGCGCGCACAGCGCCAGTTCTTCCGGGGTCGGGTTGCGGTTCTGCGGTGGCCGGCACTTTAGCGTGTTGAGAATGAAGACATTCTCCTGGCGCTTGCGGCCTACCGCATCGAGCATGCTGTCGAGCAGCTTGCCGGCCTGGCCCACGAAGGGCTCGCCCTGCCGGTCCTCATCGGCCCCCGGCGCTTCGCCCACCACCAGCCAGTCGGCCTCAGGGTTGCCCACACCAAAGACGGTACGGTTGCGCGATTTACACAGCCCGCAGGCGGTACAGGCGGCAACGCTGCCTTGCAAGGCCTCCCAATCCAGCTGGGCAATGCTGGCGGCGCGGCGGCGCAGCTCGGGGTCTTGCTCGACGTTGGCGGGGGCTGCGGTATCGCTCCGTTGGGCTGGCGCGTCGGCATGCATCAGCGCCGCTTGAGCAGGCGAGGGCCGACGCTGGCTGGCGGGTTGCGCTGCCGATTCTTGTGCAACTGGGGTGGGTGTATCGGCAACTGGTACGGCTGAGCGGTGCGCTTCTGCCACCGGTTCGGCAACGGCGGGCACGACGGCTGGCGCTGCAGCTTCGTTGGCTGCCGCCAGCTCATTCAGCACGCTGCGGCGCACCCACTGGGGCTGCAACCCCAGTTCTTCCAATATCAGTTCGCGTCGCGCTGCGTTCATCGTCCACCTTCATCCAGTACCAGGGCCATCAGGATCGCATCCTCGCGACCTTCCTCCGCCCGGTAGTAACCCTTGCGCAGGCCATTTTCCACGAAGCCCATGCGCCGGTACAGCGAGCGGGCGGCGGCATTGCTCTTGCGTACTTCCAGTATCAATACCGCTGCGCCTTGCTCGCTGGCGCTATCCACGATCTGGTTGATCAGGGCGCGGCCTATGCCTTGCCGCTGCCAGTCCTGCCGTACACCCAAGGTGAGTAGGGAGAGTTCGTCCAATACCTGGCTGGTGACGGCAAAGCCGATCACCTCGCCGCCATGGTCGGCCACCCAGCCACGATGGCCGTCGGCATAGGATTCGATGAACTGCAAGGCGGTCCAGGGAAAAGACTGCAACTGGGCTTCGATCACCGCCATGGCAGGCAGGTCAGCCTCGGCCAGCGGTCGGATTTGCGGTTTGGTCGGAAGGGTCACTTGAAGTTTGTTAAAAAATAACAATGCGTTAATGGAAAATAAGCGCCCGGCATAGCACTTGGTATCCATAATTCACGGCACAACAACTATCTAGGGACACGCTTTACACCATGTCTATCAGTTCGTCGCGTACCGCTGTCGTGATCAATCTGGATTATCTCACCCTGCCGTACGATATGTGCCGCATGCTGTGGGTGCTGGTGGAGCGTGCCATGCTGGAAGCTGGCTTCGTACTGGATGGTCGTAATTTTGTAAGCCAGAACGATCCAAGCGCTGTACAGCGCGCTCGCGGTGTCATGAAGTCACTGGAGCCGACCTTCGAATCGCTGGGCTACAGCCAGTTCGAGGCGGTACGGGAATTCTACTGCTTCGATCTTGCCTCGCGCGTGGACCTGCACATGGTCGATGCGGCCGAGGTGGTGGAACTGATCGAACTGCCCAACTGAGCGCAAGATATTGTCCTGCCGCCCCCAGAGTCCGGGGCGCGGCGCGTATTGGAATTTCTTCAGGCCTTCGTCCGCTCACTGGTCTTGAGCGCGACCTTGTCGCGGATATAGAGCAGCTGCAGCCGGTCGGCTGGTTGCGCCTGGCCGTGAGCAAAAGCGTGCTGCGCCAGCTTGAGCACGCCCCGTGCATGCGGGAAGCGCTCGGGCTGGCATTCGGTCAGCAGCGCGCCATAGCGATCCTGCAGCGCTGCCTGCTGCACAGCAAAGCCGCTCCCTACACCTAGCCAACGCCCCGCAGGCAGATCGGGCAGGGCATCGGGCCCGCACACCGTGGTTGCGACCACTTCCTGCCATGCATCGCCCTTGCGCTCGAAGGCGGCCAGATAGAGCTCATCCATGCGCGCGTCCAGTGCCGCCAGTACGTGGTCGGCTTCGGTGTCTGCCGCCAGCGCCGCCAGGGTATTCACCCCCACCGTCGGCAAGCTCAGGCCAAAAGCCAGGCCCTGGGCAATACCACAACCAATACGCAAGCCGGTGAATGAGCCCGGGCCGATAGCCAGGGCGATGCCATCGAGGTCAGCGAGACTGGCGCCGACGTCGGCCAGCAAAGCCTGTATCGAGGGCAGAGCCAACTCGGCGTGCTGCTGCTGAGCGTGCCATTCGCGCGACACTGTCTCGTTTTTGTAGAGCAGGGCCAGCGAGAGATATTCAGTCGAGGTATCGAGGGCGAGCAGGTTCATGGTGGCGACGGCAGGTGAAGAGCGTTGATTCTACCATGCACACCTTTTGCGCCCGGCAGATGGGGCTTAATGCAGTACGCTCGTCCGTATTTTACTCGTTTGTCATGAAAAGGTTCATCAAAACAAATGCTTAGTAACAATCTGGCACCTGCAAGCCTGGCCAAGACTCGCTAAACTATGGCTTGTAGCGATCCACACAATGTCGCAACAAAAAAATACCAAAACAAACTACAACTTAATTCTGTATGGGGGATTGCTAAGCATGGACCGCAACGATCTCTTGACCTCCACCCGGGTCGAGTTCCTGCGAGCATTTTCGGTTGCGCTCAACGAGCTGGTACCGCTCTGCGTACAGCGCTTGTATGAGCTGGCCGATCACGCCCAATCTTCGCGTGACCAGCGCCGCTATTTCGAGGCGCGCAACGTCCTGACCAGCCGCAGCGCCAGCGTTATTCAGAGCGCGACCGGCAGCATGGAGCAATTGCTGAACCGTGGCTTTCGTACTGCCTACAGCACCTTCCGCCCCAGCTTTCCCAGTTCTTTCAGCACGGGCGGCGGTGGCCTCTCCCTGGTCGATTCTTCCGCCTTCGAAGGCGAGCTGCGCATAGACCAGCTGACCGAGCGCTACCGCAATGCTGCCGAGGAGCAGCTGCGCGATCTCAATATCCGCGTGGCACTGCTGTTCGATCAGGAAAACATCAAGGAACGCGAGAACCCCTTCCGTCCTTATCTGTTCTCGCGTTCCGTCGTTACCTCGATCGAGCAGCTTGCGCTCGAGCCCGAGCTTGCCGAAACCTTGATCGAAGAGTTGACCGACGGGTTGGTGGGCCGGGTGGCTACCATCTATCTGCGTTTGAATGAGCTGCTGGCCGATCACGGCATTGCAGTGCAACTCAAGCCGCGCTTGCCGCAGCAGAGTGCACCAGGGCGTAACGGCGCGGGTAGCTATGAAACGCCAGACGAACTGGAAGACGAAGCCGATGCCGCCTACCTTGCCGCAGAACGAGGACCGGCCAGCGTGCCCGGTGGGCTGCCGCAAGGCGGCCATGCGCGCTTTGGCAATGGCCAGCAGGACCAAGGTAGTCACGCCCGCTTTGGCAATGAGCAGCCCGGCAACGGCCATGCTCCCTTGGGTGAAATGGTGGCGTCACCCGCGGTGCCGGGCCGCTTTGATCGCCTGATGCAAATGGTGCGTGGCCGCCCAGACCCTCTGCTGGATGCGCAGGGGCCCGCCAGTGGGTTTGGCGGTCAGGCTGGCCCAGTTGGGGGGGGCGGTACCGCCAACGAGCAGGGGGGCGAGCTTGGCCCGGTCAGCAGCGCGCGTAACCGAGGGCTGTCCGAGATCGCCAGGGCGGGTTGGCTGGCCGGTACCGAGATGGTCGGCAATGCCATGCGCAAGTTCTTTGCCACCGGCAGTGCGCCAGGCATGCCCACCACTCCACTGGGTGGGGACACCATGGCGCGGCGGGTGCTTACCACTTCGGTTTCCAATCTGCAGCGGGAATCGACGCCGGCAGTTGAGGCCATGTACGACGAAGAGGGCCAGGTCCGTAACCTGATCCTGGAGCAGCACGGCAAGCTGACCGAGATGGCGCCCGGTGTGAACGAGCAGATGACGATCGATATCGTCGCCATGCTGTTCGAATTCATCCTGCGCGATGATCAGGTGCCTGCCGAGGTCCGTGCCCAACTGGGCCGGCTGCAGTTCCTGGTGCTCAAGATCGCCTTGATGGACCCGGAGCTATTTACCCAGAAACACCATCCGGCGCGGGTGCTGGTCAACCGCATCGGCTCGATCTCGGTTGGCTTGGAAAAGGCGGGTGCCAATACCGAGGCCATGGTGGCCGAGATCCGCCAGATCATTGAGCGCCTGCTGGCTGACGAGCGCGAAAGCGTCGGCCTGTTCTCTCGCATGCTGGACGAATTCGACCTCTTTATCGCCAAGCAGCTACGTGCGGCTGACGAGAAGGTCGAACGCGCGGTGCAGGTGCTGGAAAAGGCCGAGAACCGGACCCTGCAATTTGCCCGTACCACGGCCATGATCGCCGAGGCGCTGGAAGGTTTGACGCTCGACCCCTTCCTGCAGGACTTCCTGCTCAATGGTTGGGCCCATGCGATCGAGCGGGCAGGGCGGGATGACGCAGCTCGCGCCGAGCGCTATCGCATGCTGATTCCCGACCTGATCTGGAGCATCGCGCCCAAGACCAGCAAGCAGGACCGTGACCAGCTGTTGGTACAGATACCCACCATGCTGCGCACCCTGCGCGAGGGTTTCGAGCTCATAGGTTGGGACGCCGTCCAGCAGCAGGCCCTGCATACCTGGCTGATCGAGGCCCACACCCATGCCTTGCGTACCGCCACCAGCCCGGTACCCGTACCCAGCCTTGACCTGATGCGCGAACGCTTCAAACCCGTGCCCACCGCTGATATGGAGACCAGCACTGTGACATCGACCCCGAAGATCAATCGCGGGCCGCTCAATCGGCAGGTGCTCAATGAGACGATCAAGGAGCTGGAGGTCGAGCTTAACCTGCTGGATCGGGTACTGGGACCGGTTGACGACGTGCTGCCGGCGCCGGAGAGGAATTTGCTCGAGGCTAGCGGCGCCCGCGGCGAGGAGGCCCCAATGGTCGAACAGCCGCAGTCCGATGGCGAGGTGCTGGAGCGTCTGCGCAGTGGTGTGTCGGTGGAGATCAACCTCGACGGCAAGCCCAGCCTGGCCCGCCTGAACTGGATCAGCCCCAATGAATCCAGCCTGGTGCTGAGCATTGATGGCGACCACAAACCCGCTATCGTCAGCGTGCGCCTCTTCCTGCGCCTTTTGACCAATGGTCGGGCGCGTTTTATCGAAGTGGCTCCACTGTTCGAACGTGCAGTCCAATCACTGCTGCAATCGGCCGACCATGTCGACAAGACGGGCCGCCCCAACCTGGCTGCTGCTCCGGCGTAGTGCCTTGGGCACGATCAAGCCATGCAGAGTATTTGAGTGCAGTGATACGCCCGGGAAAACCGGGCGTTTTACATTGGTGCGGACGGAGACAACGGCGCTAGCCTTGATTGAGCCCCGTCCCTCCGCAGCCTTGAACATACAGGCTCTAGGCGTCAAAGCGTCAGGAGCGCTGGCAGCCGCTCTGCCGACGGGGAAGCACACTGACGCTCGTACTCGCTTTGAATGGGCATTGGCTTGGTTCGCATCCCTGCTCTTGAGGCACCTCGCTGTCGGGTAGATGACTTCGTACATCGCCATGAAATGTTCAAATTTTCAGAATAATCAGAGCAAGGTATTTCGCTATCTGAGTGGTAAGTCTTGGCGCAGAATGCTGTTCAAGGATCAGATGAGCTGATCAAACCCCCACGATAAGGATGGCGATCATGAATACGTCCCTGCAACATCCCCGCGAAGTCGAACGTCTGGTCAATGGCATGCCCACCTCGGATGGCGCCGGCGTCAAGCTGCTGCGCGTACTGACGCAGGACCTGCAGCGCCGTCTCGATCCCTTCCTGATGCTGGATTACTTCCATAGCGATGATCCGGGCGACTACCTGGCTGGCTTCCCCGACCATCCGCATCGTGGTTTCGAGACCGTCACCTATATGTTGGCCGGTCGTATGCGCCACCGCGACAATGCCGGCAACGAAGGCCTGCTGGGGCCCGGCGGTGTGCAGTGGATGACTGCCGGCCGCGGACTGGTGCACAGCGAGTTGCCCGAGCAGGAGGATGGCCTGATGCAGGGCTTCCAGCTGTGGGTCAACCTGCCGGGCAAGAACAAGCTGATGGAACCGGGTTACCGCGATATCCCGCCTACCGATATCCCGGTGGTGAAGCGCGAGGACGGCGTAAGCGTCAAGGTGATCGCCGGCAAGTCGCAGGGTGTGACCGGTGCGGTGGAACGTCCCGACACCGAGCCGCTCTACCTCGACGTACACCTGCCGGCTGGGGGGCGCTTCGAGCAGGATCTGCCGGAGGGCTATAACGCCTTCGTCTATGTTTACGAGGGTGATGCCCTGGTGGGCGGCCGAGGTCAATTGGTGAAGGCCCGCCAGATGGCCGTGCTGGAGACTCGCCCCGGTAGCGACGGCGCTTTGCTGGCGGCGGGAGACGCACCGGTCAAGGCTTTGCTGATCGCCGGTAAGCCATTGCGCGAAGATATTGCCCAGTGGGGACCGTTTGTCATGAACACCCGCGAGGAAGTCATGCAAGCGGTCGAGGATTTCCGCAACGGTAAGATCTAAGGCGGACAGGGGGCGGCTAACACCGCTCCCTGCTTGCGACAATCCCTGCTAGAGGGATGCGGCCCAAGCCGATATCGGTCAGGCTGACCCAACTTTGCTGTTCCCGAGGAGAGATTTCATGTCGAGTATCCAGCATCTGCTCAAACCACACGAGCGCGACCTCGGTGGGTTTTCCGTCAAACGCCTCTTGCCCAGCCTGCCCAAGCAGGCCGTCGGTCCCTTTATCTTCTTTGACCATATGGGGCCGGCCGATCAGGCGCCGGGCGAGGGCATGGATGTCCGGCCGCACCCGCATATTGGCCTGGCTACGGTGACCTATCTGTACGAGGGTGAGATCACCCATCGCGATAGCCTGGGCTATGTGCAGGTGATACGGCCTGGTGACGTGAACTGGATGACCGCCGGCCACGGCGTGACCCACTCCGAGCGCACGCCCGACGAGCCCCGTGCCCATGGCCAGACCATACATGGCATCCAGACCTGGTTTGCCTTGCCCAAGGAATACGAGGACACCGACCCCGGTTTCTGGCATCACCCTGCCAGCACGCTGCCGCTGATCGAAGCGCCTGGGCTCAGTCTACGAGTGATCCTGGGTACGGCCTACGGCCTGACTTCGCCGGTCCATACCTATGGCGACACACTCTACGTCGCAGGCGAATTGGATGCCGGTGCCAGTTTCGATATTCCGGCGGAGCATGTAGAGCGCGGTGTCTACCTGGCTCGTGGCGCCATCGAGATCGACGGCGAGGCCCTGGTACCGGGCCAACTGGCTGTGCTGGTGCCAGGCAAGACGGTCACCGTGACCGCGCAGGCCGATACCCGCCTGCTCGTACTGGGCGGTGAGCCACTCGATGGCCCGCGCTTTATCTGGTGGAACTTCGTCGCCACCACGCGTGAGCGTATCGAAGAGGCCAAGCAGCGCTGGGAGGAGGATCGCTTCCCCAAGGTGCCCGGTGAGACCGAGCGCATCCCGCTGCCGCACAAGTAAGCCGATTTGCTACACCTGCTATGCCCCTGTCGTGCCTGACCGACAGGGGCATTTCCTTTTTCTTCAGTGGTTTAGCAAGCTGTAGCAGCAGGGCTGTCGTGTCAGACCGACAGCTTGAACGATCCTTTGCTTGGGCCGTCTGGGCGGGTTTCGGTTTTTCCCTTTTAAATCAATGCCGATTCTCACTTGGCACGGAGCTTGTATAGGGGTGGTCCATCTTGTCCGCCCACAGCCCATAAAGCGAGGAATCGATGTTCAACAAGACCCCCACCGCCGGCCAACGTACTCCCCTGAGCAGCAGCGAACGCGAGAGCCGTTTCAACTCGCTCAACGAAGGGCGTCCGGCAAGTACCACGCCTTCCGCATCTGCTGTGCCCACCCCGGCCGCCAGTGCCGACAATCAGAAGAGCCTCGCCAGCATGCTGCCAGCAGGTCAAACCACTGCCCCATCGTTGGGTGAGGACACGCCGGTAGCCGGTAGCCGCCTGATCGTTGGGCCCAACGTCAAGCTCAAGGGGGCAGATATCCACGACTGCGACACCCTGGTGGTGGAGGGCAGGGTGGAGGCCACGATGGATAGCCGGGTACTGCGCATTGCGGAGCAAGGCGCGTTCTCGGGCAAGGTGAGCATCGACGTGGCAGAGATACACGGCCACTTCGATGGCGAGCTGACCGTGCGCCAGCAACTGGTGGTACATGCCACCGGCCGGGTCAACGGCCATATCCGCTACGGCAAGATGCTGGTGGAGGCGGGCGGCGAACTGTCCGGCGATATCCGCTCGCTATCCATGGAAGGGGTGAAGATCGATGCCGGCAATACGTCGCCGGCCACGCCGCGCACGGAGCTGGCGCGCGTACTGACCGGGGCCAGTGCCAGCCAGCCGCCGCTCAATGGCACTACTGGCTGATTAGGCGCCGCTGGAAAACCCGCCGGCATTGTTGTGCAAGCTTGCCGTACCAGCCGCGGAACAAAGGGATAAAGCAGAGGCAGGAGGATACAGGGCCGACCATCGCAAGATGGCCGGCCCTGACTCTTGCTGACGGCAGCGCTAGGCGCCGATGGTGTTACATATGCTTGAACAGATGATTGAAGCTACGGCTCACTTCGAGCTTTTCGTTGCTGCCACGCATCTGCACGATCTGCTGGCCGCGGATGTCACGGGTCACCTGGTCGATGGCATCGACCTTGACCAGGATGGCACGGTGGATCTGCCAGAATTCGTCCGGGTCGATCTCGTCGACCAGCTCCTTGATCGGCTTGCGGATCAGCCCCTCGAAGTTGGTGGTCTGCACCCGGGTGTATTTGTCCTCGGCACGGAAGAACAGAATGTCCTCAGTCGGAATCATACGGATGGCGTTGCCCACGCTGACCTGGATCCAGCGCAGGTATTCCTTCGGTTTGTTCTCGACCACCGCGGCGGCGGCGCCACCCAGGCGCTGAGCCAGTTGGTCCAGCAGTGCATCCATGCCTTCGGGCTTCTTGTCGAGCCGGCTTTTGAGCCGTTCCACGGTCAGCTTGAGCCGCTCCGGGTCGGCGGGCTTGAGCAGGTAATCCACCGCACCTTGCTGGAAAGCTTCGATCGCGTACTGGTCGTAGGCGGTTACGAACACCACATGGCACAGGTCGGAAATGGCCCGGGCGGCTTCGACGCCGGTCATCTCCGGCATGCGGATGTCGAGGAAGGCGATATCGGGCTGCTGGGTCCGGACCATGGCAACCGCCTCCCGTCCATTGGTGGCCTCTCCGGCGATCACCAGTTCTGGCCAGGCTTCCTTGAGCCGCGCCACGATCTGTTCGCGCATCAAGCGCTCATCGTCGGCGATCACGGCGGTAGGGGCGGGCTTGCGATTCACGTTGTCTCCTTGTGCATACGATCAGGGCCGGATGCCCGGCCCCTTGTTCATTTTTGTTCGGTCTCGCCTGTCTTGGGCGCTACTTCATAGGGCACCCGTATGGTGGCACGAGTCCCACCCTCGATGGGAATCATGATCTGCAATTCGGCCCGACCGTTGTACAGGACCTTCAGTCGTTCGCGGATATTGGCCAGGCCTACACCGCCGCCGCTGGTACTACCCTTGGGCGAGAAGCCCATGCCGGTATCGGTGACGCTGACCTCCAGCATGCCGTCACGGATTTCAGCAGCGATCTCCAGCTTGCCCCCCTCAGCCTTGGGCTCCAAACCATGCTTGATCGCGTTCTCAACCAGGGTCTGCAGCATCATCGAGGGGAATACGGCCGACTTGAGCCCATCCGGTACGCTGATCGAAGGTTGCAGACGCTCATCCATACGCACCTTCATGATCTCCAGAAAGGCTTCGGACAGCGCCGCCTGCTGACCCAACGTGGGCCGGCTACCCTCGCGCATCTGCGGCATGGCCGAGCGCAGATAGCGGATCAGCGACTGCTGCATCTTGGACGCGCGCGGCGGGTCGGTCTGGATCAGTTGGTCGACCGAGGCCAGGGTATTGAACAGGAAGTGCGGTTCAATCTGCGCCTGCAGGGCTTCCATGCGCGCTTCCAGTACGGTGCGCTCCAGTTGTTCGGTATCGGCACGTTCGGTTGCTTCTTCTGCCCTCACTTCCGCCTTGAGCTTACCGGTCGCGATCACCTTGATGATCAGCGAGGTCAGGATCAGCATGAAGGCCAAGTCTTCGGCGTGCAGGATGTTGCCGAATATCAGCACCAGGAGGCTGACGATCAGCAGCGTCTTCCAAGGCACCACGGCCAGCCAGTCGAAGAACTGCCACCAGAACTTCACCAGCAGGCTCTTCAGTTGTTGCAGTGCCTCCTGCTGTTCGGTCTTGCGGCGATCACCGTGGAAGGCATTTTCCAATCCGTCTTGAACGGTATCGCGTATCCGCTCCTTGAACGCCTCACGACGGGCTCGGCGTTCTTCGCGGCGGCCGTTAATATCATCTGCGTCTTGCATAAGGTGTTCTCCATTGCTGGCGCCGAGTGCCAGGGTGTCGCTATTTGGGGCCTTGCTGCACCCCTTCTTCCATGCTTGCAGGATAAGGAGGCCGGCTTGCAAGTGCGACCGCCGGAAGATACGCAGCTGTTTGGGTGGAGCGCAATGCGTTTTTGCGCGATGAATTGCAGCTTGGCGGGATGGATGTCGGCACCGGCTGGCTTATGCTGGTAAGGAAGCAGGAGTGCATGGCGGGTAGCCTGCAGCGTGGTTTGAACCTTTTTCCCTGGGTCGGGAATCAACCGGCAAGGGGGGCAATATGGTGCAAGGTGAGCAGCAGACCAGGGTAGGTGGCATGGCAGAGCCAGGGCCGGCCGAGCAGGAGGAGATCCGCCTGCTGGAGCGTATCGCGAATGGTGACAAGCAGGCCTTCGACACCTTCTACCGTCGGTATCACCCGAGGCTGGCGCGATTTCTGGAACGGGTCACGCGTCGTCCCGGCTTGGTGGAAGAGCTGTTGAACGACACCCTGCTGGTGGTCTGGGACAAGGCAGCCAGTTTCAATCGCCGCAGCAAGGTCTCGACCTGGGTGTTCGC
This sequence comes from Chitinimonas sp., assembly GCF_036568685.1. Classification (GTDB taxonomy): domain Bacteria; phylum Pseudomonadota; class Gammaproteobacteria; order Burkholderiales; family Chitinimonadaceae; genus Chitinimonas. The sequence goes on from NZ_DATCSC010000034.1 coordinate 90,863, forward strand.
CATCGCTTATCGCAAGGCGCTCAAGGCGTTGCAGCGCTGGGATCAGCCGCAGCCGGCGGAAGCCTTGGAGCAGCACGCTGACCAGGGCCCCGGGCCAGAGCAACTGCTGGGCAAGCAGCAATTGCATACTGCCCTGCAGGAAGCGCTCGATGGCCTGTCCGCTGAGCACCGCGCGGTGGTGGACCTGACCTATTTTCATGGCCTGGCCTACGGCGAGATCGCGGCCATCGTGGATTGCCCGCCGGATACGGTAAAGACGCGGATGTTCTATGCCCGCCGGCGGCTCAAGGTATTGCTGGGCGGTAGATTGGGGGATTGGCTATGAGCGAGCGTGTAGTGCAGTTGGATACGCAAATCCACCAGACCGTGCAGCAACTGCTGCCCTGGTATCTGGGCCAGCAACTGAGCGAAGCCGAGGCGAGCGAAGTGGAGGCCCACCTGGCCGTCTGTACCTACTGCCAGGAAGAGCTGCGCAGGGAGCAGGAGCTGCAGCAGGCACATGCAGACCTGCCCGTGGCCTTGCCCGATGTGGAGCAGGGGTTGGCTCGTTGGCACGCCGGCTTGGCCGAGCGAGAAGCCAGTGGGCCCGCCTGGATCGCCCGCTTACGACGCTTGGCTGTGGCCTGGCGGCCGGGGTGGCAGGCCAGCGCGCCCTGGCTGAGGGGACTGGTGCTGGCCCAGGCCTTGGTGCTGGTGGCCTTGTTGAGCTGGTGGCGGCCCGTCACCGAGCAGGGGTCGGTCTATCGGACCTTGGGGGCAAGTGAGCCCGCGCAGGCCGCCAGCTTGTTAGTACGTTTCAAGCCTGAGGCGACCGAGTTGCAGATACGCGGCGTACTACAGCAAAGTGGGACGCGGCTGGTTGATGGTCCGACCGGTACCGATGCCTACCTGTTGGCAACGTCGGCCGAGCAGCAGACCGAAGCATTGGCCGTGCTGCTGCGCGAACCGATCGTGGTATTGGCGGTACCGCTGGATGGAGCCGCACGGCCATGATGCGATTGCTGCGATTGGCTGCGGGGCTTTGCTGCTGTTTGCTGACGGTGGTGTGGGCGGGAGAGCCGGCCAGCCGGCCCCCGGCCGAGCCGCCGGAGCAGATTCTGGTCATGCTGCAGCTGCCCCCCGCACATTTCCTGCCCGACACCGGCTACAGCGGCAGCTATGGGGACGGGCAGGGTAGCCAGGCGCGCTGGCGACTGGCACGGCAGTTGGCCGAGGCACATGGCCTGACCTTGCAGCAAGGCTGGCCCATGAGCCTGTTGGGTGTGGATTGCTACCTGATGACCGTGCCACCCGGCGTGCAGACAGAGGCCGTCATCGCCGCCTTGTCGCGTGATAAGCGGGTTGCCTGGGCGCAGCCTGTGCATACCTATCGGACCCAGCAGGCAGAAGACGACCCCTTGCTGCCTTTCCAGCCGGCAACACAACGCTGGCACCTGGCGCAGCTGCATGCCGCTGTTCGGCAACTGGGCGGCCACGCGGCCAAGGTCAGCGTGGCGGTGGTCGACAGCGGCATCGAGGCCCAGCACCCCGACCTCGCCGGGCAGGTATTGCTCAACGAAAACCTGGTCGACGACCATCCCTTCCGGGCGGAGCATCACGGCACGGCGGTGGCGGGCATCATCGCCGCACGGGCGGACAATCACCTGGGCATTGTCGGCGTTGCGCCGGAGGCCAGCCTGCTGGGCCTTCGGGCCTGCTGGGAGCGCACGGCGGACAGTACGATCTGCGATACCCTGAGCCTAGCCAAAGCGCTGAACCTGGCGATCGGCAAGGAGGCCGGCATCATCAACCTCAGTCTGAGCGGCCCGCAGGACAGATTGCTAACACGTTTGCTGGAGGTCGCCATGGCACGCGGCATTGTCGTGATCGGGGCGCGTGACCCTGATCGGCCCGACGGAGGTTTTCCGGCTTCGTTACCTGGTGTGGTGGCGGTAGCCAGTGAAAGTAGTGCGGCGGTGCCGGCAAATACGCTGCTGGCACCGGGCAGCGATGTGCCGACCAGCCTGCCGGGCGGCCGCTGGGGGCTGGTGTCTGGCTCCTCCTATGCCGCTGCCCACGTCAGTGGTCTGTACGCCCTGTTGGCCAGCCTGGGGCGGCCACCCGAGGGCCGGATGCTGCTGACCTCGGGTGGCGGAAGGGTGGATGCCTGCGCGACCTTGGGTCGGCAGCTGGGCAACTGCGTCTGCGATTGCAGTGGGGCGCCGCCACTCAGAGCCGCCATCCGGGAGTGATGTGCCTAAGCACGCGATCTTCCCCCTATTGATGTGTCATGGCCTGCTGATCAGTAGCAGCGGGCTCGCTTACGCGCAGCTGGGCGGAACGCTGGCGCTGGATTCGGATTATCGTTTTCGTGGCAGCAGTTTTAGCGACGGCAAGCCCAGCCTCCGGGCCGGCGTGACCTATGACGACCCGGATGGCTGGTATGCCGGCGGGGCCTTGGCGCGCGTCAGTCTCGCTGCCGAGCGCAAGGAGGGGCAGGCACTGCTCTATCTGGGCCAGACCTTGCACAGTACCGAAGGCAACGGCGCCGAACTGGGCATGCTGGCTACTCACTACACCCACAGCAGCCGCTACGACTATCAGGAGCTCTACGCCGGCCTCCTGGCCGAGCGTGGGAACGTCCGGATCTACTATTCCCCGCGTTACTTAGGTCATCCGGTACAGACGGCCTACCTGGAATTCAATGGCGGCTTGCCGTTGTCGCGAGAGCTCAGTGTCTTTGGCCACCTGGGTTGGCTTGGGCGGGTCGGTGGCCATGCTGGGGGCGATGGTTGGCGTCATGACCAGCGGCTCGGTGTCGCCTTGCACCGCAATGGTTGGGAGTGGCAGCTCGCCTACAGTACCAGTCACGGTCAAGGGCCGCTGCCTGCCTACTACGAAGCATCTCGTAGGGCTTGGGTGAGTACCCTGGCCCGCTACTTCTGAGTCTTTTTTCACCCGCTATGAACCGCTCTGCCCGAACGCGGAATACACCGCATGGGTATGACCGATTCCAATCCAGCAGGTAAAGGAGAAGACGATGAAGCGCGTAAACCAGACAAGACTATGGTGTTGTGTCGGCCTGTTGGCCGGCTTACTGGCCGGTTGTGGCGGTGGGGATGGTGGCGGAGGAGGGGGCGGCTATGGCGGTGGCCCTGGCGGGCCTGGGGGCGGTGGCGGCAGCGGGACCAGCTACACCGCCAAGGCCCTGGTCTCGGATGGCGCTAGTACGACCTACAAGGATGCAAACCTGGTCAACGGCTGGGGGGTAGCCTTCAACCCCGCGGGCTTTGTCTGGGTATCGGACAACGGCACCAGCAAGTCCACCCTCTACGATGGCAACGGCGTGCCACAGTCGCTAGTGGTCGGCATACCGGCTGGAACGGTTGGCAGCGCCTCGCCAACCGGGATCGTGTTCAACGGCAGCCAGGACTTCAAAGTCAGCCAGGGCGGCGGCAGCGGTGCCAGCGCCTTCCTATTCGTCGGCGAAGCCGGCACCTTGTCTGGCTGGTCACCCAGCGTCAACCAGGGTAGTGCCATTACGGTCTACGATGGTGGCAGTGCCGGCAAGCGCTACACCGGCTTGGCGCTGCTGAACCAAGGCGGCAGCAATTTGCTGTTCGCGGCGGACTTCCATAACGGCAAGATCGACGTATTCGACAGCAGTTTCGCCCAGATATCGGTCATGGGTGGCTTCAAGGACGCCAACCTGCCGGCTGGCTACGCCCCCTACAACATCCAGGCATTGGGTGGTCAGCTCTACGTCACCTACGCCAAGCAGGATGCCAAGGCAGAGGACTCCACCGTTGGTGCAGGCCTGGGCTTGGTCGACGTCTTTGACGGCAACGGTAGCCTGCTCAAGCGCCTCGTCAGTGGCGAGAAGTTGAATGCGCCGTGGGGATTGGCCATGGCGCCGACCAACTTCGGTCCGTACAGCGGCATGTTGCTGGTAGGTAACTTCGGTGATGGCAAAATCAATGCCTACGACCCGGCCAGCGGGGCCTACAAGGGTACCTTGAGCAAGACTGACGGCAGTGCCTTGGTCATCGAAGGGCTTTGGGGCATCGCCTTTGGCAACGGCCTGAATAGCCAGCCGCTCAATACGCTGTTCTATGCCGCGGGGCCTGGTGATGAGAGCCACGGCGTCTATGGCCGTATCGATCTGCAATGAACAGGGCAAGGAGTCTGATCATGAGGCACGCGTTGGCGGCAGGATTGCTCTGGGGGCTGTGTGTGGTGACGCCGGCCTGGGCGTCAGGTGGCGGGGGCGGAGGGGGAAGTGGCGGGCAGCCGGCGGTCATGCAGGACCCGGACTACGCCAGCGGCGAGAAGGCGATAGAGCGCAAGGACTGGGCGACGGCGATCCGCTATATGGAGGCGGTGACGCAGCGCGACCCGAAGAATGCCGACGCCTGGAACTACCAAGGCTATGCCTACCGTCAGAAGGGAGATACCGACACTGCCTTCCAGCGCTACGAGGTGGCACTGCGGCTCAATCCCAATCACAAAGGGGCGCATGAGTACCTGGGCGAGGCTTATCTGATGGTGGGCAATCTGGCCAAGGCGGAAGAGCAGCTCAAGGCCCTGGACAAGCTCTGCTGGCTACCGTGCGAGCCCTATAGTGAACTCAAGGAGAAGATCGCAGACTACAAAAAGGAACATGGCCTGTAGATGCGACCAGGAATGAAAAAGGGCGGCCAGGCCGCCCTTTTTCATTCCTCCCGCGCCGGTACCAGTACGGTGCGGTTGCCGTTGGTTTCCATGGGGCTGACCAAGCCCGCCTGCTCCATCTGCTCGATCAGGCGCGCGGCCCGGTTGTAGCCGATACGCAGCTGGCGCTGCACCGAGGAGATCGAAGCCTTGCGGCTCTTGATCACATAGCTGACTGCCTGGTCGTACATATCGTCGCTCTCGCCATCACCGCCGCCGCCGGTCAGGCCAAACTCACCGCCACCGCCGCCTTCGGCACC
>NZ_DATCSC010000035.1:0-11854 GCF_036568685.1 Chitinimonas sp.
CGCCAGTAGCTCACCATTGAAGCTAGTTACCGCGGCTCCTACTTGGCGGGAAAGGCAGGCGGAGTTCCTTGCAGCGGATGCAGCTGCATACATGGCGGTTTCTTCTGGGGTAGGCGTTATAACGGCGCTGCGAAATATAAGATCAAAAAAGCGCCGAAGTTTCTCAGTAATTTGGCCGAGTGCCTTACCTTCTAAAGGGCCAACAACAGGGTAGTCAGTTCTTAAGAAGAAGTCGGCGCGGGGGAAAGTATCTCTGACTCGCTGGCCATGAGAAAATTCTTCGCCAGAGTCTGTGTCAATTAGCTTATTAATTTCCTCTGGTTTTAGATAACCAGGCTTGGCTAGATTTGTACTTCTGATTTCCAGAGGGGAGAATACGCCTATAAAAAATAGCGCCTCGCCGTAAATGAGTTGCAATAAGTCAAGTTCCGCCTTGTTTTTTACCGAATCAATAATGTGACAAATTCTTTGATTCTTTATCTTTTTTGCGGACTCAATCCCTGCCTCCCCCGCCACATCCTGAAACTCACCATACTTTCGCTTCCTGTCGGCGCTGATTTTAGCAATGGCGAGCTTGGCAAGTATATCGCTACCGTATGTTGACCGTAGTTCATCACCAATATCTATGAGCGACTGTATTTCGGAGAATTTTGACGTGGTGTCGAGAGATTTCTTTGTCTTGTCGCTATTAATTCTTATTAATGAGCTGAGTCGAATGCATTCGGTAGAATAACCAAATTCTCCCAAAATATTTGACATTTGTACTGCTGTTTCATGGAGGGGGGATCCAATGGGGCCGCAGAGAGCTATTACTAATTCAGGAGTGAGGCTGCCATATGCCTCGCCAGTTGCATCAATCGATAGATTTGTTTGAGAGTCATTGGCTGCATGTGCAGCAATTTTTAAGCTGGTTGTCAAGCTTCACTCCAATCAGATTTATTTTAATAATGTTAATTGGTGCTTTAATATTAAGTGCCTAGTCAAGTGTCTGTAAGACTAACGCTGTTTCGCTTATATGGCCAGGCCTTGATGCGAGGTCTCTGAGTGAACTTACATTGCATCCCAAGTATGTTTGCAACACGTCGATTGGCTATGCACTTGCCGACAATTTATGACAAGAACATTTTTTCAATGCCGTGGCTGCTTCTGTAGCTATCTAGAGCTAGTGTCTGGGCTGGTTTGGGTTGTGGATAACTATAAGATTTCTTGCTGCAAGCACCACGTGTGAATACGCTGTACTTGTTTATCATTGAGTGGTTTGGGCTTGTCGGATGTTGCCTAACAACCACACTGTGCTGTTTCTTTTTTTGAATAACAGCGAGCTTGGTTCACTGCCGATCTAAGGGGCTCTTCAGTTTGGAAAACAACTCTCTGCTATAGAGTTGAAATGGCAAGGACTAGAACCTGTGCGCACGCAAACGTAAATTGGGGTCTGGCTATGTATTTTGCACGCGTCTACACGATGAAAAATATAAAGCCTAACTCCAAGTTATGAAGGAACTGACCCTAAACCTCTCTATCCGTGACGCCAGGCCTGCGCATCACGAAACCGAAGGTTCAACCTTCTTTAGCGTCCCCGCCCGATCCAGCCGGTACCGCGCAAAGTCTTCGGCAATGGCGAGGTTGCCGTCATAGTGTGCGGCAGCTTCTGCCTGGATATCGCCAATAGAGGGCGAGCGCGTCAGGTCTGATTGATAGCGTGCGCTAAAGTGCGTGAGCACCAGATTGGGCAGCTCGGCCGATTGCGCGAACGAAGCAACGGCCGCGGCCGTGCTATGACCGACGTCGCCGGCCTTGCTGCCGACTTCCGCTGTGTAGGTTGCTTCATGCACTAGCACTTGCGCTGATTCGCAAGCCGTCGCCAGCAACGCCGGCGTATCGTTGTCGCCGCCCACCACGATGCGACGCAGTGGGTGCGGGTAGTGAAGAAAATCTGCGCTCCGTAGCATCTGTCCGCCGAACGCCACGTCCTGCCCTTTCTTGAGCTGCCCCCACAATGGGCCGGCCGGTATGCCCAGGGCTGCCAAGCGAGCCGTGTCCAGGCTAGGTTCCTGCCCCGTTTCGGTGAAGACGTAGGCATAGGAAGGCACGCGATGCGATAGCGGCACCGCTTCTACCCGCAACTTACCGCCTTGCCAATTATCAAGCGTTTCCACCGCGACGAAATTCAACTCGTAGGGCAGGTAGAGCTCGCTGAAGGCTCTGGTCGCAGCAATCCAAGCTTCGACGGCAGCAGGCGCGACCAGCGTCAGTGGGTGCTTACGGCCCGACATGGCCGCACTGGCCAGTAGCCCCGGGAGGCCATAGCTATGATCGCCATGTACGTGGGTAATGAAGATGGCGGCAAGATCGTTGACCGACAGTGGGGTGTGTAGAAGCTGATGCTGCGTGGCTTCGCCGCAATCGACGAGGTACCAGGCGCTGCCCGACTCTTCAAGCACGGCCAGGCCGGTCACGTTGCGTTGCTTGGTGGGCACGCCGGATGAGGTACCGAGAAAGAGAAGATCCATGCTCGTTTGGTGAAAAAATTCCGCGGGAGAGCATAGCACCGGGGCTTCCGACTATCCCGCCAAAACTATCGCCTTCGTCGTTTCACCCGAGTCATGCCGATGCTTGTTCTGCCGTAAGCGGACCCGCAACCAGCGGCGCCGCTGTGGCGCCTGCTGGCTAGTCGTTCAGGCGCGTGCCTGCCTCCTACCTTTGGCCATATACGGCAGCGCAAACAGGTACAGCCCGGAAACCAGCTGCAGAAAGAGCGGTGGCAGCGGGGCGTAGGTTAGCCACATCGGTGGCTCACCCGCTACTACACCCCGGTAGGCGAAGTTGGCGACGACGGTCAGCGTGAACACGATGGACAGCCAGCGGTGGCTTTGTTGCATCCCGCGGGCCCAGCTCATTTGCCGCTCCTGGATTGAATCATCTTCCATCCATTGCCGGACGGATCACGGAAGCCGGCATCCACCGTGCCGTAGCGATCAACCGGTTCCTGGGTGAACTCCACGCCCTTCTTGCTCAGTCGCTCGTAGGCAGCACGGCAGTCGTCCACCACCAGTACCAGCGGCGGCATGGCGCCTTTGGCGACGACTTCGGCCAGGGTCTTGGCGGTCGCCGGGTCGTGCATGGGCGGGCCGGGCTTGAAGAGACCGAGTTGAAACGAGGGCTGCTCCGGGTGCTGCACCGTGAGCCAACGGTAGTCGCCGTTGCGCACATCGGTGTGGACGCGAAGGCCCAGCTTTTCGACGTAGAACAGCAGTGCTTCGTCTTGATCGCGTACGTATACGCCGACGACATCTATGCCTTGAGTCATGTGACCTCCTTTGATTGAGGCTCCATTGTCTCCATGGTCTGCTGTCGCCGCTTCTCCGAAACTGCTATTTGCAGGTCGGGGCGGTGGGCGGCGCGTACCAAGCACTCGGGCACCTGTTCCCGTGCATGAGGCGCTGTTTGATGGCGGGCCCGCAGGCTGCCCGGACTCTCACCGGTGATGTCGTTGAAGATGCGCCCGAAGGTGCCCAGGCTCTTCCAGCCGGTCTGGAAGGCGATTTCGGTAATGGGCAGATCAGTATCGCGCAGCAGCGCCACCGCCCGCTCTATGCGCCGGGTGAGCAGATAGCGATGCGGCGGCAGGCCAAAGGCGGCCTTGAAGGAGCGGGCAAAGTGCGCCGCCGAGACGGCGCTGACCTCGGCCAGGCGCTCAACGGGCCACTCCTCGTGGGAGGCGGCGTCCATCCTATCCTTGGCGCGCAGCAGCCGGCGCAATAGTTCGGGGCTTTGTGACAAAGACACCATGCATCCTTTGCGTGCGGGGGGTAGCCAAGTTTTACGCTTGCGCCATTAGAATGCGCGGCCCTACATTGGGCTCCCCCGGCTGACGTGTAAGCCATCCCAGTTTCACCAGCTAAGATCAAGTCCGGTGCCGGCGTAGTAGGCCCCAGTCTCGCACACGCTATTCCTCCGACAAAACCTGATATGGATCCGCTGATTTCCATCATGGCCCTGGCGGCCAATCTCCCTTTCATTGCCATCAGCTTTGCCATCGTCGGCAAGGGTAACCGTGACCTTTGGCTGCTCGTAGGGCCGTTGCTCTACCTCTGTCTGCTCTTGCTCTATTGGCTTATCGACAGCTTGCTACCGACGCAGCCCACGATGTTGCATTCGCTGCTGCAGTTCAGTGCGGTGACACTCATTCCGGCCGCCATCCTATACGGGGCATTGATCTTCAAGCGCTACCTGGCGAAGCTGAGCAAGCAGAACACCTAGGTAAGCGGCGCCTTTTCACGGACCTCCGCCGTGCGTGCCCTGTGTGCTGACAAAGTCTGGCCAGGGTGATGGCAGTAAACCGATTGCTTACTGATTGCGCAGTGCGTAGCGATCACCCCACGGCCACAGCACCTACAAGAGCCGCGGCTTGTAGGCAAGCATCACGGCGATGACGGGAGCGGAGCCCGCCAGCAGCATCAGCCAAACCAGTATCGCCATGGATGGCCGGTCTGCCTGGAAGCACAGCAAGGCGGAGATAAGGAGGCTGGTCACGCCCAGCGCGCGTAGGGTTGCGCCTTGGGGCCATAACCCCAGGTGACGCGGCCCAGACCGTGGTTCCAGGCGACGGGGTCCGGTCGGAAGGTGTAGTCGGGGTGGTCGGCCTGCACGCGCTGGATCAACTGCGCCACCTCGCCATAGCCGTTTGCTACGCCAGCATAGTCGGCAACATAGAACTGGCTGGCATAGACCACGGTGAACTTGGCCGGCCAGTTTTCCGGATTGTGGTCGTTCCAGATGTCGAAATGGCGGTCTATCAGTGCCTGGACGACGGCGATATCTGGGGCTGTGGTAGTCATGTGTGGATCTCCTTTGCGTGGTGGGGCGGCCCAGGCCGTGCCCGGGCCCGGGCCGCCCGGCGATCAGACCTGGGCCATGCCACCGTCGACGAACAGTTCGATGCCATTCACAAAGCTCGCGGCGTCCGAGGCCAGGAAGGCTACCGCCTTGCCTATCTCCTGCGGCTCACCCAGGCGGCCCAGCGGTACCTGGCTGGCCAGGAAATCGTAGAGGCCCTGGCGTGCTTCATCGGGCACCAGGCCACCCAGGCCCGGGGTGCGGATGGGGCCGGGGCTGACCACGTTGACGCGGATGGCGCGGTCCTTCAGGTCCAGCGCCCAGGAGCGGGCGAAGTTGCGCACGGCGGCCTTGCTGGCGCTATAGACGCTGAAGTTGGCGGTGCCCTGGACGGAGGTGGTCGAGGAGGTCAGGATCACCGAGCTGCCATCGCGCAGCAGCGGCAGGGCCTTCTGTACCGTGAACAGTACGCCGCGCACATTGGTGCCGAAGATGCGGTCGAAGTGTTCTTCGGTGATGGCTCCGAGCGGCAGCATGTCGCCACCACCGGCGTTGGCGAACAGGATGTCGAGCTGGCCGGCCTGCTTGGCGATCTGGGCGTAGACGGTGTCGAGCTCGCTCAGCACCGAGGCGTCGGCACGGATGCCGGTGGCGGCGGGGCCGATTTCGGCCACGGCGGCATCCAGCTCGGCCTGGCGGCGGGAGGTGATAAAGACCCGGGCGCCTTGCTCGGCCAGCTCCTTCGCGGTACCCAGACCGATGCCGGTGCTGCCGCCGGTGACCAGTGCGACTTTTCCATTGAGTGGCTTGTTCATGATTTGCTCCTTAGGTGCGGTAAGTGGATTTGCCTGCCCTGCTGCACTGGTGTTGCTGCAGGGCGCAGGCGCACTTTAGGACTGCGGACTTTTTGGAAAAAGTGTGTAAGATCGAAATGACTATCCATGTATGTGGATAATTATCCGATCAAGCGTTGCGAGGCAAAGATGGACCAGTTGGTAGCGATACGGGCCTTTGCCCGGGTGGTGGAGGCGGGTAATTTCACCCGCGCGGCCGATACGCTGGATATGCCAAATGCTACCTTGAGCAAGCTGGTGCAGGAATTGGAAGCGTACCTGGGGGTGCGGCTGCTGCAGCGGACCACCCGGCGGGTCACGGTGACGGCCGAGGGGCAGGACTACTACGAGAAGACGGCACGCATCCTGAGGGAGCTTGAGGATGTCGATACCTCTTTCAATATCGCCCGCAACAAGCCACGCGGCCAGTTGCGCGTCGATGTGGGCGGCTCCACCGCGCGTGACGTGTTGATCCCGGCACTGCCGGACTTCCTGGCTATCTACCCGGATATCCGGCTGGAGCTGGGTGTCTCGGACCGGGCGGTGGATCTGGTGGGCGACAACGTTGACTGCGTCATCCGCGGCGGCAAGCTGGATGATTCCTCCCTGGTCGCCCGCCCGATCGGCCAGGCCAGCATGGTGACCTGCGCGACTCCGGGCTACCTCAAGCAATACGGCGTGCCGGCCTACCCGGAAGAACTGAAGAACGGCCACAAGCTGGTGAGCTATGTCTCCACCCTCAATGGCCGGGCGGTGCCGCTACGTTTCGAGCGCGACGGCATACTCAGTGAATTCAAGGTCGAGCACCGCATGGGTGTGAACGAGAGCAATGCCCACCTGGCGGCGGGCCTTGCTGGCCTCGGCATCATCCAGACCTTTGCCTATGCCGCCGGTCCCGCGCTCAGGAACGGTAGCCTGGTCGAGATCTTGCAGGCCTGGCGGCCGGCGCCCTATCCCTTCCACGTGGTCTACCCGCAGAACCGTCACCTGACGCACCGTTTGCGGGTGTTTATCGATTGGCTGCTTGAGTGCTTTCCGTCCCGGCTGGATGGCAAGCAACCCTAGATTCCTTCTGGCCATACTCGTTGCATTCATCGTTCCTGCAACTACACGGCTGAGGACACGGGCGAGGGATGACATGCAGGGCCCAGGCCGGCTATTTTCCCTATGCCCGTAAACGGGGTCGAATACAAACACGCCGGCAGGGCCGTCGTGTTTGTATCGGTAGGTGTTTGTTGATCTATTGAAATGGCTTTGAATTTATTAGGGGGAAATAGCGCATGGGTTTCTTGAGCAAGCTGCTTGGCGGGAATAGCAACGCAGAGATTACGCCTGTACCGCAGGACGCAAATTGGCAGGCGGTCTACCAGCAGCGAACCAGATTATTTGAGCAGCTTTTTGGTGCCATGCCGCCCAAGCTGCTGGGCGCGCCAAGCGCCGAGGGTGTCTGGCCTGGCGGCGGGCTGGCTTACATCCCCACCAGCGCCGGGGGGCAACCACTTTTTGTCTACTCGACCTTCGGTCTCACCAATCCCGATATGCCCAATGAGCTGGAACGGGCCAAGGCATCGAGTGCCCTCTTCGGAGGAAAAGCCAAGTTGCAGCGGAAGGCGAATCCTCCGCCCCGCACCGAACGGCCAGGCTACGGCTACGAGCTGGTCGTGCTCAGCAGGGAAAGCGCGGCATGGCCGCTCCTGACCCTGCAATGGCTGGTGGGGGAGATCCTGCTTGCAGATATGGATATCCTGGGCATCGTGGAGCAGCGGCAACACATCTTGATCGAGGAGATGGATGCGGGTGATGGAAGCAGCGTTAATCTAGTCATCAGCAAGGCGCGCGCACCCCTGCCAGACCACCTGTCCTTGCCCAACGGCAAGATGCAACTGCTGGTCCTGACGGCGATTACCAATGAGGAAATGGCCTGGGGGGAACGTAACGGACTCGAGAATTTGATGGTGCAGCTTGAGCGAGCGGGGCATGGGCAAATCAGCCTCCGTAATCGAGCGTCGTCGCTGAGCAGGGCTACAGCGGCCTGATCGGATAGGGATAGCCTGCTGCCGGGCTACGCCGGTGCTCGGCGCGCCTGCCGGAGAGCCAGAGGGCGGCCATGGTTTCCAGGGCCGCCTTTTGCTATGGCGGTCAGTTCCTTTTCCTTCTGCATGGCCTACGGGCTGGTTGTTTGCCGGCGCGCGTGGGCGCTAACCAACACTCAGGCCGGCCGGGATGGCCTAGCGGTCTGTGCTTCATCTTTCCTGCATCTGCTTATGGTCAAATGGGCACTTCTAGTCTGCAGACTGAAGGTTGCGTGCGCCCATGTCCGAGCCGGTATTCGACACCCCCGTGTTTATCAAGGCGCTGCAGGAATCCGCGGTCGACATCGTCCAAACGCCGTTCTTCTACAACGACGGTGGCTGGCCCACCTTTCTGAGTACCCTGCCTGACGGCCTGGTCCCCCTTACCCCCAGCCCGACCGATCCAGCCTTGGCTGCGGGTAATGAATACGCCGTACCCAGGCGCATGGGCGTCAAGTCCACGCCACCCTACGGCGTGCAGACCCAGCTGGCCTTTGCGGCAGAGGAGGTGGTGTATGCGCCGCTCTGGGCCACGCCCGATGTCGCGGCCGCCTTCGGTATCACCCTGGTCGAGCCGGGACAGGCGGTAGCGATCAGCAGCCCGGTGGTGGCGCTGCAGCAGATCGAATACGAATATGGCGTGTTCGCCGGGCACTGGTCGCCGTACCAAGACACCGCAAACGCACTGCTCAGCGTGGTGTGTACCGACCTGGAACACCACGACTTCCCGCACGTGTTCGCCTCCACCGACCCCACCAAACCCCTGGTCATCTCGGTGGGGCGCTACTGGCCCGAGCAAGGCCGGATCTGCCTGGCCGATCTATGGGTGCCGCGTGGCAGCGCGCTCTACATCCCGCCCAAGCCGGCGCTGGCGGGGCAGGCCTGCATAGACCTGCACAACAACCGCAACTCCGCCCGCGCCTGCTGGGGCGATATCAGGCAGGACAGCATCGTCACCCATACCTTGCTGCAAAACGAGGGTGGCTATTTCTACTGGTACTGGAACCCGGTCGCTACGGTCCACGAGCGGCCCGCCGACTTGATTTGAACCCATCGGCAACCCCAAGGAAAGTGCGTGGTAGCGCCACTATGAGCGAACTCGATATCGATAGCGCAGTATACAAGACCTTGCTGGAATCCACCCAGGCCATACCTTGGAAGATAGACTGGGCCAGCATGCGCTTTGCCTATATCGGCCCGCAGATAGAACCCCTGCTGGGTTGGAGCCAGGACAGTTGGGTCAGCGCCGAGGATTGGGCCATGCGCATACACCCGGACGACCGTGACTACGTGGTTAACTTCTGTATCGCCCAGTCCAAGGCCGGGGTGGACCACGAGGCCGACTACCGCGCGCTGACCAAGGACAATGGCTACGTCTGGATACGCGACGTGGTCCATGTGGTGCGCAAGCCGGACGGCGAGGTCGATGCCCTGGTCGGCTTTATGTTCGATATCAGCGAGCGTAAAAAGACCGAAGAGAAGCTTCTGAGCCTGCAGAAGGAGCTGGAGGCGTTGTCCTTCAAGGATGGGTTGACCGGCATTGCCAACCGTCGTCGCTTTGACACCAGCCTGGAGCTGGAGTGGGAAAGCGCCCGCAACAGCCAGCTACCATTGTCGCTGATCCTGCTCGACGTCGACTTCTTCAAGCAGTTCAACGACCTCTATGGCCATATAGAGGGCGACCACTGCCTGACCCAGATCGCCCAGACCCTGAACCTTGCTCTGGTCGGTCCCCGCGACTTGGCGGCGCGTTATGGTGGCGAGGAATTCATTCTCATGCTGCCGGAGACCGACCTGGAGGCGGCCATCAAGGTGGCTGAGCGCTGCCAGCGCCTGATCGAAAAGCAGGCCGTCCTGCATGAACAATCGGCGGTCAGCCAGCTCGTGACCGCCAGCATGGGGGTGGGCAGCATCGTGCCGGGCGAGGGTATGCACCCCACCGACTTTATCCATACGGTGGACAGGTTGCTTTATGCCGCCAAGCAAAATGGCCGCAATCGCATCGAGAAGATGTCACCGGCAGCTTGAACGGCCCCCCATCTCAGCGCTGTTGTTGCTCACGGTGCGCGATCAGCAGCAAGGCGACACCCGACGACGGGTGGTAGGGATCTGGCCGCAGTGCCAGCAGCCAGGGCCTGCAAGCGATATGGCCGACTCACCGGATAGGCGTTGCAGAGCAGCATCGACAGGGCGGCGATGCCGCGACTGACCCTACCGCGCTTCTTGTGCAGCCTGGCGCCGTCCCCGCATCGATGGCATTGCCGCTGCCGCTGTAGGTCTCGCCTATCTGGCCCGGTTCGGCGTCGCGTCATTATCGCTCTCCGTTTTTTGCGGCAGAACCTAACCGGCCTGGCGGGCAAACGCTATGCGCAGCGACGACACAGTATGTGCTGAGCGATGCCAAGGTGGGCCGCGTTGGCTTTGCGATGGGTGTGTCTGATGCGCGCAAACCCCGGGGGAAATATCTGTGGGCGTGGGCAAATCTGCTACAAGATGTGCATGACTCTCCCTCTCTTCATCCAGGCCCTGCGTCGCTTCGTCCCGTTGCTTGCCATGGGTCTGCACCTATCGGCATGGGCATCGTCATCAGCCAGCGAGCCAGCGCCCGAGTTGTGGCTGGGTAGCTGGGCCGCTGCGCCGCAGCCGGCCATGGCGGGTAAGCCGGCGCATTACCAGAACCAGACCCTGCGCCTGATCGTGCATACCAGCGCCGGGGGGGAGCAAGTCCGGATCAAGCTGGCCAATACTTATGGAAAGGTGCCGCTGGCCATCGGCAGCGTACATATCGCCCGTCGTCTGACTGGTGCCGATATCGACCCCGCTTCTGACCGGGTCCTCACGTTCGCGGGGCAG
This sequence comes from Chitinimonas sp., assembly GCF_036568685.1. Classification (GTDB taxonomy): domain Bacteria; phylum Pseudomonadota; class Gammaproteobacteria; order Burkholderiales; family Chitinimonadaceae; genus Chitinimonas. The sequence goes on from NZ_DATCSC010000035.1 coordinate 10,595, forward strand.
CCCGCACCAGTCATTCCGGCGGGTGCTACCTGGACCAGTGATCCGGTCGACCTCAAGGTGCCCGCCCTGGTGGACTTGGCAATCAGCCTGTTTCTGCCTGCGGCTACCGATGCGACCACCTCGCATTTCATGGCGTTACAAACCAGCTATGTCTCGACGGCTAATGGCGACGCGACCGCTGCTGCCTCGTTTCCTGTCGGCGGAGAGACCGCGTCCTGGCCCTTCCTGACTGGTGTGGAGGTGATGGCGGGCACGCACGGCGCGACGGTGGTTGCCTTTGGCGATTCCGTGATTGATGGCGATGGCGCAACTTCGGACAGCAATCATCGCTGGCCAGACATTCTGGCGCGGCGCCTACAGGCACAAGCGGGTTGGGGCGGCGAGGTCGGGGTGCTGAACCTGGGCATCATCGGCAACCGCCTGTTGCATGGTAGCCCGCAGGGGGCGAGCAACCCGGCCGGCCCGGCACTGGGCGAGGCGGGCCTGCTGCGTTTTGAGCGCGACGTGCTGCAGCAGTGCAAGGTGAAGGCCGTCATCATTCGCCTTGGTACCAACGATATTGGCTTGCCGGGTAACCTGGCACCCCGGCACGAGCGGGTAAGCGTGCGGGCCTTGATCGCAGCCTATCGGGAGCTGATCGCCCGCGCGCATGCACAGGGCATACGCGTGATAGGCACGACCGCGCCGCCCTTTGAAGGGACGGATCTCGCCCCCGGTTACTACACCGCGCGCAAGGAAGCACAGCGGCAGCAGTTCAATGCCTGGATGCGGCGCACCGATGAGTTCGATGCCGTGCTCGACTTCGATCGGGTCCTGCGTGACCCAAAGCACCCCCGCCGCCTGCTGCCGAGCTACGACAGCGGCGACCATCTGCATCCTAACGACGCAGGTTACCTGGCACTGGGGGAATCCATACCGCTAACGCTGTTCCGCGACTTGTCGGTCACCATCAACAATTGAAACGCCCACGCTTGGGTGATCGGGTAATTGCTAGTGCCTGCCAGTGGCTGATCTGGTGATGGCCTGAGCATTAGCCGCCAGTGGTGTTGCCCTGTAGGCGGCGGTACTGCGCGGGACTGCAGCCCTGGCCTGCAAGAAAGGCATGGCTGAGCGCGCTGCCGCTGCCATAGCCGCATTCATCGGCAATCTGTACCAGGCCCAGCCGGCTGGTGCGCAGCAGAAAGGCCGCCAGCTCCAGCCGCAAGCCGGCCACGTACTGCCGCAGATTCATGCCGGTAGCGGCCGCAAAGCGGCGTGACA